>NZ_BJNW01000018.1 GCF_006539885.1 Kocuria varians | reverse complement strand
CCGGACCTCTTGAGGTCCGGCCCGCCGTCGTCGTTCGGTCGGGGGGGGTGGGGGATCAGGCGGCGCGGTCGGAGCGGCGGTCGTCGTGGGCGGTGACGCCGTAGGGGACGGAGCCGGCCGCGGGGTGCGCGGGGCGGCGTTCGTCGGCACCTCGGGCGGTCTCCCGGGCGGCGTCGGCGGTGCGTGCGGTGTCCTCGCGGGCCGCAGTGGCGCCGGCCGCGGGGAGAACCCGCTGCGTGACACCGGCCTGCTGCCACGAGAACCCGAAGGCCAGAGCGGGGACCACAGTGTTGGCCACGGTCGCACCGACCATCACGCCGACGAATGCCACGGGCACCGCGGCGAGGACGTCCAGGGGGAAGTGCGCGCCGGAGTAGACGCGTGCCGCCGCCACGAGAACGACCGCCACCGTGCCCCACGTGGCCGTGCGGCGCCGGGCGCGGGAGCTCGAGGCCACCAGGGTCAGCGCCATGACGATGGCGACCGCCGCACCGGTGTGCGAGGAGGGGAAGGACAGCGAGCCGGTCACGGGGGCGAGGGGGTCTCCCGTGAGGAACGTGGGCCGCGGACGGTTCACGAGGACCTTCACGAGGCCCACGGCCGCCCACCCGGAGAGGGCGAGGATGCCGAAGCCCGTGGCGTCCAGGGGTCGTCGTCTCACGACCGCGAGCCACCCGATGAGGGCCGCGACCACGAGCACCACCGCGCCGTTGGACAGTGCGAACTGCACCGCCGTGGCGAGGGTGTCCAGGAGGGCATTGCGATGCTGGGACAGCCCCTCGAGCAACGCGGTCTCCCCGTCGGTGACCTGCGGTGACAACACCAGCAGCCGACCGATCGTCGCCGTGAGCAGCACGGTGACGAGAGGCACGGCCACGCGGTGTCGCAACTGCGGCAACTGCCACGGGGACCCGCCCGGCGAGGGGGAAGTGTACTGCGCCGGATTGGTCATGCCCCAATGGTGGCACGTCACACCGAGTGATTCCTGATGCTGGCGTGTCGTGACGCACTTCGCACAAAAAGATGACGATTCATGTTGTTTCACGTGAAACAAAAAATAGGAATACGCACTTTTTCGTTTGTATGCCTCACTAAGTATTCACATGAACCGGGTTCTCCGACATTTCCGCGCCGTGGGCTCACGGGCCTTGCGACATGGCCCGGTCATCGTTTACTTTCCCCCTCCCCCGGCCTACCCTGGGTGCACTGTCCTTCCCCGACAGCTGCCAGACCGAGTCGCCCAGGCCCGGAAGACCCGCTGCAACGGGCCCCTCTCCCTTGGCGTCGCCCCGGACGAACGGCGAAGCCTCGGGTGCAGGACTTGCACAGAGTCGAGCGTTGCACAGCAAGGGAGCTGCGGGATGAGCCATCCAGGGCAAGTACACGAGCCGGAGCGTCACCAGACGAACACCGCGGCCGTCATTCGGATCACGACCGTGGCGGCCTTCGGCGGTCTCCTCTTCGGCTACGACTCCGCCGTGATCAACGGCGCGGTCTCCTCCATCCAGTCCACGTTCGACGTGGGCCCCGGTCCGCTCGGCTTCGCCGTCGCGGCCGCCCTGCTGGGTGCGGCGGTGGGCGCCTTCTTCGGCTCCCGCATCGCGGACCGCACGGGGCGCATCCCCGTCATGAAGATCGCGGCGCTGCTCTTCCTGCTCTCCGCGATCGGCTGCGCGCTGACGCAGTCCATCGAGTGGCTCGTCTTCTGGCGCGTCATCGGCGGCATCGGCGTGGGCGTGGCCTCCGTCATCGCCCCGGCCTACATCGCCGAGGTCGCCCCCGCCCACCTGCGCGGCCGGCTCGGCTCGCTGCAGCAGATGGGCATCGTGCTCGGCATCTTCCTCTCGCTGCTGATCGACGCACTGCTCGCCCACTGGGCCGGCGGCGCCTCCCAGGAGCTGTGGCTCGGTCTGGCCGCGTGGCGCTGGATGTTCCTCATCATGGCCGTCCCCTCAGTGCTCTACGGCATCGGCGCGTTCATGATCCCGGAGTCCCCGCGCTACCTGGTCTCCGCCGGTCGCCCGGACGAGGCGCGCGCCGTGCTGTCCCGCATCCACGGTGACGACGCCGTGGACGCCCGTGTGGCGAAGATCGAGAGCACCGTCAACAACGAGCGCAAGCCCCGTTTCGCGGATCTGCGCGGCTCCATGGCCGGTCTGAAGCCCGTCGTGTGGGTGGGCATCGGCCTGGCCGCCCTGCAGCAGTTCGTGGGCATCAACGTGATCTTCTACTACTCCAATGTGCTGTGGGAGTCCGTGGGCTTCAAGGAGTCGGACTCGTTCACCATCTCGGTGGCCACCTCCGTGGTCAACGTGCTCGTCACCATCGTGGCCATCTTCCTGGTGGACCGCGTGGGGCGCCGCCCGCTGCTGCTCGTGGGCTCGACCGGCATGGCCGTCACCCTGGCCGTCCTGGCCGTGGTCTTCGCGACCGCCAACAAGGTCATGGTGGACGGCCAGCTCACCCCGGACCTCGGCCCCGTGGCCGGTCCGCTGGCACTGATCGCCGCGAACCTGTTCGTCGTGTTCTTCGGCGTCTCGTGGGGCCCGCTCATGTGGGTGCTGCTCGGCGAGATGTTCCCCAACCACATCCGCGGTGCCGCCCTCGCTGTGGCCGGCGCGGTGCAGTGGATCGCGAACTGGGCCGTCACCGTGTCCTTCCCGTCCATGTCCAACTACTCGCTGGGCATGACCTACGGCGTCTACGCGTTCTTCGCGCTGGTGTCGCTGGTCTTCACCGTCAAGATGGTGAAGGAGACCAACAACGTGGAGCTCGAGGACATGACCGCCTCCTGACCCTCGTCGAACTCCCCACGACGCCCCGGCCCGCAGCACAGCGGACCGGGGCGTCGTCGTGGGTGGCCGCCGCGCGACGTCGTCGCCCTCGTCTGCGGGCCGGCACGCCCCGGCCCCTCGAAGAGCGGACGAGCGGCGCCCGCCGCAATACCGCACGGAACCCTACTGTCAGGTATTTTCGAGACACACATCACGAGCACCACGTGATGGGCGGTCCCTCGCACTTCAACGACGAAAAGAGAGCACCCATGACGCAGCGACCCGTCCCCGCCTCCTCAGGACTCAAGTCCGCGGGGCAGGTGATCGTCGACTCCCTCGCGGCCCACGGCGTGGAACGCGCGTACGTCGTGCCGGGCGAGAGCTACCTGGACGTGCTCAACGGGCTCTACGACTCGCCCATCGACACCGTGGTGTGCCGCCACGAGGGCGGTGCCGCCTACATGGCTGAGGCGGACGGGAAGATGAACACCGTGCCCGGCGTGGCCATGGTGACCCGCGGGCCCGGCGCGGCGAACGCCCACGTGGGCCTGCACACCGCGTGGCAGGACTCCACCCCCATGGTGCTGTTCGTGGGTCTGATCCCGTTCGAGCACCGCGAGAAGGAGGCCTTCCAGGAGTTCGACCCGCACGCGTGGTTCGCGTCCGGCGCCAAGCGGGTGATGGTCCTCGACCACGCCGAGCGGGCGTCCGAGTACGTGGCGGAGGCGATGTTCGCCGCTCGCTCCGGCCGCCCGGGACCCGTGGTGGTGGGCCTGCCGGAGGACATCATCACGCGGAAGATCAGCCCCGAGCTGCACCCGGAGATCCCCGTGGCAGGCGGCGGCATGACGGTCGCGGACTGGAAAGCCCTCAAGAAGGCGCTGAAGGCGTCCGAGAAGCCGCTGTTCGTCTTCGGCGGCAACGACTGGACGAGTGAGGCCGCGGAGGATTTCACCCGGTGGCTCGAGGCGCACCACCTCCCGGCCGCGGCGGAGTGGCGCTGCGAGGGCACCGTCCCGTTCGGCTCGCCCTCCTACGTGGGCCCCATCGGCTACGGACGCCCCAAGCCCACGTTCGACCTCCTGGAGGAGACCGACCTGATGGTCTTCGTGGGCACCGTTCCTGGTGACGTGATCACCAACGGCTTCCTGGCGCGCCAGGACTGGTCCAAGGACAACTTCATCGTGACCATGGACCCGTCCATGCGCGGCCGCTCGGGTCCGGTGAGCCACCAGATCGTGGCCAAGCCGGACGTCTTCGTGCGCGACCTCGTGCGCATGGACCTGCCCGTCAAGGACTCCTGGCGGGACTGGTGCTCGCGGATGCGCCGGCAGCAGGAGGAGTTCTCGGCGCCCACGGAGACCTCCCCGGCGGACGGTCCCGCCACGATGGACACCCTGATGGCGAACCTCGTGGCCACGCTGCCCGAGGACGCCTTGGTCACCTTCGGCGCCGGCGAGCACACCAACTGGGCCCACCGCTACTTCCCCACCAACGGCTACGCCTCGATGATCTCCGCGCGCAACGGGTCCATGGGCTACTCGGTCCCGTCCGCGGTCGCGGCCTCGCTGAACCATCCCGGCCGCCGTGTGGTCTCGATTGCCGGCGACGGCGAGTTCCTCATGAACGGCCAGGAGCTGGCCACGGCCGCCCAGTACGGCGCCACCCCGCTGGTGATCGTGATGGACAACCATGAGTACGGCACCATCCGCACCCACCAGGAGCAGCACTACCCGGGGCACGTGTCCGGCACCCAGCTGAAGAACCCGGACTTCGCGGCCATGGCGCGCGCCTTCCACGGCTTCGGCGTGCGCGTGGAGCGCGAGTCCGAGATCCCCGCCGCACTCGAGCAGGCCTACCGGGCGATCGACGAGGACCACACCTTCGCGCTCATCCACCTGATCGTGGAGCAGCGCCGCAAGGCGTACTGAGTCAGGCATACACACTGGTCAGAACCCGGTGACGACGACGCCGCGGTGCGCCTCCCACGGGACGCGTACCGCGGCGTCGTCGTGCGTGGGGCGTGCCTCAGCGCAACGGGTGCGCGGCCTGGTCCCGGTGCATGCGTCCCACGACCACCGCGAGGATCCCCAGGGCGGGTGTCAGCACGGCCACACCCCAGAACACGGCCTCGGGAGGCAACACCCGGGAGACGGGACCGGCCACCGCCATCGAGACCGGCATGAGTGAGAGCGAGACGAAGAAGTCCAGGGAGGAGATGCGGCCCAGCATGCGCCCGGGAACCCGGCGCTGCAGCAGCGTCCCCCAGATCACCTGTCCCGCACCACCCGTGGCCCCGAAGACGCACAGGCACAGCGCCATGACCCACCACGAGTGCGTGCTCCCCACCAGGCCGAACGGCAGCGTGCCGAAACCCCACAGCCAGATCATGGTGGTGAGGTACTTCCGCGGCATGGGGAAGGAGGCCATGACGGTCGCCCCGAGTGCGGTGGAGACGCCGTAGAGACCGAGCATCACCCCGTAGCCGGCCACCGTTCCGCCGAGCCGGTCCACCACCAGGAACGGCACCAGCACCTCCAGCGGACCCATAAAGAGGAAGACGGCGCTCATGGCCCACAGCAGCGTCCACAGCAGCCACGGGGTGCGCAGGCAGTAGCGGAAGCCGTCCAGGAGGTCACGCAGGGCGGAGGGTCGGGCGGAAGGTTCTTCGCCCGCCCCGGTGGGCGAGGCTGCCGGGGCGGCGTCGGCGAAGGCGGCGGGAGCGACGTCACGCTCGGGCACCCTCAACCGCAGCATGAAGCCGAGCGCCACGGCGTGGGCCACGGCGATCGCCAGGACGGGCGCACCCGGCAGCGCGAGCCCGGTGAGCACCCCGCCCACGGCGGGCCCGGCCGCGAGCTGCAGCAGCGGACGAGCGGTGCCCTCCACGCCGTTGGCCGCGAGCAGCTGGTCCGGCGGCAGGATCCGGGGCAGGGCCGCGGAGTAGGCGGGGTAGAAGAAGCCCACGGCACCGGAGAACACGAAGGCGGCGAGCGCCAGGTGCCACAGCTGCAGCGTGTCCGCCCAGGTCAGGACCACGATCGTCAGGGCCATCGTGAGGTTGCACAGCTCCACGCAGCGCAGGATCACGGTCACGGGGAAATGGTCCGCCGCCACACCACCCAGCAGCACGAAGACCACCGCACCCAGCGCACCGGCGGAGGTCACCAGGGAGAGGTCCACCGCGGAGCCGCCCAGCGCCATCACGCGCGCGACGAGTGCCACGGCCCACAGCCCGGACCCGAAGACGCTCACGCACATGGCGAGCGCCAGCACGGTGTAGGTCCGCGAGGTGAAGGGGCGCAGGGCGCGGGGAAGGGCCACCGTCACAGGCTAGCGACCCGCGGTGCCCAACGGTTCAGGAGCTCCGGGGTTTCGAAGGTCCGAAGGTCCGTGAGGTGGCTCTCGCCATGGCCTACCGTGGGATCCAGAAGCCGCCCCACCCACCGAGGAGCTCACCGTGCGCGCAACCCATGTCCCCGCCACCGGGATCGTCAACGTCGAGCAGTGGCCGGAGCCGGAGGCCACCAGGGAGGGGCAGTTCGTGGCCCGCGTGGTGGCGGCGTCCGTGTGCGGCTCGGACCTGCACTCGGTCCTGCACGGCACCCTGCACCCGCGGGGTCCGGAGCTCGTGGGGTACCCCGGTCACGAGGGTGTGGGCGTGGTCGTGAGCACCCGCTCGGAGAAGTTCCCGGTGGGCACGCCCGTGCTGTGCGTCCCCCCGGGAGAGCTCGGCGGAACATTCGCGGAGTTCATCCTCCTGGACGAGGACCACGCCGTGGCCCTGCCGCAGGACGTGGACCCGGAGGACCTCACCACCATGCGGCGCTACATGATGGCCCAGCAGATGGGCACGTGCATCTACGCCATGGACCTCTACTGGCCGCGGGAGGTCCCCGAGCGCCACGCCGGCACGTGCGTGATCATGGGCGCCGGTTCGGCCGGACTGTTCTTCCTGCAGGACGCCCTGCTGCGGGGCTTCGAGCAGGTGATCGTCTCGGACGCGCAGCAGTACCGCCTGGACATCGCCGCGGGCCTGGGGGCCCGCACCGTGCTGGTCACGGAGGAGAGCCTGCCGGACGTGGTCTCCGAGCTGACGGACGGCGCCGGGGCGGACCTCGTGATCGAGGCCGTGGGCTCGGACGCGCTGCGCACCGAGGCAGTGCAGATCGTGGCCCACCGCGGCATCGTGGGCTGGTTCGGCCTGTACGAGAGCTTCGAGCCCGCGCCCGTGCCGGTCTACGAGGTGTTCCGCAAGTGCGTGCGGCTGCAGGGATCGGTCGCGGCCCAGTCCGAGCCGGGCCTGAAGTCCTTCCGCGAGGCCGTGCGGCGCATCCACGCCGGAGAGGTGGACGTGGACTACTGCCTGGGCCCGGTGCACACCCTCGAGGAGACGGGCGAGGTGCTGCGGATCGCGGAGCGCGGCGGTGACGGGAACGTGAAGTTCACCATCATTCCGTAGCGTCCTCCCCCTTGCGCCCGTTGCGCAGGCTCGTGAAGATCTGGAGGGCCACCGGGATCAGGGACAGCGCCACGATCAGCACGGCGATCAGGTCCACGTTGTCGCGGATCAGCGGGATCCCGCCCAGCAGGGATCCGGCCACCACCATGATCGTGACCCACAGGAAGCCGCCCAGCACGTTCCAGCCCACGAACTGGCGGTAGGGGTGCCGCGCGGTGCCCGCCACCAGGGGCACGTACGTGCGCACGATCGGCACGAAGCGCGCGAGCACGATCGCCCGGCCGCCGTACTTGAGGAAGAACTCCTCGGTCTGCGTGAGGTACTTGGTCTTCAGGAAGCGGGCGTCGTCCGAGAAGAACCGGCGCCCGAAGCGGTTGCCCAGGTAGTAGCCCACCTGGTCGCCCGCCACCGCCGCGACGAACGGCACCGCAATCATGAGCCACAGCGGGAGGTGCAGCGCCTGGTGCAGCAGCCCGCACGCGAAGAGCAGGGAGTCGCCGGGCAGGAACGGGAACAGCAGCCCGGACTCGATGAACACGATCACGGCCGTGCCCGCCAGTGCCCACGGCCCCAGCTGTTCGAGCAGCTGGGTCGGGTCACCCAGGGGGAGCAGTTCCGGGGTGAGCACGCCCGCGGTGGTCAGGAGTTCAGGGGTCATGGTGTCCTAGTATGCCTTCCGTTGCGGAGCGGCGCGTGCCCGATGCGTGCCCGGGCGCTGCGCCCCGGGGTGCCCGCGCTCACTTCTTCTGCGGTTTCACGAACGGGAAGCCCAGCACGTCGCGGATGGACGTGGCCGTCATGAGCATGACCAGGCGGTCCAGTCCGATCCCGAGCCCGCCGGCAGGAGGCATGCCCACCTCCAGGGCGTCCAGGAAGTCGTCGTCCACCTCCATGGCCTCCGGGTCCCCGGCCGCGGCCTTGAGGGACTGCTCGGTGAGCCGGTGGCGCTGCACCACGGGGTCCGTGAGCTCCGAGTACGCCGTGCCCAGCTCCATGCCGTTGACCACCAGGTCCCAGCGCTCCACGAGCCCCGGTTCGCTGCGGTGCGGCGCGGTGAGCGGCGAGGTCTCCTCCGGGAAGTCGCAGTAGAACGTGGGGAACACGGTGTGGGGCTCCACAAGCTCCTCGTACAGGGCCTCCAGCACGGCGCCGGGGCCCATGCCCGGACCGATCTCCACCCCGTACTCCGCCGCGGCGCCGAGCAGCAGCTCGAAGTCCGAGTGGATGGACAGCGGCCGACCCACCGCGCGGCTCACGGCGTCCGTCACGGTGACCACGGGCCACGCCCCGGACACGTCCGTGAGGATGGGCTCGGCTGCGGGGTCGTGGACGTCGCGCAGCGGGAGCACCGGCGAGCCGTGGAGGGCCTGCGCCACGGCCTTGATGAGCGCCTCCGTGAGCTCGCGCATCACCGTGTAGTCCGCGAACGGGTGGTAGGCCTCGAGCGCCGTGAACTCGGGGTTGTGGGTGGCGTCCGCGCCCTCGTTGCGGAAGTTGCGGGCCACCTCGAAGATGGGTCCGCTGCCCGCCACGAGCAGCCGCTTCAGGTAGAGCTCGGGGGCGATCCGCAGCGTCAGGTCCATGCCGTAGGCGTTGATGAACGTGCGGAACGGCCGCGCGGACGCACCGCCGTGCACCGTGTTCAGCACCGGCGTCTCGACCTCGCGGTAGCCCCGGTCCATGAGCAGCGCGCGCACGGTGTCCACGGCGCGCGAGCGCTGCCGCAGCAGCTCCATCTCGTGCGGGTGCACGAGCAGGTCCAGCGAGCGCCGTCGCAGCCGCTGCTCCGGGTTCTCGAAGCCGCTGTAGGGCACCGGCTGCAGCGCCTTCGCGGCCATGGTCACACGCCGCGCGAGCAGCGAGACGGTCCCGGTGCGGGAGGTCCCCCAGTGCCCGTCCACGACCACCAGGTCCCCCACGTCCAGGTTGCGCCGGATCACCTCCCAGGTGGGGTCCACCTCGGCGCGGTCCACGAGCACCTGGGCGGTGACGCCGCCGTCGGTCAGGTCCACGAACGCCACGCCGCCGAAGTCGCGGATCCTGCGCACACGCCCGCTCGTCCGCACGGACGACGACGCCGCGGCGTCGCCCCGCGCGCGCTCGGCCACCGCCTCCGCCACGGAGCCGGCGTCGGCCAGACCCACGGGGTACGGGTCCACACCCTCACGCGCCAGGGCACGCGCGTGGCGCATCCGGTGCCGCGTCTGCTGCGAGCGCCGCGGGGCCAGCACGCGCATGGGGGCGGGCTCGTGCTGGATCTCGCGGATCTCCGCGAGCGTCTGCTCGTCGAGCGCGGGCTGGGGGGCGGTGCGCACGAAGATTGCGGGAAGGAACCCCTCCACCTGGGCGGTGGCCAGGGCCATGCGCGGCAGGGCCAGGACGCCGCCGAAGCACGCGTAGCGCGGCACCCACTCCGGCAGGTACTTGGCGTTGGAGCGGTAGAGGCTCTCCAGCTGGAAGAAGCGGTCCATCCACCCCAGCACGGAGGAGTTGAGGCGGGTGATCACCCCGGCGCCGAGCTTCTCGGAGTCCTCGAAGACGCCGCGGAACATGGCGAAGTTCAGGGAAACCCGGCGGATGCCGCGGCCCGCGCAGTGCTCCATGAGGTCCGTGACCATCAGCTCGGTGACGCCGTTCGGGGCGTGCGGGGCGCGGCGCATCACGTCCAGGGAGAGACCGCTGCGGCCCCACGGCACGAACGAGAGCAGGCCCTGGGCGGTCCCCTCCTCGTCGCGCGCGACCACCAGCAGGCACTGGCCGTCCGCGGGGTCGCCCCAGCGGTTCAGGGCCATGGAGAACCCGCGGTCGGGCTCGTCCCCGCGCCATCGGTCCGCGAGCACGCCCAGCCGTTCGAGCTCCTCCGCGGGGACGTCCTCGTGGCGGGCGATCTCCGTGGTCAGCCCCGCCCGGCGGGCGTGGCGCACGGCCCGGCGCACCGGTGTCATCGAGGAGTTCGCCAGGGAGTAGCGGTCGGGGTGCAGCACGGCCTCGTCGCCCATGACCAGAACACTCATGCCCGCTTCCGCATATACCCTAGCGGCCCGCTCCGAGGCGGAGGTCACGGCCGGGAGCAGCCCGTAGCGGTGGGACCGCCCGAGCCAGCGCGCCACGGCGTCGGGCCAGGACGCCGGATCACCCACCGGGTCGCCGGAGGCGATCGAGACCTGGCCCACCACGCGGAACGTCACGCACGCCCGGCCGTCCGCGGAGAAGGCCGTGGACTTGTCCCGCCGCGTGGCGAAGTACCCCAGGGAGTCCTCGTCCCCGTGCTCCCGCAGCAGGCGCCGCACCGCGACCTCGTCCGAGGGCGTCCAGGAGGCAACACGAGAGGAGGAGCGCAGGAAGATGAGCACCGCGAGCACGATGGTCAGGGCCAGCAGCGCCGAGGTCAGTTCCGGGAGCCACGGCGGGACGGTGCTGAAGTACTGCCGCCTCGGCCCGGTCCAGCCCAGGCTGCGCACGAGCGCCTGGGCCAGCACGTTCCAGTCGTCGATCGCGGAGCTTGTGGTGGCGTAGAGCAGCGCGTGAGTGACCGCCACGGTGAGGACCGTGCCGCCCAGCAGGGTGGCCAGGGCCGCGACGACGCCGCGGGACTCGGTGCGCGCGGGGAATGCGGGGCGCAGCCACCACAGCAGGACCAGTGCGGTGAGGCCCACGAGCACGGCGACCGCGTCCAGCGTCGGGTTGATCCAGGGGGGAAGGTGCCCGCGGTGCGGAAGACCGGGGACCGTGGCGCGCAGCACCAGCATGAGGACGGACCACACGACGCCGCCCAGCTGCGTGATCCCCACCAGGTACAGGGCCATCCGCTTGCGCCGCACAAGCGCCCCCGTGAGCAGACCGAGCACGACCACCGAGACCAGGGAGGGCGCCACGGGAAGGTTCAGCGTGCCGAAGAGCAGCGAGGGCAGCGGGTTGAGGCGCGTGACCCAGTGCAGCAGCAGGAGCACCACACCGGCCGCGGTGGCCAGTGCGAAGACGCCGGTCAGGAGCTTGGCCCACCGCTCCTGCCGCGGCGAGGGGGCCCGGAAGTCCGGCACCCCGCACCCGTGCGCCACCTGGGTGTCACCCATCAACTCCCCCTCGCTGGCCCGGTGGAACCTCCGGACGAACGGCTTGTCCCTATGCTGTGTGCGGTACGTGGAACCGCCGGACACCTCTCTAGACCCGCGGCCTCCGCACTGCACTTAAGATACGTGGGAAAACACTGGAAACGAGCAACCCCCAATGGCGTTCTTCGAACTGAACGGATGGCCCCTCCTCATCACGGTCACGGCCGTGACGGTCCTGCTGGTCGTCGTCACCGTGGTCGTCCTGCCCCGGAACCGCCGCCCCGGCCTGCTGAAGTACGTGCTGCAGTTCGCGTGCCTCGCGCTCGTGTGCGTGCTCGTCCTGGCGGCCTGTTTCCTGAAGATGAACATGGACAACCAGTGGTACTCGAGCTGGGGGGACCTGCTCTCGGACGGCGGAGGGGCCGTGACCACCACGAACGCCGGGGCCGCGTTCGCCGCCGTCACCGCGGTCAAGGAGCTCCCCCGCGCGCAGTACACGGCAGCCCAGACCGATCCGGCGCGCAATGCGGCCTTCGGATCGCAGCTGGACTCGAACAGCACCTCCGGGCAGTGGGTGTACCTCAAGATCCCGGGCAGCCAGTCCGGGATCACGCAGGACGCCACCGTGTGGCTTCCTCCCTCCTACCTGAAGGAGCCGGAGCGCACCTACCCCGTGATCACGGCGTTCACCGGCTTCCCCGGGGACGTGCGGACGTACACCCAGGCCATGGACATCGCCCAGCACATCCGGGAGAACGTGGCGGACTCCACCCTGCGTGAGAGCATCGTGGTGATCCCGGACGTCTACCCCGGCAACAACGACACCGAGTGCGTGGACAGCAACCACGGCAAGTGGGAGACCTACGTGAGCAGCGACGTGGTCTCGTGGATCCGCGGCAACCTGCGGGTGTCCACGGACCGTGACGCGTGGGCCACCCTGGGCTACAGCGCCGGGGGGTGGTGCTCGTCCATGTTCACGGTGCGCCACCCGGAGATCTGGGCCTCGAGTGTGAACCTCGCGGGGTACTTCACGCCCATGTACACGAAGGGTGAGGTATGGAAGACAGCGGACCCCGCGGCCTACGACCTCGGCAAGGTCGTGGCGCGCGAGAAGCCGGACGTGAGCATCTGGTTCTTCACCGGCGGCGAGGACTCGATCTCCGTCAAGGCCATCCGGGCCTTCGAGCGCACCGTCTCGGCCCCCACGCGCCTGTCCAGCAACGTCTCGCAGACCGGGGGACACCGCGTGGCCCTGTGGGAGGCGCAGCTGGACCCCAGCCTCGAGTGGCTGGGCCGGACCTCCCCCGCGTTCGCCGCGATCCCCGCCTGAGCATCGGAACCCATTCATGAACACCTGGGAATACACGCTCACGGTGCTCAGCACCGCGCTGGCGGGGTTCGACCCCGCGCCCATGGTGATCATGGCCGCGGCGCTCGGCGCGGGCATCCGGCGCCGGCACATCGTCGGTGCCTCCACGCTCCTGCTGGGCGGCACCGCGGCGTGGGGTCTCGCCCTCACGCTGCTGCTGGGCCCCCGGCTGCAGGAGGTCGACTGGTGGCACCTCGTCCGCCAGGGCAGCATCGCCGCGTGGATCGAGTTCGCGCTCGCCCTCGGGATCGGCGGGTACGCCGCCTGGCGGGCCGTGGCGCGGCGTCGGCGGCGCGGCGTCCCGGAGCCCGAGGAGAAGCCCGCCACGAGCCCCTGGGGTCTCTACGTCACGACCCTCGTGTTCGTGGGCATCGTGATCTTCGACCTGCCGTTCGACATCCACGTGGCGGTGGCCGCCGCCCAGCCGCTTCCCTGGGGCGTCGCGGGCTGGATCGTCTGGGCGCTCGTGAGCCAGCTGCCGCTGACCCTGCTCGTGGTCCTCACCGCGTTCGGCCGCCAGGAGCGCTTCTCGAAGGTCATGCGCCGGGCCTGGGACACCATCTCCCCGTGGGTGAACCTGGCCCTCACCTGGCTGCTCGCCCTCGTGGCCCTGTTCCTGCTCGTGGACTCGGGAGCCTTCCTGCTCACCGGCCAGTTCCTGGTGCACTGACCTCCGGGGAACGACGACGCCGCGTGCGCGGCCCTGCCCATCGACCGGTTCGCACGCGCGGCAGCGGCCGTGGGCAGGGCTCGTCATGGACTGTCGGCGGTGGCTCACCCGGGCACTGCGGCACCGGGCAGCGGGAGTCGCTCTGTGGCACCGGCGCCGCTGGCGGCCGCCCCGGCTCAGACCGCCCGCTGCGAGGAGGTGACGGGGAAGCCGGCCTCGAGGCGGCGTCGTCGGTCCCGCTTCTGCCGCTGGACACCCGCGAAGGCGAGCAGCCCACCCACGATGCACAGCGCGCACGCGACGATCGCCGGGGAACGGTAGCCGAAGCCGGCCGAGATCACGGCGCCGCCGAGCAGGGCGCCGACCGAGTTGGCCACGTTGAACGCGGCGTGGTTCAGGGACGCACCCATGAGCTGGGCGCCGCGCGCCGCGGTGATGAGCCAGCTCTGGATGCTCGGCATGATGAACGAGTTGACCAGGGACATCACGAACCCGGCCACGAAGATCCCCACCGGGGACCCGCCCAGCACACCCATCAGCAGCAGGGCCACCGCGAGCGCGGGGAAGCCCACCGCCATGGTGCGCCGTGCGCTGCGGTCCGCGCTGATGCCGCCCACGATGTTGCCGATGGTCATACCCACGCCCACGACCGCGAGCAGCCACGGGATGGCACCGGCGGGCAGGCCCGCGAGCTCGCGGCCCATCTGGGAGAGGTAGCTGTAGATCGCGAAGAAGCCGCCGAAGCCCACACCGGCCACGCCCATGACGATCCACACCTGGGGCAGCGCGAAGGCCGAGAGCTCACCGCGGCGGCTTGCACCGGGCAGCGGGGCCTGGCGCGGGACCGTGAGCCACAGCAGGGCCACGGTGAGGGCGAAGACCACGGTCACCGTGCCGTACGCGGCGCGCCAGCCGTAGGCCTGGCCGATGGCCGTCATCACCGGGACGCCCACCACGTTGGCCACGGTGAGCCCGGAGAGTGCGAGTGCCACACCCTTCGCCTGGTTGCCGGGGCCCATCACGGTCGCGGCCACCAGCGAGGCGAGGCCGAAGTAGGCGCCGTGGGGCAACCCGGCCAGGAAGCGCACCACGAGCAGCCCTTCGAAGGACGGCGCGAGAGCGGACGCGAGGCTGCCCACGAGCAGTGCCGAGGCCATCACGAGCAGCAGCACCGTGCGGGAGGCCCGGGCACCCAGGAACGAGATCACGGGCGCACCGACCACCACACCCAGGGCGTAGGCGCTCACGAGCCAGCCCGCGTGGGCGATCCCGGTCTCGGGGGACGAGCCGTAGAGGCCGGGCATGAGGTTCTGGGCGATCTGCGGGAGCAGCCCCATGGAGGCGAACTCCGTGCAGCCGATGCCGAAGCCACCCAGGGCGAGCGCGAACAGTGCCAGGCGTCGGCGGGCAGGGGTCAACTGGGTCATGGACGAGAGGCCTTTCCGGGGTTCTCGGGAGGACGCCGGGCGCTCTGGACGCCGCGGAGCCGGGACAGGGCGTGCGCGGCAGGGGTGGACCACTCGCACACGTCTCCGGGACGCTGCGAGCCCCTGCTGCGAGGGTGTGGATCCCGGAGGTGCCGCGTCGTCGAGGCATGACCGGCCATGAGGCCTGAATCCATGGAACGTACCGGGGAACGGATTTATTCGCGGGGACCGCGAGCTGTCTCGGAGGTCACACGCGGTCCGGGTTCTCCCCAAGCGGTGCACGAGAGTTTTCCACAGGTGTGGAGAAAAGTGTGCATATCTCGACCAAGATGTGTGTGCAGCGCCCGCCAGACCCCGGGATTCCGCTGTCCACAGGGCTGTTCACAGCTGTGGAATTACAACTCTGTAAGTTGTTAACAGGTGTGGACAACCCCTGTGGACACTCAGTCCAGCGAACGTTTCCCCAGCCCCGGGAGCATGGCGAGGGCCACCAGACCGCCCACCACCAGACCACCCACGTGCGCCTGCCAGGCCACCCCGCCGGCCACGAAGCCGAACACGAGGTTGATCACGATCAGCACCACGATCGGCGTCATGTCGTTGCGGAAGTGGCGCATGAACACGAACATCGCACCGAACAGGCCGAAGATGCCGCCCGAGGCACCGATCACCACGACCCACGGATCCCCCAGCAGCAGCACGCCCACCGAACCACCCAGCACCGAGAGCACGAAGAGCGTGAGCATCCGCCACGTGCCGAGCAGCGGCTCGAGCATCCGCCCGAAGAGGTAGAGCGTGTACATGTTCAGCAGCAGGTGCAGCGGCGAGGGCATCGAGTGCAGGAACCCGCTCGTGAGCATGCGCCACGGCTCGCTCGTGGTGAGCGCGGGCACGTAGCCGAACATCGTGGCGAGGCTGTAGGGCGTCAGCAGGGCCACCACCCACTGGGCGCCCCAGACCGCCACGCAGAGGGCGATGATCCCCCAGGTCACGGGCATGGTGGTACGACGCCGCGCGGGGCCGACCGTGGGCCGGCGCGGGGGCTGGGCCGGTGCGTCGTGGCTGCCCTCCCCCTCGTGGCCGGGCAGGTACTGCCCGTACTGCGGGGCGGGAACGGGGTGGCCGTCGCGGGGAACGCGGCCCTGTGGCGCACCGTCCCCGGGGATGCCCCCGGAACGGGGATCTGCGGGATCGTGGGTCATGGCTTCTCCGATCTGGCGGTGCTGGCGGATGACGCGGGGCCCAGGGGGCAGATGTGCCCTGGAACGCGTGAAGCCCACCCGGACCGCCGGGTGGGCTTCACAAGACGCGGGACGTGTCCGGGTCTCAGACCTCTTCGACGTCGATGGAGGTGATCACGCAGTCCTCCACGGGCCGGTCCTGTCCGCCGGTGCGGACGTTGTTGAGCTCATCCACGACCTTCTTGGAGGCGTCGTCCGCGACCTCGCCGAAGATCGTGTGCTTGCCCTGCAGCCACGTGGTGGGCGCGGTGGTGATGAAGAACTGCGAACCGTTCGTGCCGCGGCCGTTGCGCGTGCCCGCGTTGGCCATGGCCAGCACGTAGGGGGCGTTGAAGTTCAGTTCGGGGCTGATCTCGTCGTCGAAGGTGTAGCCGGGACCACCGATGCCCTGACCCAGCGGATCGCCGCCCTGGATCATGAAGTCCTTGATGATGCGGTGGAAGACGACGTCCTTGTAGAGGGGGCCGTTCTGCTTCTCACCGGTGCGGGGATCGGCCCACTCCTGGGTGCCGTCCGAGAGGCCGACGAAGTTCTTGACGGTCTTGGGCGCGTGGTTCCCGAAGAGGTCCACCACGATGTCGCCGTGGTTGGTGTGGATGGTCGCCTTGTGCGTGGCAATAGCGGAAGTCATGGTGTCATTGTGGCACGGCCCGCTCGGGGGCGTCAGGGGTGGTCTCGAGTGTTCAGCGCACAGTGAAAAGCGGTTCGAACCCCCGTTTTCCCGGGGAATTCCCGGGCGCACAGAACGTATGCTGATGGTGGAGATGTGCAGAATCATCACCTTCAGGAGGGAGACAGACATGAGCTTGTTCAAGAGCAAGGCCCAGAAGCAGGCCAAGGCCGCCAACAAGGCCGCCGAGTCCAAGGTCGTCAACGCCGGGGAGTGGCTCTCCAGCGAGATCGGTGAACTCGGGGAGAAGCTGCAGCAGGGCGTTCAGGCCGGCGCATCCGCTCTCGCGAGCGGCGTCGAGGCCACCGGCCCGTACGTCCAGGAGGGCCTGGGCCGTGCGCAGGAGCTCGGTGAGGACGTCAAGCACCGCAGCGAGAAGGCCAAGGCCGCCGGGGTGGCCGCTGCCGCTCCCCTGGCCAAGAAGGCCGCCAAGAAGAGCGAGCACGGCCGTGCCGTGGCTCAGGAGAAGTACTCCGGCGCCGTCGCCGCCCTGGCCTCCAAGGTCGCGGACGCGGACACGTCGGACCAGTTCGACGCCCTGGTCACCAAGCTGACCGGTGACAAGAAGACCGTGAAGCGCATCCAGAAGGCCGCGAAGAACTCGGCCAAGGAGTACGCCAAGCAGCAGAAGAAGGCGCAGGGTGGCCACAAGGGCCTGCTGTTCCTCGGCCTGCTGGTCGCGGGCGGCGTGGCCGGTGCGGCCGCGTGGCGCGCGTCCCGCCCGGTCCAGGATCCCTGGAAGACCCCCGCCACCGCCTCCCCGCGCGTCTCGGCCTCCCCGGTGAACAACAACTCCACCGTGGCCGCCGGCTCCGGTGTGAAGGTGGACGACGTCAAGGACCCCTCGTCCTCCGTGCCCAAGGAGGGCACCGCCTCGCAGGCGGCCCACCGCGCCACGGACAGTGTGAAGTCCGTTGCCGAGGACGCCAAGCAGACGGTCAACGAGGTCAAGGAGCAGATCAAGGGCTCCGCCTCGGACGACACCAAGCTCGGCTCCGCGGACAACAGCTCCAAGCACGATCCCAAGCAGGGCCCCAAGCACTGAGGCTCCTGAGGTGCCCTTCGGGGCACCACTGACGACGACGCCGCGCCCCTCCTTCGGGAGGGGCGCGGCGTCGTCGTTCGGGGAGGCGGCGTCGGGGGGGCGTGTCAGCCGAGGATGCCGGCCACGGTGTCGTAGGTCTGGTAGATGCCCAGCACCACGAACAGCACCGCACACACCACCAGCACGGCGTTCGTGAACATGCCGTTGCGCCAGCGCCGGGGCGTGCGGGAGGTGTTGAGCAGACCCAGCAGCGTGACCGCAAGGAACGGCATGAAGAGCGCACCCAGCACGCCGTAGAGCAGGATCAGGAAGACCGGGCGGTCCAGGACCAGCAGCAGCATGGGTGGGAACGTGAGCCACAGCAGGTAGAACTTGAAGTACTTGCCGCCGTTGCGGGTGTCCGGGTGGCCGCTGGGCTTCTTGCGGACGTTGCCCCAGTAGTCCGCGAACATCAGCGAGACACCGGACCACACCCCCACCACGGAGGAGAAGGACGCCGCCCAGAACCCCACGAGGAACGTCACGCCGATGACGTCCCCGTAGCGGGCCCGGAGCACGTCGTCCAGGTCCAGCAGCCCCTTGTCCCCGGCCCCGATCGCGTAGCCCGCGGAGTAGAGCACCTCAGCGCCCACCACGAGCATGGCGAGCACGAAGATCCCGGTGACCGCATACGCCACGGTGTTGTCCAGCTGCATCACCCGCATCCAGCGCGGCTGGTGCCAGCCCTTCTCGCGCAGCCAGTAGCCGTATGCCGCCAGGGTGATGGTTCCTCCCACGCCGCCGGCGAGCGCGAGCGTGTAGACCACGCCGCCCTGGGGGATCACGGGGATCAGACCGGTGATCATGCGGGGGATGTCCGGCAGGGTGATGATCGCCAGGCCCACCATGACCAGGAACATCACGCCCACCATCACGGCGGTGATCTTCTCCACGACCGTGTAGCGTCCGGCCCAGACGATCCCGAAGCCCAGGAGGCCCATGATGATCGCCCACGCCCACAGCGGCAGGACCGGGAAGAGCGCGGCGAGCGGCAGCGCGGACGAGGACATGGCCGTGGCCCCGTAGACGAAACCCCAGATCAGGATGTACGGGCCGAAGTACCACGAGGTCCACCGGCCCAGGGAGCGCCAGCCCTCGAAGATCGTGTGCCCGCTCGCCAGCGAGTAGCGTCCCGCGCCCTCCACGAGCACAATCTTCATGACCGTGCCCACGATGACCGCCCACAGCAGCGTGTACCCGTAGCGCGACCCGGCGCTCAGGGTGGCCACCATGTCCGCGGCCCCCACGCCCGTGGCCGCGACCACGAGCCCCGGCCCGATCAGCCGCCACCGCTGGACCTTCTCCAGCCGTTCGTGGGGGTCCACTGACGCCAGGGGCAGCAGGGGCGTCTTGTCTCGCATACGGCTACTCCACACGTCCGGGGTATGAGGGTTGTCACAGCTTCACCGACCAGTGTGTCATGCGCGCCGGCCCGGCCACCGACCACGTCTTCCCGTGACGCACACCCGCTGCCTTTCGCAGAACACGAGGACGTCTTGGCTCCCAGGTACGACGCCGCGCGGGGCCCTGAGCACGGCGGGCCCCATTCTCCGCAGGCGGGCACGACGAAGGCCGCCTCCCCGGAGGGAAGCGGCCCGTGTCGCGAGATCGTGTGGAGCCTAGGAGATTCGAACTCCTGACATCTGCCTTGCAAAGGCAGCGCTCTACCAACTGAGCTAAGGCCCCGTATTCGGTTGTGGTGTGCCGTGCGAACACGGCTCACCGGTGACCGTGAATGTCAGTCCACGGAGTCGACGGCCGAATTCCAGGCCTCACGCTTGGCCTCCGCCTCGCGCCAGGACTTCAGCGCAACGACCGAGAGACCGGCGACGGCGATGACCGCTGCGATGCGTGACTTCATGGGGAACCTTCCGGACGAGATCGTCTCGCGGTTGGTGAGGAATTCGAGGTGTGGGCGTACCAGGAATTGAACCTGGGACCTCTTCGTTATCAGCGAAGCGCTCTAACCGTCTGAGCTATACGCCCTCAGCGTGCCGAGCAGAGCAACTCTGCCTGGCCACGCCAAGACTTTACCGGAGGTTCGTGCCCGGCGCCAAATCTGTGCGCGCGCAGGCCCCGGCGGTCAGTCGTCCGTGAGGGTCACCCCGATGCCGCCGATCAGCGACGCCGCGATGTTGTACAGCAACGCGCCGAGCACGGAGAGCACGGACAGCAGGATCACGTTGGTCACCGAGATCACGGTGGCGAACAGCGCCACGTTGCCCAGGGAGAGGAACTTCTTGATGTCCGTTCCGCCGGCATTGCCGCCGAGGGTGGAGAGCATCTCGTTGATCCCGTCGAACAGACCCGTCAGGTTCAGCACGATCCACAGCACCAGGGACGCCACCACCGTGATGATGCCGAGCGCCACGGAGAGCAGGAACGCCAGTTTCAGGACCGACCAGGTGTCCACCTTGGAGACCACCAGCCGGGCGCGGCGCACCTTGGCCCGCGGCGCCGGCCGCACGAGTCCCTTGCCGGAACCCTTGCCGCCCTGCGTGGCCGGGGTCTTCTTGCTTCCGCCCTGCTGGGTGGCGGGCTTCTTGGGGGAAGAAGCCTTCACGGTCTGACCCGCCTTCGAGGCCGAGCTCGCGCTCATGCGTCACCTCCGTTGTCGTTGTGGTCCAACGCTACTGCATCCGCATCATCCGCCGGGGCAGCAGCGCCGTCCTGGCTCTGCTCCACGCCCTCCTCGACCGATTCCTCGACGACGACGCCGCCCTCGAGCTCCTCGGCGGCGGCCTCCTCGTCGACCTCCTTCTCGATCTCGCGCTCCGCGTTGCGGGCCACGCCCACGATCGTGTCGCCGGACCCGGGCTTCGCGAAGATCACGCCCATGGTGTCGCGGCCGCGGGCGGGCACCTCGCTGACGTTGGAGCGCACCACCTTGCCGCTCTCCATGACCACGAGCACCTCGTCGCTCTCGCCCACGATCAGCCCGCCCACCAGGCCGCCGCGGACCTCGGCGAGCTTGGCCACCTTGATGCCCAGCCCACCTCGGCCCTGCACGCGGTACTCCTGCACGGAGGTGCGCTTCGCGTAGCCGCCCTCGGTCATCACGAACGCGTAGGAGTCGTCCGTGACCACGTTGGCGGAGAGCAACTCGTCCCCGGAGCGGAACTTCATGCCCGTGACACCCGAGGTGGCGCGGCCCATGGGGCGCAGGGCGTCGTCGTCCGCGGTGAAGCGCAGGGACTGGCCGTGGCGCGAGATCAGCATGATGTCGTCGTCGGTATTCACGAGCATGGCCGAGACCAGCTCGTCGTCGTCGCGCAAGTTGATGGCGATCACGCCCGCGGAGCGGTTGGTGTCGTAGTCCGTGAGGCGCGACTTCTTGATCAGACCGCCGCGCGTGGCGAGCACGAGGTACGGGGCGTCCTGGTAGGAGTGCAGCTCCATGACCTGGGCGATCCGCTCGTCCGGCTGGAACTCCATCAGGTTTGCCACGTGCTGGCCCTTGGCGTCGCGCCCGGCCTCCACGAACTCGTACGCCTTGACCCGGTAGACCCGGCCCAGCGTGGTGAAGAACAGGATCCAGTTGTGGGTGTTCGTGACGAAGAAGTGCTCCACGACGTCGTCACCGCGCAGCTGCGCGCCCTTGATGCCGCGCCCGCCGCGGTGCTGAGCGCGGTACTCGTCCGCCCGCGTGCGCTTGACGTAGCCGTCACGGGTGATGGTCACGACCACCTGCTGCTGGGGGATCAGGTCCTCCATGGAGACGTCCCCGTCAAAACCGTAGAGCACCTCGGTGCGGCGGTCGTCCCCGTAGTGCTCCACGATCCCGCGCAGCTCGTCCGAGATGATCTCGCGCTGGCGCGCCTCGGAGGCGATGATCGCCTCGTACTCCGCAATCAGGCGCTGCAGCTCCGCGTGGCGGTCCTGGATCTTCTGCCGTTCCAGGGCGGCCAGACGGCGCAGCTGCATGTTCAGGATCGCCTGGGCCTGGGCCTCGTCGATGCCGAGCAGCTCCATCAGCCCGGAGCGCGCCTCCTCCACGGTGGGAGAGCGGCGGATCAGGGCGATCACCTCGTCCAGGGCGTCCAGGGCCTTGAGCAGGCCCAGCAGGATGTGCGCCTCCTCCTGCGCCTGCTTGAGGCGGAACTGGGTGCGCCGCACGATGACTTCCATCTGGTGCGCGACCCAGTGGATCACGAACGCGTCCAGGGACAGGGTGCGGGGCACGCCGTCCACGAGCGCGAGCATGTTCGCGGAGAAGTTCTCCTGCAGCTGCGTGTGCTTGTAGAGGTTGTTGAGCACCACCTTGGGAACGGCGTCCCGCTTGAGCACGATCACCAGACGCTGGCCGGTGCGGCCGGAGGTCTCATCCCGCATGTCCGCGATCCCCTGGACCTTGCCATCCTTCACGAGGTCCGCGATCTTGATGGCCAGGTTGTCCGGGTTGACCTGGTACGGCAGCTCCGTGACCACCAGGCACGTGCGGTTGTTGATCTCCTCTACGCTGACCACCGCGCGCTGGGTGATGGACCCGCGGCCCGTGCGGTAGGCCTGCTCGATGCCCTTGTGGCCCAGGATCTGCGCACCGGACGGGAAGTCCGGGCCCTTGATCCGCTTGATCAGCTCCTCCAGCAGCGTCTCGCGGTCCACGTCCGGGTTCTGCAGGTACCACTGCACGCCGTCCGCGACCTCGCGCAGGTTGTGCGGCGGGATGTTGGTGGCCATGCCCACCGCGATGCCCGAGGAGCCGTTGACCAGCAGGTTCGGGAACCGCGCCGGCAGCACCGTGGGCTCCTGCTGCTTGCCGTCGTAGTTGTCCTGGAAGTCCACGGTGTCCTCGTGGATGTCCCGGACCATCTCCATAGCCAGCGGCGCCATCTTCGTCTCGGTGTACCGGGGTGCCGCGGCACCGTCGTTGCCCGGGGAGCCGAAGTTGCCCTGCCCCAGCGCGAGCGGGTAGCGCATGATCCAGCCCTGGATCAGGCGCACCAGGGCGTCGTAGATCGCAGAGTCGCCGTGCGGGTGGTAGTTGCCCATGACGTCGCCGACGACGCGCGCGCACTTGTTGAACGAGCGGTCCGGCCGGTAGCCGCCGTCGTACATCGTGTAGATCACGCGGCGGTGCACCGGCTTGAGGCCGTCGCGCACGTCCGGCAGCGCACGGCCCACGATCACGGCCATCGCGTAGTCCAGGTAGGAGCGCTGCATCTCCGCCTGCAGATCGATCTGCTCGACCCGGTCCCCGGCGACCACGACCTCGTCGGTCACGACCTCCCCGACAACCTCGGGGCTGTTCTCCGGCTCCACGGGACCGTTGCCGTCCTGTGTCTCGTCACTCATGCGTTGCTGTTTCCGTTTCTTCTCGGCCCTCACGGCCCACTGCTGTTCATGCCGGTACGGGAATATCCGGCGTCCACCGTGTGCGTACTAGATGTCCAGGAAGCGGATGTCCTTGGCGTTGCGCTGGATGAACTCCCGGCGGGACTCCACGTCCTCGCCCATCAGCACGGAGAACACCTGGTCCGCCGCCGCGGCGTCGTCCATGGTGACCTGGCGCAGCGTGCGGTGCGCGGGGTCCATGGTGGTCTCCCACAGCTCGGTGTAGTCCATCTCGCCCAGACCCTTGTAGCGCTGGATGCCGTTCTCCTTGGGCAGGCGACGGTTCTCCGCGAGACCCTGGGCCAGAGCGGCATCCCGCTCCGCGTCCGAGAAGACGTAGTCGTGCGCGGCGTTGGACCACTTGATCCGGTACAGCGGTGGCTGCGCGAGGTACACGTAGCCGTGCTCGATCAACGGGCGCATGAACCGGAACAGCAGGGTCAGCAGCAGCGTGGTGATGTGCTGGCCGTCCACGTCCGCATCCGCCATCAGCACGATCTTGTGGTAGCGGGCCTTCTCGATGTCGAAGTCGTCCCCGATCCCCGCGCCGAACGCGGTGATCATGGACTGCACCTCCGCGTTCGACAGGGCCCGGTCCAGGCGGGCGCGCTCCACGTTCAGGATCTTCCCGCGCAGCGGCAGGATCGCCTGGTGGGCGGGATCGCGGCCCTGCACCGCGGAGCCACCCGCGGAGTCACCCTCCACGATGTAGATCTCCGAGAGCGTGGGGTCCTTGGAGGAGCAGTCCTTGAGCTTGCCGGGCATCCCGCCGGACTCCAGCAGGCCCTTGCGGCGCGTGGTCTCCCGGGCCTTGCGGGCGGCGAGACGGGCCTGGGACGCATAGATCGCCTTGCGGACGATGTCCTTGGCGGGGTTGGGGTTGCGCTCCAGCCACGCCCCGAAGAGGTCGAACATCTCGCGCTGCACGAAGGTCTTGGCCTCCGAGTTTCCCAGCTTGGTCTTGGTCTGACCCTCGAACTGCGGCTCCGAGAGCTTGATGGAGATCACCGCGGTGAGGCCCTCGCGGACGTCCTCGCCCGTGAGGTTGTCGTCCTTGTCCCGCAGCAGCTTGTTCTCGCGCGCGAAGCGGTTGATGAGGGTGGTCAGCGCGGTGCGGAACCCTTCCTCGTGCGTGCCGCCCTCGTGGGTGTTGATCGTGTTGGCGTAGGTGTGCACGGACTCGTTGAACGCCGTGGTCCACTGCATGGCCAGTTCCAGCGACATCTTCTTCTCGGAGTCGTCCACCTCCAGCGAGATGACGTCCTGGTGGATCAGGTCCGCCTTCTTCGAAGAGTTCAGGAACGTCACGTAGTCCAGCAGGCCGTCCTCGTAGCAGTAGACCACCTGGCGCGCGCCCGCGACGGCCGTGGCGGCGTCGTCCGCTCCCGCCGTGCCGCCGTCCTGGCCCTCGAGGGGGCCCGTGACGTCCGCGGGGGTGCCGCCGGCGATCTCGTCACCGGTCTCCTCCGTGGCGCGCTCGTCCGTGAGGCTGATGCGCAGCCCCTTGTTGAGGAACGCCATCTGCTGGAAGCGCGCCCGGAGGGTCTCGAAGTCGAAGTCCACGGTCTCGAAGATCTCGGGGTCCGGGTAGAACACCTGGGTGGTGCCCGTCTCCTCGGTCTCCTCGCCGCGGACCAGCTCGCCCTGGGGGTGGCCACCGTTGGCGAAGCTCATGCGCCACACGTAGCCCTGGCGGCGGACCTCGGTGTCCACGCGCCGCGACAGTGCGTTGACCACGGAGATGCCCACACCATGCAGGCCGCCGGAGACCGCGTACCCGCCGCCGCCGAACTTGCCGCCGGCGTGCAGGATGGTCATCACGACCTCCACGGTGGGCTTGCCCTCGGTGGGGTGCATGTCCACGGGGATGCCGCGCCCGTTGTCCGCCACGCGCACGCCGCCGTCGGACTGCAGCGTGATCTCGATGTGGTCGCAGTACCCGGCCAGTGCCTCGTCCACGGAGTTGTCGACCACCTCGTAGACCAGGTGGTGCAGACCGCGCGGCCCCGTGGAGCCGATGTACATGCCGGGGCGTTTCCTGACCGCCTCGAGACCTTCCAGAACGGTGATGTCGCTCGCGCCGTACTCGTGCTCTAGGGGATCCTCTGTAGCCACGGGGTCTCCGGTCCTCCTGCGTAATCGTTGACGATCATCGCCCGCCCCGACATGAACACAGCCGATGAGACGGCTCGCGGCTCATCGGCTGACGGGGCGAAGAGATCTATGGCTTGTCATTCTACCGGATGACACGCTGGACGGCCCGCAGACGCTCCGGACGGTGGTCCCGCAGGGTGGAGCCATTTTCGGGGTGGCGCCCGGCTCGCGGCGTTCTGGGCCGTTTTTGGCGGATCGAGGGCTGCGGGGCCCGCGACTCAGCCGTACGTGTCCCGGGGGCCACGGCCCTGCACACGCCAGCGGCCGCGCTTCCAGCTGGGTCCGGCGGGACCGTGGATCTCCAGCTTCGTGACGATGCCCTCCCCGAGCTGGTCAGCGAAGTTCGCAAGGATCGCCGACTGCATCAGTCGCAGCTGCGTGGCGTACGCCGTGGAATCGCAGCGCACCCGCACGACGGTGTCCTCGAAGTGCTCCGGCCACGAGTGCTCTGCGTTGCCCGCTCCCACCAGGGAGGCCCAGTCCGCGAGCACGGTGCTCACGTTCACGGGCGTCTTCCACCCGCGGTGCGTCATCAGGGTGTCCACGACCGAGCCCAGGGGTCGAGGGTCCCGGGCCGAGCGACCCGGCCCCGAGAACCCCCCGAGCTGCCGTGGATCCGTGCCGAAGCGCTTCGAGGAGCGCAGCGCGGGCGAACCGGTGCCCTCCTCCATGGCCGTGCCGAACGCCCGCATATTCTTGGCCGCGGCGGCCTTGGACAGCGGTGTGTCACCGCGGTCCCGCGCCGCCTTGCGGGCCCGCTGCAGAGCCACGGCGGCGGCGTCCACGACGTCCCGGTGGAGGGGCTCAGCCACCGTGGCCCCCGGTGTCGGGACCGTCGGTGGCAGGGTCAGAGGGTTCCGCGGACGCCGCGGCGCTCCGGACCGCCACCGCACCCGGTGACACGTCGACCACCGTGTGGGTGTGCTCGAGCAACGCGCTCGGCAGGTCCTCGTCCACGGCGGCGGTGACCAGCACCTGCTCGGCCTGCCCCACGAGCTCGGCCAGGCGGCGTCGGCGTCGGGCGTCGAGCTCCGCGAAGACGTCGTCGAGGATCAGGACGGGGGCGGAGCCCCGGCCGGGGTCGTCCGCGAGGTGCACGTACCAGGACCCCAGGCGCAGGGCGAGGGCCGTGGACCAGGTCTCGCCGTGGGACGCGTAGCCCTTGGCGGGGGTTTCTCCGAGCCGGATCAGCAGGTCGTCCCGGTGCGGACCCACCAGGGTGATGCCCCGGTCCCGCTCCTGGCGTTCCATGCGCTCGAACGCCTGCATCATGAGGTCGTAGAGGTCCGCCACGGAGAAGTGTCCCAGTGCCTCCTGGTCCGCACCGGGCGCCACGGAGGAGCTCTCGTAGCCCAGGGACACGTGCTTGGGACCGTCCGTGAGCTGCTGGTAGGCGCGGTCCACCTCGGGTCCGAGCGCCTTCAGCAGTTGCAGGCGAGCCCCCATGACCGCGGCACCGGCACGGGCCAGCTGGTCGTTCCACACCGCGAGTGTGGCGCGGTCCGACTCGTCGAAACCGCGCCGGCCACGGGTGGACTTCAGCAGGGCGTTGCGCTGCTTCAGTGCGCGGTCGTAGTCCGCTCGCGCCGCGGAGAGCACCGGGCGCATGGCGGTGGCGAGGTCGTCCAGGAACCGGCGGCGGTGGGACGGATCGCCCTTGACCAGGGTGAGGTCCTCCGGAGAGAACAGCACCGTGTGCAGGGTGCCGAGGGCCTCCCGTGCCCGGACCGGAGCCGCCCGGTTGATCCGCACCCGGTTCGGGCGTCCGACGTTGAGCTCGTACTCGAGGACCGTGCGCTGTCCGGCCCTGTCCACACGGGCGCGGACCACTCCGCGCTCTGCACCGGTGGCGATGAGCGGTCCGTTGCCCGGCACCCGGTGCGATCCCAGCGTGGCCGCCCAGTCCACGGCCTCCACGATGTTGGTCTTCCCCACACCGTTGGGCCCCACGAACACCGTGAGCCCCGGGGTCAGGGGAAGGTCCAGGGCCTGGTAGGTGCGGAAGTCCAGGAGCGAGAGGTGGTCTACGAACACACGATCACTGGTTGGGCAGTCGGACAGGCATGAGCAGGTACTTGTAGGTGACGTCGTCCTCGCCCTCGGAGTCCCCCTGGGCGGAGAGCACCGCCGGCTTGGGGGGAGCCGTGAACGAGAACCGCACGTACGCGGAGTCGAAGGCGTGCAGACCCTCGGAGAGGTACGTGGGGTTGAAGGCCACGGTGATGTCGTCACCGTTGAGCTGGGCTTCCAGAACCTCCGAGGCCTGGGCGTCCTCGCCCGTTCCGGCGTCGAGCGCCACCTGCCCCTCGCTGAAGGCGAGGCGCACCGGGGTGTTGCGCTCCGCCACCAGGGACACGCGGCGCACGGCCTCCACGAGCTCGGAGGTGCGCACGACCGCCGTGATGGGGGTGTTCTCGGGGAACAGCGAACGGATCTTGGGGTACTCGCCGTCGATCAGCAGGCTCGTGGTGCGCCGACCGCCGGACTCGAAGCCGACGAGCTCGGTGTTCTCCGCCAGGGCGATGTTCACGTCCCCGGAGGAGCCCAGGGTCTTGGCGATGTCGTTGAGGGTCTTGGCCTTGATCAGCGCGGCGGTGGAGATGGTGGGGTCCGACGGGCGCCAGGTGAGTTCACGCATGGCCAGGCGGTAGCGGTCCGTGGCGAGCAGGGTCATCTTCTCGCCCTCGATCTCCACGCGGATGCCGGTGAGGATCGGCAGGGTGTCGTCCTTCGACGCCGCGATGTTGACCTGGGCGACGGCGTGGGCGAACTCGTCCCCGGC
Organism: Kocuria varians; assembly: GCF_006539885.1. Lineage (GTDB taxonomy): Bacteria > Actinomycetota > Actinomycetes > Actinomycetales > Micrococcaceae > Kocuria > Kocuria varians. Next base: position 44,661 of record NZ_BJNW01000018.1, on the reverse strand, counting down.
CACCACGCCGGAGAGTTCGGGAAGCCCGGGCAGCTGGGGGTAGTCGTCCACGGGCATGGCCGCGAGGTTGAACTTGGAGGAGCGGCACGTGAGCGTGACCTTGCCGCCATCGGCCTCGAGCTGCACGGGGGCCGAGGGCAGGGACCGGCAGATGTCAGCAAGCAGCCGGCCCGAGACGAGGGTGGTGCCCTCCTCGATGACGTCCGCGCTGATGGTCAGGCGCGCGGAGATCTCGTAGTCGAAGCTCGCAATGGACAGGGAACCGTTCTCGGCCTTGATCAGCAGACCGGAGAGCACCGGCACGGGCGGGCGGGGGGACAGCGAACGGGCAGTCCAGGTGACTGCTTCAGCCAGTACGTCGCGTTCGACCGAGAACTTCACGGAGGGCCCCTCTTTTGCCGGAGAACAGGAGTGTCTTGCCTGCATCGTATCCGGCCTGGCCGACGCGCTTCGAGTGGCGTGGACCGCCTCTGCAGTGCGGGACGCACGGCGGTCTCCAGGATTCGTGTAATTACAGAGATCCTCGGGGCGGTCCGGGGGCGAGCGGGGCAGGATTTTTGTTATTCGGTGGATCTTTTCTTAAGGGGTAGAAGTGTTAACAACCCCTGTGGACTCTGTGGATAACCGCCTGCTTCTCAGCTGTTCCGCGGGTCGAGGGTGTTGACCGGCTGTGGATGCAGGATGTCCCGGCTGTGATGACGGAGTGCAGAACTTCCGCGTGATTCCGCGGGTTCCACAGCTTCCCCCACCGATTTGAGTGGGTTGTCCACGGCTGGTGCCGCGTTGTCCACAGATTTTTCCACATCGACCTCTTCGCGGCTGTGCACACGGCGTCCACAAGGCCTGTCATTCGTGTGGACGACGCCGCCCGGGCCCGCTGATTCCGCGGGTCCATCCTGTGGACGAATCACAAGAAAGAAGGACCCCCCGGAGTGGTCTCCGGGGGGGCCTTGCGGTGTTGCGAGTGTGAGGGGGTGTGTTCTCAGCCCTCGCGCGACTGCTGCTTGATCCTGTTGGTCAGCTCCGTCACCTGGTCGAAGATCTGCCGGCGTTCGGCCATCAGGGTGCGGATCTTGCGGTCCGCGTGCATCACGGTCGTGTGGTCACGGCCGCCGAGTTCCGCCCCGATCTTCGGCAGCGACATGTCCGTGAGCTCGCGCAGCAGGTACATGGCGATCTGCCGGGCGGTCACGAGTGTGCGGGTGCGGGACTTGGACTTCAGCTCGTCGAGCGTGATGTTGAAGAAGGCCGCGGTCTGCCCCAGGATCGAAGCCGCCGTGATCTCCTGGCCGCCGTCGTCGGTGATGAGGTCCTTGAGCACGAGCTCTGCGAGGGGCAGGTCCACGGCCTGCTTGTTGAGCGAGGCGAATGCGGTGACGCGGATCAGGGCGCCCTCGAGCTCGCGGATGTTGGTGGAGATGTGCGAGGCAATGTACTCCATGACGTCGTCCGGGGCGTCCATCCCCTCGCTGATGGCCTTCTTGCGAAGGATCGCGATGCGGGTTTCCAGCTCCGGCGGCTGCACGTCCGTGATCAGACCCCACTCGAAGCGGGAACGCATGCGCTCGGCGAAGCCCGTGAGCTGCTTCGGGGGCATGTCGCTCGTGATGACGATCTGCTTCTCGTGGTTGTGCAGGGCGTTGAACGTGTGGAAGAACTCCTCCTGCGTGTGCTCCTTGCCGGCGAGGAACTGGATGTCGTCGATCAGCAGCAGGTCCACATTGCGGTAGATGCCCTTGAAGGAGGAGCCCTCGTCGTCGCGGATGGAGTTGATGAAGTCGTTGGTGAACTCCTCCGAGTTCACGTAGCGCACCCGCAGCTTGGGGTAGAGCCGCTTGGCGTAGTGCCCGATGGCGTGCAGCAGGTGGGTCTTGCCCAGCCCGGACTCCCCGTATATGAACAGCGGGTTATATGCCTTGGCGGGGGTCTCTGCAACGGCGAACGCCGCGGCGTGGGCGAAGCGGTTGGACTGCCCGATCACGAACGAGTCGAAGACGTACTTGGGGTTCAACCGGGCGGAGCTGTCCCACTCCGAGTCCGCGGGGCTGGTGTCCGAGCCGTTGCCCGTGGTGAGCACCTCCGGCGCCGGGGACTGGGGCGGTGCGGCGAGGGGGTCCCGGCGCGGCGGGAGGTTCCCCGCCTCGGCGAGGGTCTCCGCGATGGTGTCCGCTCCCGTGACCGCCGGGACGGGGTCCACGAGCGAGGAGTGGTCCGCGTGCCCCGGGTGGAACGCACCGGGCGCACGCTCGCCCTCCACCTCGGTGAGTGAGGGCATGGCGGTGTCGGAGGTACGGGCGTCCGAGACGCGCGTGTCCGTGGCGGGGCGGGAGGGGCTGGGCTGCAGCTCGAGCTCCGGGTCCACCACAAAGGCCACCAGGGTGTCCTTCCCGAAGACCCGGCTCACCGCGACGTCCAGGATCTCGGACATGGGGCGGTGCTGCAGGTACTCGCGGGTGGCCTCACTCGGAACGGCCATCAGCAGGGTGGTGCCCATGAGTCCGCGGGGCTCGCACACCGCAATGTTGCCCCGGGCGCGGCCACCGACCTGGGGATTCTCGTTCATGATGCGGACGCACTCTGCCCACTGCTCGGGCAAGGCCTGACTGTCCTGCTGCATGAACGACTCCTGACGTGAGGTACCGGAACGCGCCAGTTTTCCACAGAGTTGTTCACAGCGGTGGATAAACCTCGGTGGGGGGCGGCCGTGAGACTCAGCCTAGAGCATGGTTCCGGGCTGTTCATAGCCCGTTCACACGGTTGTGCGTAACTACAATCATGTAGTTCTGACATGGGGATAACCTCCCTCGAAGGCCCGCTGGAAGGCCGTTTTCCACATGCCTGTGGGGGCCTCTGTGCACAGCTGTGGAGAGCGGGTCCCCACCCCCGCGTTTGACCGGCGTGTCGCCATTGACTACTGTGGATCAGTCTTGTGCGTGTAGTATCGCGATTTCTGCGTGCCCGCACGCCCTCATGTACGTACCGCGTGCGCCGCTGCGATTCCGTCGCAGTCGGAACATCGTTGTCCAACCTCGTGGAGTGACTAATGCCCAAGCGGACTTTCCAGCCGAACAACCGCCGCCGCGCCCGCAAGCACGGCTTCCGTGCTCGCATGCGCACCCGTGCCGGCCGCGCCATCATCGGCGCTCGCCGCAGCAAGGGCCGCGCCAGCCTGTCGGCCTGAGACTTCTCCGACCCGCGAGGTTCGCATCATGCTGCCCACCAGGCATCGGATGCGGACCTCGGCGCAATTTTCTGCCACCGTACGTTCCGGCGCCCGCAGCGGTCGCCGGAACGTCGTCGTATCCGTACGCGGTGGCACCGGCGAGCAGACCCGCGTCGGTTTCGTGGTCTCCAAGGCCGTCGGCAACGCGGTGACCAGGAACAAGGTCAAGCGTCGACTGCGGGAGCTGAGCGCAGAGACCGTGCGTGAGCGCCCGCGGGACCTGGACGTCGTCGTCCGGGCCCTGCCTCAGGCGGCCGGTGCGAGCTGGCAGGAACTGGCCCGTGACTACGCCGCGGCGCTCGACGCCGCCCTGCGCCGGTCCCGGTGAGCGCGGCGTCGTCGGCCGAGAGCCATGCCGTACCGTTGCCCGTAGAGAGTCGAGAAGGAGGCACGCGCGTGACGTCACCGCTGACTCCTGAGCAGCTCCTGGACCGTGCGCCGCACGAGTACAACTCCGGTGCAGGCGTGGTGGGGGCCGTCCTGCGGGCGCCGCAGAACCTGTGCATCGCGCTCCTGAAGCTCTACCGCAGCATCGTCTCCCCTCTGTACGGGGACGTCTGCCGGTACTTCCCGTCCTGCTCCGCGTATGCGCTCGAGGCGTTCACCGTCCACGGTGCGATCCGGGGCCTGGGGCTGACCGTGAGCCGGCTGCTGTGCTGCCACCCGTGGGCCGCCGGCGGGATCGACAGGGTCCCGGCAGGGGGCCGGGAGTTCCCCTCCCTGGCCGAGACCCCGAAAATCGTTCTGCTCAACCACCCGAACCTCGCGCGTGAGACCACGCACGACTTCCCGGCCCGCCACGGCGCGGCTCAAGGAGCCAACGCTCGATGAATTTCTTCGACATCATCCTCTTCCCGTTCAAGTGGATCGTCTCCGCGGTCCTGTGGGTGTTCCACGAGCTGTTCACCCTGGTCGGCGCGGATCCCACCTCCGGTCTCACCTGGGTGCTGTGCATCGTGGGGCTGACGCTGGTGATGCGCACGCTGACCATTCCGCTGTTCCTGAAGCAGATCAAGTCCATGCGCGGCATGCAGGAGCTGCAGCCGGAGATGGCCAAGCTGCAGGCCAAGTACAAGGGCAAGAAGGACCAGCTCTCCCGCCAGGCCATGGCCGAGGAGCAGATGGCGCTGTACAAGGAGCACGGGTCCAACCCGTTCGCCGCGTGCCTGCCGATCATCGTGCAGATGCCGGTGTTCTTCGCGCTGTTCCAGGTGCTGCGCTCGGTGCCGCAGGCCGCGCAGAACAACGAGGCCATCCACCTCCTGACCCCGGAGATGGTGCACCAGTTCAACGAGTCCACGATCTTCGGTGCTCCCCTGTTCTCCACCCTGATGCAGCCGGGCACGGGCAACCACGCGGCCACCATCACCCTGGCACTGCTGATGATCGTGGCCATGAGCGCCACGCAGTTCATCACCCAGCGTCAGCTGACCGCGCGCAACATGAGCGACTCCGCCAAGGAGTCCCCCATGTACCGCCAGCAGCAGATGATGCTCTACCTGTTCCCCCTGATCTTCGCGATCGGTGGCATCAACTTCCCCCTGGGCGTGCTCATCTACTGGACCGTCTCCAACCTGTGGTCCATGGGCCAGCAGTGGTGGGTCATCCGCAACAACCCCACGAAGGGCTCCCAGGCGGAGCGTGAGCTCAACGAGCGACGCGCGGCCAAGGGGCTTCCCCCGGTGGGCATGAGCAAGCAGGAGCACGAGGAGAAGCTCGAGGAGCAGCGGGAGCGCGCGGCCGCGGGCCAGCGCCAGCAGCCCGTCTCCAAGAAGCGCCAGAAGAACCAGACCAAGAAGAAGAGCTGAGAGGTCGCATCCCATGAACGAGATGGACACCCCGCTGGAGTCCGAGGAGCGCAGCACTGCCCCGGACGAGCAGACCTCCTCGCTGTCCCCTCTCGAGGAGGAGGGCGAGATCGCGGCCGACTACATCGAGGAGCTCCTCGACACCGCTGACATCGACGGCGACATCGACATCGAGGTCCGCGACGGACGCACGTACGTGTCCGTCGCGGCCGAGGACGACGACGACTCCGAGCTGCGCGGCCTCGTGGGAGAGGACGGGGAGACCCTGGAGGCCCTCCAGGAGCTCGCGCGCCTGTCCGTGCTCAGCGCCACGCAGCGGCGCAGCCGACTCATCCTGGACATCGCCGGTCACCGCGCCGAGCGGGCCATGCAGCTGCGCGCGCTCGCCGAGGACGCCGTCTCGCGCGTCCAGGGCGGGGAGGCTGCCGTGCACCTTCCGCCGTTGTCGCCGTACGAGCGCAAGCTCGTGCACGACGCCGTCGCGGAGGCCGGTCTGGTCTCGGAGTCCGAGGGCGACGGCGCCGGGCGGCACATCGTGGTCTCGGCGGGCGAATGAGCGGCGCACGCTCGTCCGAGTACTCACAGGTCTCGACGGGATCCGCGGCAGCCGACGCCGCCCCGGAGCGTCCGCGCGCGGCCCCCGATCCCCAGCCGGCTCCTGCCCTGGGCGCCCTGGAGGACACCGCACGGCGGATCTTCGGCGACCGTCTGGAGCTCGCCCAGCGCTACACGGAGCACCTGGCGTCCTCGGGAATCGTGCGTGGGCTCATCGGTCCTCGCGAGGCACCGCGGCTCTGGGAGCGGCACGTGCTCAACTGCGCGGTCGTGCAGGAGCTCATTGCGCCGGACGCGCGGGTCGTGGACGTGGGGTCGGGTGCCGGCCTGCCCGGTCTGTGCCTGGCGATCGCGCGTCCTGACCTCGCGATCACCCTCGTGGAGCCCCTCGAGCGACGCGTGACGTGGCTCGAGGAGGTCGTGGCAGACCTGGGCCTGGACAACGTGACCGTCCTGCGGGCACGCGCCGAGCAGGCCAAAGGCCAGGTGGGGCAGGTGGACGTGGTCACCGCGCGGGCCGTCTCCGCCCTGACCGGGCTCGTGGACATCACCCTCCCCCTGCTGAAGGGCCGGGGAGAGCTCCTCGCCCTGAAGGGGCGCAGCGCGGACGAGGAGATGAAGAAGGCCTCGAAGAAGTTCAAGCGATTCGGCGTGCGCGACTCCGAGGTGATAACCGTGGGTGCAGAGCTGCTCGAGGAACCGACCACGGTCGTGCGACTCGTGCTGTGACGATCCACGCGCTGACAGGCGGGGATGTCGATAAGCTACGGGGAGCAGCAGCACCGCAGCAGCCACGAAAGGGACAGTCGACATGACCACTCGGGATCGTTCCGATCAGGGACCCACGCGCGGACACGACTTCGGACTGCCCCCTGACCCGGTTTCTCAAACGAAAAAGGTTGTACCTGACCGTGGAAAACATGTTTCACGTGAAACAGGCGGTCAAGTGGGGCTGACGGCACAAGACGCGGTGGCGGATACCGCCCTGGGGAGGAAACTCGTGGAAGAGAACAAGCGCCGCGACAAGCTCAAGCACGTCCAGCTGGACCGGCCCGAGAGCACTCGGTACATCACCATCAGCAACCAGAAGGGCGGGGTGGGCAAGACCAGCACCTCGGTGAACCTGTCGGTGGCGCTGGCGCAGCAGGGTCAGAACGTGCTGGTGGTGGACAACGACCCCCAGGGCAACGCCTCCACCGCGCTGGGCATCCCCCATGGCACGGACGCCGACTCCGTCTACGACATCCTGATCGACGAGGTCCCCGTGGCGGACGTGGTCAAGGAGTCCCCCGAGATGCAGAACCTGTGGGTGCTTCCGGCGACCATCGATCTCGCGGGAGCTGAGATCGAGCTTGTGTCCGTGGTGGCCCGTGAGCAGCGCCTGCAGCGCGCCCTGGCCGAGTACGCCACGGCACGGGAAGAGGCCGGCCTCCCCCGGCTCGACTACGTGTTCATCGACTGCCCGCCCAGCCTCGGACTCCTCACCATCAACGCGTTCGTGGCGGCCACCGAGGTGCTGATCCCCATCCAGTGCGAGTACTACGCCCTGGAGGGCCTGAGCCAGCTCCTCAACAACATCAAGATGATCCAGAAGCACCTGAATCCGAAGTTGAAGGTCTCGTCCATCCTTCTCACCATGTACGACGGGCGCACGAACCTTGCCTCCCAGGTCGCCGAAGAGGTGCGCCAGCACTTCCCGGACGTGGTCATGGAGACGATGATCCCCCGCTCCGTCCGTATCTCCGAGGCACCGAGCTACCAGCAGAGTGTCATCACCTATGACCCGAGCTCCACCGGCGCGCTGTCCTACCTGGAGGCCGCTGCGGAGCTGGCAACGAGGGCTCCCTCCTCCTGAGTCATCTCCCGGGATGGCGCGCCACTCTGCGGGGTGGCCGTCCTCGGGAGACGTGGTGTGGTGGGCCGCGATGTTTCACGTGAAACATCGCGGCCTTCTGCATGTCCCAGCTGCTTACCTCTACGGGATGGCGGTTCCAGGCGGCGGCACTCCCGCAGCTGGTAGCTCTGACGGCTCGCTGCGAGGCCCTCGTCGATGAATCGCGGTCCGACTCGTCATCCGGGGCGGCCTGACCTGGTGGATCGTTGACTACGATGGAGGCAATATCACTACTCGGAGGGACATTTACCGTGGCAGAACGACGTCGAGGACTGGGGCGAGGCCTGGGGGCACTCATCCCGAGCGAGGCTCCGACAGATACGGAGCCGGTGGCCGAGCAGGAATCCTCATCGGCACGGAACGTGAAGCAGAACAAGGCTTCGGTGCAGCCGAAGAAGCAAGGCGCGGCGGACACCCCCGCAGACTCCGCAACGGCGGTGAGGGCATCCGGTGGCGCGCAGAAGGCGAGCAAGGGTTTTGTTTCCACGATGGGTAACCCTGAGAGCGGAGCGGATTCTGCTAGAAAGGCCGGCAGCGCGAAGCGGTCTTCCTCGACGACGGCAGACACCTCCGCCAAGGCCAAGACGGGAACCAGCAGCGGCGCGGGCGCGGCACCTAGCGACTCGGAGACACCTGACGCGACCGGGGCCGGCTTGCCCGCTTCCGCTCGGAAGACTTCTTCGCGGGGTGATTCACGTGAAACATCGGCACGAATCGGGAGATCAGGGGCATCTAGCGAAGCGGGAAAGCCTGTGCGGAAGCGCCGTGACATGGGTCAGGCACTACGAAGCACCACCTCCGTGAGCCGCCCGGTGGACATGTTCTTCTTGTCATCGAGCGATGTTGAGGAGGACGAGCACGATTCCGTTGACGTGGTGACCGTGGCTACCCCGGGAGTACCCGACGATGTTTCACGTGAAACATCGGTTCGGGATGTTTCCGAGACGGCCCCGACGGAGGTTCCGGGCACTGAGTTTAGGCAAAATACCGAGAGCGCAGCCCAGGCCGGCCCCGCTTCCACGACGCCTTCGGACGACTCCTCGACCCAGGAAAAGTCCGCGCTCGAGGACTCGGCTGTTTCGCCAGCGCGGCAAACAGAAGGAAAAGCAGAGGCGAAGGGTGCCGCACGGGCCGAGTCCCCTGCATCCGTCGGTGACGTCGCACCCCAGAACCGGTCAGACGGAACGGTCAGTGCTTCGGCCGGCAAGGCGTCTGCGGCTAAGTCCTCCCGGACTGGCAATGGCACTGCCTCCAAGGCTGACGCGTCTGCGATGACAGAGCCGCCGAAGGACACATCCGAGGCCAGCTCGCCGTCCAAGAACCCGAAGGATGGGCCCTCCTCCGGTTCCTCGCAGGGACTTGGAGTGTCCGCGAGCGATGTTTCACGTGAAACATCGACGACCTCTGCCTCGGTGGATGAGCTGCAGACCGTTCCCGGCGCTCGATTCGCCGAGATCGCCGTCAAGGACATCCACCCCAACCGCAAACAGCCCCGTCAGGTCTTCGACGAGGACGAACTCGCTGAACTGGCGTTCTCCGTCAAGGAGCTCGGCGTGCTGCAGCCGATCGTGGTGCGTCCGAGCCGGGAGGAAAACGCCGGGCGCTTCGAGCTGGTCATGGGTGAGCGGCGCTGGCGAGCCGTTCAGGAGGCGGGACTCGAGACGATTCCCGCCATCGTGCGGGAGACGGCGGACAACGACCTGCTGCGCGACGCCCTCCTGGAGAACCTGCACCGGGCGCAGCTGAACCCCCTCGAAGAAGCGGCCGCCTATCAGCAGCTCATGGAGGAGTTCGGCGCCACTCAGGAGCAGCTCTCCGAGCGGATTGGTCGTTCGCGGCCGCAGATCTCCAACACGTTGCGCCTCTTGCGTCTGCCCGCCCTCGTGCAGCGCCGTGTCGCGGCCGGGGTTCTCAGCTCAGGGCACGCCCGGGCGTTGCTGGCGCTCTCCGATCCAGCAGAGATGGAGCGCCTGGCGCAGCGCATCGTGGCGGAAGGGCTGTCGGTACGCGCCACGGAAGAGGCCGTTGCACTGGCCGACGGCCTCAAACGGCACCCCACCAAGCGCAAGGCCCCCGCCAACCGCCACGACGATCGTATGGGTTACATCGCCGACGCCTTCTCCGACAAGCTGGACACGAGCGTGAAAATCCAGCTGGGGGCTCGCAAGGGCAAGATGACCATCGAGTTCGCGTCTGTGGAGGACCTGAACAGGATCATCGACGTGCTCGATCCCAAGCTGGACCCCGAGGCCTGAGGCCACATACCCCGCTCCACTGCGAGGCTGACTCAAGATCACGACAAGGAAAGGCCCGGATGTTTCACGTGAAACATCCGGGCCTTTCGTCACGGGGATGGGCAGTCGCCCGCCAGGGGCGGGGTCACTCCTCCGAACGGTAGTAGTTCTGGATGTCCGCGAGGCTCATCGTGCCGGTCGCGGCAGGGGTGGTCTCGGTGACGAGCACCCGCTGCAGCCCGCACAGGAGTGATTCCGCGAGACGCGCCCTGTAGGAGCCGCGCTGCAGGTTCTGGGCCTCGGCGTCGTTGGAGAGGTACCCCAGGGCCACCCAGGCCGCAGCCGTTCCCGCGGCGCGCAGGGCACTCCACTGCCGGGCGTGACTGCCCAGGTCCAGTGCGCCCGTACGGTACACGAGTTCGCGCAGGATCTTGTCGGACGCGATCTGTCCGATGGGGGAGTAGGGCTGCCCGGATTCGGGGGCACCCCAGAAGAAAGTGGACACCCCTTGCGCCTGGGGAGAGGAGTTCCAGTCGCACTGCAGGCACAGGATGAGGGCGTCCGGACGCTCACGGAGCACATCCGTGTGCGAGGCCACGACGTCCCGGGGCATGACACCGCCGTGGACACCTGTGTCCTGCTCCTCCCCCAGATCCGGGGAGGGGGGTGTCTGCGGATCGGGATCCACGAGCACCGGCGCGGCCCCCACGTTCCGCAGGAGGTCGTAGCTGCGCAGAGCGACGTCGTACGTGATGGCGTCCTGCCGCGCGCCGAAGCCGGCGGGCGCGCTGGCAGGTTCCATCTGGGTGATGGCCCGTGAAGGAACGAGCACGACCACCCGGTCGCGCAGGGCCTCGTGCAGAGTCTCCAGCCGCTGGTGGTCCCGCAGTGAGAAGGCCTTGGAGGTCGTGATCTTCTTGCTCACGCGCGCGAGTCCGGTGAGGGTCTCGAGGTCCACCACGCCGTCGCACTCCACGCCCAGACTGCGCTGCAGCTCCTTAACGGCGTACTCCGTCTTCTTCGTGAAAGTGCCATCAAGGTGGCCGTAGTAGAAACCCAAAAGAGAAAGGTTGTTCTGGAGCTCTTCGACGTCGTCGCCGTGCAGCAGCTCGCCCTCCTGGTGGAACAGGGGGCGGTCACCCAGCGTGTACTGGGCGTCGTTGAGGGCCGTCTCGGTCTCCGTACCCACGGTGCCGTCCACGATGAGTCCCTTGTGCTGCTGGAACCACCGCACTGCGCGGTCCACGTGCTCGTCGAACACGGCGGGATCCTCCGCGTAGCCGGGCGCGATGACCCGGTCCGTGATCCCGGCGCGCAGGAGGCGTTCCCTGAGGCCCACGACGCGTCGGTCGGTCATGCCGTGTCGGAGGAAGGCTCCGGGAGTCTGGTGCTGCACGTGGTTCTCCCCGTGGTGGACCGTCCGTGGTGGACGGGGCGCGGACATGATTCGTCTCAGAATAGACCCGGGCCCGCTCACACGACGGTGGCGGGCCCGGGTGGCGTCGACTACGCGGAGGGGGACAGGTAGTCCCCGAACTCCTTCTCGAGCGCGGACTTGGGCTTCGCGCCGATGGAGGTCTTGGCGACCTCGCCGTTGGCGAAGAGGTACACGGCCGGGATGGAGGTGATGCCGTACTGGGAGGCGATCGCGGGGTTGTCGTCCACGTTCACCTTCACCACGTCCACCTGGTCCGCGTACTCGGCGGCGAGCGCGTCCAGCACGGGGCCGAGCTGACGGCAGGGCCCGCACCACTCGGCCCAGAAGTCGACGATGGTGGGCTTGGAGTTCTCGAGCACGTCCGCCTGGAAGGAGGCGTCCGTGACGTCTTTTGCTGAGCTCATGATCGGATTCCTTTCGATGTTTCTCCCCGGTGGGGTCCCGGGAGTCTGGGAGGTGGCGCGCCGGATCAGCTGTCCAGGGCCGCCAGGTAGTGCTCCACGTCCACGGCCGCGACGCAGCCGGAGGCCGCGGCGGTGATGGCCTGGCGGTAGGTGGGGTCCACGACGTCGCCGGCGGCGAAGACACCGGGCAGCGAGGTGGTGGAGGTCCGGCCGTCCACGGCGATGGTGTTCTCGGCCGTGAGCTCCAGCTGGTCCTTCACGAGACCCACGCGGGGGTCGGAGCCGATGGCCACGAACAGGCCCGTCACGGCCAGCTGGGAGGGCTCTCCGGTCACGGTGTCCACGAGGTCCAGGGACTCCACCTTGTTCTCCCCGTTGATGCCGGTGACACGGGAGTTCCAGCGGATCTCGATCTTGGGGTCGTCCAGCGCGCGCTGCCGCATGATCTCCGAGGCCCGGAACTCGTCGCGCCGGACGATCAGCGTGACCTTGTCCGCGAACTTGGTGAGGAAAGTGGCCTCTTCGATCGCGGAGTCTCCACCGCCGATCACGGCGATGTTCTGGCCCTTGAAGAAGAAGCCGTCGCACGTGGCGCACCACGAGACCCCGTGGCCGGAGAGCCGTTCCTCGTCCTCCAGGCCGAGTTTGCGGTACTCGGACCCGGTGGAGATGATCACGGCCCGTGCCTTCAGGACGGTGCCGTCCTCGATGGTCACGGTCTTGACCTCGCCCTCCAGGGCCACGGACACGACGTCCTCGTAGCGGATGTCCGCCCCGAAGCGCTCCGCCTGCTGCTGCATGTTGTTCATGAGGTCCGGGCCCATGATGCCGTCGATGAACCCGGGGTAGTTCTCCACCTCGGTGGTGTTCATCAGCTCGCCGCCGGCGGTGACCGACCCGGCGAGGAGCACGGGGTTCAGGTTGGCGCGCGCGGTGTAGATCGCCGCGGTGTAGCCCGCGGGACCGGAACCGACGATGACGACGTCGTGCACGGCGTCGTCGCCCGCGGCACCCGCCGGGGCGTCACCGGGCGCGGGCTGCGAGGCGCCGCCGAGGTCGAGGTTCACGGCGCTCGAGAAGATGCCGGGCTGATTGCTCACTGGTACGAAGCCTTTCCATGAGTCTCCGCGTGTGCGGAGGTCGACTACACGTCAGAACGTGGGGAGCCCGCTCAGATATTCCGGGGCTCGGCGCCGCGCGTCACGGGGCGCTCGGGGCTCGGCGGGCCGGTCCGTGGCGGGGCGGGCAACGTGCCCACCAGCCGGAGCTCGACGGCGGCCCCCGGCGGCTCAGCGGACGGAAAGCTCCCCGATCCGCAGGCCGTACTGGTAGCCGCCGATCGGGCTCGTGAGCTGCGGCAGCTGGTCCCACACGATCAGCACGTAGCGGTGCGGGGTGGTGCGCGCCGCGTCCGAGAGGGGAACGCGGATCTCGGGGCCCGTGAAGGACCCGGAGGCCACCTGCTCCGCGCCCTCGACGGTCGGGCTGTCCGAGACGTACACGGTGAACTGCCCGCCCGTGCCGTTGGCCTGCTGCACGGTGAGCTCCTGGACGCGCGCGGGCTGCTCCAGCTGCGCCGCGAGCCCCACGTACTGCACGAGGTTGCCGAACTGCGCGTTCGAGAAGCCGTAGCTGAGCCAGTAGGTGGCCGGGTTGCCGTCCGTGGCCTGGTTGAGGGTCGCGTCCGTGTCCGACATGAAGCTCGGGTTCGACGTCACCCGGGTCACGGCCGCGATCTCGGGTTCCGGTCCCTCGGACGACGACGGCGCGGCGCTGCCCGGTGCCGCGGGTGCGGCGTTCTGCTGCTCGGGGCCCTGCTGGGAGAACTGGCTCGTGAGCACACCCAGGCTGCGGAAGCCCAGCACGATCAGCGCGACCAGTGCGAGGACCAGCAGCACCAGCAGCAGCCAGCGCACAGGGCCCCCTCGGCGGTCCGTCACCGCCGTAGCACCCGAGGTCGGCCGGACGTCCTCGGAGGCTGCACGGTTGTCCTCGAGCGGCTCCTCGTCGGAGCCTTGGGCGGCGACGCGATCGCGGTCCAGCGGCGCGCCGTCGGCACGGTCGCTCTCGCGGGACCCGGATCCTGCGGCGAACCCGGCGGCCGGCGCGGCGGCGTCCTCGGCGTCGGGGAGGCCGCCCTCGGAAGCCGAGGCCGCGGCGTCCCGGCCGGCCGCACGGGAGCCGGCCGGGCGCTCGTCGAGCCGCCCCGGCTTGCCCTCCGTGCGGGCGTAGCTCTCGTAGCGGTTGTCACCGTCGTAGGTGGGGTCGATCTCGCCCACGGTCTCGGACGCCCCCGCGGCGCCGGCCTGGGAGGCCGCACGGTCGAACATGGTGGAGCGCACGGCGCCGGGACGGACCTTGCGGCGCATGCCGAGCCTGTTGCGCACGGAGGGCGCGGCGGGGGCGTCGTCGTAGTCGTCGTAGTCCGACTCGCTCCAGCGGGTGACCGCCGCCTGCTCGGGCGCTGAGGCGGGGCCCTCCCCGTCCAGGACCTGCTGCGGCTGGGTGGGCTCCGGCTCCTCGTAGATGTAGGAGGCGGAGGCGGCAGAACGGGAGCCGCCGAAGATGTCGTCCGAGAGGGACTCGTCGTCAGAGTCCTCGTCCCGGTTCAGCAGGGACTCCAGGAGGTCGTCCGCGGCGAAGTAGGAGGTCACCAGGTAGGTGGACTCCTCGGTCTGGCCTATGTCCAGGACCTGGAAGCCGCTGTGCCCCGCGCCGCCGGCCAGCGCGCGGGCGTTGTCCACCAGGAGGGTCTCGTGCGCCGCGGAGGGCACCAGGATGGACACGCGACGGCGCAGGATCTGGTCCTCGCCCTGCAGGACGTGGTCACCCTCCGGTGTGCTCGTGAGGGACGCTACGATTTTGTAGCGGCCCCCGAGGACGGTTCCGAGCGCGATGGGCTGGGACACGATGGCTCCCTGGGGGGTTCGGGCGCCGCGGCGGTCGCACGGACGCGAGGACGTTCTTTCCGGCAGTCTAGCGGCCCAGTTTGGCCCTGAGCGGGGCCAGCAGGGCGGTGAACTCCTGCACGCGGAACAGCTTCAGTGCGATCGCGTACACGACGGCCATGACCACACCGCCCACGGCGATCGTGATGATGGCCCACGCCTGGTCGTGCCACGGCAGACCGTCCGTGCGGTACCCGCCGAGCCACCACAGCACGCCCACGCCGGCCACGCCGGAGACGAGTGCCGCCGCGAGTATGCGTGCGTGGCTTCCCAGGATGTGCGCGAGATCGTAGTCGCCGATCCGGCGGGTCAGCGCGACGTGGTAGATCACGGTGGCCAGGATGTTCTGCACGGCGTAGCAGACCGCGATGGCATAAACTATATGCTCCGGAGGGAATACATAGGCGATGGCCACCGCGCACAGCACCGTGAACGCCGAGACCGCCACCTGCACCAGGAACGGGGTCCTGGCATCCTCCTGCGCGTAGAACGCCCGGCCGAGCATGAACGCGGTGGACATGAACGGAGCACCCACGGCGATGAGCGTGATGACCTGGCCGATCACCGCACCGGCGGCCGGGGCGTCGCCGGAGAAGAGCATGCCCAGGGGGCCGGCGTAGACGATCAGCGCAATCATGCAGAACACCGTGGCCACCCCGGTGACGCGCAGGCTGCGGGACAGGGAGTGGACCAGCGAGGCGCGGTCACCGTTGTTCGCGGCGGCCGCCATGCTGTTGAACAGGACCGTGGCGATGGACAGCCCGATCACCCCGTGGGGCAGCGCGTAGAGCATGGTGGCCTGGTCCAGGACGGCCGTGCCCGCAATGGGGGGCGGCGCGCCCGGGCCCGGGGCGACGTCGGCGCGGGCACCCGTGGGGATGGCCGCGGTGCGGTAGAGCGCCATGAACGCGAGGTTCGCGACGATGCCCGTGGCGAGCGTCCAGCCGCCGAGCTTACCCGCCGCCGCGAGGCCGATGCCGCGCCATCCGAAGCGCGGCCGGATCTTCAGACCCAGCCGTGCCAGCGGCCAGAAGAGGATTACAGCCTGCGCGGCGACACCCACCGTGGACATGACCACGAGCCAGAACGTCTGCCCGGAGGTCCAGTTCTCCACGGTGTGGTGCTGCAGCCGGAAGGGCTGGAACTGGCGGATGAACACCAGCAGGGAGGCGATGGCGATCAGGTTGTTGAGCACCGGGGCCCACATGTACGCCCCGAAGGCGCCCTTGGCGTTGAGTACCTGGCCCACCACGGTGTAGAGCCCGTAGAAGAAGATCTGGGGGAACGTGATCAGGGCGAACGTGGTGCCCATGGCCAGCTGGGCATCCGTCCATCCCGGGCCCATGAGACGCATGATGGGCCCGGCGCACACCACCACGGCGGTGGTGATCACCAGCAGGGCGATCACGGCCAGGGTGATCAGGCGGGAGATGTAGTCGGCGCCGTCGTCCGCGGCCTTGGAGGCCTTGATGATCTGCGGCACCAGCACGGCGTTGAAGACGCCGCCGGCGATCAGCACGTAGATCAGGTTGGGAAGGGTGTTGGCCAGCTGGAAGACGTCCGCCATGGTCGTGGCGGAACCGATCGCCACGGTGATGAGGAAGGTCTTTACGAACCCGAGGACCCGGGAGACGAGCGTCCCGGAGGCCATCACGGCGCTGGCGCGCGCCCCGGACTTCTGCATGGAACAAGGCCTCCTGCGCGAGGGTGGGACCGCGTGCGGCGCACGACGGTTCGAGGGGGACGCCCTAGAGCTGGTGGATGATGTATTCCCGGGCGATGTCGGCGATCCGCCGTTCGTTGGGGAAGGACAGCTTCCGTCCGAGGTCGTCGATCCCGGACCACGCTACATCCACGGCCTCGTGGTCGGGGTCGTTCTCGGTGGTCAGGAAGCCGCCGGTGGCCTCCAGTAGGAAGTGGTGGACGGTCTTGTGCACGCGGTGGCCCGCGACCGTGAACCAGTAGTCGATGCTGCCCAGCGGTGAGAGCACCCGGCCCTCGATCCCGGTCTCCTCCTCGATCTCCCGCACGGCGGCCTGCTGGTTGGTCTCCTCGCCCTCGGGATGACCCTTGGGCAGGCACCACTCGAGCCGACCCCCGCGGTTGATGCGGGCGATGATGGCCACCGGATGGGTGGGATCGGAGAGGTTCACCACGATCCCGCCAGCCGAGACCTCTTCCACCGTGGGCAGCGCGGAGACCGGTTGGTTCGGTCGCCTCTTGGGCGCGCTGGGTACGGGGAAAGCCATGGCACCTACCTTAGCCACTTTCGCATGGCAGTCCCTGATGGGCCCCGGCCGGCCCGGGTTCGCGGGCCGGCCGGGGTTCCCGGGAGAGGACGACGCCGCTCGCACCGCGCCGTTGCCGGGCCGCCGGGCAGCCGCGCGCGGACGTCGTCGGCCCCTCCGCGGGGATCGGGAATGCGATAATGGCGCACATCATGACGCAGTTGCCGGACACCTCCTCCCTCCACCCCGTCTCACTCGAACTAGGGCGCCTCTTCGACCGCGCGGGCCACGAGCTCTCCCTGGTGGGAGGCCCCGTGCGGGACCTGCTGCTGGGCAGGGACGCCCTGGACCTGGACTTCACCACGGACGCGAGCCCGGACCAGACGCTGGCGATCATCCGCGACTGGGCGGACGCGCACTGGGAGATCGGTCGGGAGTTCGGGACCATCGGGATGCGCAAGGCGGGCATGCAGCTGGAGGTCACCACCTACCGGGCGGAGGCCTACGACCCCGGTTCGCGCAAGCCCACGGTGGCCTTCGGGGACGACCTCACGGAGGACCTGCGCCGCCGGGACTTCACCGTCAACGCCATGGCCCTGCGACTGCCGGACATGGAGCTCGTGGACCCCTTCGGCGGCGTCAAGGACCTGCACGCGGGAGTGCTGCGGACCCCCGGGACCCCCGAGGACTCCTTCACGGACGACCCCCTGCGCATGATGCGTGCCGCGCGGTTCACCTCCCAGCTGGGCCTGGAGGTGGTCGAGCCGGTGCGCGAGGCCATGACGGCGATGGCCGCGCGGATCGAGATCGTCTCCGCGGAGCGTGTGCGCGAGGAACTCGTGAAGCTGATCTGCGGGGCCCACACCCGGCGCGGGATCGAGCTCATGGTGGAGACCGGGCTCGCGGAGATCGTGCTGCCGGAGGTGCCCGCCCTGCAGCTCGAGACGGACGAGGCGCACCACCACAAGGACGTCTACCAGCATTCCCTCACGGTCATGGAGCAGGCCGCGGAGAAGGAGACGGGTCCGGACGGGCCCGTGCCCGCGCCGGACTTCGTGCTGCGCTTCGCGGCCCTGATGCACGACGTCGGCAAACCGGCCACGCGCCGCTTCGAACCCTCCGGGGCGGTCAGCTTCCGGCACCACGAGGTGGTGGGTGCCAAGATCACGCGCAAGCGGATGAAGGCGCTGCGCTTCGACAACGACACGATCAAGCGGGTCACCCGCCTGGTGGAACTGCATATGCGTTTCTACGGATATGGCGAGGCCGGCTGGACCGACTCCGCGGTGCGCCGCTACGTGCGCGACGCCGGGGACGAGCTGGAACGGCTGCACCGGCTCACCCGCTCGGATGTCACCACCCGCAACAGGCGCAAGGCCGCCCGGCTCGCCGCGCACTACGACGAGCTCGAACGGCGCATCGAGCAGCTCGCGGAGCAGGAGCAGCTCGAGGCCGTGCGCCCCGAGCTGGACGGGCAGCAGATCATGGCCGTCCTCGGCGTCCCGCCGGGGCCCGTGGTGGGCCGCGCCTACAAGTTCCTGCTCGAGATGCGCCTGGACGAGGGTGCCGTGGGGGAGGACGTCGCCCGGGAGCGGCTGCTGGCGTGGGCGCGCGAGAAGGGTGTCCTCGGCTCCTGAGGCCGCGCGCGGCGTCGTCGTCCCCCGCGCAGCCCCGGGACGGACACCGCGCCGCAGGGTGTGGATCACCCGCCCCCGTGGAACACTTGGGGCCACACGTCGACACTGCCGAGGAGTACCCGCATGAGCCTGGAAGGTGCGCGCAACAGGTCCGGAGGACACGCCGGTCTGGTGCTGCTCGGCCTCGGCCTCTACACGGTCATGATGGCCTACCTGCTGCGCATCCCGTGCCGCGTGCCGGACTGGAACATGGCGCAGCAGGTCCCGCAGCTGTGCGCGACCGCGATCGGCAACGGGGACCTCGGCGTGCGCTCCACGGACGTGGCCAACGGGTTCTTCACCGGTGGACCCACCGGGGACCAGCCCGTGCTCGTGGGCATGATCACCACCATCATCGGGTGGTTCGCCTCCAACCTTTCCTCCCTGGTGGGAGTGAACGTGGGGCAGGGCTTCTACCTGGACCTCTCCCTGGTGCTGCTGGCGCTGGTGTGGCTCGCGGTCGTGGCCGTGGTCTCCTCCCTCAGCGGCAACCGGCGCACGGACGCACTGGTCATGGCGCTCTCGCCGGTGATCGTGCTCGTGGGGTTCCAGACGTGGGACCTGTGGGCCGTGCTGTTCATGATGCTCGCGCTGCTCGGCTACGTGCGCGGCAACCCGGCGCTCGCGGGGATCATGGTGGGCTTCGGCGCCTCCGTGGCGTTCTTCCCGGTGGTGGTGCTGGTCGCGATCCTGGTCATGGCCGCCCGCCACCGCTTCCTGAAGGACATCCTCTCCGCCCTCGTCTGCGCCGTGATCGCGTGGGCGCTGATCAACGGCACGTACATGATCACCGCGTGGGACCGCTGGCGCGCACAGTTCGGGGCCATGGTGCGCTCCGACACGGACCGTTCCTCGCTGTGGAACGTGTGGAGCTCCGTGGTGCAGCCGCGCACCGGCATGAACCTCGGGGACGGCAGCCAGTACGTGCTGCTGAGCATGGTGCTGGGTCTGGTGTTCGTGCTGCTCGTGGCGCTGCTGAGCAAGCGGGAACCCTCCGCCGTGCAGGTCACCTTCCTGCTGCTCGCCCTGTACATCCTGCTGGCCAAGGAGTACTCCCTGACCTACGTGGTCTGGCTCGTGCCGCTCGTGATCCTGTGCCGCCGCAACTGGGTCGAGTTCGGGCTGTGGCAGGTGGTCGAGATGTTCTACTGGGCCACCGTGGTGCTGCCCTCCTCCGCCTGGCCCACCCTGCCGTGGGTCGAGCAGTTCGGGTGGAGCGCCCAGGACCTGCTGGCCGTGGTGCGCTACCTCTTCCTGCTCTACCTGGTGGTCGCCGTGGTGGTGGACATGTTCCGTGGGCGCAAGGCCGCCGCGCTCGGCGCCTCCGCCGTGCAGTAGGGGGCGGCGTCGATGACACCCCCCGGGCACGACGCCCCCGCGTCTCCCGCCATCCCCTCGTGGCGCTCCCTGTGCCGCCCGCTCGTCCTCATCCTCGTGGCCGTGGTGCTCGCCGTGTCCGCGTGGACCGCCGTGGCCAACTACCTGGTGGTCGCCCGGGACCCCGAGGCCCCGGTGGACACCTATCTCTCCCGGCTGGAGGGTGGCAGCTCCCGGCAGGTGCTCGCGCCCCTGCTCGTGGGCGGCGGGGACGATCTCGCGCAGCTGCTGCCCAACTCCGTGTACCGCGGTGCAGCGAACCGCCCCGTGGGCCACGAGTTCGTGGGCACCGAGGTCCGGGGCGAGCACGCGGAGGTCACCGTGGACATCCACCTGGGGGACGGCTCCACGGTGCGCCGCTCCTACGGGGTGGACCAGGTCACCGCGTGGGGTCCTTTCAACGACACCTGGCGCCTGCACCGGCGCGACGAGACCACCGTGGAGGTGCGTTTTCCCGGACCCCTGGACGCGCTCGCGGTCAACGGGGAGAAGGTTCGGCCAGATGCCGAGTCCACGAGTGCCCCGGATGCCTCCCGTCCGCAGGCACGGGCGTGGCGCTTCGAGGCGCTCCCGGGCCGGTACGACATCGCCCTGCCGGACGACTCGTACCTCCTGGCCACGAAACATGCCGCAGCAGACATATCCATGCGGGATGCCCGGCCGGCCGTGACCGAGGAACTCTCCGTCACGGCGTCGCCGCGGCTGTGGGAGGAGGCCGAGCGGGAGGTGCAGCAGCGCCTGGCCGCGTGCGAGAGCGTGCTGCGCTTCGACCTCTCGGCGTGTCCGGTGCCCCGGGAACTGGCCCGTGCGGCGTCGTCGGCCCAGACGGAGCGCACCCCCTCACCCGGCTCGGGGGAGCTGCCCGCGGGAGTCTCCGCCGTGCGCTGGGAGGTCACCTCCCGCCCCACGCTGCTGCTCGAGCAGGACGACGACGACCCCCTCACCTTCCACGCCGCCCACTTCCGAGCCACCGAGGCCACCGTCACCTGGCTCGAGCACGGGAGACAGAAGAAGGGGACCGTGCGGTTCGGGATCGACGTCACGGCGCGGACCACCGGCGAGCAGCTGAGCACCGAGGTCCGGTTGCGCTCAATGCTGACCGGGGCCGAGAAATAGCGCTCCGCTCCTAGCATGGGACCAGGTGCTGCACCAGGGCAGCCCGGGTGAGGAGAGGGGCCCGACATGGCCGAGGAACCGGAGTACTACAAGGCGCAGCCGCTGCCGCCCAGGAACCAGCAGACGTCCCAGGGATATAGAGGGGCCACCTCGTACGGCTCCTCCGGTGGATGGGGCGCACCCGCGGGTCGGCCCGTCACCGTCAACGTGGTGGGTGGCAAGTCAGCTCTGCTCGCCTACGTCCTGTGGTTCTTCCTCGGACAGCTGGGGATCCACAAGTTCTACCTCGCGCAGCCCTTCCAGGGCATCCTCTACCTCCTGCTGGGAGGCATCGGGTGGGCCACCGCGGGGATCCTGATCGGGTGGTTCTTCCTGATCCCGCTGTGGATCCTGATGTTCATCGATCTCTTCGTGATCCCGGTGCGCGTGGCGGTCCTCAACGCCCGACTGGCCTACGGTGCAGGTGGCTACTGAGCCACCCCTGTAGTAAAGTGGGCAAGTCTGTGTGCCGTGCGCAGCACGATGCCGGCACCGACATACGCACAGAACCTCCTGCTGCGGAAAGACCGCAGCCGCTTAGCCCGAAGGAGGTGGGTTCTTTACATGCGTGAATACGAACTGATGGTCATCCTCAACCCCGAGGTGGAGGAGCGCGCCGTCGAGCCGACCCTCAAGAAGTTCCTCGAGGTCGTCACCAAGGAGAACGGCACCGTCGACAAGCTCGACATCTGGGGCCGTCGTCGCCTGGCCTACGAGATCCAGAAGAAGTCCGAGGGCATCTACGCCGTGGTGAACTTCACCGCCGAGCCGCAGACCGCCAAGGAGCTGGACCGCGTGCTGAACCTCAACGAGGCCGTCATGCGCACCAAGATCATCCGTCCGGAAGAGCAGAAGATCCACGGCAAGTGAGCTGAGCGTGCAGTCCGTCCGGACTGCACACCGCATGCTCACCGGCGCGGCCGCAAGGCTGCGCGTGACATGCTTCTCGACCCACTGAGTCTCGCATCCAGCGTCCACAGAATCCGGAGGTTCACATGGCTGGCGACACCGTCATTACAGTGATCGGAAATCTGACCGCAGACCCCGAACTGCGCTTCACGCCGTCCGGAGCCGCCGTGGCCAACTTCACCGTTGCGTCCACGCCGCGCGCCTTCGACCGGCAGAGCAACGAGTGGAAAGACCAGGAAACCCTTTTCATGCGCTGCTCCGTCTGGCGTGAGGCCGCGGAGAACGTCGCCGAGTCCCTCACCAAGGGCACCCGCGTGATCGTCCAGGGTCGTCTGAAGGCGCGCTCGTACGAGACCAAGGAAGGGGAGCGTCGCACCAGCACCGAGCTGGAAGTCGACGAGATCGGCCCCTCCATGCGCTACGCGACCGCCAAGGTCAACCGGAACTCGCGCGGCGGAGGAAACTCCTACGGCGGGAACCAGGGCTTCGGCGGAGGCCAGGGCGGCAACCAGGGTGGTTTCAACGACCACCAGGGCGGCGGCTTCGGTGGCAACCAGGGCGGCGGTTTCTCCGGGAACCAGGGCAGCCGTGGTGGCCAGCAGCGTCAGCAGCAGCAGGGCGGGGGCGATCCCTGGGGCCAGTCCTCCGGCGGGAGCTACGACTGGGGTTCCGACTCCGAGGACGAGCCCCCCTTCTAAACCACATCAATCCACCCCATCCCGCAGGTCCGCCTGCGGGCTCCGCACCAGAAAAGGAGCACCACGATGGCCAAGGCTGAAATTCGCAAGCCGAAACCAAAGCAGAACCCGCTCAAGGCGGCCGACATCACCGAGATCGACTACAAGGATGTCGCCCTTCTGCGCAAGTTCATCTCCGATCGCGGGAAGATCCGCGCTCGCCGCGTGACCGGCGTGACCGTCCAGGAGCAGCGCAAGATCGCCCAGGCGATCAAGAACGCTCGCGAAGTGGCACTGCTGCCCTACTCCGGCGCCGGCCGCTGATCAGAGAGGACTGAGAATTCATGGCAAAGATCATTTTGACCCAGGAAGTCTCCGGGCTCGGTTCCGCGGGCGACGTGGTGGACGTGAAGGACGGCTACGCCCGTAACTTTCTGTTCCCCCGCGGCTTCGCGACCCCGTGGTCCCGCGGCGCCGAGAAGCAGATCGAGTCGATCAAGCAGGCTCGTGCGACCCGTGAGCTGCACTCCCTCGAGGACGCGCAGACCATGGCCGCCAAGCTGACCTCCACCACGCTGACCGTTCCGGTCAAGTCGGGTGCCGAGGGTCGCCTGTTCGGCACCGTCCGCGCCGGCGACATCGCCACCGCCGTGGAGAACGCCGGTCTGGGCTCCATCGACAAGCGTCGCGTGGACCTGACCCAGCGCATCAAGACCACCGGCGTGTACCAGGCCGTGGTCCACCTGCACGAGGACGTCAACGCGAACATCGAGTTCGAGGTCGTGCCCGCCTGATCACCAGGTGAGTACGTCCCGTCCGTTCCGGGTTCCTCCCGGGGCTGACGGTCTGATCCGGAGGAACCCCGTGGCTTCGGCCGCGGGGTTTCTCCATGCCCAACTCCGCAGGCCGTCCAGTCGTCGTGGAGCGGGGCATGGCACCATGTCTGCGTGATCATGAGCGCGCGCCGAACGAGTACCGGCCGAAAAATGTTCTGGGTGGCCCTGGCCTGCGCGGTGCTGACCCCCGTGCTTCTCCTGGGCGGATTCCTGACCGGCAACGGCTTCGCGCCGCAGGGGGCCATGGCGGTGCTGCTGACCGGGATCGTGCTCAGCGTGGTGACCTCGCTGGTGGCATTCGTGATGGGGATCGCGGGGACCGTGGCGTTCCCGGCGCTGCGCGGGCGCTACGTGCTGGTCCTGGTGCTGGCCATCGTGTTCTCGCCGCTGCTGTGGCTGCTGCTGTTCGCGCTGTTCACCTGAGTTTTCCCCAGGGGCCCTTGGTTTTCCACAGAGTCATCCACATTCTGTGCACACCGTGACGCGGCGTGTTCCACACCTTCTCCACGGAGTTGTCCACAGGCTGTGAGCAGCGGCGCACCGGACGGCTTCTGGGTGGTGAATACGGGCGGGAGCGCTGTTCTGCGCGTCGGAGGACGGTGCGACAATGAACGCGCGCCGCTGGCTACAGGGGCGCACGCAACGTGAGGAAAGTGGGTAAGGGTGTCCGAATACTCGTCCGGGCCGCGTGAGGACTACGGCCGCACCATGCCGCACGACAACCAGGCCGAGCAGTCGGTGCTGGGCGGCATGATGCTCTCCAAGGACGCGATCGCGGACGTGGTGGAGGTGCTGCGCGGCGTCGACTTCTACAAGCCGGCGCACGAGAACATCTACGACGCCATCGTCTCCCTGTACGGGCGCGGCGAACCGGCGGACGCGATCACCGTGGGAGACGAGCTCACCAAGAACGGTGAGATTGAACGGATCGGGGGGATCGCGTACCTGCACTCGCTGATCGCCTCCGTGCCCACGGCCGCCAATGCGGGGTTCTACGCGGAGATCGTGCGGGAGCGCGCGGTGCTGCGGCGGCTCGTGGAGGCCGGGACCAAGATCGTGCAGCTGGGCTACGCGCACGACGGTGAAGTGGACGACATCGTCAACGAGGCCCAGGGCGAGATCTACCAGGTGGCCGAACGGCGGACCGCGGAGGACTACGTCCCCCTGAAGGACGTCATGGAGTCCACCGTTGACGAGATCGAGGCCGCGGGCAGCCGCTCCGGCATGCAGGGCGTGCCCACGGGGTTCGTGGAGCTGGACGAGCTCACGCACGGGTTCCAGGGCGGGCAGATGATCGTGATCGCGGCGCGCCCGGCCATGGGCAAGTCCACGCTCGCGCTGGACGTCGCACGCTCCGCGTCCATCAAGCACGGCATGACCTCGGTGATCTTCTCCCTGGAGATGAGCCGCAACGAGATCGCCATGCGTCTGCTCTCCGCGGAGGGCACCCTCAACATGCAGGACCTGCGCGCCGGCACGCTGCAGGACGACCAGTGGGCGAAGATCGCGCAGATCATGGGCAAGATGAACGAGGCGCCCCTGTTCATCGACGACTCCCCGAACATGTCCCTGATGGAGATCCGCGCCAAGTGCCGGCGCCTGAAGCAGAAGCACGACCTCAAGCTCGTGATCCTCGACTACCTGCAGCTCATGAGCTCCGGCAAGAAGGTGGAGTCCCGCCAGCAGGAGGTCTCCGAGTTCTCGCGTGCCCTCAAGCTCCTGGCCAAGGAGCTGGACGTGCCCGTGGTGGCCCTGTCCCAGCTGAACCGTGGCTCCGAGCAGCGCCAGGACAAGAAGCCGCAGGTGAGCGACCTGCGCGAGTCGGGCTGCCTCACGGGTGACACACGCATCCTCCGCGCGGACACCGGCGCGGAGACGACCATGCGCGCCCTCTACGAGTCCGGGGAGAAGGACGTCCCCGTGTGGGCCCTCGCAGAGGACCTGCGCTACGTGACCCGCCCCATGACCCATGTGTTCCCCACCGGCACCAAGCCCGTCTTCAAGCTTCGTTTCGCCTCAGGACGAGAGCTGCGGGCCACGGCGAACCACAAGTTCTTCACGTACGACGGGTGGAGGGCATTGGGCGACCTCGCTAAGGGTGACCGGCTGGGCATTCCGAGGCACGTCTGCGCCCCGGAGCAGGAGACGCAGTGGGAGGACGACGAGGTCATCATGCTGGCACACCTGATCGGTGATGGTTCTTTTGTGCGTCGTCAGCCCATACGGTATGCCTCGATCGACGAAAACAACTTACGCGTAGTGTCGACGGCTGCTGGCCATTTTGGAATCACTCCAGTACGTGACGATTATGTTCAAGCTCGATGCACCACGCTACGACTGCCATCGCCACATCGGCTGACCCACGGCAAGCGGAATCCAATTGCTGGTTGGTTGGACGGGATGGGGATTTTCGGCGCACGCAGCCACGAAAAATTTGTGCCTCAGGCAGTGTTCTCCCTTCCCAAGCGGCAGATCAAACTCTTCCTGCATCACCTGTGGGCTACTGACGGCTCGGTCACGGTCAATAAGAGCCAGCGGGGTGGGAGGATCTACTACTCCTCCACGTCTCGTCGTCTGGCGGAAGATGTTTCCCGCCTCCTCATGCGTTTCGGCATTGTGGGCCGGATCAAGTCATTTCAGAAGGGCGCTTACCGCCCGTCCCACACGGTCGATATATCCGGCACCGAGGACCAGCTGATGTTCCTGGAGCAGATCGGTGTGCATGGAGACAGATCTCAGAGGGCTGGGCAACTCTTGGAGATTCTCCGCGAGGTCAAACACAACACCAATGTGGACACCATGCCGATCAATGTGTGGGATGACGTTCGGCGGATCATCGAGCAGAAGGGTATTACGCAACGGTCCTTCCAGGAGACTCTCGGGACGCACTACTGCGGATCGGCCCTCTACAGGACGGCCCCTTCTCGTAGTCGCATGACGCGGGTGATCGAGGCGCTCGACACCCACGAACTCGACATGATTGCCATGAACGACCTCTACTGGGACCGCATCGTCTCCATTACTCCGGATGGAGAAGAAGAGGTCTTCGATGCCACGGTCGTGGGCGCGCACAACTTCATTGCCAATGGAGTGACGGTCCACAACTCGATCGAGCAGGACGCCGACATGGTCATCCTGCTGCACCGCGAGGACGTCTACGACAAGGAGTCACCCCGCGCCGGTGAGGCGGACGTGATCGTGGCGAAGCACCGTAACGGCCCCACCAAGACCATCGTGGTGGCGTTCCAGGGGCACTACTCCAGATTCGCGAACATGGCGCTCGAAGGGTTCTGAGCCGGGGGAGGGCTGCCCCTGCATGAGGGGTGGGGTGAGGAGCGCACACGTCACCTGTGTCCAACCTCCCACTGGTCACGCCCTGTCTCACGTCGTCTGCGGGCGGACGGCCCTACTACGCTAGCTCAGTGCTCACCACTGAACAGGCTGCTTACAAACTGGCGTTCCAGATCGCGGACGCCCTGATCCGCAGCGGCGCGGGATCTGCCAACACCACCAAGTCGCTGCTGTCGATCTTCCGCAAGACCGACTTGCGGGACGTCACCGTGAGCGTGGGCCTGGGGCAGGTCACCATCAGTCACCAGGACGCCCCGGACAAGGCACCGAGCACCCGCGTCTTCGAGTCCGAGCCCGGGACGCTGGACATCCAGCTCCGCACGGACGCGGGCAACGTCCTGGAGGACTTCGTGCTGGGCCGCATCAGTGCGGACGAGGGCATCGAGCGGATGGACGAGATCCTGGCGGAGTCGCGGGACATCGGCCACGGGCTCACGATGACCGGTTTTGCGATGCTCGGCATCGGCTTCGCCCTGATCCTGGGCGGCAGCTGGCTCACCTCCATCAGTGCTGCGGGGGTTTCCGCCGTCGTCTACGGCGTGTATGCGCTGGTGCAGCGGGTCAAGGCGCCGGAAATCTTCAGCCTGGCCGCCGGTGGTCTGACGGCCGTGCTGGGTGCGACGGCCGCGGGGGTCTTCTTCGGCGCAACGCAGACGGCGGTGTGCATCGTCGCCGCGCTCGCCGCATGGCTCGCGGGGATCGCCGCCTATGGCGCGGTGCACGACGTCATCACCGGCTGGTACGTGTCCGCGTCCGGCCGCATCTTCGAGGCGATCACGAGCACCGCGGGACTCGTGGCCGGCGTGGCGGTGGGCATCCACGCCATGCAGCCGCTCGTGGGTGACTCCATGGACTACATCGAGACCCTGGAGATGGACGACTCCCGCTGGGCGCTGTCGATCCTGGGGGCGGCGGTCATCTCCGCCGGTTTCGCGCTGGCTTCCGGTGGTCGCGGCTGGAAGCTCGCGACCCTGGGGCTGTTCGGCGGTGTGGTGCAGCTGGGCGTCCTGGCCGTCACCGCCGCGGGCATGAGCTCCTACGGGGCGATCCTCGTGGCGTCGATCGCGGCGGGTGTCTTCAGCGTCACCCTCACCCGGGTGCTCAACCTGGCCTCCAACGCCACGCTCATGATCGTCCTGCTCCCGCAGTTCCCCGGCATGCTCGTCTACCAGGGCATCCTGGGTGTGATCTTCGGTCTCGAGGACGCCGGCGACTCGGTCCTCAAGGCGGCGATCACCGCGTTCTGCTTGTGCGTGGGCGGCATGTTGGGACAGTACCTGGCCTCCGAGGCGCTGTGGGCCGGGCGGCGTCGCCAGTTCGTGCGGCACCACCCGGGCCAGAAGTTCCGCCGGGAGATGGCGGACGAGGAGAACTTCAGCGACATCATGGTGCCGATCTTCTCCAAGCCCTTCACCAGCTGAGACCAGCTGAGGCCGGCCGAGCGCTACTTGCCCATCGCCTCCGCGACGCGCTCCACGAGCCCCCGCATGTTGGCGAGTGTCCGCTCGGCACGCTCCTCCGCGCTCATGGTCTCCTCCATCTGGCGCACGCCGTCCGGCTTCTTGCGTCCGAGCGTGTAGTCGCTGCAGGCCAGGTTGGAGCACACGTACGTGCCCACCGAGCTGTAGTGGTCCTTTGCTGTCTTGGAGCGCTGGATCGAGACCAGGCAGACGCCGCTGGCCGGGTGCAGCGTGAGGCAGATCTGGCACATCCGTGCGCCGCCACTCGCCTTCTGTGCGCTCTTCTCGAGCACGAGCCCGCGCAGCCCGTCCTCCGTCTCGACGACGACGTAGCCCACCCTCGGCGACTTCGGGTCGTACCAGCCCAGGAAGATCTGGGACTCCCAGTCCCCGTGCAGCACGTCCTGGGGGATGTTGATGCGCTGCGCGGCGCCCTTGGAGCAGTTGATGAAGCTCTTGCGGATCGCGGATTCTGAATGCTTCTGCATGGTGGTGTTCTTTCGTTCTCGTGCGGGGCACCCCTGCGCGGACGACGTCGTGCGCTGCGTCGTCGGCGGCACTCACCCGGGTGCGCGCTCGGGAGCGCAACGGCGCGGCGTCGTCGTCGGACGACGGCGCCACGGCGGCTCGAGGGGCGACGGGCGGGACGGGGGTGCGTGAGGTTTTCGGGCGTGACGAACGGAGCGGCCTGCTCACACGGGTGTGAGCGCCGCCGGGTCAGCGCTGTCTAGTGCCGGCCTGGGAGCCGGCGACCTCCTGACGCACGAGGGCCTCATTCCTCCACGGACGTGGATCTTCGAAAGGTACGAGGCGAGTCTAGTGCCCGGTGCCGATGAGTACCCGTCACACGCATGTTAAGAAACACCCGTGTGCTAATTTGTATGCTCCTGCATGGAGTCGACGGTGAACGAGGGCGTGAAGCGACGCACGCTCGCCAAGGGAGCGATCTGGAGCATCCCGGTGGTGGCGGTCGCGAGCGCGGCCCCGGCCTTTGCAGCGTCGCCGCAGCCCACCTTGAGTGCCGCCGGGCGGGGGACGTGGAACCTCACGTGGTACACCGAGCGGGTGGACAACTACCAGAGCTTCAAGTTGTTCTCCACCATCCCCGGTAACACCAGCCCTGGTCAGGGATTCTGTGTGCTCAACTCCACGACGTCTTCCGCTATCTCCAACGCCTCAGTCACCTACTACCTGCCGTATTACGACCTCAGGTTCTCCGCACAAAACGGGCCCGGCTTCAACGGCTGGAGCCAGCTCTCCCGGGATTCCAGCAAGAATAATAAGTACTATCGCAATGTCACCTACTATGCGTACACCTCCGTCTACTCCGGGGGCATCACGGCGAAAAATGGCACCACATGCTTTCCCTCGTTTGGATTCGAGAGCAATGACGGCCTCAATACCAGCGGATACTTCTTCGTGGACCATTCAGTGCTGGTGAACGGGAGCACACTGGACGCCAACTACGGTCCTGTGCAGATGTTTGGCTGACCACAGCCTCCACAGCCTCCACAGCACCCCGGGGCCCGCGCGGCGGCGTCGTCCGCACCGCCTACCCTGGAGGGCATGACTTCCACCGTCTCCGCCACCACCGCACTGGGCGTCCTGCAGGAGGTCTTCGGGTACGACGCGTTCCGGGGTGAGCAGGACCAGATCATCGACCAGGTGGTGGGCGGTGGCGACGCCGTGGTGCTCATGCCCACGGGCGGCGGCAAGTCCCTGTGCTACCAGATACCGGCGATCCTGCGGGAGGGCACGGGCGTCGTCGTCTCTCCCCTGATCGCACTGATGGCGGACCAGGTGGCCGCCCTCGAGGCCGTGGGGGTCCGGGCGGCGTACCTCAACTCCACCCTGGAGCCCTACGAGGCGCAGGAGGTGGAGCGGCAACTGCTGGCCGGGGAGTTCGACCTGGTCTACATGGCGCCGGAACGGCTGATCCTGCCGCGCACCATCGACCTGTTGAAGCGCTCTCGGATCGGCCTCTTCGCGATCGACGAGGCGCACTGCGTGGCCCAGTGGGGTCACGACTTCCGCCCGGACTACCTGGGCCTGTCCGTGCTCGCCGACGCCTTCCCGGGTGTTCCGCGCATCGCGCTCACCGCCACGGCCACGCGTGAGACCCACCGCGAGATCACCGAGCGGCTGCGGCTGGAGGACGCCCAGCACTTCGTCTCGAACTTCGACCGCCCCAACATCCAGTACCGGATCGAGCCAAAGGACCACGCGAAGGACCAGCTGCTGCACCTGATCCGCACCGAGCACGAGGGCGAGGCGGGGATCGTCTATTGCATGTCCCGCAAGAGCGTGGAGTCCACGGCGGCGTGGCTCGCGGACCGCGGCGTCGACGCCGTGCCGTACCACGCGGGGCTCGACGCGACCGTCCGCCGGGACACCCAGGTGCGGTTCCTGCGGGAGGAGGGGATCGTCGTCGTCGCCACGATCGCGTTCGGCATGGGCATCGACAAGCCGGACGTGCGGTTCGTCGCCCACCTGGACCTGCCCAAGAGCATCGAGGGCTATTACCAGGAGACTGGCCGCGCGGGTCGCGATGGTATGCCCGCAACGGCATGGATGGCTTACGGGCTGGGGGACGTGGTCAACCAGCGCCGCATGATCGACCAGGGCGAGGGTTCCGACCTGCACAAACGCAACGCCCGGTCCCACCTGGATGCGATGCTCGCCCTGTGCGAGACCACGACCTGCCGGCGCGTGCAGCTGCTGCGCTACTTCGGCCAGGACTCGGAGCTGTGCGGGAACTGCGACACGTGCCTCAATCCGCCCAAGGTCTGGGACGCCACCGTTCCCGCGCAGAAGCTGCTCTCCACGCTCATCCGGCTGCAGCGAGAGCGCGGCGAGCAGTTCGGCTCGGGCAAGGTCTTCGACGTCCTGCTGGGCCGTACCAACGATCGCACCTCTGTTTCCCGGCACCAGGAGCTGAGCGTGTGGGGCATCGGGCAGGACCTCTCCGAGCGCGAGTGGCGTTCGGTGCTGCGACAGCTGCTGGCGCGCCGGGTCGTGGAGGCAGTGGGCGACTTCGGCGTGCTCGTCCCCGGCCCGGAGGCGGGTCCCGTGCTGCGCGGGGAGGAAACCGTGGAGCTCGCGGTGGACCGGGCGCCGACGGCGCGCGGGAACGGGCGCGCTCGCGGTGGCGGGGGCGGTGCCCGCTCGCGTGCGGCGGACTCGCTCGGCACTGCGGACAAGGAGGTCTTCGAGGCGCTGCGCGAGTGGCGGACCTCGGTGGCCAAGGAGAAGCAGATCCCGCCCTACATGGTCTTCTCGGACGCCACGCTCGTGGGGATCGTGGAGGCGCACCCGGCCACGACGGCCCAGCTCAGCGGTGTGAGCGGCGTGGGCGCGAAGAAGCTGGAGGAGTACGGGGATGCCGTGCTGGAGGTGCTGGCGACTACCGGTCCGTGACGGAGTCGACGCGGGCGATGACCGCCTCCGCCACCGTGGCGGCCTCCAGGTCCGGGAGCCAGTGGCCGGCGTCGAGCTCGATGAAGCGGTAGGGGGCGTGCACGTAGACCTCGGTCTCCTCCGCGGCCGTGCGGCCCAGGGCTGGATCATCCTTGCCCCACACGAACGTGGTGGGCACCGTGATGATGCTCTGGCCGGCATGCTTCCCCGAGGCGCCGTCCTTCCGAGCCATCGCGCGATACCAGTTGACCGGGCCGCGGAGGTCCTCGGCAGTGGTGAAACGGCGGGCGTAGCGACCGGCCCTGTCCTCCGGCAGTCCTGCCCTGCGGAGGAAGGCGCCAACTCGCCCGGCCAGCACCCGTTCGGGGAGGACGGGGATCTGGAACAGGCCCATGTACCAGGATTTCGTGAGCTGACCCGCGGTCTTCAGCGCGTGACCGAGGGCGGTGGGGTGCGGGGTGGAGAGCACGGTGAGGGAGGCGAGGCGCTCCGGCGCTCGCTGGGCGATGTCCCACGCGAGCACGCCGCCCCAGTCGTGGCCCACCAGGTGGAAGGTCTGGGCACCGGCGGCGTCCGCGAGGGCGAGGGCGTCCGCGGAGAGGAGTTCCCGGCGGTACGCGGCAACGTTCACTGGCCGCGCCTCAGGGGAGTAGCCCCGCTGATCCATCGCCAGAGTTCGCAGGCCGTGGGCGTTGAGCAGGGCCGCGACCTCGTCCCAGCAGTGGGCATCCTGCGGGAAGCCGTGCAGGAGGATGACCACGGGGCCGTCCTCCGGTCCCTGGTCGAGAACGGTGAAGCGCAGGTTTTGGTGATCGAGGTGCGTGAGACGGGTCATGGCAGCAGCCTAGGCCGGTGCCGGAACGGTTTCAGATAAATGCCGGTAGAGGCATGCACGTAAGCTGCGCCCAGGTGAGGCCCGGCGCGAAGGCGGCACTGCGGCGTCGTCGTGAATGAGGCCACCGGAGCGCAGGGAAGGTGCGGGCTATGAAGCAGGGGGGTAGTCGCGCGGCCAGCTGTGGCCGAGGCTGCGCTCCACGCTCTCGTTGAAGCGGCGGGTGAGGCGCGCAAGCTCGGAGACGTCCGCCTCCGGCCAGTCCGAGACGATGCGCTGGTAGGACTCGCGGCGCGCGTGGAACTCGGCCTCGAGACGCCGGACACCCTCCTCGGTGGGCTGGTGCTTGCGGGCGACGCCGCCGTCCGGGTCCTTGATGCGCTCGATCAGTCCGCTCTTCATGGCCGCCGCGACCTGCCGGTGGACGGTGGAGATGTCCAGGCCGAAGGACTGCGCCAGCTCGGCCACGCTCATGGGGCCACCGGCGCGCAGGCGGGCGAGGAGCACCGTGGAGCTGCGGTCCAGCGCCTCCGTGCGGTTCTGGGGAGGCGCCCCCTGGAGGGCGTGGCGGGAGAGCAGCATGTTCTCGTAGACCAGTTGATTCACGGACTCGTCGCTGTGCACGGTCCCATCCTTTCATCCGCGGCTGCGGCCCGTCGCGCGGGCTGGGGCCACCGCGAGCCCTGTATTGCATTATACAAATTCCTGAGTACGATATTGCGCTATACAAATCCCAACGTCCCAGGAGATGCCCGTGTCGGTCGACACACACAGCGACGTTCCCACCGGTCAGCTGCCCACGGTGGTGGAGCGGAAGGTTCCCGGACCCGCCCACTCGGCCGGCCCGGCGCGGCTGCTCACCCCCACGTTCGCGCTGGCCTGGGTGGTCAACTTTCTGCAGTACCTGACCTTCTACATGCTGGTCACCACCATGGCGCTCTACGCTGTGAAGAGCTTCGCGGCCTCGGACGCCGCCGGCGGCTTCGCCTCCAGTGCGTTCGTGGTGGGTGCCACCGTGGCGCGCCTGTTCTCCGGCTACCTGGTGGACGCGCTCGGCCGCCGCCGGATGCTGCTGATCTCCCTGGTGGTCGTGGCCATCGCGTGCGCTCTGTACCTGCCGGCCGCCAACCTGCCCGTGCTGATCGTGGTGCGGCTGGTGCACGGTTTCGGATACGCCTTCGCGAGCACCGCGCTCATGACGATCGCCCAGTCCGTGATCCCCGACTCCCGCCGCGGGGAAGGCACCGGGTACTTCGCGCTCGGCACCACGCTGTCCACGGCCATCGGCCCGGCCCTCGGTCTGTTCCTGGTGGGATCCTTCAACTACACGTGGCTGTTCTGGACCACGCTGATCACCGCGGTGCTCGGCATGATGCTCGGCTTCTTCCTGCGTGAGCCGCTCGCCAAGCGTGAGGCCCAGGCGGAGGCGGAGCACATCGCGCAGCGCAGGCGCTTCTCCTTCCGCGACATCGCCCACCCCGCGGTGGTGCCGATCGGCTGCTTCATGCTCCTGGTGGGCATCTGCTACGCCGGTGTCATCACCTACCTCAACGCCTACGCGGAGAACCGCGGCGTCACCACCGGTGCGGGCCTGTTCTTCGTGGCGTACGCCGTGGCCATGCTGATCATGCGCCTGGTGCTGGGCAAGATGCAGGACCAGCGCGGCGACAACGTGGTGGTCTACCTGGGGCTGATCTGCTTCGCGGTGGCCCTGGGCATCCTGGCGGCGGCTAACCAGGACTGGCAGGTGGTCGTGGCCGGCGCCATGACCGGTCTGGGCTACGGCACGCTGATGCCGGCCGCACAGGCCATCGCCGTGAACGCCGTCCCCGCGCACAAGCTGGGCACCGGCATCTCCACCCTGCTCCTGCTCACGGACGTGGGGGTCGGGCTCGGTCCCGTGTTCCTGGGCCTGCTGCTCTCCGCCACCGGCTTCGGTGCCATGTACACGGTGCTCGCCGTGATCGTGGTCCTCGCCGCCCTGCTATACCACGCGGTGCACGGCCGGCACCCGCACGCCAAGCGGGGGCGCACGGTGGTGGAGTGACCTCCTTCTCCGCCGAAGCTTCCTTCCGGGGCCTCGGCTTCCCTCCGGGGACGACGACGGCGCGTGGCTACGGCTGCGCGCCGTCGTCGCGTTTGGGGGAGCTGACTGCTTGTCAGGGAGTGTCAAGCGTGCTTGACTGTATTAAGTGAGCTTTACACCACGACAGCGAGGGGGGGGGTCATGTCACTGCAGGCGGAGAAGGCGCGGCGGGCACCGGTTCGGGCCTACGCGGGTGCAGGCCTGAGCGCTCTGGTTGGAGCCTCCCTGGTGGGGGGTTTGGCGGCCCTCTTCAGGCCTGAGCACCCCTGGGTCGCCTTCCTGGTCTTTGCCGGGTGCGCGCTCGGGCCGATGCTTGCGCTGGGGTGGTTCGCGTACGTCTCCCGGTACACCGTCACGCCGGACCCGCACGCGGAAGACGGGGTGGAGCACCGCTGGTACGAGCAAGCCACCTCCGGCGCGTTCCACGACCTCATCATGTTCGGGGGCATGGCGCTGGTGGTGGTGTCCGTCGTGCAGGTGGATTTCTCGGGGTCCGACGCCCTGCTCCTGCTGCTGATCCTGGGGGCCGTGGATGTCTTGGTCCGGTACGGGGTGCTCAAGCGCCGGGCGGTCCGGTGAAGAACCACATCGCGGAGGAACGGGCCAAGCGGGAATGGTCCCAGGCCGCGCTCGCGGAACGGCTGGGGGTGTCCCGGCAGACCGTGATCTCTATCGAGCGTGGTCGCTTCGACCCGAGCCTGCCGCTTGCGTTCCGGCTGGCGGGGGTGTTCGGGTGTCGGATCGAGGAGTTGTTTGAGCCGGGGGACTGACCTCGAGATCGACTGGCGGGCTCGCCTCTCAGTCCTGGGGTAAAGGGAATCGGGCTAGGGCCCGCTTTACGAGATGGTCGGTGCGCTCCTGAATGTCCTCCGGCCTCCAGGCCTCTTTGTTCGCAAGGTCCGTGTTCAAGGGAATGCCATTGCGGTAGCCGATGTAATTTCCGTTGACGTCCTGATGATCGCGTTTATCCAGGAACCCCCTGTTGCCGAGGTTGCTGTTGTAGACGCTGAACGTCAGGTTTCCGAGCTTGTGCGCATAGTCAGCCTGAGCTCGAGCGGCCGCCTCCTCTCCTCCGAGCATCTCAATCCACGCAGCGGGGAGACTTTCTCCCTGGGGCAGGATGTGTTCGATGGTCCAGATGTAGCGGCCGGATTGGCGTTCCCACAGGTCCCGGCGGTTCTCGTTGGTCATTCTCTGTTCTGAGAGGGATGTGAGGACAAATCGGGCGGCGTCGATATTTTCGGTGTAGAGATCCTGTTCGAGACGCACGCGGAACGTGTCATCATCGGAGGAGTTGTGGCGCAGGGCGGTTGCGATGATCCGTAGAATCTCGGCACGATCACATTTTTGGGCGTCCTTGATGATTCCCATGAACAAGCGGGGTAGCGCATAGGTGGCCGGGAACCCCGTCACATTGCGGCGGGCGAAGAAGTTCACCAGGTCGCCGGTGACAGAGGTAAGGTCCTGTTCGCTGAGGTTCTTGTCCTTCGCGTGGGTCTGCAGCCAGAGCATGAGGACGAAGGATGGGGCCGCCTGGACCCGGTTGAGGTTCTGGTATGCGAGGTCCAGCGGCGTGGGATCCGTCAGCTCCCTGGTACAGGCGATGCGCCCGAAGATGGCACTGGCCGAGACCAGCCGGGTGATTTGGTCCGTCAGATCGGCTTTGAAGAGGGTCTCGTAGATACGGATGAGGTTCTTCTTGGTGGCCAGGCTCGCGTTGGGTACCTCCGGGAGCTCGGAGCTGAAGGCGTTGTAATAGTGCCGGAGGAATCGCTCGTGGACGCTGTACGAGTCCCCGAGATTGCGCAGCATCTTGTCCCATAGGGCGAAGGCGTCCGACACGGTCATGGCTCCGCGGGCGTCTGACAGGGACAGGAACTGGTTTTTGATGAGGTCCACGGGGGAGAGCGGTAGACCGCGGTTGTTGAGCGATTCGAAGAGCGTGAAGGCATCCGAGGCCGTGGAAACTTCGATCTTGACGATGATGGCTTCGTTCGCCGCTTCCATCATGCGGTGGGCTGCCTCCTGCGGGCTGGTGGCGCGTGTTTCCGGGGTGCCGGGCTCCACTGCGAGCTCCAGGATGGCCTCGCGGAAGTAGGCGAAGCAGCGGGCGATTCTCCGAAGTCCGTAGTAAGAGGGTGCCGTGGCATCCACCCTGAGTCCCGCGGCATGCAGCATGTAGAGGTAGTCCGCCCGGTTGTCCCCCTGAGTCTGCAGAAAGAGCCGCGGGGCTTTCGTGGCAGGCACCACGAGCTGTCGCCCGAGATTGCTCACGCTAAAGAGCTGGTCCTCGTCAAGATCGGCCCGGTGATCCGAGAGCACGCTGTAACACGCGGCCAGAAGGATCGAGAGGGTGGTCAGACGCTGCTGGCCATCGACCAGCTCCAATCGGGGATCCATCATGTCCGCAGAGTTGTTCAGAGAGATGATGGTTCCCAGGAAGTGCTGCCCCTCCGCCTCGAGGAGGTCCTGGAAGAGGTTCTCCCACTGGGCACGCTGCCACGAGTACTCGCGTTGGTACGGCGGGATGACATAGGCCAACCGGCTGTTTGCATCCAAGAGCGTTCGGACGGGGTACTGCGTTGCGGACTGAATCATGGGCTTCACAGTACAAGTGACTGCCGACACACTCTCGGGGATGGTCAGTGCCTGAGATCTTGGGGGATGCGGGGACCACGGGCGCTGAGAGGACCCTCCTCGCCGCCCCGATGCGTTTGCATTTGTAGACTGCCAGGTACCTGTCCATCCACCCGGAGTCGTTGATGACTGATCACTCGCTAGACATTGCCCCCGGCGCCATCGTTGAAGTGCGGGATGAGCAATGGGTGGTCTCCGCCGTGGAGCAGACCGCGGACGGGCAACTCCTGACGGTTCGCGGTGTGAGCGATCTGGTGGAGGGCACGACCGCGCAGTTCTATCCGAGCATCGACAAGATCAACCCTCACGATCCTTCTCAGGCCGCGGTGGTCGCGGACACGAGTTCGCACTACGCGCGGTCGCGGCTGTGGCTCGAGTCCACGGTGCGGAAGACCTCGCTGCCCATCTCCGATCCCCAACCTGCGTTAACCTCCCATGCGCTCGCAGACACGCTGTCCTATCAGCGGCAGGCAGTGGAGAAGGCCCTGGCACCGGAGCGGCTGCGCGCGCGATTGCTGATCGCGGATGCCGTGGGTCTGGGTAAGACCCTGGAGATCGGAATGATCCTGGCGGAGCTCATCCGCCGGGGAAGGGGCCGGCGGATCCTGGTGGTCACCCCGCGCCACGTCCTGGAACAGATGCAGCACGAGTTGTGGACTCGTTTTGCCATTCCGTTCGTCCGGTTGGACTCCGAGGGTGTGCAAAAGGTCAAGCAGAAGCTTCCGGCCACCCGGAACCCCTTCACCTTCTTCGAGAAGGTCATCATCTCGATCGACACCCTCAAGCAGGACAGGTTCATCCATGACCTGCGGAAGCACCACTGGGACGCCGTGGTGATCGATGAGTCCCACAACATCACCAACCAGGCCACCCAGAACAACCAGCTGGCGCACATCCTGGCCCCCAACACGGAAGCTCTGATCTTGGCCTCGGCCACCCCGCACAACGGCCGCAACGAGTCCTTCGCCCAGCTGCTGACCCTCTTGGAGCCCACGAGCGTGAGTGCCCACGGGGATATCAGCAAGGCCGCGGTGGGAAACCTGATGATCCGGCGTCACCGGTATTCGGAGTCCGTGAAGAACGAGGTGGGGGACCGCTGGGCTGAACGCAAGCAACCGCGGCACATCGCGGTGACTCCCAGTCCGGAGGAGCTCGCGGTGGGTGAGGAGATCGCGGCCACGTGGACCCACCCGCAGAGCACCCCGCCGGTCACGGGGAAGGGTTCGCGGCTTTTCCCGTGGACCCTGGCCAAGGCTTTCCTCTCGTCCCCGGTGGCCCTGCAGAGCACCATCGACGCCCGGCTGAAGACTCTGGAGAACAACGCGGCCGCCGGCCCGGAGCAGGAGGCTTTGGTGCGGTTGCGGGACCTCAATGCTGCGTGCCTCCCGCAGGACGGGTCCACCCCGCACTCGGGGAAGTACCGCGAACTCATGGCCCAGCTCAAGGAGAAGGGTGTCGGGCCGCGCTCTCCGGAACGAGCGGTGGTCTTTGCGGAGCGGGTCCCCACCCTGGAGTGGCTGCGCGACAACCTGATGCGTGATCTGAAGTTCAAAACGGGGCAGGTGCGCGTACTGCACGGTGGCCTCACGGACGTGGAGCAGCAGGAGCTGGTGGAGTCGTTCAAGCAGGCGTCGAGCCCCATTCGCGTGCTGGTCACCGGGGACGTGGCCTCGGAGGGCGTGAATCTGCACCTGCAGTGCCACGAACTCCTCCACTACGACATCCCGTGGTCCTTGATCCGCATTGAGCAGCGCAACGGTCGTATTGATCGGTATGGCCAGTTGGAATCCCCGCAGATCACCACGTTGCTCCTGGACCTGGACGGTGTGGAGGGCTTCACGGGAGACATGCGCGTCCTCACCCGCCTGGTGGAGCGCGAACGGGAGGCACACGAAAAACTCGGCGATGCGGCGTCGCTCATGGGCAGCTATTCGGGAGATGCCGAGGAGAAGGCCATTACCGAGGTACTGCGCGGTGCCAAGGACTTCGACGAGGTGGTCCCGTCTCCGGAGCAGGCGGTTTCCCAGCACGACGACGATTGGCTCGCTTTCCTGACCGACGCCGCCTCTCAGGATGGGCCGGCGGCGGAAGCGGCGCGCCAGACGAGCGAAGCCCATGACGCCGGTGTGGACCGCACCACCGGTCTCTTTGGATCGGATGTGGACTACCTGCGGGAAGGACTCACCGAGCTCTACGGCGAGCCGGACCGGAAGAGAGATCAGGGCGGCGTGGGGCTGGAGGTGGAACGCAACAACGCGGGCAGCGTCCAGGCGATCACGTTTGAACCCAGCCCGGACCTGCGGCAGCGGCTCATGGCTCTGCCCCAGTCCTACCTCGAGGATCGTGCGGTGCTGGACCGGATGCGTCTGACGCCGGACAAGGCGACCGCTGAGGCGCGGTTGAAGGCGGCTCTCAACGACACCAAGGGCACGTCCTGGCCGGACACCCACTACCTCTCACCGCTGCATCCGGTGTTGGACTGGGTGGCGGACCGCTCCCTGGCCCACCTGGGTCGTGACGAGATCTTTGCGGTGCACGGCTCGGTGGAGCAGCCCACCGTGGTGATGCAGGGCATCGTGACCAACCGTCGCGGACAGAACATCGCGGTGGCGTATCTGACGGTGCAGTTCCTGGGGGATTACCCCCTGGCTCAACCGAGTACGGGGCCCACTGAGCTTTTCCAGGACATCGGGCTGAACCCGGACACCGTGGGTGTCCCCGTCCATGACCCGAAGCAGTACGAGCGGCTTGTGGCTCCCGCGGTGCAGGCTGCCCGAGATTACATGGAACGCGGCGTCGCGGTGTCTGCCCGCAGGCAGGCGCAGGAGCGCACGGAACGTTGGGTGGAGCGCATGGATGACTGGGAGCGCGGGGCGGAAGGGATTGCCGCTCAGACTCAGCTCTTCCGGCAGTCACGTTCAGCCGTTGAAGGAGAGCGCAGGCTTGCGCAGGAGATGTTGCCGGATCGGACGTATGTGCGTCCGTTGCTGGTCGTGGTTCCCAAAGGAGGGGAGTGATCATGCCGTCCAGTGATGCCCTGGTGGTGGCCAACGAGTGGATCAGCGAGTTCTACTTCACCGCGGACGAGAACTCCGGCACCTTCTTGGCCGAGACCAAGAAGCTTGTGAAGGAATGGAAGCGGGAATCGGATGATTCCCCCGGATACGAGAGTCCTCTGGAGCGGTTCACGAGCGCTCGCCAGCGGATCCTCTCGGACCTGATTGCTCTGCACGCCGCGGCCGCGGAGCTCCCGGAGGGTGCTACCAACACTCAGCGCCGCGAGGCGGTGGGCCGGGCGTCATCGACCGCCGCTGATGAACTGCGCGAGGTACTGGGCTACACGAGCCAGCCCAGCAGGGGCGAGGGCGCGCTGCGCTGGTACTCGCCGCTGGACACCACCGAGCCGAGCATTGCGATGATCGACGCCCTCGCCTCCGAGACGGCCGAGGACCTGCTGTCCAAGCACCACGGGCTCCTCACCGAGGACGTCACGCTCCATGAGGAGGACGGGCATCCGGTCTCGTCCGTGAGCGAGCTGCTCTCCGCGCTCGTGTCCGAGGACCAGCCGCCGCGATACATGCTCGTGCTGGCGGGGCGCACCGTGGTGCTGACCAGCGAGGACGCATGGTCGCAGGGCCGCTATCTGGCCGTGGACGTGCAGACCATCGCGGAGCGCGGTGACACCAAGTCCGGCGGCGAGATCCAGCGCATGCTCGCGTGCATCGCCGCACCGTCCGTGGCGCCGGATGCCAATGGCACGATCTGGTGGGATGCCCGCCGGGAAGAGTCCGTGCGCAACGCCGTGGGCGTCTCCAAGGACCTGCGGGACGGTGTGCGGGAGTCCATCGAGATCATCGCGAATGAGGTGGTGTCCCGGCGCAAGGACAAGAAGTTGCCACCGCTTCCGGATGACCAGGCCCAGGTGCTCGCCATCCAGTCGCTGCGGTACCTGTACCGCATCCTGTTCCTGCTCTATGCGGAAGCCAGCCCGGAGCTGGGCGTGGTGCCCACGGGGGATCCCGAGTACGAGACGGGGTATTCCATCGACCGACTGCGCGAGCTCACGCTCAAGCAGCTCACCTCCCGTTCCGCGGGTGGCACCCACTTCTACTCGTCGCTGCAGGTGCTCTTCGAACTCGTGGAAGTGGGCCACCAGCCGCGTTCGTCGGGCGACGACGACGCCGCGGACGTCGCCCGCGAGGGTCTCACCTTCGAGGCGCTGCGCTCTGACCTGTTTCGCCGGGACCGTACGGCCCTGATCGACGAGGTGCAGCTGGGCAATAAGGCGCTGCAGCGCGTCCTGCAGAACCTGTTGCTCACCAAGGAGCGCCGGGGTCGGGATCGTGGGTTCATCAGTTACGTGGCCTTGGGCATCAACCAGCTGGGCGCGGTGTACGAGTCCTTGATGAGCTACACGGGTTCGTTCGCGAACGGGACGCTGGTGGAGCTGGCCAAGCACGGCAACCCGTCCGACGGTTCATGGGTGGTTCCCGAGGATCGCGTGGACGAGGAACTCCGTGAGCACGTGGTCATGACGGAGGACGAGCTGGGTCGTGAGGTGCCGCGCACGTACCACTACGGTGAGTTCGTGTTCCGGCTTTCTGGGCGACAGCGCCAGCAGTCTGCCTCGTACTACTCCCCGGAGGTGCTTACTCAGTTCACGGTGCAGCAGGGCCTGGAGGAGTTGCTCACGGAGGAGATGTCCGCGGAGGACATTCTGGGGCTGTCCGTCTGCGAGCCGGCACTGGGCTCGGGGGCGTTCGCTATTGAGGCGGTGCGCCAGCTCGCGACGGCCTACCTGGAACGCCGACAAGTGGAGCTGGATACCAAGATCGATCCGGAGGACTACCCGGCGGAGTTGCAGCGGGTGAAGGCGTATATCGCCCTGCATAACGTCTACGGCGTGGACCTGAACCCCACCGCCGTGGAGCTCGCGGAAGTTTCTCTGTGGCTGGACACCATGTCCCGCGGACTCAAGGCCCCGTGGTTCGGGTTGCGGCTGCGCTCCGGTAATTCGCTGGTGGGTGCGCGGCATGCGGTCTACGACACCTCGGTGGTGGAGAAGGCCCTGCCCAAGGCCCGGATGACGACGACGCCACGGCACGTTCCCTTGGACCGCACCGTGGATGAGACCACGGGGATCTTTCACTTCCTGCTTCCGGCGGAGGGC
Source organism: Kocuria varians (assembly GCF_006539885.1). Lineage (GTDB taxonomy): Bacteria > Actinomycetota > Actinomycetes > Actinomycetales > Micrococcaceae > Kocuria > Kocuria varians. The sequence continues at coordinate 2,346 of NZ_BJNW01000018.1, read as the reverse complement.
TGGGGGGCCGCGGGGTCGAATAAGGAGATCAAGAAGCTGGCCCCGGAGCAGGCAAAGGCGCTGCGGGAATGGTCCAAGCGGGTGCACCGCAAGCCCACCAAGAAGGAGCTCACGGAGCTCGCGTCCCTCACGGATCGCATTGACGATCTCTGGCAGCTCGCACGGCGCCGTATGGTGGAGGCGGAGCGACAGTCGCGCCGTTCCGTCGATGTGTGGGGCGCGGAGGTAGAGCCGGGAGGCGCGGTCACGCGCGAGGAGATCGAGGCGTGGCTGGACGATCCCAACTCGGCGTACCGCCGGCTCCGGCTCATCATGGACGCGTGGTGTGCCCTGTGGTTCTGGCCCGTCACGCTGGACGAGGACACCCCGCAGCCACCCGAGTTCGACGAATGGCTCGCGGTGATCCGTCAGATCACGGGCCAGAAGTTCGAGGGGCGAAAGGGCCGCCAGGGGGAGTACCTCGGGAGTAGCGATTCCGAGTGGGAGACCCTGGAAGACATTGAGAGGATGTTCCCCGCGGAAAACGCGCGGGACGTGGACTGGCTGCTCGCCGAGACCCCGTGGCTGCGGGAGGCCCAGCGGATTGCCAAGGAACAGCGGTTCTTCCACTGGGAGCTGGACTTCGCGGCCGTGTTCTCACGGGGTGGGTTCGACTTCCAGGTGGGGAACCCGCCGTGGGTGCGGCCGCGACCTGACGTGAGCGCGCTTCTGGGGGAGAGCGACCCCTGGTGGACATTGATGGACAAGCCGTCGGAGAAAGCGAAGAACGCTCGGCGTGAATGGACCATGCAGATTTCCGGTGCGGAGGGTGTACTGCTCGCGGGCCTGGCCGATACTGCTGGGTTGGCAGAGTATGTGGGCGCGGTGAGTGAATATCCAGAATTAGGGGGGACGCAACCAGATCTCTACAGGGCGTTTATGGTCCAGGCATGGCGGCATGAAACAACCCGAGGATGCATTGCTCTCATCCACCCCGCGAGCCATTTGACGGATGCTAAGGGCCAGTCGTTGCGAAGGACAACGTATTCGCATTTGCGACGACATTGGAATTTCCTAAACGAGCTCCAACTTTTCAGCGAGGTGGACCACCATGTATCTTACAGTATTAACGTTTATGGGACGAGCCAACCACCTAATTTCTTGAATGCCATTTCGATGTATCACCCGCACACCGTTTATGGCTCCATGCTTCACAATGGAGACGGATTAGAGCCTGGTTTCAGGAATGAGTCTGGGAACTGGGATTTGCGGCCTCATGCCTCACGGATTGAACATGTGGACAGAGATGTTCTCGCAACCTGGCACGCGCTCATGGAAGCGGGGTCCGACGAGGTCCCGATTGAGGAGACGCGCATGGTGTTCTCGGTCAATCGGTCAGCCGCTGAGGCACTTCAACGGTTGACTCGGGTACCATCCCTGCGTGGATGGAACCCCGGCTTTAGTCGCGGCTGGGATGAGACGTTCGGCCGCCGAGACGGGTATTTCGAATCCCGCTGGGGTGAAGCCGAGTCCTGGAATGACGTCATCTTGCAGGGGCCGTACTTCCATGTGGGTAACCCGTTCTATGCCTCGCGGAACGAGTCCATGGGTGGGAATCAGGACTACTCATCCGTGGACCTGGAGGTGCTGCCGGGTGACGCTCTGCCCGTGACGGAGTACAAACCCCTCTACGAGCGGGATGTCGATGATTCCGTGTCCACGGCGCGTTATGACCGCAACTACGGATCGTGGGCAATCCCGGACCCGCACAACCCCCGTGAGCAGACCGCGGTGCCAGTGCGGGACTTCTACCGCGTCATGTGGCGACGGATGGCGGCGGGCACCGGCGAACGAACGTTGATTCCTGCGATCTATCCTCCGGGTACTGGCTCAATCGATGGGGTATTTGCCTTCGGGGCACTGTGGGATTCGCAAGCGGTTGCTCTCATGGCGGCTTCTATGTCCTCGCTTATCTCTGATTTTCTTGTAAGGGCGACCGCGGGGAATAATATTTTTCGATCCGCAATTGATCGTCTCCCGTCCGTGCCTATGAGTCATCCCCTGGCTATAGCAGCAGCCCTACGCGTTCTTCGACTGAACTGTCTCACGGACGCCTACGCAGACTTGTGGCGGGACTGTTGGGTTCCTGCCATGGCTGAGGACTCGTGGACCGGTGGGCGGGAGCGCCTGGATCGGCCCGCGCTGGGTGATATCGGCTCGGAATGGACCACGGCCACGCCGCTGCGCAAGGACGAGGATCGGCGTCGTGCCCTCGTGGAGATCGACGCGATCATGGCCCACGTGACCGGGATTCCCATTGACGAGCTGTGCACCCTGTACCGCACCCAGTTCGGTGTGCTCTATACC
>NZ_BJNW01000017.1 GCF_006539885.1 Kocuria varians | reverse complement strand
GCATAAGCGGCGGAATCCGTGGCGTGCCATGGTTCGGGAAAGATTGTGGACAAGGATGAATATGCGCATGCATGACCGCTTGTCAGCGCGAGATACGGTCGGGGACGAGGTGCAACAATTCTGCGCGGTGCGAGACACCAGCCTGTGGCAGAGGGCAGAGGGCAGAGGGCAGAGGCAGAGGGGGAGTAGGCAGGTGGCCGGTGGCGAGGCGCGGCGACGCGACGGTGGCCCGGGCCAGGCGTCGTCGTGGGCGGAGAACTGCACACCGTGCGAAGGCACTTATGCCTGTCGGCGGCCTCTCCTACAGTGAACGCATGCTGATCCTGCACACCTCCGACTGGCACCTGGGACGCACCTTCCACGGCGTCGACATCCTGGACGTCCAGGCCCGGGCCATGGCCGAGATCGTGGCATGGGTCCGAGAGCACGGGGTGGACGTGGTCCTCGTGTCCGGTGACGTCTACGACCGGGCACAGCCACGCACGGAGGTGGTCGAGCTGCTCAACACCACGCTCGCGCAGCTACGGGGCGCCGGTGCCTACGTGGTGCTCACGAGCGGGAACCACGACTCGCCCGCGCGCCTGGGCTTCGGCTCCCAGATCATGGCGCACGGCGGCGTGTTCCTCCTGACCGCAGTGGACGGTGCCGCCCGCCCGGTCCTGTTCGCGGAGTCCGGCGCCGGCGACATCTCGGCCGTGCGGGCGCTGCCATCCGATGCGGGGAGGCCCTCACCATCAGCGGATGAGGCTCCTACTCTCGCGGTCTACGGCATTCCCTACCTCGAGCCCCGCGCCACGGCACCGCTGCTCGACTGTCCACCCACGCACCAGGCCGTCATGGGTGCGGTGATGTCCGAGATCGACGCCGATCGGGTTGCCCGGGGCGGGCCCACCTCCGTCGTGATGGCACATGCCTTCGTGACGGGTGCACAGGCGACGGACTCGGAGCGCATCGTGGACTCCGGCGGACTCGGAACGGTGTCCGCGGACGTCTTCGCCGCACACGACTACGCGGCGCTGGGACACATCCACCGTCGTCAGCGGATCACGGAGACCGCGCGCTACAGCGGCTCGCCCGTGGCCTACTCGTTCTCCGAGGCCACCCACCCCAAGGGAGCGTGGCTCGTGAGGGCCGATGCCGCGGGCCTGGGTGACGTCGTTCCCCTCGACCACCGGGCGGGCCTCCGGCTCGCGCGGCTGCGGGGGCCGCTGGAAACCCTGGTGTCGGACCCGGAGCTGACGGCCGAGGAGGACGCCTGGTGCCAGGTGGTCCTCACGGACGCCGAACGCCCCGCCTCCGCCATGGACCGTGTCCGGTCCCGCTTCCCCCGCACCGTCGAGCTGCGGTGGGAGCCGGAGGGTGGTCGGACCGTGGCCCAGCGCGCCTACAGTGCACAGCTCGAGGAAGCGGCCAGCACCGAGGAGTTGTGTGCGCGCTTCTACGAGCACGTGCGGTTCCGGGCCCTCACGGAGGAGGAGTGCACCGAGATCTCAGAGGCAGTGTCCGCCGTGCAGAGCAGGGGAGTGGAGCAGTGAAGGTTCATCGGCTGGAGATCACGGCCTTCGGGCCGTTCGCCGGGCACGAGGTCGTGGACTTCGACCTCCTCAACGAGGCCGGGGTCTTCCTGCTCAACGGCGAGACGGGCGCGGGCAAGACGAGCGTCCTGGACGCCATCTGCTTCGCCCTCTACGGCTCGGGCCCCACGACCGTGGGCAAGGGCGGGCGCAAGGCCCAGCACAGTGACCATGCCGAACCGCACACGGCTCCGAGCGTGGAGGTCGAGTTCACGGCGGCCGGTCGCCGGTGGTGCGTGACGAGATCTGCCGCGTGGCGAGAACCTTCACGGCGCGCCGCCTCCGGGTGGAGCGACCGCCACGCCACGGTGCTTCTGCGGGAGTACGTCGACGGCGCGTGGATCGACCGAGGTTACCGGCCGGACGACGTGGGCCAGACGATTCACCACGCCGTGGGCCTGGACCGCGAACAGTTCACCCAGGTCATGATGCTGCCCCAGGGAAAGTTCGCGCAGTTCCTCCAGGCAGGCTCCCGGGAACGGGAGGACCTTCTGGAGACGCTCTTCGGCACGGACGTCTACGCCGCCGTGCAGGACGAGCTGAAGACACGTTCAGACGCCGCCAAGAGCGATCTGGCCACGGCGCGCCTCGAGGTCGAACGCTCCGAGGACCTGCTCTCACGTCTGCGGACGCGCCTGGCGCTGACGGTCGACCAGCTCCCGGTGGACGCGGCGGCGACGACGGCGCAGGCCTCCTTCTCCGGCAGCGGCACCGGCCCGGTCCCCGTCTCGGAGAGCGCGGCCGGAACCGGGGCGGCGTCGTCCGATGGTTCCGGAGAGTCGGAGGGATCGGTGGAAGAAGGGGAGCCGAGTCTCAGGGATCGTTGGCGCGAGCTGGTGACCGAGTGCTCGTCCGTGACCGCGCGGGTGGAGTCGACGAGAGATGACGCCGCGGCGGCACACGCGAGGGCCCAGCAGAGGGTCGCGGAAATCGAGGCGTTGAGCGCACTCGTCGCCCGCCACGAGGTGCTGACCCGCCGCCGTGCCGAGCTGCAGAGCGATGCCGAGCGTCTCGACGAGACCGTCCGCCGCCTCGAGGGCCACACTGCCGCGCGGGAACTCAGGGAGCCCCTGGCGCAGGCGGAGGGAACCCGTGAACGGGAAATGGCGGCGAGGTCCGCCGTCGAACGTCTGCGCACCGCCCTGCTCACCGACAACGGGGAGGGGTGGACCTTCAGGGACGTTCTCCCGGACCGACCGGAGGTGCTGGACGAGGCGCGTGCGGGAGACCGGATGCCGAGCGGGTTGCGGGACGCCGCGGTGTCCGCGCGCGAGGCGGCCAAGGGCGTCGTCGCACGCGTCCGGAAGCTTGCCCGGGACGAAACCATCCTCAAGGCCGACGAAGAACGTTTGCGGCGACTGGAGGACCGGGCCGCCGAGGTCGGTGACCGGCTCCGATTGCTGCAGGAAACCCTGACCTCGGCACAGGAGGAGCAGGAGAGCCTCGCGGCCCAGGTCAAGGACGAAGCCCTGATCCGGGAGCGCGCACGAGCCGCCCGTGCTGCGGTGGAGGCCAGCCGCGAGTACGCACGGGCGCGTGCGGCGGAGGAGGAGAAGGCCCGCGGCTACGAGCGGGCCGAGGGGATGCGTCGGGAGGCAGCGCACACCGTGGAGGCCCTCGAGGCGCGCAGGTACGCGAACGCCGCGGCCAGCCTGGCGAGCGAGCTGCGCGACGGGGACCCGTGCCCCGTCTGCGGTTCCACCAGCCACCCGCGTGTGGCAGCAGGCGGCCCCGAGGAAGACGTTACAGCGGGGATGCTCGAGCGAGCCCGGACGGAGCGGGACAGCGCCCAGGACGCCACGGATGCCGCGCACGAGCAGTGGCAACGAGCGCAACAGCAGTCCGTCGAGTGGCTCGCCCACGGCGCTTCGGAGGACCTGGAGGCCGTTGCGGAACGGGAGCAGGTGGCCCGTCACGCGGAGGAGGAGCTCGACGCCGCCATGGAGCACTGGCAGCGGGCGCAGCAGAGGATCTCGGAGGCCACCGCCGCGGTCGACGAGCTGGAGGCCGAGCGGTCCCGGATCGCGACGGAGAGCGCCGGCCTGCAGACCGTGGTGGAGACCACCTGGGTGCGTTGCGCCGAGGAGCGCGAGCAGGTCTCGCTGCTGACCGGACACTTCCCGAGCGCAGACGCCCTGCTCCGGGCAGCGGAGGACCTCGTGGGGACCGTGTCCCGGTGGCAGGAGGCACAGGCGGAGCTGGATGCCGCGCGGCAGGAGCGGCGCAGCTCCGAGGATGCCCTGGCACGCGCACTCGAGCGCTCCCCGTTCACCTCCGAGAAGGAGATCGCGGCCGCGCTCCTGGACGACCGGGAAGCACGGGAGCTGACGGTCTGGGTCACCGGAATCCGGGACGAGACGTCATCCCTGGAGGCGGAACTCGCCACGGCGGACATGCGCCGCGTCGCCGGTCTCGGGCAGGACGAACGCACCGAGCTCTCGGAGGAATCCCTGCACCGCGCGCACTCCGAGCGGGATGCGGCCGAGCGTCGCAGGGACGGGCTGAACAGGCACCTGGGTGGACTCGAGGCGCTCGCGGCCGATGCGCGCTCCCACGCACACGAGGCTCCGAGCCTGGAGCACACACTCGAAGCCGCTGCGGAGCGTTCCGCGCGGCTGGCAGGGCTCGCGGACGTCGCCACCGCCAACTCCTCCGAGAACTCCCTGCGCATGACCCTCACGTCCTTCGTGCTGGCGGCCAAGCTGGAGCACGTGGCTGCGGTGGCGTCGGAGCACCTCTCCACGATGTCCTCGGGCCGCTTCACCCTGGTCCACACGGACCAGGCCCGGGGCGGGGGCAAGTCCGGCCTTGGGCTGGAGATCGACGACGCCTGGACCGGGGTGCGCCGCGGAACGGAAACCCTCTCCGGGGGCGAGTCCTTCTTCACCTCCCTTGCCCTGGCTCTCGCGCTCGCGGACGTCGTCCGGGCGGAGGCGGGAGGCACCGAGATCGACACGCTCTTCGTGGACGAGGGCTTCGGGTCCCTGGACGAGCAGACCCTCGAACAGGTCCTCGAAACCCTGGACGGTCTGCGCCGCGGTGGACGCGTGATCGGGGTGGTCTCCCACGTCAGCGAGATGAAGCAGCGGATCGAGACGCAGCTCGTGGTCACCAAGACGCCGCAGGGTTCCCACCTGGCGGTGGAGGCGGGGCCGTGGGGTGCTCACGTAGGCTGAGAGCGTGAGCACCGTGACCCAGACCCCGGCCACCGGTTCCGCCACGGGCACTCCCGGGCTGCGCGAGCGGCTGGTCCGCAGCGACCGTCGGCTCAGTGCGATCACCCTGCTGCTGCGCCTGCCCCAGGTGATGGCTCCGCTGGGTGTCCTCACGACGGTCGCGTACTCCACGTCCTCTGCGTGGTCCGCCGGCCTGAGCTCCGCAGCGCTGTGCCTCGGCATGGCCGTGTGCGCGGTGGGTCTCGCGCTGTTCTCGAACGTGCGGTGGTTGCAGTGGGCCCTGATCGGCATGGCGCTCATCCAGGGCGGCGTGATGTGGCAGCTGTCCCGCGTGAACGTCTCCACCGTGCCCGTCTCGTGGGAGGCGGTCTCCGCTTTCCTGCCCTTCTTCATCGCCGGGCTCTCACTCGCGCCCATGGGCCTCGCGGCTCGGCTGCGGTGGGCCTCCGTGCTCGCGGGGCAGGGACGGCTCCAGGCGTTCTCCACGGCCATGCGCCGGGAGTCGGTCAACGAGGCGCTCGCCACCGTCCTGGGCGCGGCACTCACCGGTCTGCTCGCGGTGCTCCTGGGCCCCTCCACGGTGCTGCAGGTCTCGGCGGTCCTCTCCGTGGTGATGATGGTCGTCTTCGTCGCCCACCGCTCCGCCCGCTACCCCCAGGCCAACGTCCCGGTGCACCTCTTCTGGCACGACCTGACGGGGTTGTCCTCCGCCGGTTCCACGGCGCAGGACAGCGTGGTGCTCCAGGGCAGCGACATGTTCGACGAGCCCTCCGCGCGCCGGGCCGCCAGTGCCCCGCGCATCACCACCGCGCGGCTGCGCCTCGGACTGCTCTACGGCATCGCCGCGCTCAACGCCCTGCTGGGAGCGGTGCAGGGTTGCCTGGCCGTCTACACGGTGTCCCTGGACAGTGTGGAGACCATGGGCGCGATCTACGCGCTGCTCGGTGTGGGGGCCGCGGTGGGCTCGATCCTGGCCGTGCGCTTCCGGCACCACATCACGGCGTCGAACCTCATGGTGCTCGCGGGCACCGGCGCCCTCCTCACGTCCATGCTGCTCTCGGCGCCGTCGGGGACCTTCGGGTACACGGGGGTGCTCATGCTCGTGGGCCTGTTCTCCGGCCCGTCCCTGCTCTGCCTCCACAGCTGCGCGGGCCAGGTGGGCGTCACCAAGGGCTTCATGGGACTCGTGGCGCAGATGTCCGTGGTCTCGAACGTCTCCACCGCCGTGGGCCTGATCATCTGCGCCCACCTGGGTGCGCACCGCGACTACATGTCCGCCGCCATGGTTCCGGTGGCGGCCGCCATGCTGCTGCTCGGAACGGCCCTGTTCTTCAGCCACACCCGGCGCCGCTCCACGGTGCGCGACCCCCGGATCTGAGCGCCTTCGGGAGCTGAGTGCCCTCGGATCTGGGCGCCCTCGCGTTCCCCGAGGACGACGCCGCCCCGGTGCCTTTCGTACGAAAGGCACCGGGGCGGCGTCGTCGGCCCGCGGACCGGGCCGTTCTCACGGACGGTGCCGCGCCCACGAGGTCAGTGACCCCGGGCGATCCACTCTGCCAGGTGGGGCCGTTCGTCCCCGATGGCGGTGGAGTCGCCGTGGCCCGTGAGCACCAGCGTCTCGTCCGGCAGCGTGAACAGGCGCTTGTCGATCGAGTCGACGATCGTGGGGAAGTCCGAGTAGGAGCGCCCCGTGGCCCCGGGCCCACCCTGGAACAGGGTGTCGCCGGTGAACACGACCCCGTGCTCGCCGAGTCCCGGCGCGTGGAAGACGACCGAACCGGGGGAGTGCCCCGGGGTGGCGATCACGGTGAACTCCACCGCACCCGCGGTGAGCCGCTGCCCGTCGTGCAGCGGCTCGGGCTCCGCGCCCTCCGGGTACACGGCGTGCCACAGCATGAGGTCCTCGGAGCTCATGAGCACGGGCGGCTCGGGGTCCAGCTGGGCCACGAGCTCGCGGACGGCCGCGATGTGGTCGTCGTGGCCGTGGGTCAGCAGCACGTGGGTCACGGCACGGCCGTCGATCGCAGCCAGGACGGCCTCCGGATCGTGGGCGGGGTCGATCACCACGCACTCCGCCTGGTTGCCGACGACCCACACGTTGTTCTCGACATCCCAGGTCTGGCCGTCCAGGCTGAACGTGCCCTCCGTGACGCAGTTGGTCACGGTGACGCCGTCATCGGGATCGGTGAGCGCGGTCTGCGGTGTCTGCGTCATCGGGCCACCTCCACGACGGAACGCAGCACCTTGCCGGACTTCATGGTCTCGAACGCCGCGTCCACGTCCTCGAGGTCTATCCGCTCGGACACGAACGCGTCCAGGTCCAGACGGCCCAGGACGTACTGGTCCACGAGCATCGGGAAGTCCCGGGAGGGCAGAGTGTCCCCGTACCAGGCGGACTTGATGGACCCGCCGTGCGAGAACACCTGGTCCAGCGGCAGCTCCGCGACCGTTCCTGGGTCGGGCACGCCCACCAGGACCATGCGTCCGGCGAGGTCGCGCGCCTTGAAGGCCTGCAGGAAGGTGTCCGCCACACCCACGGCGTCGACCACGAGGTCCGCGCCGTTGCCGCCCGTGAGCTCGCGGATCCCCTCGACCGCGTCCGCCGTGCCGGAGTTGATCACGTGGGTCGCGCCGAGGCGCCGCGCGGTGGCGAGCTTCTCGTCGTCCACGTCCACCGCGATAATGGTCGTGGCACCGGCCAGTGCGGCCCCTGCGACCGCCGCCGTGCCCACGCCACCGCAGCCGATCACTGCCACCGACTCGCCGCGCTTGACCGCGCCGGTGTTCAGCGCGGCCCCGATGCCGGCGGTCACGCCGCAGCCCAGCAGACCCACGGCCGCGTACTGGTCGTCCTCCAGCGGGGACTCGATCCGGGTGCACTGCCCGGCCGCCACGAGGGTCTTCTCGATGAACGCGCCGATGCCCAGCGCGGGCTCCAGCTCCGTGCCGTCCTCCAAGGTCATCTTCTGCGTCGCGTTGTGGGTGTCGAAGCAGTACCAGGGCTCGCCCCGGCGGCACGCACGGCACTCGCCGCACACGGCGCGCCAGTTGAGGATCACATGGTCACCCACCTCGACCTCGGTGACGCCCTCGCCCACGGCGCTGACCACGCCCGCGGCCTCGTGGCCCAGCAGGTACGGGAAGTCGTCACCCACGCCGCCCACCTTGTAGTGCAGGTCGGTCTGGCACACCCCGCACGTGAGCACGTCAACCAGCGCCTCGCCGGGCCCCGGGTCCGGGACCAGGACGGTCTCCAGGGTCGCGGGCTCGTTCTTGGCCCGGACCACTACGCCTTTGACCTTGTGCATGAGGTTGCCTCCGTTGCTCGGGAATGGACTGTCCCCTCCAGTATGGGGGATGGCCCCGCGTACGAGGAGAGCCTGCGGGCTGACCCGACGGGCGAGGGGCCCGCACGGTCGTGTCCGTGCGGGCCCCTCGTGGCCCTCGGGCCGGCGGATCCTGTGCTCAGGAGTCCTGGGAGTAGTCGACGTGCTCGGCGTGCAGCCGAATGGTGCGCCCCTCGGCCTCGAGCTTCTCCTCCTTCTTCTGCAGCTTCTTCACCTGGGCGGTGTCGCGCGGAGGGAGCTGGATGGTGCGCTCTGCGCGGATGCCGCCCTGCAGCTGGCGTACGCGCTCGAGCTCTGCGTCCACCTCTGCGCCGAAGAGCAGCGCGTTGTTCATGATCCACAGGCCCAGCAGCAGGATGATCACGGAGCCGATGATTCCGTAGGTGGCGTTGTACTTGGCGAAGTTGGCCACGTAGAAGGCGAACGCGAGGCCCGCGACGATCATGAACACGAGTGAGATGGCCGCGCCGGGGCTCATCCAGCGGAACTTGGGCTGCTGCACATTGGGGGTCGCGTAGAACAGAATGGCAATGAGCAGCACGAGCAGCAGCAGCACCACGGGGATCTTGGCCCAGTTCCACACGGTCACCGCCGTGGCGCCCAACCCCACGGCGTCGCCGAGGGTCTGCGCGAGGTCACCAGAGAGCAGCACCATGACCATGACGGCGGCCACGATGAGCACCATGATGAGCGTGACCAGCAGCATGACGGGCTTGAGCTTCCAGAAGGGACGGCCCTCCTCCACCCCGTAGACGCGGTTGAGTGCGCGGGAGAACGCGCCGGTGTAGCCGGAGGCGGTCCACAGGGCGCCCACGATGCCCACCAGCAGCGCGAGCCCTGCGCCCGACTGGGTGGTCAGCTGCGAGATGGGCTCGGAGAGCAGGTCCACGAGGGACGCCGGCGCGTACTGGTCGAGGAAGTCCAGGATGGCCTTGGTGGTGGCCTCACCCTGGCCGAACACACCGAGCAGGGAGACGAGTGCCAGCAGCGCCGGGAAGATGGACAGCACGGCGAAGTAGGTCAGCGTGGCCGCGAGGTCTGTGCAACCGTCCTTGGTGAACTCGAACAGGGCCCGCTTGAAGACGTAGCCCCACGACTGTCCCTTCAGCTTGCGGGGGGAATCGGGCTTGGAGTCGTGGTCCGGGTGGGGGGCGGCATCCTTCCGGTGCAAGGTGGCCTCCGGGTTGTGCTCAGTCATGGGGGTCCTCTCGGGGAGCGGAAGTGTCGGGGGTGGAACTCAGATGCTGCGGGAAGTCTACTGCGTGTCGCACCACCGGCGGGCTCGGTGGCCGAGACGACGACACCGCGCCCGTGACGAGTCACGGACGCGGTGCTGGTGTGGGGCGTGGGATCAGCGGGACAGCGAGAGCGCATACTGGTGAATGCGCTCGCTGAGCCGCGTCAGGACCCTGATCTCCTGGGCGTCGAGCGCGGTGCTCATGACGTCCGCGACCTTCTGGTCGTTGTCACGCGAGATCTCGTCGTAGAGCTGGATCCCGGCCTCGGTCAGGGCCACGCGCACTCCGCGCAGGTCCTGCGAGTCCTGGCGACGCGTCACCAGTCCCTTGTTCTCGAGCCGCTCGAGCATGCGGGACAGGCTCGACTGCGTCAGCAGCACGTGGCTGTTGAGGTCACGCAACCGCAGACCGCCGCGGTCGGAACCGTGCAGCGTGGTCAGGACCTCGAACTCCCTGCGGGACAGCCCGCGAAGATCGACTTCGCGCTGGAGCTCCCGCGTGACGGAGACGTGGCAACGACTCAAGGCATCCCACGCCTCGATACTCCCCCTGGACGACATACTTCCCCCTTAGATAACGCCCACCCCCCGATGGGCGTTATCCATATGTTACGAGAAGGTCACTGCGCATCCCGAAGGGTGGGTGTCCACACTTCTGACCGAACTCGGGGGGTCTGTCCACGAAAAAGGGGCATGGGGAATAGGGAGGGGCGGCATAAACAAAGGGGCCCTCGCGCATCTGCACGAGGGCCCCGGAATTGTGGGGTGGGACTGTCTACTTGATGCCGAGCACGGAGGCCGTGTGTCCCATGATCTCGTCCGCGAGCTGCGGGTTGTCGTTGAGCTTCACGCCGTAGGCGGGAATGAGCTCCTTGATCCGCGGCTCCCACTCGGACATCTTCGAGGGGAAGCACTTGGAGAGCAGGTTGAGCATGATGGGCACCGCCGTGGAGGCACCGGGGGAGGCGCCGAGCAGCGCCCCGATGGAGCCGTCCGCGCTCGTGACGAGCTCCGTGCCGAACTGCAGCACGCCGCCCTTGGCCTTGTCCTTCTTCATGACCTGCACACGCTGGCCCGCCTCGATGAGCTCCCACTGGGACTCCTGCGCGGTGGGGTAGTACTCGTGCAGGGCCTCGATGCGCTGCGAACGGGTTTTGGTCAGCTCGCCCAGCAGGTACTTCACGAGGTCCAGGTTGGCCATGCCCGCGCGCGTCATAGGGTACAGGTTGTGCGCGCGCACGCTGCGGGGCAGGTCCAGCAGCGAACCCTGCTTGAGGAAGTTCGGGCGGAAGCCGCCGTAGGGGCCGAACATGATGGCCCGCTCGCCGTCCACGTAGCGCGTGTCCAGGTGGGGCACGGACATGGGTGGCGCGCCCACGGAGGCCTGGCCGTAGACCTTGGCATTGTGCTGGGAGGTCACCGTGGGGTCCACGTTGCGCAGGAAGAGCCCGGAGACGGGGAACCCGCCGTACCCCTGGGCCTCCTTGATGCCGGACTTCTGCAGCAGCGGCAGGGCACCGCCGCCAGCACCCAGGAAGACGAACTTCGCGCGGATCACGCGGTCGTTGTCCCGGTTCAGCCGGTCCTTGACGGACACGAGCCAGGAACCGTCGCTCTGGCGGTGCAGGGTGGTGACCTGCTGGCCGTACTGGATGCTGACGTTGCGTCCGCCCAGGTGACGCAGCAGCTGGTTGGTCAGGGAGCCGAAGTCCACGTCCGTGCCCTCGGGGGCGAACGTGGCGGCCACGCGACCGGCGCCGCGGCCGTGCATGGTCAGCGGTGCCCACTGGGCGATCTGCTCGCGGTCCTCGGTGAACTCCATGCGTTCGAAGAGCTTGTTCGGCTTGAACGCGTCGTAGCGGGCGCGCAGGTAGTTGGCGTGGTCCTCGCCGAAGACCATGGAGATGTGGGGCACCGAGTTGATGAAGGTCTTGGGATCGCCCAGCGTCCCGTTCTCCACGAGGGAGCTCCACAGCTGACGCGTGATCTGGAACTGCTCGTTGATGTTCAGCGCCTTGGTGGCGCTCACGGTGCCGTCCGCGGCCTGGGGTGCGTAGTTCAGCTCGCACAGAGCGGAGTGCCCGGTGCCCGCGTTGTTCCAGGCGTTGGAGCTCTCGAGACCGGCGGCGTCCAGGCGCTCGAGCACCGTGAGCTTCCACTCGGGCTGCAGGTCGTTGAGCAGTGTGGCGAGGGTGGCACTCATGATGCCTGCGCCGACAAGGACGACGTCGGTGGATTCGGTGGGCTGAAGTGAGGTCACGATTTCTCCCGTGCGTGCGAGGTGGGCGCGACGTCGCGCCCTGACGTTCGTCGTCCAGGGTATCGCCCGCCCGGGGCAACTCCCAACGGCCCCGGGGCACCCGCGGCACGTTGTGTCGTGCCGGCGGCTCGCGGCGGCGTCGTCAGGCGAGCTGCAGCTCGTTGAAGCGCTCGAAGCCCGTGGAGGTCAGCGGGAAGCTGGCCACGCGGGAGTTCACGGCCACGGCGGAGACGGGATGGCACAGCGGCACGGCGGGCACGACGTCCGACACGCGGTCGTTGAGCGCCTTGTAGGCGGCGTTGCGCGCGTCCCCGGTCTCCATGGCGGCGGCGCGGTTGACCGCGGTCATGATGCCGTTGTCCGCGAAGCCCATCTGCGAGTCGGGGTTGCCGAGCAGCGGGGCCATGAAGCTGTCCGGGTCCCGGAAGCTGCCGCTCCAGCCGAGCAGGCTGAAGGCGTGGTCCTTGCTCGGGTCCGTGACGATGTCCGCGTAGCCGTCCTCCCAGTCCACGGGCACCGGGGTGATCGCGAACCCGGCGCGGGTGAGCTGCGCGGAGATCTGCGCGTACACGCGTTCGGGCTCCTGCAGGTACATCCGTGAAGTGCTGCGGGGGTAGTAGAAGGGGAGCTTCTGCCCTTTGTACGTGCTGGCCCTGAGCAGGTCCTTGGCGTGCTGGGGGTCGTAGCCGGGGATCGCGAGGTCGTCGCCGTCCACGTTGAACCGGGCGGGCACGAACTGGTCCGCGACGTTCGTGCCGTTGGGGAACAGGTTCTTGGCGATCGCGGAGCGGTCGATCGCAGCGGCGACGGCGCGGCGCACGTTCACGTCCCGCAGGATCGTCGCGCTCGGGTTCAGCCCCAGATAGCTCACCGAGTAGGGGTCGCGGTAGAGCACCTGCACGCCCTTGCGTGCGAGGGGGCCGAAGGCGTCCAGGCCCACGAGGTCGTAGGCGTCCACCTCGCCGGAGAGCAGCGCGGCGCAGCGCACGTCCGCGTCCGGGATGACACGCATCTCCAGGGTTCCCACGTCCCCGAGCTCGCCCCAGTAGCGCTCGTGCGCCACGAGCTTCACGGCAGTCTCGGTCGCCGAGTCGAAGCGGAACGGCCCGGTGCCCACCGGGTGCCGCTCGCCGCTGCCGTCCGTGATGCTGCGGGGGGAGGCGATCCCGAACGCCGGCTGGGTCAGGGCGGTGAGCAGCGGGGTGTAGGGCCGGGTCAGGCGCAGCACCACCGTGTGCTCGTCCTTCACCTCCGTGCCGGCGTAGGCCGTGCCGACCTGCGGGTTGGTGTGGCCGTGACGGAACGTGGTGGCGAACGCGCAGCGTGGAGCCCACGACTCGTCCGACTCCGCCTGCGCCTGCCACTTGTCGAAGTTGGCCTTCACGGCCGCGGCGTCCAGCGCCGAGCCGTCGTGGAAGACGACGCCGCGGCGCAGGGAGAAGGTCACGC
This sequence comes from Kocuria varians, assembly GCF_006539885.1. Lineage (GTDB taxonomy): Bacteria > Actinomycetota > Actinomycetes > Actinomycetales > Micrococcaceae > Kocuria > Kocuria varians. The sequence goes on along the minus strand of NZ_BJNW01000017.1, from coordinate 68,929 downwards.
TGCGGCGGTCGTCGGAGACGGTCCAGGACTCCGCGAGACCCGGCGCCGGTTCGCCCGTGGAGCGGTCCGCCGTGACGAGCCCCTCGAGGATCTGCGCCGAGACCCGTGAGGTCTCCTGCGAGTTGCGGCGGGACGGGTCCAAGCCGGCCGGCCTGGCGGCGTGCGCGAGGACGAAGGTGCCGCTCGGTGCCGAGACGCTTGCGGACGGCCGGGAGGTCCCGGTGGCGCATCCGGTCAGTGCCAGGCCCAGCCCGGCGGCGGCGAGGAACGTCCGCCGGCCGAAGCGGTTCTCAGCTGCCACCGCGGGTCCTTTCTGCCGGCCTGGTGCGTGCTGCGCGCGGAACGCAGGAGCGGGGGTGCGCAAGACGGGAATCGAACCCGCACGCCGTGAGGCACAGGAACCTAAATCCTGCGTGTCTACCAGTTCCACCACTCGCGCAGTCGTCGGCTCCGCAGGGTCCGGGGGCCGTCGAGATCGAGGTCCATACTAACCAGTGAGCGCCTGGGACCTTTCGGGTGGCGCGCACGGGGCCCGCCCGGGAGGCGCCGCAGGGAGGCGGGCCGGCGCCGCGCGCGTCGTCGTCCTCCCCGGTCGTGAGACCGCTGCACGCACGAGGCCGCCGCGGGGTCAGGCGTCGAGGCCCAGGTCCCGGCGCAGCTTGGCCACGTGGCCCGTGGCGCGCACGTTGTACTGCGCGAGAGTCACCACGCCGTTCTCGTCGAGCACGACCGTGGAGCGGATCAGGCCCTCGTAGACCTTGCCGTAGTTCTTCTTCTCGCCCCACGCGCCGTAGGCCTCGGCCACCCGGTGGTCGGGGTCCGAGAGCAGCGGGAAGCCGAGATCCTGCGCGGTGGTGAATCGCTCCAGCGCGGCGGGCGCGTCCGGCGAGATCCCGATCACCCGGTAGCCCTCCGCGGTGAAGGAGGCCATGCTGTCGCGGAAATCACACGCCTCGGTGGTGCACCCCGGAGTGGCGGCCTTCGGGTAGAAGTACAGGATGCTGCGCTGCCCGTGCAGCTGCTCGGAGGAGAAGGTCTCGCCGTGGGCGTCCTGGAGGCTGAAGGCGGGGGCGGTGTCGCCCGGGGCCAAACGTGAAGTCATGACACGGTCCTTCCGTGGGAGGTGACAGGTGTTCCTCAAGTATGCGACCTGCACGTACAGTGCAGGGGTGCGTCGCGGACCCACCGTGCAGCGACCCTACTGCCCGGACGCCCGGTGCAGCACGCGAAACCGACCGTTCTCGTGTGCCACGCCGTGAGGCCCGGAACAGTGCACGGGGAGCGGAGTGCGCGACGCGGGGAATTGACTGATCAGCACTCTTACTGTAAGTGCCCGAGACCGACGAACGGATAAGATTCAGCCCATGACGTACAGGAACCAGTGGCCCACGAACCGCCTGCTGTCCACGGCTGCGCGTCTCGTGGAGCACGCGTGGAACGAGAACCTTGCGACTCTCGGCATCACCCACGCGGGCGTCATGGCACTGGACGTCCTGCACACGGAGGGCAGCATGACCCAGGCGCAGCTCGCGCGGCGGGTCAGGGTGCAGGCCCAGACCATGGGCAAGACCCTGCACCGCCTGGAGGTTCACGGCCACATCACCCGCTCCAAGAACGAGCACGACCGCCGCTCCCACGTGGTGAGCATCTCGGCCGCGGGGGAGCAGGTGCTGGCGGAGGCCGCACGCCTCGAGCACGGTCTGCTGGGCTCCGACGGCGAGTCGGACGAGCAGTTCCGGCGCCGCCTCGCGGAGATCATCTCCGCACTCGGCGGAGCGCGGTGGCGCAAGGAGGTCGAGGAAGGTCTCGACGCCGACGCCCGCCGCCGGGACGCCGTCGACACCGCTCCTGTCGCGGACTCCGAAGAGCAGGACCGCGCCCGCAGCGAGCTCGGCACCGCGTGGTCCACGTCGCGGATCACCGCCGCTCAGGAGCGTCTTCTGCCCTCGTGCCCGCACGGGGGCATGTTCTTGCGCGCCGACATGACCTCGGGCACGACAAAGGCCCCGACCGTTCATTCCTGAACGGTCGGGGCCTCGCGGTGCGCCCCCAGGGACTTGAACCCTGAACCCATTGATTAAGAGTCAATTGCTCTGCCAATTGAGCTAGAGGCGCGTGATGCTTCGGAAGTCCTGCTCGGCTCTCGCCGTTGCTTTCTCCCTCGCAACGAGAGACAACATTAGCACCCCCGGACGGTGAGTCAAATCGACCCCTGGGAGCCCGCCGAGACCGCGTGATGGTGGAGTCCGGGGATGATCTGCGGAGGCATGGAGTCACGGGATGGAGAGGGCGCGGCTGGTCGTCGGCCCCTCGCTAGACTCGGGGCATGGATCCCCAGCCCCGCACCGTGCCCCTGTCCGACCTGCGCGTCGTGTCCCTGCCCGAGCGGCCGCTGTTCGAGGAGATCAGGGCCGCGGCCACGGGCTTCCGCTGCGTGTTCTGGGACCTCGTGGACGAGCCGGAGGGCTGCGCGCGCGAGGACGTGGACATTGCGGTGGCCCCCTACTACTCCCAGCGCTGGCGCAAGGATCCCTCCGTGGTGCGAGACGTCTCCCTGCTTCAGCTGCAGTCCACGGGCTTCGACGGTGTTCAGGACATGATCGGTCCGGACGTCGCGCTGGCGGCCGGCGGCTGGGTGCACGCCGCGGGTACGAGCGAGATCGCCCTGGGCCTCGTGATCGCGGCGCAGCGGAACCTGGACCGCGCGGTCCTCGCCCAGCACGAGGGTCGGTGGGATCCCTTCTTCTCCCGCTCGGTCGCGGACTCGCGCGTGACCGTGGTGGGCGCGGGGGAGGTGGGCCGGGCGATCACCGCGCGGCTGCTCCCGTTCGAGGTTGAGCTCACGCGAGTGGCCTCCCGCGCCCGCGAGGACGAGTCCGGCCACGTGCACGGTGCGGACGAGCTGGGGGAGATCCTCCCGTGCACCGACATCCTGATCCTGGCGCTGCCCCTCAACGACGCCACGCGCCACCTCGTGGGTGAGCGGCTGCTCTCCCTCCTGCCCGACGGCGCCCTGGTGGTCAACGTGGGACGTGGCGCCGTGGTGGACACGGACGCGCTCACCGCGGAGGTGACGGCGGGGCGCCTGCGGTGCGCGCTCGACGTCGTCGACCCCGAGCCTCTGCCCGGCGACCACCCGCTGATGGGCGCGGAGGGCGCCATCGTGCTGCCGCACATCGGTGGATCCAACTCCTCCTTCCGCCCCCGCATCCGCAAGCTCGTGCTCGAGCAGCTGGAGGCCGTCCGTCGCGGTGAGCGCCCGCAGTTCCTCGTCCAGCCCGGGCGTCTCGAGCTGCCCGAGGACTGAGGCCGGGGCGGGTCTGTGACGCCGTGCGGCGGTGCGGGACGGCCCGTCTCAGAGTATGGTCCACATTGTGAGACGCGGTGTCCGCAGATTGACACGAGGGTTTCCCACGTCACACGATGAGGGCATGAATTCGGCACCGTGCATCCTCGTAGACCTCGTACCGGTCGTCCTCATCGGACACCGGGCCTGAGGAGTACTCGACGCGCGTACCCGCCAGGCCCTCAGTCCACGGAACCCGTGGCCAGGGCCTTTTTCATGTACGACGACCTCCCACCGGCTCGTTCCCGCCACGCACCATCCCGCTCGGCACCACGCACACCACGGCACGTAAGGACACAGCACTATGAGCAAGGATCAGCCGATCTCACCGGCGGTGATGGCGCAGCGGCACGCGCCGTCCGCCTCGGTCGCGCAATCCGCTGAGACGGACACGGCACGGCTGACGGGGTCCGCGGCGGACGTCGTCGCCCCCGAGGAGATGACCGGGTCGCAGGCGATCATCCGCTCCCTCGAGCAGCTGGGTGTCACGGACGTCTTCGGTCTGCCGGGCGGGGCGATCCTGCCCACCTACGACCCCCTCCTGGACGCCGAGAAGATCAACCACATCCTCGTGCGCCACGAGCAGGGCGCGGGTCACGCGGCCGAGGGGTACGCGCTGGCCTCCGGGCGCGTGGGCGTGTGCATCGCGACCTCCGGACCCGGTGCCACCAACCTGGTCACCGCACTCGCGGACGCCAACATGGACTCGATCCCCATGCTTGCGATCACGGGCCAGGTGGCGAGCTCGTCCATCGGCTCGGACGCGTTCCAGGAGGCGGACATCGTGGGGATGACGATGCCCGTGACCAAGCACTCCTACCTGGTGACGAAGGCCCAGGACGTCCCGCGCGTGATCGCGGAGGCGTACCACCTGGCCTCGACCGGGCGTCCCGGTCCCGTGCTGGTGGACGTGGCCAAGGACGCCCAGCAGGGCACGATGACCTTCAGCTGGCCCCCCACCATGGACCTGCCCGGCTACCGTCCCGTGACCCGCGGGCACTCCAAACAGATCAAGGAGGCCGCGCGCATGATCGCGGCCGCCGAGCGCCCGGTGCTCTACACCGGCGGCGGTGGGATGCGCGCGGACGTGGCGGACGAGCTGCGCGAGCTCGCGGAGCTCACCGGTGCCCCCGTGGTCACCACGCTCACCGCACGCGGCATCTTCCCGGACTCCCACCCCCAGAACATGGGGATGCCCGGCATGCACGGCACGGTGCCCGCTGTCTACGCGATGCAGCAGGCGGACCTGCTCGTGACGCTGGGTGCCCGTTTCGACGACCGTGTGACCGGTCAGCTGGACACCTTCGCCCCGAACGCCAAGGTGATCCACGCGGACATCGACCCCGCGGAGATCTCCAAGAACCGGATCGCGGACGTCCCGATCGTGGGAGACCTGAAGCACGTGATCCCGGACCTCACCCAGGCCGTGCGCCAGGAGTTCGAGGCCGCCGGCACGCCGGACCTCGAGGCGTGGTGGTCCGCGCTGAACACGCTGAAGGAGACGTACCCGCTCGGCTACACGAGCACCGACGACGGCCACGGCAGCCCGCAGTACGTGATCGAGCGGATCTCCGCCCTCACCGGCCCGGAGGCGGTCTACGCCTCCGGGGTGGGCCAGCACCAGATGTGGTCCGCCCAGTTCGTGGACTACGAGCGCCCCCGCCAGTGGCTGAACTCCTCGGGCCTGGGCACCATGGGTTTCGCGGTTCCCGCGGCCATGGGTGCGAAGGTGGCCCAGCCGGACCGGGTGGTGTGGGCGATCGACGGCGACGGCTGCTTCCAGATGACCAACCAGGAACTTGCCACGTGCATGATCAACGACATCCCCATCAAGGTGGCGGTGATCAACAACTCCTCACTCGGCATGGTGCGGCAGTGGCAGACGCTGTTCTACGACGGCCGCTACTCCAACACCGAGCTGAACACGGGACACAACTCCCGCCGGATCCCGGACTTCGTGAAGCTCGCCGAGGCCTACGGCTGCGCGGCGCTGCGCTGCGAGCGGGACGAGGACGTGGACGAGACCATCAAGAAGGCGCTCGCGATCAACGACCGCCCCGTGGTGATCGACTTCGTGGTCTCCGCGGACGCAATGGTGTGGCCCATGGTGCCCTCCGGCGTGTCCAACGACCAGATCCAGATCGCCCGCAACATGACGCCCGAGTGGGACACGGAGGACTGATCGATGAGCCGTCACACCCTTTCCGTTCTGGTGGAGGACAAGCCCGGCGTGCTGACGCGCGTCGCGGGGCTGTTCGCCCGCCGTGCCTTCAACATCCACTCGCTGGCCGTGGGTCCCACCGAGCTCTCCGGCATCTCGCGCATCACCGTGGTGGTGGACGCAGACGGTGAGCTGCTCGAGCAGGTCACGAAGCAGCTGAACAAGCTGATCAACGTGATCAAGATCGTGGAGCTCACGCCCGAGGCCTCCGTGCAGCGCGAGCACATCATGGTGAAGGTCCGGGCGGACGCGAGCACCCGCCTGCAGGTCACGCAGGCCGCGGACCTGTTCCGCGCGACCATCGTGGACGTCTCCACCGAGTCCGTGGTGATCGAGTCCACGGGCGCCCGGGAGAAGATCCACGCGCTGCTGGACGTGCTGGAGCCCTTCGGGGTCCGCGAGATCGTCCGCGCGGGCACCGTGGCGCTCGGCCGCGGCCCCAAGTCCATGTCGGACAGGGCGCTGCGGCACTGAGCCGCCCCCACCGATTCTGCCGGGCCGCCCCGAGGCGGGCCCGGAGCACCCAAGACCCACCCGCTATCCGAGGAGACTGAACAAGCACATGGCCAAGATCTACTACAACGACGACGCCGACCTCTCGATCATCCAGAACCGTTCCGTGGCGGTCATCGGCTACGGCTCCCAGGGCCACGCCCACGCGCTGAACCTGCGCGACTCCGGCGTGGACGTCCGCATCGGCCTCAACGAGGGCTCCACGTCCCGCGCCAAGGCGGAGGCCCAGGGCCTGCGCGTGCTCTCCATCGCGGACGCCACCAAGGAAGCCGACGTCATCATGATCCTGACCCCGGACCAGGTCCAGGCGCAGGTCTTCGAGGAGTCCATCAAGGACAACCTGGACGAGGGCGACGCGATCTTCTTCGCCCACGGCTTCAACATCCGCTTCGGCTACATCCAGGCCCCGGAGGGCGTGGACGTGGCCATGGTTGCCCCCAAGGGCCCCGGCCACACCGTGCGCCGCGAGTTCGAGGCCGGCCGCGGCGTGCCGGATCTCGTGGCCGTGGAGGTCGACGCCTCCGGGCAGGCGCTGCAGCTCGCGCTGTCCTACGCCAAGGGCATCGGCGGCACCCGCGCGGGCGTCATCCAGACGACCTTCACCGAGGAGACCGAGTCGGACCTGTTCGGTGAGCAGGCCGTGCTGTGCGGCGGCATGTCCCACCTGGTGCAGTACGGCTTCGAGGTCCTCACCGAGGCCGGCTACCAGCCGGAGATCGCGTACTTCGAGGTGCTGCACGAGCTCAAGCTGATCGTGGACCTGATGGTCGAGGGCGGCATCGCCAAGCAGCGCTGGTCCATCTCCGACACCGCCGAGTACGGCGACTACGTCTCCGGTCCGCGCGTGATCGACCCCACCGTCAAGGAGCGCATGCAGGAGGTCCTCAAGGACATCCAGGAGGGCGTCTTCGCGGACCGCTTCATGACGGACCAGGCCTCCGGCGGCAAGGAGTTCGCGCAGCTGCGCGCCAAGGAGGAGAAGCACCCCATCGAGAGCACCGGCCGCGAGCTGCGCTCGCTGTTCGCGTGGGAGCAGACGGACGAGGACTACACCGAGGGCACCGCCGCTCGCTGATCCCCGCCCGGGTCACCGTTGCGCGGTGACCATGAGAGCCGACGACGACGCCGCGGCGCCTTCCCCCGGGAGGGCACCGCGGCGTCGTCGTCCCCGGCTCGATAGAGTGGAGGGGTGACTGAGCAGACTCCCTTCTACGTGACCACGGCCATCTCCTACCCGAACGGTGCCCCGCACATCGGCCACGCCTACGAGGCGATCGCCGCGGACACCCTCGCGCGCTTCAAGCGCCTGGACGGCTTCGACACCCGCTTCCAGACCGGTACGGACGAGCACGGCCAGAAGATGCAGCAGACGGCCGAGAAGCTCGGCACCACCCCGCGCGAGCTCGCGGACACGAACTCCTCCCGCTTCCGGGCGATGGACGAGGAGCTGCAGATCAGTCACGACCGCTTCATCCGCACCACGGACGAGGACCACTACGCCGCCTCGCAGGAGCTGTGGCGGCGCATGGAGGCCAACGGGGACATCTACCTGGACACGTACGCCGGGTGGTACTCGGTGCGCGACGAGGCCTACTACGCCGAGGACGAGACCGAGGTGCGCGCGGACGGCCAGCGCTACTCGATCGGCACGGGCACCGAGCTGACCTGGACCGAGGAGGAGAGCTACTTCTTCCGGCTCTCGCGCTACCAGGACCGGCTGCTCGAGCTCTACCGCACCGGCTTCGTGCAGCCCGAGGTGCGCTCCCACGAGATCGCGTCCTTCGTGGGCGGCGGTCTGCAGGACCTCTCGATCTCGCGCACCACCTTCGACTGGGGCGTGCCCGTGCCCGGCAACCCGGACCACGTGATGTACGTGTGGGTGGACGCGCTGACCAACTACCTCACGGGTCTGGGCTTCCCGGACACCGAGAACCCGCTCTTCCGTGAGTTCTGGCCCGCGGACGTGCACCTGATCGGCAAGGACATCGCCCGCTTCCACGCCGTGTACTGGCCGGCGTTCCTGATGTCCGCCGGGCTGGAGCTGCCCAAGAAGGTCTACGCGCACGGCTTCCTGTTCAACCAGGGCGAGAAGATGTCCAAGTCCGTGGGCAACGTGATCGACCCGCACGCCATGGTCAGCGAGTACGGCCTGGACCAGCTGCGCTTCTTCCTGCTGCGTGAGGTGCCGTTCGGGCAGGACGGCAACTACTCGCACGACGCCATTGCGGGGCGCATCAACTCGGACCTCGCCAACGACCTCGGCAACCTCGCGCAGCGCAGCCTGTCGATGGTCGCCAAGAACCTGGGCGGGGAGGTCCCCGAGCCGGGCGAGTTCACCGAGCAGGACCGGGAGATGCTGGCGCAGGCCCGCGACGTGGTGGGGGAGTACCGCACCGCGTTCGACGCCCTCGCCTTCCACCGTGGGCTCGAGTCCGTGTGGCGCGTGATCGCCTCCGCCAACCGCTACTTCACCGCGCAGGAGCCGTGGGTGCTGCGCAAGACGAACCCGCAGCGCATGGCCACCGTGCTCTACGTGACGGCGGAGGTGCTGCGGATCGTCGCGATCCTGGTGCAGCCGGTGATGCCGGGCTCCGTGTCCCGCCTGCTGGACCAGCTCGGCCAGCCGGAGGGCCCGGCGCGCTCGTTCGCCGCGCTCGACACGCCGATCGCACCGGGCACGGCGCTGCCCAAGCCGTCCGGCGTCTTCCCGCGCTACGAGGAGCCGGAGGCGCTCCAGGGCTGAGCTGGGTCACGGCGCTGCCCGTGGGACGGGGCGCGCGAGGGGTTCCTCGCGCGCCCCGTCCCACTATCTGGAACTCTGGTTCATCATGTGGAAGACGGCCGATGCGCGGCCCTATCGTGGCTCCATGACCGACACGACAGCCACCGCGCCCGCCCGCAGCCACTCGATCGCCGTCCTGCCCGGTGACGGCATCGGCCCCGAGGTTGTCGCGGAGGCCGTGAAGGTCCTCGACGCCGTCACGGCGCCGGCGGGTGTGACCCTTGAGAAGACCACCTACCCGCTGGGGGCCGAGCACTGGCTCGCCACCGGTGAGGTGCTCAACGAGGACACCATGGAGCGGCTGCGCGGCCACGACGCGATCCTCTTCGGCGCCGTGGGGGCGGCGCCGAACGACAAGCGCGTCCCCTCCGGGATCCTGGAGCGGGACTTGCTGCTCAAGCTGCGCTTCGGCTTCGACCACTTCATCAATCTGCGTCCGGCCACCCTGTACCCCGGCACCACCAGCCCGCTGGCGAACCCCGGGGAGATCGACTTCGTGGTCGTGCGCGAGGGCACCGAGGGCCTCTACGCGGGCAACGGCGGCACCATGCGCACGGGCACCGAGCACGAGATCGCCACCGAGGTCTCCGTGAACACGGCCCACGGGGTGCGGCGCCTGGTGCGCTACGCGTTCGAGCTCGCCGCGAGCCGCGAGCGCAAGAAGCTCACGCTCGTGCACAAGCACAACGTGCTCGTCAACGCCGGGCGCCTCTACCAGCGCACGGTGGACGAGTTCGCGCAGCAGTTCCCCGAGGTCGCGGTGGACTACATGCACATCGACGCCGCCACCATCTTCATGACCACGGATCCCGCGCGCTTCGACGTGCTCGTCACGGACAACCTCTTCGGGGACATCCTCACGGACCAGGCCGGTGCCGTGACCGGGGGCATCGGGCTCGCGCCCAGCGGCAACATCAACGCTGAGCGCACCGCACCCTCCATGTTCGAGCCGGTGCACGGGTCCGCGCCGGACATCGCCGGCAAGGGCACCGCCCAGCCGACCGCCGCGATCCTCGCCGGAGCCATGATGCTCGAGTACCTGGGCCACGCGGACCTCGCGGAGCAGGTCGAGCGCGCGGTGCGCGAGGACCTCGAGCTGCGCGGGAACAGCGAGCGCAGCACTTCGCAGGTGGGGGACGACGTCGTCGCCCTCCTGGGAGCGCGGCGCGCGTCCTGACCCGTCACGGGTCCACGACCGGGCGTCGCGGCTCTGCCCGCCCCGGATTCCGCACGCGGACCCCCGGCCCAGATCCAGGGGTTCCGGACCGTGGGCCCGACATCCGCCGCCCCAGGTGGCACACTTCACAGCGACACACTGCACAGCATCAGCAGGCGAAGCCGCCCCACCGTACGGGTGGCGCAGCCGCGGCACAGAAGGAGAACACCCGTGAGCACAGAATTCGTGAAGCACCTCAATCCCCACCCCGCCACGGACGAGGTGCGCGAGGCGGTGCTGCAGAACCCCGGATTCGGCCAGCACTTCACCGACCACATGGTCTGCATCGACTGGCAGGGGGACGTCCAGGAGAACGTGGGGCGCTGGGAGAACGCCCGGTTGCAGCCCTATGGGCCCCTGAGCCTGGACCCGTCCACGGCGGTGCTGCACTACGGCCAGGAGATCTTCGAGGGTCTGAAGGCCTACCGCCACGAGGACGGCTCCGTGTGGACCTTCCGGCCCGAGGCGAACGCGGCGCGGCTGAACCGCTCCGCGCAGCGGCTGGCGCTGCCCACGCTGCCCGAGGAGGTCTTCGTGGACTCCATCCGGGAGCTGGTGGCCCAGGACCAGGCGTGGGTGCCCTCCGGCGACGGCGAGTCCCTCTACATGCGCCCCTTCATGATCGGCACGGAGCCGTTCCTGGGGGTGCGGCCCTCCCGGCAGGCCCTGTACTCCGTGATCGCGTCCCCGGCGGGGAACTACTTCGGTTCCGTGGAGCCCGTGGACATCTGGCTCTCCCGCACGTACGCCCGGGCCGGCACGGGTGGCACGGGTGCGGCCAAGTGCGGCGGCAACTACGCGGCGTCGCTCGTGGCGCAGATGGAGGGGGACGCCCACGGCTGCAGCCAGGTGGTCTTCCTGGACCCGGAGCGCGACGACGCGATCGAGGAGCTGGGGGGCATGAACGTGTTCTTCGTCTTCGACGACGGCCGCCTGGTGACCCCGGAGCTGACCGGCACCATCCTGGAGGGCATCACGCGCGACTCGGTGATCCAGCTCGCCGAGGAGCGCGGGCTCACCGTGGAGCAGCGTGCGTTCACGCTGGACGAGTGGCGCGACGGTGTGCGCTCGGGGCACCTCACGGAGGTCTTCGCGTGCGGCACGGCCGCCGTGATCGCCCCGGTGCGCCGGCTCGTGAGCAACGACGAGACGATCGGCCCGGAGGACGCCCAGCCCGGTGAGGTGACCATGTCCATCCGCCAGCAGCTGCTGGACATCCAGACCGGCAGGGCCGAGGACACGCACGGCTGGCTCACGCGCCTCGTCTGAGGCCCGCACGGCCCTGCGCCGCTCCGGCCCCCTCCGATCCGAGGGTGCCGGGGCGGCGCTCGTGTGTAGCCTGTGACCATGCGTATCGCCCGTTTCACCCACGACAACGAAATCCACTACGGCACCGTCCACGGCGAGCCCGGTGACGAGACCCTGCAGTACCTCACGGGGGACCCGCTCTACGTGGGCGCCCAGGAGCTGGACCGCACCGTGGACGTCGCGGACGCCCGCCTGCTCGCACCGGTGATCCCGCGCTCCAAGATCGTGTGCGTGGGCCGCAACTACGCGGACCACGCGCGGGAGATGGGCAACGAGGTCCCGAGTCGCCCCATGCTCTTCTTCAAGCCGAACACCGCCGTCTCCGGCCCCGGTGACCCCGTCACGTTGCCCACGTGGACCGAGGAGGTCTCCTACGAGGCCGAGCTCGCCGTGGTGATCGGGCGCATGTGCAAGGACGTCCCCGTGGAGCGGGTGCCGGAGGTCGTCTTCGGCTACACCGCCGCCAACGACCTCACTGCCCGCGACGTCCAGCGCACGGACGGGCAGTGGGCCCGCGCCAAGGGCTTCGACGGCGCCTGCCCGCTCGGCCCGTGGATCGAGACGGAGCTGGACACCTCCGCCCTGTCGGTGCGCTCCAGCGTGAACGGCGAGCTGAAGCAGGACGGCAGCACGCAGGACATGGTCTTCGACGTGCCCACCCTCGTCTCGTACGTGTCCGAGGCGTTCACCCTGCTCCCCGGGGACGTCATCCTCACGGGCACGCCCGCCGGTGTGGGCACCGTGGACGACGGCGACCGGCTGAGCGTGGACATCGAGGGCATCGGCGAGCTCACCACGGTGCTGCGCCGGTAGCAGCGCAACCGCACGACGACGCCGCGGCCCCGGGTTCCGGGCGCCGCGGCGTCGTCGTCCCGGGGCCCGAACCGCGGGACCGCGGCGGCGGCACCCCGTAGACTGGAGCCATCATGACTGACGACTCCACCACCCTGCACCCCACCGTCCCCGAAGGCACCCCCGTGCGCGTGCGCTTCTGCCCGTCGCCCACGGGCACCCCGCACGTGGGGCTGATCCGCACCGCCCTGTTCAACTGGGCCTGGGCCCGCCACACCGGCGGCACGCTCGTGTTCCGCATCGAGGACACGGACGCCGCCCGCGACTCCGAGGAGAGCTTCCAGCAGATCCTCGACGCGCTCGGCTGGCTCGGCATCACGTGGGACGAGGGCGTCAACGTGGGTGGTCCGCACGAGCCCTACCGGCAGTCGCAGCGCGGTGAGATCTACCAGGACGTCCTGCAGCGCCTCGTCGAGGGCGGGTACGTCTACGAGGACTTCTCCACGCCGGCGGAGGTCGAGCAGCGCCACCGCGAGAAGGGCGAGGACCCCAAGCGCGGCTACGACAACTACGACCGCGACCTCACGGAGGAGCAGAAGGCGGCGTTCCGCGCGGAGGGACGCCAGCCCGTGCTGCGGCTGCGCATGCCGGACGAGGACATCTCCTTCACGGACCTCGTGCGCGGGGAGATCACCTTCAAGGCCGGTTCGGTGCCGGACTTCGTGGTGGCCCGCGCGAACGGCAAGCCCCTCTACACGCTGGTGAACCCGGTGGACGACGCCCTCATGGGCATCACCCAGGTGCTGCGCGGCGAGGACCTGCTCTCCTCGACCCCGCGCCAGATCGCCCTGTACCGGGCGCTGATGGGGATCGGCGTGGCCGAGTTCATCCCCGAGTTCGGCCACCTCCCGTACGTCATGGGCGAGGCCAACAAGAAGCTGTCCAAGCGGGACCCGGAGTCCAACCTGTTCCTGCACCGGGACAACGGGTTCATCCCGGAGGGCCTGCTGAACTACCTGGCCCTGCTGGGCTGGTCGCTCTCCGCGGACGAGGACATCTTCACCGTGGAGCAGCTCGTGGAGAACTTCGACATCCACGACGTCCTGGCCAACCCGGCGCGCTTCGACCTCAAGAAGGCCACGGCCATCAACGGCACCCACGTGCGCATGCTGGACCCGGAGGACTTCCGGGAGCGGCTGATCCCGTACCTGCGCGCAGCGGGCCTCGTGGGGGAGACCCTCACCCCGCGGCAGCGGGAGATCCTGGACCTCGCAGCACCGCTCGTGCAGGAGCGCATGAACCTGCTCGGGGAGACCGAGGGTCTGCTGGGCTTCCTGTTCCGCGCGGACGACGAGATCGTGGTCGCCGAGGACGCCGCCAAGCAGCTCAAGGACAGCGCACCGCAGGTCCTCGACGCCGCCGTGGCCGCGCTCGAGCCGCTCACGGACTTCACCGCGGCCGGCATCGAGGAGGCGCTGCGCGAGGCCATCGTGGACGGGCTCGGCATCAAGCCCCGCCTGGCGTTCGGCCCCGTGCGCACGGCGGTCTCCGGGCGGCGGATCTCCCCGCCCCTGTTCGAGTCCCTCGAGATCCTCGGCAAGGATTCCTCCCTGGCACGGATCAAGGCACTGCGGGCCACGCTCGGCGAGTGACCTCGTGACACCCTGACGCTCGGCCGCCACCCGGATCCGGATGGCGGCCGGGCGTCGTTCGGGGGAGGGTCACGGGTTTGGCAGCGCGGCCCGATACGGGTATAGTTATTGCTCGTTGCGCGGCACTGCTGGCGAAGACCGACAGGGCGGCGCACACAGTGGGATATGGTGTAATTGGCAACACAGCGGTTTCTGGTACCGCCGTTCTAGGTTCGAGTCCTGGTATCCCAGCGTTTCCAACGGTCTGAACGAGCGTGCTCGCGGCCGGGTGGAACACCGTTCCGAACGGCCACTGCGCCGAATTGGAACACCACCAAGTTGATGTTACTGTTTGGTGCGTCAACAGGGCCCGCAGGGAAATCTCCCGAGCGGTCCACGGAAAGTACACGGCCCCATCGTATAGCGGCCTAGTACGCCGCCCTCTCACGGCGGTAACGCGGGTTCGAATCCCGCTGGGGTCACGCGATACGAAGCCCCGGTTTCCTCGGAAGCCGGGGCTTCCGCATGTCCGCGAGCTGGTTCCCGGCTGGCACAATGTCCGTTGTGAACACTGACGAGACCCCGGCCGTTCCGCTCATCGAGGCGATCGAGACCGCCCGCGAGCTGCTGCGGTCCACGACCCTCCCGCTGGCCACCGCCAGCGCACCCCAGCAGCGCGAGAACGCATCCCGCGCCGTCGCCCAGCTGGACGACTACGTGCTGCCGCGCGTGCGCTCGCTCGACGCCCCGCTGCTCGCCGTCGTCGGCGGCTCCACCGGGGCCGGCAAATCCACCCTGGTCAACGCCCTCGTGGGCCACCCCGTGACCCGTTCCGGGGCGATCCGCCCCACCACGCGCCGTCCCCTGCTGATCCACCACCCGGCGGACGCCGGCGCGTTCACGACCCAGCGGGTCCTGCCGCGGCTCGCGCGTGTGCACGGCACCGTCGCGGAGTCCCCGGCCGCTCGCGACGCCCCGGGCGCCGGTGCGGACGGGCCGGTCGAGGACACCGGCTCGCTCGTGCTGCTGGCGGACCGCAACATCCCGGAGGGGCTGGCGATCCTGGACGCCCCGGACGTCGACTCGATCTCCGACGACAACAGGGCACTGGCCGCGCAGCTGCTCTCCGCCGCGGACCTGTGGCTGTTCGTGACCACCGCCAACCGCTACGCGGACGCCGTGCCCTGGCAGCTGCTGCGCAACGCGGCAGGCCGCGACATCACGGTGGCCGTGGTGCTGGACCGGGTGCAGGCGGCGTCGGCGGGGGAGATCGAGCAGGACCTGCGCCGCATGCTGGACGAGGAGGGGCTCGGCTCCGCGCCGATCTTCGCGGTCGAGGAGTCCCCGCTCAACGAGACGGGCATGCTGCCCCCGGCCGTGGTGGAACCGCTGCGGCACTGGCTCGAGGGTCTCGGGGCGGACGCGCACGCGCGCTCGGAGATCGCGGCCCGCACGCTCGGTGGGGCCGTGCGCGAGCTCGCGGACACCACCGAGCGCACGGCGGAGGCCGTGGCCGCGCAGCAGCACCTGGAGGAGCACCTGCGCCGCGAGGTCACCACGTCCTTCGACGAGGCGCTGCGGGCCGTCGTGGACTCCACCCGGGACGGCACCCTGCTGCGCGGCGAGGTGCTCGCGCGGTGGCAGGACTTCGTGGGCACGGGGGAGTTCTTCCGCAGCCTGGAGGCCGGCATCGGGCGGATGCGGGACCGCATGAGTGCATTCTTCACCGGCCGTCCGGCCCCCGAGGTGCGGGTCGAGGAGGCGATCGAGACCGGGCTGCAGGCGGTGATCGTCGAGAACACGGCGCGCGCCGCGGAGGCCACCGAGCGGCGCTGGCGGGACGAGCCGTCCGGGCAGGTGCTGCTCGCGGGCCGGGACGCCGCCGCCCTCCCTGCGGACTACGCCGAGCAGGTCGCGGAGAGCATCCGCGCCTGGCAGTCGGACGTGATGCTCATGATCCAGCAGGAGGGGGCCGGCAAGCGGAGCCGCGCCCGGGCGATGTCCCTGGGAGTCAACGCCCTGGCCGTGATCCTGATGATCGCCGTGTTCTCCACGACGGGGGGCCTGACCGGGCTGGAGGTCGGCATCGCCGGCGGTTCCGGCGTGGTGGGCATGAAGCTGCTCGAGGCGGTCTTCGGTGAGGACGCCGTGCGCCGCATGAGCGAGCAGGCACGCAGCAACCTGGAGACCCGTATCCGCGCCCTGCTGGACGCCCGTGCCAAGGTCTTTCTGGACACGATCGACGAGCTCGGAGAGCACCCGAGCGCGGAGCAGCTGCACGCCGCCGCCGAGCTCGTGCGCGCGGAGAGCGAGGCCCTGTGAGCCCCCGGAACCGTTCCGAGGCCGTGACGCTCTCCGAGCGGATCGCCGGCCTGTCGCGCGCCACCGAGATCGCGGACGGGCGCCTGGACCCGGCCGCCGTGCAGCTGGCCCGTGACACGCTCGACAAGGCCGGACGGCGTCGTGCGCTGTCCGCGGACCACACGGTCGTGGGTTTCTTCGGCGCCACGGGCTCCGGCAAGTCCACCCTGTTCAACGCGGTGGCCGGGCAGGAGCTCGCCCGCGCGGCGGCCCGGCGCCCCACCACGTCCGCACCGCTCGCCGCGATCTGGGGCGAGGAGGGCAGCGACGCGCTGCTCGACTGGCTCGACGTCACCGACCGCCGCGTGGTGGGCCCCGCGCTGAGCGTGGCCACGGGCCGCGGCCGCAGGACCACGACGGCGCAGGGCGGCCTCGTGCTGCTGGACCTGCCGGACTTCGACTCGGTGACGAGCGAGCACCGCCGGATCGTGCAGCGCATGGTGGGCATGGTGGACGTGGTCGTGTGGGTCGTGGACCCGCAGAAGTACGCGGACGCCGTGCTGCACCAGGACTTCGTGCAGCCCCTCGCGCGCCACGGTGCCGTGACCATGGTCGTGCTCAACCAGGCGGACCGGCTCGCACCGCGAGACGTGCCGGAGGTGCTGAGCTCCCTCACGGACCTCGTGCGCCAGGACGGGCTGCCCGCGACCGGGCCGAGCGCGCCCGTGGCCGTCTCCGCCGTGACCGGGGAGGGCGTCGAGCAGCTGCGCGAGCGGATCCAGACCGTGGCGGCGGGCCGTGCGGCGGCCGGTCAGCGCCTGGAGACGGACATGCGCCACGCCGCGGAGCAGCTCGCGCTCGCCGCGGGGGAGGGTGATCCGCACGGCATCGACAAGGCCGCGAGCGAACGGCTCACCGAGGGACTCGCGCGGGCCGGAGGGGTCGAGATGGTGGCCGATGCCGCCGCGCGCTCCTACCGGCTGCGGGCGGGGCGCCACACGGGCTGGATCGCCACGCGCTGGCTCTCCCGGCTGCGCAAGGACCCGTTGAAGCGGCTGCACATCGAGAGCCACGACCGTGGTGCGGACCCCGGCGTCCACCGCACGTCCCTGCCGGGCATGGACGCCTCCCGCAGGGCCGCCGCGGACTCTGCCGTGCGCGGGTTCGCGAAGGAGGTCTCGAACGGTGCCGGTGAGCCGTGGCGGCGCAGCATCCGCGGTGCCGCGCGCAGCAACGAGGCCCGCCTGCCGGACACCCTCGACCAGGCCGTGGCGCGCACCCGGTTCTCCGGCCACCGCGCCTCGTGGTGGTGGGTCGGCTTCGACGTGCTGCAGTGGATCGCGATGCTCGTGACCGTACTCGGCCTGCTGTGGTTGCTCGGGCTGTTCCTCGCGCAGTACTTCCAGATCCAGCTGCCGCCTCCCCCCACCGTGGACGACTTCCCGCTGCCCGTGCCCACACTGATGGTGGTCACCGGTGTGGTGCTCGCACTGTTCCTCGCCCTGACGGGCGCCGTGGTCGCCTCCGTGGCCTCGCGGCTGCACGCCGCCGGGGTACGACGCCGCCTGCTGCGCTCCGTGCGCGAGGCGGCCGCCGAGTCCGTGGAGACACCGGTGCGGCGGGAGCTGGAGGCCCACCGCGAGTTCGCGGAGTCGGTGGCGCTCAGCTCCCGCTGACGCGCACGGCCTCCGTGAGCTGACGGGCCGCCTGCACCACCACGTCCGCGTGCTTGTGGCCGGGCTGCTTGGACAGCCGCTCGATCGGTCCGCTGATCGAGACCGCGGCGATCACCCGGCCGGAGGGACCTCGCACCGGCGCGGAGACCGAGGCGATGCCCGGCTCGCGCTCGCCGATCGACTGGGCCCAGCCGCGGCGTCGTACCCCCGCGAGCGTGGTCGCGGAGAAGCGCGCGTGCTGCAGGCCCTCGATGAGGCGGGCGTGGTCCTCCCACGCCACCAGCACCTGGGCCGCCGAGCCCGCCTTCATGGACAGCTGCGTGCCCACGGGGATCGTGTCCCGCAGGCCGATGGGCCGTTCGGCCGACGCCACGCACACCCTCCACTCGCCCTGCCGGCGGAAGACCTGCGAGGACTCTCCGGTGCTGTCCCGCAGCTGCAGCAGCACGGGGGAGGCCGCGGAGATCAGCCGGTCCTCCCGCGCGGCCGAGGCGAGTTCCACGAGCCGCGAGCCCAGCACGAAGCGGCCCTGGACGTCCCTGCCCACGAGCCGGTGGTGGGCCAGCGCCACGGCCAGCCGGTGCGCCGTGGGGCGGGCGAGGCCGGTGGCGTCCACGAGGTCCGCGAGCGAGGCCGGTCCCGCCTCCAGGGCGTCGAGGATCATCGAGGCCTTGTCGATCACCCCCACGCCGGAGGGCGAGAACGAGGAGTCCTCCTGCATGGCGGTGCCGGTGCCCCGGCCGCCCAGAGGGGATCCCAGGGGGGCGCCGGTCGGGTCGATCGCGTGCGTGGTGTCCATGCCGTGATACTGCCGTCTCAGCATTCGAGAAGCAAGTCCAGGAAGTGGAACTGGTGCCTTCCAGCGGTGACGATGGTGTCCACGCACGCATCCGCGGTGCGGCGCCACGGCAGCAGCCGGGCGCCCGCGACCGCAGCACGAACAGGAGAGACGAGATGACGACCACCGCAGTGACCACCGCACCGCGGACCCTCGCCGAGAAGGTCTGGAACGACCATCTGGTGCGCCAGGGGGAGGCGGGACGCCCGGACCTCATCTACATCGACCTCCACCTGCTCCACGAGGTCACGAGCCCCCAGGCCTTCGAGGGGCTGCGCCTGGCCGGACGCGGGCTGCGCCGCACCGACCTCACGATCGCGACCGAGGACCACAACACCCCCACCGAGAACATCTTCTCGACCATCGCGGACGAGACCTCCCGCAAGCAGATCGAGACCCTGCGCCGCAACTGCGAGGAGTTCGGGGTGCGCCTGCACTCGCTGGGCGACTCCGAGCAGGGCATCGTGCACGTGGTCGGTCCGCAGCTGGGCCTCACGCAGCCGGGCATGACCGTGGTGTGCGGCGACTCCCACACCTCCACGCACGGTGCGTTCGGTGCGCTCGCGTTCGGCATCGGCACCTCCGAGGTGGAGCACGTGATGGCCACCCAGACGCTGTCCCTGGCACCGTTCAAGACCATGGCGATCACTGTGGAGGGCACGCTGAAGCCGGGGGTGAGCTCCAAGGACATCATCCTGGCCGTGATCGCGAAGATCGGCACGGGCGGCGGGCAGGGCCACGTGCTCGAGTACCGCGGCTCGGCCATCCGCTCGCTGTCCATGGAAGCGCGCATGACCATCTGCAACATGTCCATCGAGGCCGGTGCCCGTGCGGGCATGATCGCCCCGGACGAGACCACCATGGACTACGTCAAGGGCCGCCCCCACGCACCGCAGGGTGCGGACTGGGATGCCGCCGTCGAGTACTGGCGCACCCTGCACACGGACGAGGGCGCGCAGTTCGACCGCGAGGTGTTCATCGACGCGGACGAGCTCGAGCCCTTCGTCACGTGGGGAACGAACCCCGGCCAGGGTGTGCCGCTGTCCCAGCCGGTCCCGGACCCCGAGGACGCCGGGGACGACAACGCCAAGGACGCCGCGCGCCGCGCCCTGGAGTACATGGGCCTGGAGGCCGGGACGCCCATGAAGGAGGTCCCGGTGGACACCGTGTTCCTGGGCTCCTGCACGAACTCGCGCATCGAGGACCTGCGGGCCGCCGCGGAGATCGTCAAGGGCCGCACCAAGGCGGAGAGCGTGCGCATGATGGTGGTCCCGGGCTCGGCGAAGGTCCGGCTGCAGGCGGAGGCCGAGGGACTCGACCAGGTCTTCCGGGACTTCGGCGCGGACTGGCGCTTCGCCGGCTGCTCGATGTGCCTGGGCATGAACCCGGACCAGCTTGCACCGGGGGAGCGCTGCGCCTCCACCTCCAACCGCAACTTCGAGGGCCGCCAGGGCAAGGGCGGACGCACCCACCTGGTCTCGCCCGTCGTCGCCGCCGCGACCGCCGTGCGCGGGACGCTCAGCGCGCCGTCGGACCTCGAGCCGGTGGGCGAGCGGGTCGGCGACCCCGCCGGCCTGCAGCCCGTGGCCTGAGCGCCGTCGTCACCCGCCCTCCGTCACAGCAGAGAAGGACACAGCCATGGAGAAGTTCTCCACCCACCGCGGCGTGGCCGCGCCCCTGAAGCAGTCCAACGTGGACACGGACCAGATCATCCCCGCCGTCTACCTCAAGCGGATCACCAAGACCGGTTTCGAGGACGCCCTGTTCGCCGGGTGGCGCAAGAACCCGGAGTTCGTGCTCAACCGCCCGGAGTACCGCAACGCCTCCGTGCTGGTCGCCGGCTCCGACTTCGGCACGGGCTCCTCCCGCGAGCACGCCGTGTGGGCCCTGCGCGACTACGGCTTCAAGGCCGTGATCTCCTCGCGCTTCGCGGACATCTTCCGCGGCAACTCGGGCAAGCAGGGGCTGCTGGCGGCCCAGGTGGACCAGTCGGACGTGGAGCTGCTGTGGAAGCTCATGGAGGAGCAGCCGGGCATCGAGATCCAGGTGGACCTGGAGTCGCGCACCATCACGTGCGGCACGGTGACCGTGCCGTTCCAGATCGACGACTACACCCGCTGGCGCCTCATGGAGGGCCTGGACGACATCGGGCTGACGCTGCAGCACGAGGACGACATCGAGGCCTACGAGGCCACGCGGCCCTCGTTCAAGCCCACCACGCTGCCCTCCCGAACCTGAGCGGCGACTGGACCGGGGGAGCTTGCGAGCCGATAGAATGTCGAGGTCCCGTTCGCGTTCCGCGTGCGGGCGATGCTTCCCCCAGATCGGTAGGTCATGACTTCTCTGCGCATCACCGGCGGCGTGCCGCTGTCCGGTCAGGTCACGGTACGCGGCGCCAAGAACCTGGTTCCGAAGGCCATGGTTGCCGCTCTCCTCGGGTCCACCCCCTCCACTCTCGGCAACGTCCCCGAGATCAAGGACGTCGAGGTCGTCACGGACCTGCTCGCGCTGCACGGCGTGGAGGTCAACCGTGACGACGCCCTGGGCAACCTCACGCTGGACCCCACCAACGTCACGCGGGCCCGCCACTCGGACATCGACGCCCACGCCGGTGACTCCCGGATCCCGATCCTGCTGTGCGGGCCGCTGCTGCACGCGCTCGGCGAGGCGTTCATCCCGGACCTCGGCGGCTGCCGGATCGGGGACCGCCCCATCAACTACCACCTGGAGGTGCTGCGCAACTTCGGCGCCAAGGTGGAGAAGCTCGAGTCCGGTATCCGGATGAGCGCCCCGCACGGGCTGCAGGGTGCCAAGATGGACCTCCCGTACCCGTCCGTGGGCGCCACCGAGCAGGTGCTGCTCACCGCCACGCGCGCGGAGGGCCACACCGAGCTGCGGGGCGCGGCCACCGAGCCCGAGATCATGGACCTGATCGCCATCCTGCAGAAGATGGGCGCACTCATCACGGTGCAGACGGACCGCGTGATCCGCATCGAGGGCGTCCCCGAACTGACCGGCTACGTGCACAGTGCGCTGCCTGACCGCATGGAGGCGGCCTCGTGGGGCTCTGCGGCCCTGGCCACCGGCGGCGACATCTTCGTGGCCGGCGCCAAGCAGGCGGACATGATGACGTTCCTCAACACCTTCCGGAAGGTGGGCGGCGGCCTCGACATCCGCGAGGACGGCATCCGCTTCTACCACCCGGGCGGTGACCTGAACCCGCTGATCGTGGAGACGGACGTCCACCCCGGCTTCATGACCGACTGGCAGCAGCCACTCGTGGTGGTGCTGACCCAGGCCAAGGGCGTGTCGATCGTGCACGAGACCGTGTACGAGAACCGTTTCGGCTTCACGCGCGCCCTGAACCGCATGGGTGCCGTGATCCAGGTGCACCGCGAGTGCCTCGGCTCCGTACCGTGCCGCTTCGGTCAGCGCAACTTCCTGCACTCGGCCGTGATCTCCGGTCCCACGCCCCTGCGCGCGGCGGACATCCACATCCCGGACCTGCGCGGCGGGTTCTCCCACCTGATCGCGGCGCTCTCCGCGGAGGGCGTCTCCCAGGTGACGGGTGTGGAGCTGATAAAGCGCGGCTACGAGCACTTCACCGACAAGCTGAGCGGGCTCGGCGCGAACTTCGTCGTCGACGAAGCGTGACGCCGGCTCCGCACCGTCAGCCCGAACGCGCGTCCCGGTCCCGGGGACCGGTCGCACCCAGCGTCCACCGGCGCCCCTTCCCGGGGCGGCGCGCGCTGTTCACCGAGGAGTGGATGAGCTCATGAGCAGGACCTCCCAACGATCCGCGTTCCGCCTGCTGGCGGGCATGATCCTGCCCGTGTACCGCTCGCTCACCGTGCCGCACTGGCGCGGGCAGGAGAACTTCCCGGCGGAGGGCGGCTTCGTGGCGGTGGCCAACCACCTCACGGAGATCGACCCGATCACCGTGGCGTACCCGCTCTACAAGGCCGGGATCATGCCGCGCTTCCTCGCCAAGGAGTCCCTGTTCCGGGTTCCGGTGATGGGGACGATCATCACCCGGATCGGGCAGGTCCCCGTCTACCGCGGCACCTCGCGCGCCAAGGACTCGCTGCGTGCCGCGCGCGCGGAGCTGGACAGCGGCGGCGCGATCATCGTCTACCCGGAGGGCACCATCACGCGTGACCCCGGCATGTGGCCCATGCGCGGTCGCACCGGTGCCGCCCGGCTGGCCCTGGAGGCCAGTGTCCCCGTGGTGCCCATGGCGCACTGGGGCGACCAGGAGGTGCTGTACCGGGACCCGGAGGGTCATCGCACGTTCAGCGCGTGGCCCCGCAAGACCGTGGACGGCATCATCGGTGAGCCGCTGACCCCGGAGGACCTGGTCCCCGGCGGCCTGCAGCGTCCGGGCCACCCCTCGGCGGAGGAGCTCGCGCACGCCACGGAGGTCGTCATGGCCGCCGTGTCCCACCTCCTGGGGCAGCTGCGCGGGGAGACCCCGCCGGAGCAGCTCTTCGACCCGCGGGCACCGCGCACCGGTGAGGCCGGGACCGTGGGCAACGCCGGCGGGAGCGTGGCCCCGTGACGCGCGCGGGCGCGGGACCCGAGAAGATCACCGTTCTGGGCGCGGGTTCGTGGGGCACCACCTTCGCCAAGGTGCTCGCCGACGCCGCCGCGGAGGCCGGTGCCCGGCGCACGGTCTGCCTGTGGGGCCGCTCCCCGGAGTCGATGGCCACGCTCGCCCGTGAGCACCGCAACGAGCGCTACGTCCCGGGCGTGGACCTGCCGGAGGGGCTCGAGTACTCGAGCAACCTCGCGGCGGCACTGGACGGAGCAACGCTCGTGGTGGCGGCGATCCCCGCCCAGTCCCTGCGCGCGCAGCTGGCCGTCGCCGCACCCCACCTGGCCCCGGGCGCCGTCGTCCTCTCCCTCGCCAAGGGTCTGGAGTCGACCACCGGGCTGCGGATGACCGAGGTCGTCGCGCAAGTACTGGGCGAGACCACGGAGGAGTCCGAGCAGGAGTGGGCGCGGCGCACGTGCGTGCTCTCCGGGCCGAACCTCGCCATGGAGATCGCGCGGGAGGAGCCCACCGCGTCGGTGGTCGCCGCACCGGAGCACGGGACCGCGGCCTGGGTGGCCCGCTGCTGCGCGGCCCCCTACTTCCGGCCGTACACCAACACGGACGTCGTGGGCACCGAGATCGGCGGGATCGTGAAGAACGTGATCGCGCTGTGCGTGGGCATCTGCGACGGCCGCGGCTACGGGGACAACTCCAAGGCCTCGGTGATGACCCGGGGGCTCGCGGAGACCACGCGGCTCGCCCTGGCCCTGGGCGGGGAGCTGACCACGCTCTCGGGGCTGTCCGGCATGGGGGACCTGGTGGCCACGTGCTCCTCCTCCCTGTCCCGCAACCGCACTGCTGGCCGTCTGCTGGGCTCGGGCCTCACGCCCGGGCAGGTGCAGGACGCCATGACCCAGACCGCGGAGGGCATCACGTCCGCCCCCGCGGTGCTCGACCTCGCCCGCCGTCACGGTGTGGACATGCCCATCACGGACGCCGTGGTGAGTGTGCTGCAGGGCGACGCCCCCGTGCACGAACTGGCCCCCCGACTGCTGGGCCGAGACCTGAAATCCGAAGGGAACACCGCATGAGCACCAGCCCCGAGACCCCCGTCGCGACCACGGAGGGCGAGAAGCCGTGCGTGGCGGTCGTCTTCGGCGGCCGTTCCTCCGAGCACTCCGTCTCCCTCATCACGGCCCGTTCCGTGCTGCGCGCGATCGACCGTGACGCGTGGGACGTGGTCAGCGTGGGCATCTCCCCGGACGGTGCGTGGTTCCTGTACTCGCAGGAGGAGCTGGAGGCGCTGCTCGAGGAGCAGCCACTGGCGCAGCTCCCCGTGGGGGAGCGCCGGGTCAGTCTGCCGTTGCAGGCCGGCGAGAGCCGTCTGCTGATCCACGACTCCGGCGAGTTCGGCGGGCCCCTGACGCGTGGGCGGCACGTCGACGCCGTGTTCCCCCTGCTGCACGGGCCGTTCGGTGAGGACGGCACCCTGCAGGGCATGCTCGAGCTCGCGGACCTGCCGTACGTGGGCTGCGGCGTGGCGGCGTCGGCCATCGGCATGGACAAGCACTTCATGAAGATCGCGTTCCAGGCGGCCGGGCTGGACGTGGGCCCGTACACCGTGATCTCCGACAGGCTGTGGCGCACGGATCCGCAGACGGCGTGCGAGAACGTGGCCGCGCTCAGGTTCCCCGTGTTCGTGAAGCCGGCGCGCGCGGGCTCGTCCTTCGGGATCACGCGCGTGGACGACCCCTCCCAGCTGGACGACGCCATGGCCACGGCGCGCGAGCACGACCTCAAGGTCGTGGTCGAGGCCGCGATCGAGGGCCGCGAGATCGAGTGCGCCGTGCTCGGTGGGCACGGCACCGACGACGCCCGCGCATCCCTGCCCGGAGAGATCGAGGTGCACGGGCACGACCTCTACGACTTCGAGGCCAAGTACGTGGAGACGGACGGTGCCACCCTCTCGTGCCCCGCGCGGCTGCCGGAGGCCGTGATCGAGACCCTGCGCCGCGACGCCGTGCGCGCGTTCCACGCGGTGGACGGCGAAGGGCTCTCGCGCTGCGACTTCTTCGTCACCCCGGACGGGCGCGTGATCATCAACGAGATCAACACCATGCCGGGCTTCACGCCCATCTCCATGTACCCGCGCATGTGGGCCGCGAGCGGGCTCGAGTACAGCCAGCTGATTGACGAGCTCATCACCCTGGCGCTGGAACGGCCGGTCGGTCTGCGCTGAGTCCCCGGCCTTCACGGCTGGTTCATGACGGGTGTGTGGGGCGGCGGGAGCCCTGCCATGGCCCCGGCCCGCACGGCTGGTTCACGACACGCCTGACCGGGTCGCGGAGAGCATCACCGGTTCGTGGGGCCGCGCGGCTGCGGCGTCCTCCCACCGCGGCGTCGTCGGGGGTCCGGCGAGGCTCAGGAGGTGCCCTGCTGCTCCAGGGTGTCCTTGACCGAGAGGCACTTGTGGGTCTGCGGGATGCTCTGCACCGCGGCACCGGTGTCCACCAGCGCGGTCGAGGAGGGCACGCGGCCGCCGTCGAAGAGCACCTCCACGGCGGGGGAGCGCCCGTAGGTCACGGCGCGCCACTGGTCCTTCTGGTCCTTGACCTCGGAGATCAGCCAGTCCACGCCGTTCACGTTCGTGCAGGGGTCCGTGGTGGGGCCGGGCTCGTCCACGCCGCAGCGCACGATCATCGCGGAGGGGTCACCGTACGCCGTGGTGCCCTGGCTCGAGGTCTCGCGCTGGTCCAGGTCGCTCACCGAGCCCGGCATGGCGAGCATGACGGGTGCGCACGCGGGGTTCGCGGCGTCCGGGGCGCCGTCCACGGTCACCGTGGCACCGCACCCGGTGAGCGCGAGCGCCCCGGCGAGCAGCCCGGCGGTCCCGGCCACGCGGCGTCGTCGTGCCCGGGACGACGACGCCGCCCCGCCCTGCCCGCGCGTCCGTCCCGTGGTCTCGCCGCGCCTCCCACGTGTTCCGGCCACGGGAGCCGGGGACCGGAGCGCATGCTCCGTGGTGGGGTGCCCGGCGGCGGCGGGACGGTGTGCAGAGGGGAGAGCCATGCCCTCCAGGATAGGCGGTGGACCGTGCTCCTTCAGCGCGTCGGACCCCGTGGCTAGGGTGAGGAGCATGACGCACGAGCCCGCCGCACGGCCCGGCACCACGGTCTCCGAGCTGAGCGAGTCGCAGCTGCTGGAGGCGTTCCTCCCCGGCGCCACGACCCGCGGCGCGCAGGTCCTCACCGGTCCGGGGGACGACTGCGCGGTGGTGGCGACACCCGGGGGACGCGTGGTGGTCACCACGGACACGCTCACCGAGGGGCAGGACTTCCTCGCGGTGTGGCCGAGTGGCCGACACACGACGGGCGCGGACCTGGGCCGCAAGTGCGCCGCCCAGAACCTCGCGGACGTCGCCTCCATGGGTGCCGTTCCCACCGCGATCGTCGTGTCCCTGACCCTGCCCGGGGACACGCCGGTGCAGTGGGTCACCGACTTCGCCACCGGGCTCTCCCGCGCCTTCGAAGAGCTGGGGGCGTCAGAGTGCGCGCTCGTGGGAGGGGACCTGGGGCGCGGCACGGAGCTGTCGATCACCGCCACCGCCATGGGTCGCTGCGAGCTTCCCCCGGTGCTGCGGGCCGGGGCCACGGCCGGGGGTGTGCTCGTCCACACCGGGGTGCTCGGCCGCGCGGCAGCCGGTCTCGCCGCCCTGCTGAGCCCGGTTCCCGGTCCCTGGGACGGCGTCCCGGAGGAGCTGCGGGAGCAGCTCACCACCGCGCAGCTGCGGCCCCGTCCGCCCGTCACCGCGGGACTCGCGCTGGCGCGCGCCGGAGCCACCGCCATGCTCGACGTCTCGGACGGCCTGCTGCGGGACGCCGGGCGGCTCGCTCGTGCCTCGGGGCTCGTCGTGGACCTGGACCCTGCCGCCCTGGAAACGGCCGCCGAGACCCTGGAACCGGCCGCGCGCGCCGTCGGCGCGGACCCCTGGCAGTGGGTGCTCACGGGCGGTGAGGACCACGGTCTGCTGGCCGTCCTCCCTGTGGATTCCCCGCTTCCCCCGGGGGCTCGTGCGATAGGCTCGTGTGCACCCACGGCACCCGCCAGGACCGCCCCCGGGGTGGTCGACGAGGAGGGGACCGCGGCGCACGAGCAGCATCGCGCCGGCCCGGCCGTCACGATCGCGGGGCGCTCCCCGCGGCAGTGGTTCGGGCGCGACGTCGTCGAAGGATGGGATCATTTTGAGCCGTAAGCCCGGATCGTCCACCGCGGAGGTGCGCAGCTGGCTCGACGCCGCGCACCGCGGTCTGTGCGATCACGCGGACGTCCTGGACAACCTCAACGTCTTCCCCGTCGCGGACGCGGACACTGGCGCGAACCTCAGCACCACTCTGGGCCACGCCGCTGAGGCCGCGCACCTGATCGAGGGCAGGGACGTGGGCGAGCTGCTGCTCTACGCCGGCCAGGCGGCGCTCGAGGAGGCTCGCGGGAACTCCGGCATGCTCGCCGCCCTCACGCTCACCGCCATGGGCCACGCCGTGGAGGGCAGCGCCCGGCTCACCGCGGAGCAGCTCAAGGACGCGTTCATGGCGGCGCGGGTGCGCTGCTCGTCCGCCCTCACGGACCCCGTGCCCGGCACCATGCTCTCGGTGCTGCAGGCCGCCGGGGAGGTGCCCGTCCCGGAGGACTGCCCGGAGGGCTCCAACCAGCAGCTCGCCCAGTGGCTCGACGACATGGTCACGGCGTGTACACAGGCAGTGCTGGACACCGTGGAGCAGATCCCCGTCCTGACCGAGCGCGGCACCGTGGACTCCGGTGCGCTGGGGATGCTCGTGATCCTCTCCGCCCTGCGCTCGGAGCTCGGCGGGGAGGAGGATGCCCCGGACCCCGTGGCGGCGATCGTGCGCCACCACGCCCTGCCGCGCTCGAGCGAGCCCCAGGAGCAGATGGAGGGCTTCGAGGTCATGGGGACCATGGACCTGCACGCGCTGGATGCGGCCGAGCTGCGCCACGAGCTCGACGACGCCGGGGAGAGTGTGATCGTCAGCGCCGTGAGCGAGCACGAGGACGGCTACACGTGGCGCGTCCACGTGCACGTGGCGGACCCGGACACGGCCCTGGAGCTCATGCGCCGGCGCGGCAAGGCCCGCAACGTCACGGTCACCTCGCTCACGGCGGATCCGCGGTGACCAGCCACGACACCGCGGCCGCCGGTGCCGGAGCCGCGCCCACCCCGGTCGGCACGGGAACGGGCGTCACCGCGTTCGCGGACCTCCTCGACCAGCCCCTCACGCGCTACGTCCCGGGGAACTCGCCGCGCTCCACCGTGGCCCTGCTCGAGAAGGAGCTCGGCATCACCACCGTGGGCCAGCTGCTGGACCACTCTCCCCGGCGCTACATCCGTCGCGGGAAGATCCAGGCGCTCACGGAGCTGGTCGCGGGGGAGCGCACCTCGTTCGTCGCGCGCGTGGAGAGTTCCAGCACCCGGCGGATGCGCAGCGATCCGCGCCGCAGCCTCACGGACGTCACGGTCGCGGACGACACCGGGGCCAGCCTGAAGATCACCTTCTTCAACGCGTACTCCGCGCAGAAGGACCTCCCCGTGGGCTCGCTCGCCCTGTTCACGGGCAAACCCGAGTTCTACCGCGGCACGCTGTCCATGGCGGGCGCGGACTACGCCCCCGTGGAGGCGCCCGAGTCCCTCGAACGCTCGGAGGACGGGGAGCTGCTGCCCATCCCCGTCTACCCGGAGACCGCGAAGCTGACCACCCCGCGGATCGCCAAGGTGGTGCACCAGGTGCTGGTCACGGCGGACCTGGACTCGCTCGCGGACCCGCTCCCGCCGGAGGTCGTGGCCGCGGAGAAGCTCGTACCCCCGGGGCAGGCGTACCGGGACCTGCACCGGCCGGAGTCGGTGGCCGCGTACGAGGCCGCGCAGCGCCGCTTCCGCTTCCAGGAGGCGTTCGTGCTGCAGACGGAGCTGAGGCGTCGCCGCGCCGAGCACGCCGCGCACCCGGTGGCGCCCCGACCCGTGGTCGAGGACGGGCTCCTGGCGCGCTTCGATGCCTCCCTGCCGTTCGAGCTCACGCCGAGGCAGCGCGAGGTCGGGGAGCAGATCTC
This sequence comes from Kocuria varians, assembly GCF_006539885.1. Classification (GTDB taxonomy): domain Bacteria; phylum Actinomycetota; class Actinomycetes; order Actinomycetales; family Micrococcaceae; genus Kocuria; species Kocuria varians. Next base: position 39,651 of record NZ_BJNW01000017.1, on the reverse strand, counting down.
CGCGGAGCTGGCGGGCACCGCACCCATGAACCGGCTGCTGCAGGGTGACGTGGGCTCCGGCAAGACCGTGGTGGCCCTGCGCGCCATGCTGCAGATCGTGGATGCCGGCGGGCAGGCGGCCATGCTCGCGCCCACCGAGGTGCTCGCCACGCAGCACCACGAGAAGATCACCCGCGCCCTGGGTCCCCTCGCTATGCCGGGTCGGCTGGGAGGCGACGACCACGCCACGGAGGTCACCCTGCTCACCGGGAGCATGGGCGCCACGGCGCGCCGCAAGGCACTGCTGGACATCGCGAGCGGCGCGGCGGGGATCGTCGTGGGCACGCACGCGCTGATCCAGGAGGCCGTGCAGTTCGCGGACCTGGGACTCGCGGTGGTGGACGAGCAGCACCGCTTCGGCGTGGAGCAGCGCGACGCCCTGCGGGACAAGGCCGGCACGAGCCCCCACACCCTGGTCATGACCGCCACGCCCATCCCTCGCACGGTGGCCATGACGGTGTTTGGTGACCTGGACGTGAGCACGCTGCGCGAGTTGCCCGGTGGTCGCCAACCCATTGAGACGCACGTGGTGGGTCTCGCCGAGCACGGCCCCGCGTGGGAGCGCCGCGTGTGGCAGCTGGCCGCGGAGCACATTGCGAACGGTCACCAGGTCTACGTGGTCGCCCCCAAGATCGGCGACGACGCCGCCGTGCCCTCCTTCACGAGTCTGCGGGAGTCGCTCGAGGCTGATCCGGAAGAGCCGGAGCCGGCAACGGTCGCGTGGCTCGAGGAGCTCGTCACGGCCCGCCCGGAGCTGCGCGGCGCCCGGGTGGGCGTCCTGCACGGCCGCCAGGACGCGCAGGTCAAGGCCCGCACCATGGCGGACGTCGCGGCCGGGACCGTGGACGTGCTCGTGGCCACCACGGTGATCGAGGTGGGGGTGGACGTCCCCAACGCCACCCTGATGGTGGTCGTGGACCCCGAGCGGTTCGGGATCTCCCAGCTGCACCAGCTGAGGGGGCGGATCGGACGCGGCGAGCACGCGAGCACGTGCCTGCTCGTGACCCGCACGCTGCCGGAGCACCCGGCACGCACGCGGCTGGACGCCGTCGCGGCGACCACCGACGGCTTCGAGCTCGCGGAGGTGGACCTGCGGCTGCGCAAGGAGGGGGACATCCTCGGAGCGTCCCAGTCCGGTGGGCGCTCCGGCCTGCGGTGGGTGGGCGTCCTGCGGGACGAGGCCCTCGTGGCCCGCGCCCGCACCGCCGCCGAGGCCGTGATCACCGAGGACCCGCAGCTCACGGCCCACCCGGACCTGCGGGTCGCCATCGGACGGGTCCTGGACGAGGACCGACAAGCCTTCCTGGAGCGAGGATGACACGCATCATTGCCGGACGAGCCGGTGGCCAGCGGCTGCACTCCGTCCCGGGTTCGGCCACGCGCCCGACCACGGACCGGGTCAAGGAGTCGCTGTTCGCGCGCCTGGACGCCTGGGGCATGTGCGACGGCGCGCGCGTGCTGGACCTCTTCGCAGGCTCCGGCGCCCTGGGGCTGGAGGCGGCGAGCCGGGGTGCTTCGACCGTGACGCTGGTGGAGCGCGCCGGTGCCGCGGCGAAGGTCTGCCGTGCGAACGCCGAGATCCTGCGGGCCGCCTGCCCGGACACCAAGATCACCACGGTGCAGTCGGCCGTTGCCGGGTACCTGGGGCGCGCCCCGTTCCACCGCTGGGACCTCGTGCTCGTGGATCCGCCGTACCCGCTGGAGAACGACGAGCTCGCGAGCACCCTCGTGCCCCTGGCCGACCGGCTGGGTCCGGGCGGGGTGGTCGTGGTCGAGCGCTCGGCGCGCACGGAGGAACCCGCCTGGCCCGCCGGTCTGCGACGCTTCGAGGCCAGCGACCACGGCGAGACGCGCATCTGGTATCTCGAGGCGGAGCACGACGCCGCGGCGTCGTGACCCACGCCGCCGGGCGCGGGTCTGTCCCAGCCCGTCAGATGGACGCGGCCAACCCCGCCATGGCACCGCGCAGCACGTCCGTGCGCTTGCAGAACGCGAGCCGCAGCCAGTCCGCGTAGAGTCCGCGGTTGCCCGGCCCCGCGAACGCGGACACCGGTATGCCCACCACGCCGGCGGTCTCGGCCCAGTGGTGCGCGAGGCCCGTGGCGTCCTGGACACCGGCCAGCGGGTAGAGGTCGCTGACGTCCGCCACCGTGAAGAACGTGCCCTCGGGCATCGGCGGGTGCAGCCCCGCCGCCCGCAGCCCGGAGACCACCACGTCCCGGCGCTCGCGGTAGTCTCCGAGCAGCCGCTCGTAGAAGGACGCCGGTGAGCACAGCGCGGTGGCGACCGCGTGCTGCAGGGGAGCCGCGGCACTGTGGGAGAGGTAGGTCTTCACGGCGGTCACGCCGCTGACCAGGTCCCGCGGTCCGCTGACCCAGCCCACGCGCCAGCCCGTGGCCGAGAAGGTCTTGCCCGCGGAGGAGACGCTCAGGGTCCGGGCCGCCGCACCGGGCAGCTGGGCGATGGGCTCGTGGGGGCCGTCGTAGCGCAGGTGCTCGTAGACCTCGTCCGTGAGGATCACGGCGTCGAACTCCGTCGCGAGTTCCACGAGCTGCTGCTTGAACTCGCGGGAGGCCACCGTGCCCGTGGGGTTGTGGGGGTCGTTGAGGATCACGGCGCGGGTGCGCGGGGAGAAGGCGGCGCGGACGTCGTCGGGGTCGGGCGTGAAGGTGGGCGGCAGCAGCGGGACGGCCACGGGGACGGCCTGGGCGAAATCGACCACCGCGCCGTAGAGGTCGTAGCGCGGCTCGAACATCACCACCTCGTCCCCGGGCTGCAGCAGGGACAGCAGGGCCGCGGTCATGCCCTCGGTGGCCCCGGCGCACACGGTCACCTGGCCGTCCGGGTCGAGGGCGAGGCCGTAGTGCTCCCGCTGGTGCGCGGCCACCGCTTCACGCAGGGCGGGGACGCCCACGATGGGCGCGTACTGGTGGTGACCGGCGTGCAGGGCGGCCACCGCGGCGTCGACCATCTCGCGGGGCGGGTCGAAGTCCGGGAAGCCCTGGCCGAGGTTCACGGACCCCGTGCGCCGGGCCAGTGCCGTCATCTCCTCGAAGATCGTGGAGCGCAGCTGCCCGGACGGGTCCAGCAGCCCGCCCCCGTCCGCCATGCGCTGCCACGGGGCGGCGCGGAGGGGCTCCCGGCCCGCGGGGACGGCTGCTGAGCGAGGGTTCTGCGGAGTCGCGGTCATGGGAACAGTCTAGGAAAGCGGGGCGGTGCCCCCGTCACGACGACGCCGCCGGGCCAGCTTCCCGCCGTGCGGCTCGGGCGGGGCCGCTAGGGTGGAGCGCATGAAACGCGCCATCTGCCCGGGGTCCTTCGACCCGCTGCACCTGGGACACTGCGCGGTCATCCGCCGCGCCGCCCGCCTCTTCGACGAGGTGGTCGTGGCGGTGTCCACGAACCCGCACAAGTCCCACCGGTTCACGGAGCAGGAGCGGATCGCCATGGTCCGCGAGGTCTTCGCGGACGAGCCCGGTGTGGTCGTGGAACCGCTCGCCTCCGGACTCATCGCGGACTACGCGGCGCAGCGCGAGGCCGTGGCGCTTGTGAAGGGGCTGCGCAACGGTGCGGACTACGACTACGAGCTGCCCATGGCCACCATGAACCGCTCGCTCACGGGGGTCGAGACGGTCTTCCTCCCGGGGGAGCCCTCGCTGCTGCACGTCTCCTCCTCGCTCGTGATGGAGGTGGCCTCCCTGGGCGGGGACGTCGCGGAGATGGTCCCGCCGCGCGTGCTGCACGCGATCCTCACGCGCTGAGGCGGCCACGCGCCCGGGGCGAGGCGCCCCACCCGCGGGGCGGTGCGGCGTCGTCGGCCCGCGCGGGATGAAGCGCAGGCGCACTGCGTGCTAAGGTGGTCTGTCGGCCAGTGTAGTCAGCCAGGAGTTTCGTGAATCACCGCAACAGTTCATCCCTCGCGTTCGACGTCAGGGAGCTCGAACACCGTCCGGGGACCATGGAAACCCTGGACGTCGAGGTCCCCGCACCGAAGGACTTCGGGACGGCGCTCATCGGGTCCCCCGAGGGCACGCCCATGGATCTGCAGCTGCGGCTGGAATCCGTCCACGACGGTATTCTGGTCAGCGGAACCGTGATCGTCAGTGTTCACGGGGAGTGCAGCAGGTGCCTCGACCCCATTGACTACGAACTACCGGTCGACGTGCAAGAGCTTTTCGTCTTCGAACCGTCCCCCAAGGGCGACGAGAACGTCGAGGACGAGCAAGTGTATGAAGTGACGGACGAAGAGATCGACCTCGAACCGATGCTTCGGGACGCAGTGATCACTCAGCTGCCGTTCCAACCGGTGTGCCGGGCCGACTGCCCGGGCCTGTGCGCCCAGTGCGGTGCACGGCTCGAGAACGACCCGGACCACCACCACGACGTGACGGATCCCCGCTGGTCCGCCCTCAAGGCCCTGATGACCGAGTCGGATCAGGAACCGGATGCGTCGTTGCCGACAACCGACACGAGAGAAGAGAGATAGCCGTGGCTGTTCCCAAGCGGAAAATGTCCCGTGCGAATACCCGGATGCGTCGTTCGCAGTGGAAGGCGCAGGCGCCGAAGCTGGTGAAGACCGTCGAGAACGGCAAGGTCAGCTACAGCCTGCCGCACCAGGCCAAGCTGGTCTCCGATTCCGCCGGCACCCCCTTGTTCTACGAGTACAAGGGTCGCAAGGTCGCTGACGCGTAACGTGGCAACGTTGCCGGATCCCGGCGAACTGCAGAGGCGTCTCGGTGTCGACATCGACACCGAGACGCTTCGCATTGCGCTGACGCACCGTTCCTACGCCTACGAGCACCCGGGGGAGCTGCACAACGAGCGCCTCGAGTTCCTGGGCGACGCCGTCCTGCAGCTCGCCGTGACGGACGAGATCTACCACCGGTACCCGGAGTGGGACGAGGGGCGGCTCGCCAAGCTGCGGGCCTCCGTGGTCTCGGCCCGGGCACTCGCGGGCGTGGCCCGCACCTTCGACCTGGGCCCGCACATCCGGCTGGGCAAGGGCGAGATCCGCACGCACGGCAGCGAGAAGGCCTCGATCCTCGCGGACACCACCGAGGCGCTGATCGGCGCGGTCTACGAGTCCCAGGGGGCACTGCCCGCCCGGGACCTCGTGCTGCGCATGATGATCCCGCTGCTCGAGGACACGCGCGTGCTGCGCGAGGGCAAGGACTGGAAGACCCAGGTGGTCGAGCTCGCCGCCCAGCACGGTCTGGGAACCGTGCGCTATGAGGTCGAGGGCACCGGTCCGGACCACGAACGCCACTTCACGGCGGACGCCGTGGTGGCCGGGGAGATCCTGGGCCACGGCGAGGGCACCTCCAAGAAGGCCGCCGAGCGTTCCGCCGCCGCCGCCGCGTGCGAGGCGATCACCGAACGCTTCCCCGCCAAGGGCTGAGGCACTCGTGCCCGAGCTGCCCGAGGTGGAGGTGGTGCGCCGCGGCGTCGAGCGCTGGGTCGTGGGGCGCATGGTCGAGTCCGTGCAGGTCTTCGACGCCCGTTCCCTGCGCCGCCACACGGCCGGTGTCCTGGACTTCCAGGAGCGCCTGGCCGGGCTGACGGTGGACTCCGCGCAACGGCGGGGCAAGTTTCTCTGGCTCCCGCTGCGGGACGGTGCCGAGGCCGAGCCCGCGCGGTCGCTGCTCGTGCACCTGGGGATGAGTGGTCAGCTGCTCGTCGCCTCCGAGGACCAGCCCGCCCCGCGTCACGAACGCATCCGACTGGGTCTCTCTCCCTCCGCCTCCGAGACCGGTGAGCCGTTGCCCGAGCAGGCACGGTTCGTGGACCAGCGCATCTTCGGCGGCATGCTCCTGGACCCGCTCGTGCCCAGCACGGACGGTCATGGGCTGGTTCCCGAGCACGCCGCGCACATCGCCCGCGACCCGCTGGACCCGCTCTTCGACGTGGCCGCCTTCCACGCCGCCCTACGACGCCGCCGCACGGGCCTGAAGCGTGCGCTGCTGGACCAGGGGCTGATCTCCGGGATCGGCAACATCTACGCGGACGAGGCCCTCTGGGCCGCCCGGCTGCACTGGGCGGCGCCGACCGAGACGATGACCGCGCCGCGCACCCGTGAGCTCGTGGCGGCGTGCCAGGAGGTCATGCGCAGGGCGCTCGACGCCGGCGGCACGAGCTTCGACTCGCTGTACGTCAACGTGAACGGGGAGTCGGGGTACTTCGCCCGCTCGCTCAACGCCTACGGGCGGGAGGGGCTGCCGTGCCCCCGCTGCGAGGCTGCCGGTGAGGACGGGGTGATCGTGCGGGAGAAGTTCGCCAACCGGTCCTCGTACCGCTGCTCGCGGTGCCAGAAGAGGCCGCGCCGCTTCCGGCCCTGAGAAGAGAGGCCCGACAGCTCCGTGACGGGCAGTTCCATGGGCCAGGACCTCCCCGTTGGCGTCCCGGTGCTCAGTGCCCCTCGGCCACGCACGCCCCGCGCGGCGTCAGGAAGAACACCAGCACCGCCGCGCACACCATGAATGCACCGCCGGACAGACCTGCCACCTGCAGCGAGTCCGTGAGGGACAGTGCCGCCTGCTGCGCCAGCTCCGGTAGGCCCTGCTCGGTGGCGCGATGCCCATGGCCGCCCCGAGCGACTCCCGGGCCTGTTCGGCCAGCTCCGGGTGCTGCCGCTGAAGCGTGGCGAACACGGCGGAGCCCGTGAGCCCGGCGCTGAACACGAGCGCGGAGATGCTGCCCAGGATGGTGACACCGAACGTGCCGCCCAGCTCGTACGCCGTCTCCTCCAGGGCGCCGGCGTTGCTGGCCTTCTCCGGGGGAGAGCCGCCCATGATCAGGGCGGAGCCGATGGCCAGTGCTCCCATGCCCGCACCCACGAGGCACAGGGGAGCGACGACGCTCGCCAGCGTGAGGGACGGCATCGCCCCGATGAGCAGCAGCCCGATCCCCGCGAGTCCGAGACCCCCGGCCAGGACCGCCCGTGCACCGATCCAGCGGCTCACCACCGGTGCGGCCAAGGAGGAGACGGCGCCCACGACCACGATCGGGATGAGCTGGACACCGGCCTCGATGGGGCTCGCCCCCTGCACGAGCTGCAGCCACTGGGCCACGAGGAGCAGCGCGGCGGTCAGGGAGAACGTGGCGCTGAAAGCGGCGATGATGCCCGCGCTGAACTGCCGCCCGCGGAAGAGCCGGATGTCGAGCAGGGGAGTCTCGCTGCGAACGTTGCGCGTGATGAACCACGCCAGGGTGACCACCGCGACGGCCAGCGCGGTCCACGCCGGTGCCGCGGCGGCGTCGGCGTCCTTGCCGAACTGCTTCAGCGACCACACGAGCGTGGACATGCCCACCAGGGACAGCACCGCGGAGAGGCCGTCGAAGCGGCCGAGCCCGGACACGCGGGACTCGCGCAGCAGCAGGAAGCCGCCCACGGCGCTCAGGCCCACGAGGGGCACGTTGATGAGGAACGCCGAGTGCCACGAGAAGTGCTCGAGCAGGAAGCCACCCACGAGTGGCCCCGCGACCGAGCCGAGTCCGGACGCCGCTGCCCACACGCTCAGGGCGGTCGCGCGCTCCTTCGGGTCGGTGAACACCACGCAGATCAGGGACAGCGTGGTGGGCATGACCATGGCACCGCCCACGCCCAGCAGTGCGCGGATCGCGATGACCGCGCCGGGGGAGTCCGCGACGAGCACGAGCAGGGAGGCCGCCGCGAAGACGACGTAGCCGAGCAGCAGCATGCGCTTGCGCCCCCACCGGTCGGCGAGGCCGGCCACGGGCACGAGCAGCGCGGCCAGTACGAGGGAGTAGATGTCCACGATCCACAGCTGCTGGTCGGAGGACGGGTGCAGCTCCGCGGACATCGTGGGCAGGGCGATGTTGAGGATCGTCATGTCCATGGTGATGACGATCAGGTCGCGCTCAGCACGGCAAGGGCGCCCCAGCGGCGGCCGCGGGACATGGTCGGGGTGGCCTAGGTGGCGGCAGGGGCAGTGGTCACGGTCATTCGCCTTCCGCGGGGCTCGGGGACATCAGGGCACGCAGGGCGCGGGTCATCGTCGCCGTGCTGGGGGGTCCGTCGGAGAGGACGGTCTCGACGAGCGCACCGTCCACGTAGCGGGCCATGGCGCGGGCGCTCTCCGGGTCGCAGTGCGCGGTGAGGATCTCCGTGAGGCGTTCGCTCCACCGCCGGGCCAGGGAACGCAGCCGGTCGTCGTGGACCGCGGCGGTGATCATGGCGATGGACGCGTGGGCCTGCCGGATGTCGAGGTGGTCCTCGTGCATCAGCTCGGCGAGCCGCGCCGCGGGGTCCGGATGGTTGGTGAGCTCGCGCTGCACGACGTCGAGCTCCGCCTCGTTCTCGGTTCCGACCGTCTCGAGGGCGGTCTCCCGCAGGGCGTCGATCGAGGGGAAGTGGCGCGTGATGGTGCCCAGCGGGATCCCCGCGTGGGCGGCGATCGCCCGGTGGGTCAGCGCCGATGGCCCTCGGGTCACCACGATCTCGGCGGCCGCCTCCAGGATCTCCCGACGACGCCGCTCGGGGTCGCGCCTGCGCGGCGCGGCCTTCTCCTGCTCGCCCATACCGCCTCCTCTGCAAACAAACGTACGCGTACATTTGTACCGTAATAGAGTTCGAGAGCGCAAGCAGAGTCCGGGCACGCAGGAGGCCCGTCCGGTCCCAGGAGTGTCCTGGGCCGAACGGGCCTCGGTGCGCGGCGTTGCACCGCGCGGGTCAGCGGTCGCGCACGCTCTGCAGGTCGGTGGTCACACCGCTGTCCTTGGCCTCGGACGCCACGGAGGAGTCCTCGGCGCGGGCACGCTGGTCGTCCGCGACCTCCTCCACGCGGTCGAGGGAGACCGAACCCGTGTGCTTGCCGGGGCGCGGGTGGTCGCGGTAGTACTCCGCGATCCGCGCGAAACCCTCGTCCAGGCTCACGGAGGGCGTCCAGTCCAGCAGCTCGCGGGTCTCGCGCTGGTCGAACCAGTGGGCCGTGGACATCTGCTCGGCGAGGAACTCGGTCATGGGGGGCTCGTCGTCGCCGCCGCGGAACCGGGCGGGGACGTGCGGCCAGACCTTCTCGATCACGCGACCGGCGAAGCGGGCCACGGAGCCGGGCACGGAGAACGTGGGGGCGGGGACGTCCGCCGCGGCGCACATGCGTGCCACGAGCTCGCCCACGGGACGCGGTTCACCGTTCGTGACCACGAGCGCACGGCCGTGCACGGCGTCGATCCGCTCGAGCGCGCGCACGATGGCCTCGGAGGCGTTGTCGATGTAGGTGGTGTCGATCATTGCGGCACCGTGGTCGAGGTCCGGCATGCGACCCGCGGCCGCGCGGTCCACCACGCGCTCCACGAGCTGCGTGTCACCGGGACCCCACACGATGTGCGGGCGCACGGCGGCGACCTTCAGCTCCCGCTGCCCGTCCATGCTCAGGGCGAGCAGCTCGGCCGCGGCCTTGGACCGTGCGTAGTTGCCACGCGCGGTCTGCGGGTTTGCGGGTTCCGCGCCTGCGCCCTCGATCGACACGCCCTCGTGGGCCACGGAGGGGGAGGACACGAACACGACGTTGTGCACCCCGGCGTTCTGCGCCTGGCACAGCAGCACGCGCGTCCCCGTCGCGTTCACGCGCACGAAATCGGCCCAGTCCCCGGTGAAGGAGACCTTGGCGGCCAGGTGGACGACGTCGTCCACGCCGTCGAGCGCGCGGGCCACGGCCTCGGGGTCGTCCACGGAGCCCAGCACCTCGTCCACGCCTTCGCGCTCGGCGACGGCGGCGAGGCCGCGCTGGAACACGCGGACCTTCCAGCCGCGCGCGAGTAGGACGCGGGCGACGTCGCCGCCGAGCATCCCGGAGGCCCCGGTCACCAGGGCGGTGCGCCCGGTGCCGTCCAGCGCTCCCTGCGTGGCGGTGGCGCCGCCGCGCTCGGGGTCCGCGATCTGAGCCGAGCCCTGGACCTCGAAGGACGTGCCCTGGGCGGCCGGGGTCTTCCCGGTGCCCGCGGGCTCGGCGGGGTGGCTGTCCGTGGCGCGGTGGCGCCCGCGGGTCTGGTCGTCGCTCACAGGTCCCTCAGCTTTCCGGTGGCCAGCGCCTGCTCGGCCCAGTCACTCAATGCGGTCCGGTCGATCTTGGAGTTGTGGCGGATGTCCGTGGGCTGCTCGGGGAGCACCAGCACGGCGCTCACGGGCAGGCCGGTGGCGAAGGCCACCGTGCCTCGCACGCGCTCGCTCAGCTCCGCGGGAGCCACGCTCGGCTTCTTCGCGGCGGGGACCGTCTCGATCACGGCCACCGCGGACTGCGAGCCCACGGGTCCCACGCCCACCACGGCCGCGCGGCCCACACCGGGGACGCGCTGGGCGGCGTGCTCGGCCGCCACGGAGGACACGGGGCCCTGCGCCATGGTGATCACGTGCGCGAGGCGACCCTCGTACCAGAGCCGTTCGCGGGCGTCGAAGTGCCCCACGTCCCCGGTGCGGTGCCACCCCGGGGTGAGGTCCGACTCGCGCTCGGTGATCCACAGCCGGTCGTAGTGGTCCTTGGCGTGCGGTGCACGGGCCACGATCTCGCCGGTGACCCCGGGGGTCGTGACGATCTCCTCGGAGACCGAGCCGTCCGCCCGCAGCGGCAGCACGCCCAGCTGGGCGCCCTCCACGGGGGTGCCCACGCAGACGCCCCGGCCGGCGCCGTCCACGCCGCGCTGGGCGTCCTCGCGCGCGGCCCGGATGACGTCCAGGCTCACGTCCGTGAGCGGCAGGGCCTCGGTCATACCGTAGGGCGTGTGCAGCTCCGCCGCGGGCATGAGCTCCTGCAGCCGCACCAGCAGGGCCTCGGGGATCGGTGCGCCGGCGGAGAGCATGAGGCCGACCCGGGCGAGGGCGTCCCGCTCGTCGTGGGAGAGCTCGTCCGCGGTGGCGAGGACGTTCTCGATGGCCGCCGGGGATGCGAACACCGCGGACGCCTCGATGGCCATGGTGGCCTGGGCGAGGGCCTGCGCCGTGAGCGTCTTGGGGCTCGTGACGTCCATGTCCGGGGTCACGGACGCGGCACCCAGCGCGGGGCCCAGGAGGGCGAACGGTGCGAAGCCGGCCACGAGTCCGGTTCCGGCGCGCAGCCCGTAGGTGTCACGGATGGTGTCCCGCATGCCCGCCATCTGACGGTGCGTGTAGACGACGCCCTTGGCCGGGCCGGTGGAGCCGGAGGTGAACAGCACGGCGGCCTCGGCGTCAGGATCCACGTCCGGAATCTCGCCAGGGCGCACGGCGGTCACCGAGTCCATCAGCTCCGGGACGGTGTGCTCCACGCCCAGCAGCTTCTTGGAGACGGGGTCCATGGACTCCGCGGCGATCCGGCGCCCGGGCCAGCCCAGCGCGCGCGCACCCACGAGTGCCTTGCGGATCCCCACGAACCACTGCGGCGAGGAGCCGCGCAGCGCACGGGTCAGGCCCTTGCGGCCCAGCCCCTGGTCCGCCACCACGATGACCGCGCCGATGCGCAGGCACGCGTAGATCAGGGTGGTCAGCTGCGAGCCCGGGGGCACCATGAGGTTGACCCGGTCCCCTGGGCGCACGCCCGTGCGCAGCAGTGCCACGGCGAGCCGGTCCACGGAGGAGGATAGCTGCGCCCACGAGACGCTGCGCTCGATGCTCAGCTCCGGGGCGGTCCCGTCCACGGTGCCGGTCACGGGACCCATGTCCACCACGGCGGGGGTGTCGTCGTGGCGGCGCGCGTCCAGCTCGGCGAAGAACGGCACGAAGGCCGCCCGGCCCCGTGCGCGGCGTTCGCGGTGGGACTCGACCACGGCCTCGGCGGGGCCGAACTGCTCGTCGAGCCACGCGAGGATCGGGGTGGCGATGTCCCGGGCCTCGGTCAGCAGGTGCTTGGCGCCCTCGTAACGGTGCACGTCCGCGTGCGGGGCGCGGCGCATCAGGTCCTCGAGGTAGCGCTGCTGGAAGACGGGGTCGCCCGTGCCCCACAGCAGCAGGGTGGGAACCTCGCGGGCGCTCATGCGCCCGGCGATCCGCTCGTACGCGGCGTGGGAGGGGTGCTCCGGCGGCGCGGGGATGTCCGCGACGAAGTGCGCGACGCCCTCGCGGCGCTCCTTGGACGTGTAGGGGGCCTTGTACGCGCGCTTGACCGCTGCGGACGGCGCCGGGTCGCACAGGGCGAGCGTGGTGTCGATGAACGCGGTGGAACCGGTGGTCACGGGTCCGTGCACGGCCTTGTTCAGGGCCAGGCGCAGCGCGGAGGGGATGGCCTCGGCGTCGTCGTGGTGCACGGCGGTGTTCGTCATGACGGTGCCCGCGTGGATCCCGGGGTGCTCCTGGGCCCAGCCCTGGGAGATCAGCCCGCCCCAGTCGTGGGCGAGCGTGACCACGGGCAGGCCCGCCGTGTCGACGCCGAGCGCTCGGGTGAGGTCGCCGAGGTCCGTGACGCGGTCCTCCAGCCGCCGGAAGAGCCCGGTGCGCTCGGAGAAGCCCATGTCCAGCTGGTCCACGGCCACCACGCGCCATGGCCGCTCGGCCTGGGCCGCGGCCCGCAGCACGTCGCGCCACAGGTAGGACCACGTGGGGTTGCCGTGCACGGCCAGGACGATGCCCTGCGGGGTGGCACCGGAGCGGGCGATCACGTCCGCATTGTCCAGGACGTGCCAGCTGCGGGTGCGTCCGGGTACCGGCTCCACGCCGGCGGTCGAGGGCACCGGGAGGGTGCGCGACCACGCGGGGTCCAGGCCCGGCAGGGGGGTGTCCGTGAAGGGGAGGCGTGCGCCGTCCCCGGCGGGGGTGGAGGTCATGCGTGCTGCTCCGTTCTCGGGGACGCTCACCAGGCGATCTCCATGAGGGTCGTGTTCAGTCCGGACCCCACGCCCAGGCACAGCACCCGCGCTCCGGGCTCGAGCCGCTCGGCCTCCAGGGCGAGGGTCATGGGCAGTGCGGCCGCGGCCACGTTGCCCCAGTAGGGGAAGGTCAGGGGGACCTTGGTGGCGTCGAGCCCCATGTCCTCGATGAGCTTGTTCGTGTGGGAGTTGGAGACCTGGTGCGTGACGTAGGAGTCCATCTCCCGCCAGTCCCAGCCGTCCTGCTCGGCCTCGTGCCAGGCCTCCACCACGAGGCCCACGCCGTGGTTGAGCAAGCCGGTGGCGTCCGTGAACATGCCGTCGTCCCCGCCGATGCACAGGTGGTTGAACTCGGTGCCCGCACGGGTCACGGAGCCCACGATCCGGTGCCCGTCCGGGTGGCGGTCCGCGGGACCCACCACGGCGGCGGCGGCACCGCAGCCGAGCGTCAGGGTTGCGAACTCCTGGACGACCTGCTCGCGGGTGATGTCGTCCGCGCGCAGCCGCTCCACCGCGGCCTTGTGCCACGGCGAGGGGTCCTCGCCGGCGACGACGAGCGCGTACTCGATGGCCCCGGCGTCGATCATGGACGCCGCGACGGTCAGCGCGTTCACGAAGCCCAGGCACGCGTTGGTCATGTCGAAGTTCAGCGCGGAGCTGGGCAGGCCCAGGCGCTCGTGGATGCCCACCGCCACGGCGGGCTCGTAGTTGTCGCGCGTGACCGAGGCGTTGACGAATAGCCCGATCTGCTCGGGGCGCACTCCCGACTCCGCGAGTGCGGCCTCGCCCGCCTCCGTGGCACCGTCCGTGAAGTGGCGTCCCGGGGCCCACCCGCGGCGCTCCTTGATCCCGGCGAGGCGTTCCAGCAGCCCCTTGGGCATCCGCAGCCGCCGGAAGGTCTCGGCCAGCTCCTCATCGAACCGGGTGGACGGGATCACCACGTCCGCCTCCGTCTTGGTCACGGAGAGGAACGCTACGTTGCGGTTGGTGATGGTGGAGTTACCGGTCAATGTGGCGCTTTCGATCAGACGCCACCCGTACCGTCAAGGAATCGAACGTGAAGAGCCTCGGCGCCCGGGTGAAGAAGCGGGTTGGACCGGCTCAGTCTAACGGCCCCGGCTGACAGGGTGTTCCGCCCGCGCGGGACGTTCGCCCGCGGCCGGGTGTATGCCCAGGACACGCCGCCGGTGACCCGCAGGGACGGGCGGGAGCGGGCGACGTCGTCGGCCCGGGTCCGCGCGGTGGCGCCGGGTAGACTCGGGAGCCACCCCCGAACCCCGCGCCCGCTCCCTGGCCCGGCAGCCCCCTGCCGCCCGGACGCGGCGCCCCTGACACAGGAGACCCCCGGCGTGCACTTGAAGACCCTCACCGTGCGTGGTTTCAAGTCCTTCGCATCGGCCACCACGTTCCACTTCGAGCCCGGGGTCACCGCGGTGGTGGGCCCCAACGGCTCCGGCAAGTCCAACGTGGTGGATGCCCTGGCCTGGGTGATGGGGGAGCAGGGGGCCAAGTCGCTGCGCGGCGGGAAGATGGAGGACGTCATCTTCGCCGGCACCTCCGGGCGCTCGGCGCTGGGCCGCGCGCACGTCTCGCTCACGATCGACAACGCCGACGGCGCCCTGCCCATCGAGTACTCCGAGGTCACCATCTCGCGCACCCTGTTCCGCTCCGGGGGCTCCGAGTACGCGATCAACGGCCGCTCGTGCCGTCTGCTGGACATCCAGGAGCTGCTCTCGGACTCGGGGCTCGGCCGTGAGATGCACGTGATCGTGGGTCAGGGGCAGCTGGACCGGATCCTGCAGGCGACCCCGGAGGACCGCCGCGGCTTCATCGAGGAGGCCTCGGGCATCCTCAAGCACCGGCGGCGCAAGGAGAAGACCCTGCGCAAGCTCGAGTCCGTCCAGGCGAACCTGGACCGGCTCGAAGACCTCACGGGCGAGATCCAGCGCCAGCTGACGCCGCTCGGACGCCAGGCCCGCACCGCCCGCAAGGCCCAGCGCATCCAGTACGACGTGCGGGATGCCCGGGCCCGGCTGCTCGCCGACGACCTCGTGGCCGCGCGCGCCGGGTTGGACACGGACCAGGGCGCCAGTGCGCAGGCGCGGGCCCGCAAGGACGAGCTGGAGAAGTCCGCTGCGGCGCTCGCCGAGCGGCTGCACGAGACGGAGACGCGCGCGGCCCAGACGGCCCCGGCGCTCAACGCCGCCCGCACGAGCTGGTACGAGCTGAGCACCGTCCGCGACCGCTACCGGGCGCTGTCCGCGCTCGCGGGGGAGCGGCGTCGACTCCTGGGCAGTACGGAGGAGCCCGCCTCCCAGACGCGAGACGCGGACGCCCTCGAGGAGCAGGCCGCCCGCACCCGGGCGGAGACCGAGCAGCTCGCCGAGCGGGTGGATGCGGCGAGGACCTCGCTCGAGGCTGCGCAGACCGACCGTCAGCAGGCCGAGGACGACGCCCGCGGTGCCGAGGCGCGCTCCGCGGAGCTGGTGCGCCGGGCCGCGGACCGGCGCGCGGGGCAGGCCCGGCTCGCGGCGGCGGTCACGGCCGCCCGCTCGGGGCTTTCGGCTGCCGAGGCGGACGTCGAGCGCGTGCGCGGGGAGATCACCGACGTCGTGACCCGCGCCGAGAAGGCCCGTCTGGACACCGCGTCCCTCGCGGAGGCGGCGGAGTCCACGGCCGAGCGGGCTCGGCACGCGAGCGAGCGTGCACGCGAGGCCGGGGAGACCGCGGAGACGGCCCAACGCGAGAGCCGCGCGGCGGAGTCCGCACGTCAGGCCGCCGCCGGTGAGCTGAAGACCACGACCGTGCGCCTGGAGACACTGCGCCAGTCCGTGCGCCAGCCGGACGGCTCGGCCTCCGTGGCGGACGTCGTGCCCGTGCTCGGTGAGGTGCCGCGCGCCGTGCGGGTGGCACCGGGGTGGGGGCGCGCCGTGGCGGCAGCTCTCGGACCGTGGTCGGAGGCGCTCGCCGTCTCCTCCCACACCGCCGCGGCCCGCGTCTTCGCGAGGCTCACGGAGGCCGGCGCGGGGCGCGTGCACCTGGTGGTCTCGGGAGCCAACGACGACGCCCGGGACGCCACCGTCGCCCGGCTCACCCTTCCGCCGGGGTGCGTGTGCGCCGCCGACGTCGTGTCCGCGGGTGCGGACGGCCCGGAGACCACGCGCGTGCTCGCCGCGGTGCGCTCGGAGCTCGCGACCGTGGTGCTCGCGCCGGACACGGACAGCGCCGTGAAGGTCCTCGACACCGCCCTGGCCCGCGACGAGTCCACGGCGAACCTGGTGCGGGTCGCCACGAGCCGGGGGGACGTGTACTCGCGCCACCGCGCGCAGGGCGGCGCCACGGAGGCGGCCGGCTCGCTCGAGCTCTACCCGCTGATCGACACGCTGGAGGCGGACCTCGCACGGCTGCGGGAGACCGCCGAGACCGCGACCGCGGCCGCGGAGCACGCGGAGACCGAGCGGTCCCGTGCCGCCGCGCAGGCGCGGGAGGCGGCCCAGGCCTCGGACCGTGCCCAGAAGGAGGCCGCCGCGGCGGGGGCCGCCCTGAGCAGGGCGGAGGCCACGGCGTCGTCGGCGGACTCCGAGCTGCAGCGCCGCCGCGACGTGCTCGCCACCGCGGAGCAGCGTCTCGCCCAGCGCGACGCCGAGCTCCGCGAGGCCGTGGAGCGCGCGGAGGCCGTGGAGACGGGGGACAAGGAGGACCTCGAGCGGGAGCAGCTCACCGCGGCCGCCGCGAAGGACCGTGCGGAGGCCCAGGCTCGTGCCGCCCGCGAGACGGAGACCGAGGCGCGGCTGGCCCTGCGCGGTCTCGAGGAGCAGCAGCGCCACGCGGCCTCCCGGGCCGAGGCACAGGCGCGGGCCGCCCGCTCCGAACGGGCCGCCCAGGCCGAGGCCGCACGCCGGGCCGAACGACGTCGCGTCCAGGCCGCCGTGGCGCTCGCCGTGGGCACGGCCGCGGACTACCTGCGGGACCGTGCGGAGGAGTCCGCGCGAGAGGCCGCTGCGGAACGCGACGAGATCGAGACGCGACGCGCCGGTCTGGACGAGGCCGCCCAGCGTCTGCGCACCGAGCGCGACGAGGTCTCCCGCGGCCTCGCCGAGCTCACCGAGCAGCTGCACCGGGCGGAGCTGGACCTCGCCCAGCGGCGCGCCCGCGTGGAGAGCCTTGAGACCACCTCGCTCGAGGAGCTGGGCCTGACCCCGGACTTCCTCGTGGACCACTACGGCCCGCACCTGCCCGTGCCGGACGCGGACGCCGCCATCGAGGCGGCCCAGACCGCGGAGGAATCGGGCGGCTCCGTGCAATTGGCTCTGCCGAGCATGACCGATCCCGGGGCTCCCTTCCGGCGCGAGGAGCAGGAGCTGCGGCTGCAGCGCTCCCAGAAGCAGCTCAAGGCGCTGGGCAAGGTGAACCCGCTCGCGCTCGAGGAGTTCGCGGCGCTGGAGGAGCGCCACACCTTCCTGGTGACGCAGTTGGAGGACGTCAAGAACTCCCGCACCGACCTGCGCAACATCATCCGGGACGTGGACCGCCACGTGGAGGAGGTCTTCGCGGAGGCCTACCGGGACACCGCCGAGCAGTTCGTGTCCGTGTTCTCGACCCTCTTCCCCGGCGGCGAGGGCCGGCTGCGCCTGACCGACCCGGACGACATGCTCAACTCCGGCGTGGAGGTCGAGGCCCGCCCGGCCGGCAAGAAGATCAAGCGGCTCTCACTGCTCTCCGGCGGGGAGCGCTCGCTCACGGCCCTGGCCCTGCTCGTGGCCATCTTCAAGGCGCGGCCCTCCCCGTTCTACGTGATGGACGAGGTGGAGGCCGCCCTGGACGACCGTAACCTGGGACGTCTGCTCACGGTCTTCGAGCAGCTGCAGGAGAGCTCGCAGCTGATCATCGTGACCCACCAGAAACGCACCATGGAGATCGCGGACGCCCTCTACGGGGTGTCCATGCGCGGCGACGGCGTGAGCCTGGTGGTGGGCCAGCAGCTCTCGGAGCTGCGGTAGAAGTACTGACCGGGGGCGACGACGTTTGGTCGCCTCGACGGCCCACGCGTCAGCGGTCGGCGGCGGGGTGCTGAGTGGACTCTCGGGCGCGGCGGATGAGGGTTGCGGCGCGCCGCTGCACCTCGTTCTCGACGAACGGCTGTGGTGGGGCGGCATACCACCCGAGGTCGTCCCGGGCCTCTGCGTGGATGAGCGACCCGGCGTCGTGCGGCTCCGCCCGGAAAGTGGCCGCGAGGGGAAGTGCGGCCCAGCCCTTGTCCGAGGCGGACCCCTTCACCCGGTACACCTCGTCAGAGCCCATTCGCAGGTGCAGAGTCTCTGCCGACACGGTGAGCTCGGCGGCCTGATCCCGCAGTGCGTGGTCGATGCGGGCCAGTGCCTGGGAAGGGGTCAAGGGGGACTCCCACGATCCAGACCCACTGGCGGCCTCGCCGCCCGTCCCGCCGTGTCCCCGCCATGACGCTCAGCCCTTCGTCGTCTCCCCGCGTGCGCCCTCCGGCAGCGTCTCGCGCACCGGGAGCCAGGCCAGGGCGGCGAGCAGCATGAGCGATCCGGAGACACCGAAGGCCCAGCCGAAGCCCGCGGAGTCCGCCAGTGCGCCGGCGAGCACCGGGCCCGCGATCTGGCCGGCGTCCGCGCACATCTGATAGCGGGAGAGTACCTTGCCGCCGGCGCGGTCGGGGCCGATCACGTCCGCGACCGCCGCCTGCTGCCCGGGGTTCAGCGTGCCCGAGCCCACACCCGCGAGCAGGGAGAGCACGGAGAACGCGATTACTGTGGTGCTCAGCCCCACGCCGATGGTCGCGAGCCCGCACAGCACGAGCCCGGTGAGCACGAGCGGTTTGCGGCCCATCCGGTCCGTGAGCCGTCCGGTGACGGTCAGGGCGCTCGCGTTGCCCACCGCGAACAGGGCGAGCGCGAGCCCGGCGACGGCCGGTCCATCGCCCACGATCTGCGTGGCGAGCAGGGGGACCAGCGCCACCCGCACGCCCATGGCCGTCCACCCCGTGGAGAAGCTGGAGGCGAGCGCGGCACGGTACGCGCCGACGTCGAGCGCCTCGCGGACCCGCATGGCCGGCTGCGCGGCGCCCGCGCCCTTGGAGCCGAGCGTCTCGTCCTTGAGCCGCACCCAGACCACGAGCACGGCAACGAACAGCGCGCCCGCATAGATGAGGAACGGGGCGTGCATGCCCAGTCCCGCGAGCGCGCCGCCGAGCACCGGGCCCAGGATGCCGCCCAGCAGGAACGCGGTGGCGTAGTACCCGGAGACCCGCCCGCGCATGGTGCGCGGGGATAGCCGGACGATCAGGCCCATGGCGGAGACGGTGAACATGGTGGAGCCGATCCCGCCCAGGCCGCGGAAGAGGAGCAGCTGCCAGTAGCTCTGCGCGAAGGCGGTGGCCGCGGAGGACAGCGCGACCACGATCAGCCCGATCAGGTAGGTGGGGCGCTCGCCGAGCCGGTTGACCACGGCACCGCTTGCGGGCGCGAAGACCAGGCGGCACAGGGCGAAGGCGCTGATGACCGCGGAGGCCGCCGCGACGCCCACCCCGAAGCTCGAGGCGAACTGCGGCAGCACGGGTGCCACGATGCCGTAGCCCAGCGCGATCACGAAGGCCGCCGCGATCAGTACCTTGATGGGCTGGGGCACCTTCTCCCGGGCCGCGGAGGGGGACTCTGAGAGATGCGGATCGGTGCGGGGGTCGTCCGGGGTGGCCGGGACGTCGGCGTCGGCGGGATCACGGGGTTCGGGGCGGGACACGCCCAGCAGTTTATGGGAGATTAGACGGGTGATGACGACTCAACTGATGTGGATACTGGTGGTCGCCGCGGTGGTGGTGCTGCTGCTCGTGGTGTTCGGTGTGCTGCTGCTGCGCAGGCCCAAGGCACCCCGTGGCGGGTACACGGGCACGCGGGACCTGGACGACCTCCCGGACCTCGACGGCGCGGAGGTCGTGGAGGACAGCCCGGTCGCCACCCTCGAGCGTCCCGAGTCTGCCCGTGGTCGCCTGCAACGGCTGCGAGGTCGTCTCGCGAAGTCCAACACGGTGCTCGGCAAGGGCCTGCTCATGCTGCTCTCGCGCGAGCGCATCGACCAGGACACGTGGGACGAGATCGAGGACACGCTGCTGATGGCGGACCTCGGCACGGACGCCTCGCTCGAGCTCGTGGAGAACCTGAAGAAGCGCGTGCGCGTCACGGGCACCAAGGACCCGGCGGAGCTGAAGGCGCTGCTGCGCGAGGAGATGCTCGCCCTGGTGGACCCCACGCTGGACCGTTCCGTGCGCACGGAGGCCGTGCCCGGCAAGCCCGCCGTAGTGCTCGTCGTGGGTGTCAACGGCGTGGGCAAGACCACCACGGTGGGCAAGCTCGCACGCGTGCTCGTCGCGGAGGACAAGGACGTGCTGCTCGGCGGGGCGGACACCTTCCGCGCGGCCGCGGCGGACCAGCTGGAGACCTGGGGTGCCCGCGTGGGCGTGCCCACGGTGCGCTCCGAGCAGGAGGGAGCGGACCCGGCGTCCGTGGCCTACGACGCCGTCACGGCCGGCATCGAGCAGGAGGCGGACGTCGTGCTCGTGGACACCGCCGGGCGGCTGCAGAACAAGGCCGGGCTGATGGACCAGCTGGGCAAGGTCAAGCGCGTGATCGAGAAAGCCGCGGCGGTGGACGAGGTGCTGCTCGTGATCGACGCGACCACCGGGCAGAACGGCATGGCGCAGGCCAAGGTCTTCGCCGAGGCCGTGGACATCACCGGCATCGTGCTCACCAAGCTGGACGGCACGGCCAAGGGCGGGATCGTCGTCGCGATCCAGCGCGGCCTCGGCGTCCCGGTCAAGCTGATCGGCCTGGGGGAGGGACCCGACGACCTCGCCCCCTTCAACGCGGAGCAGTTCGTGGACGCGATCATCGACTGACACCGCGACCCCACGACGACGGCGCCGGTCCCCTTCCAGGGGGCTGGCGCCGTCGTCGTCTGCGCACCCGCACGCGGTCGGCCGCCCACCTGCACGGCTCCGTACTGCGGCCCCGGCTGCCGTGCCCGCAACTGTTTACACGAACGTCACACACGGGCGTGAGGCGAAACACTCCCGTCACGCGCCCGTGCCGTCCGCGGTAACACCGCACCCCTTGACTGGTCCCAGGTGGCGCAAGAGCTGTGCCCGCACGAGACAGGGACGAGGTGATCCGGGTGGAACTGACCGCCGGACACGTGTGGACCGTGGTGGCCGCGGGGCTGGTGTTCTTCATGACCCCCGGACTCGCGCTGTTCTACGGAGGCATGACCCGCGCCAAGGGTGTGCTGAACATGATGATGATGAGCTTCTCCGCGATCGCCGTGGTGGCGGTCGTCTGGGCGCTGTGGGGCGGTTCGATGCTCGCGGGGGACCCGGTGCTCGGCGGGCTGACCGGCAACCCGTTCGCCAACCTGGGTCTGCACGGGCTGCTGGGGACCGAGGGGCTGCTGTCCTCGGACTTCTCCGTGACGTTCGCAATCATCACCGTGGCCCTGATCTCCGGCGCCATCGCGGACCGCACGCGCTTCGGCACGTGGGTCGTGTTCACGCTCGTGTGGGTGACCCTGGTCTACTTCCCGCTCGCGTACATGGTGTGGGGTGACGGGCTGTTCTCCGAGGACGGCGCCCTGGGCCGGATCTTTGGCGAGCCCATCGACTTCGCGGGCGGCCTGGCGGTGCACATCAACGCGGGCATCGCCGCTCTCGTGCTGATCCTGCTGATCGGTGCCCGCCGCGGCTTCGGGCGTGACTCGGGCCAGCGCCCGCACAACCTGCCGCTCGTGATGCTGGGCTCCGCGATCCTGTGGTTCGGCTGGTTCGGCTTCAACGCCGGTGCCGCCACCACCGTGGAGCAGGCCGCGCTGATCTGGACGAACACCCTGGTGGCCCCGGCCGCCGCGATGCTCGCGTGGCTGCTCACCGAGCGCATCCGGGACGGCCACGCGACGTCGCTGGGCGCGGCCTCCGGTTCCGTGGCCGGGCTCGTGGCCATCACCCCGGCGTGCGCCAACGTGACTCCCGTGGGGGCGATCGCACTGTCCGTGGTTGCCGGTGTGTGCTCGGCCATCGCGGTGGGCCTGAAGTACCGGATCCGGCTGGACGACTCCCTGGACGTGTGCGGCGTGCACCTGGTCTCGGGCATCGTGGGCACCGTGGCGCTCGGCTTCCTGGCGATCCCCTCCGAGGGCCGCGCCGGTCTGTTCTACGGTGGGGGCTGGTCCCTGCTGGGCACCCAGCTGGCCGCGACCGTTTTCGTGGCGCTCTACACCGGGGTGCTCACCCTGGTGATCGGGCTCGTGCTCAAGGCGACCGTGGGGCTGCGCATCACCCGCCGCGACGAGGTGATCGGCGTGGACCTCACGCAGCACGCCGAGTCCGCCTACTCGCTCAAGGACGAGGCCACCGGCTACTTCGCCGGCCAGGTCCCCGCCCGCCCGCTGCCGGGGACCCCCGAGGCCCCCGTGCCCGTGACCAGCAAAGGAGACACCCAGTGAAACTGATCACCGCAGTGGTGCGGCCCGAGAAGTTCAGTGACGTCAAGGACGCCCTGGAGAGCTACGGCGTGCAGGGCATGACCGTGCTGACCGTGCACGGCTACGGCCGCCAGCGCGGCCACCGGGAGGTCTACCGGGGCGCCGAGTACACGGTGGACCTGCTGGAGAAGGTGCGCATCGAGACCGTCGTGGAGGACGGCGAGGTGCAGGACCTCGTGGACGTGATCGTCGCCTCCGCCCGCACCGGTGAACCCGGCGACGGCAAGGTGTGGGTCACCCCCGTGGAGAACACCGTGCGGGTGAGCACCGGCGAGCTCGGCGAGGGTGCCCTGTGAGCTGAGCCGCGGCGTCGTCGGCGGGTGCGTGCGAGCGCTTGCCGAGCGCCGCCAGGTGGCAGGGGAGGAGCCCCGTCCGGGAGACCGGGCGGGGCTTCCCTTGCTAACCTGGGACACTGAATTCATCCGTTGTCAGACGAAAGCAGCGACCACCCCGTGTTCAATTCACTGTCCGACCGGCTCACAGCGACCTTCAAGAACCTGCGCGGCAAGGGCCGGCTCTCCGAGGCGGACGTCGACGCCACCGTGCGCGAGATCCGCCGGGCCCTGCTCGAGGCGGACGTGGCCGTGCCCGTGGTCCGGGAGTTCACGGCGGTCATCAAGGAGCGCGCGCTGGGCTCGGAGGTCTCCGAGGCGCTGAACCCCGGCCAGCAGGTTGTGAAGATCGTCAACGAGGAGCTGCAGAACGTCCTCGGCGGCGCGACCCGGCGGATCAACCTCGCCAAGTCCGGTCCCACCGTCATCATGCTCGCGGGCCTGCAGGGCGCCGGCAAGACCACGCTCGCGGGCAAGCTCGGCAAGTGGCTGACCGACCAGGGCCACAAGCCCGTGCTCGTCGCCTCCGACCTGCAGCGCCCCAACGCGGTGACCCAGCTCCAGGTGGTTGGCCGCCGCGCCGGGGTGCCCGTGTTCGCGCCGGAGCCCGGTGCCACCTCCGAGTTCGACGACCCCACGGGTGACCCGGTCAAGGTCGCCCGGGACGGCGTGGACTTCGCGCGCTCCAAGCTCTACGACGTCGTGATCGTGGACACCGCCGGCCGTCTGGGCATCGACCAGGCCCTGATGAACCAGGCCCGTGACATCCGCGACGCCGTGGACCCGGACGAGGTCCTGTTCGTGATCGACGCGATGATCGGCCAGGACGCCGTCAACACCGCCAAGGCCTTCGACGAGGGCGTGGACTTCACCGGCGTGGTGCTCTCCAAGCTCGACGGCGACGCCCGCGGCGGTGCGGCGCTGTCCGTGCGCGCCGTGACCGGCAAGCCCATCATGTTCGCCTCCACGGGCGAGGGCGTGGACGACTTCGAGCAGTTCCACCCGGACCGCATGGCCTCGCGCATCCTGGACATGGGCGACGTCCTGTCCCTGATCGAGCAGGCCGAGCGCCAGTGGGACAAGGCCGAGGCCGAGCGCATGGCCAAGAAGTTCACCGACCAGGAGGACTTCACCTTCGAGGACTTCCTCGCGCAGATGCAGCAGCTGCGCAAGATGGGCTCCATGAAGAAGATGCTCTCCATGATGCCCGGCGCGGCCGGCATGCGGGAGCAGCTGGAGAACTTCGACGAGCGGGAGATCGACCGCGTGGAGGCGATCGTGCGCTCCATGACCCCGCACGAGCGCGTGGCCCCCAAGATCATCAACGGCTCGCGCCGCGCGCGCATCGCCCGTGGCTCGGGTGTCTCGGTCTCCGAGGTCAACCAGCTCATGGAGCGTTTCGCGCAGGCGCAGAAGATGATGAAGCGCCTCGCCCAGGGCAAGGGCGTCCCCGGCATGCCCGGCGGCATCCCCGGCATGGGCGGCGGCGGTGGCGGAGCCGCCAAGAAGGGCAAGAGCAAGAAGAAGGGCTCCCGCTCCGGCAACCCGGCCAAGCGCGCGCAGGAGCAGGCCGCGCTCGCCTCCGGGCAGAAGCCGGCCGCGAAGGGCAGTGCGTTCGGGAGCCAGGGCAAGGAGCTGGACGCCGAGTCGCTGAACCTGCCCAAGGGCTTCGAGAAGTTCCTCGGAAAGTAGGACACCATGGGCTCGTACCTCCCCGACGACGAACTGCGTGAGTTCATCGCAACCCTTCCCACCCGGCGCCTCGCCTCCGCGGCGCTGATCCGGGACGAGAACGGGCGCGTGCTCGCGGTGGAACCCAACTACAAGGACGGCTGGACCCTGCCGGGCGGCACCGTGGAGGCGGGGGAGGACCCCCGCACGGGGTGCTTCCGCGAGGTCGTCGAGGAGGTCGGGCTGCACCTGCCGGAGGGTCGTCTGCTGGCCGTGAGCCACGGGGTGGCCATGGGCATGTGGGG
Source organism: Kocuria varians (assembly GCF_006539885.1). Classification (GTDB taxonomy): domain Bacteria; phylum Actinomycetota; class Actinomycetes; order Actinomycetales; family Micrococcaceae; genus Kocuria; species Kocuria varians. The sequence continues at coordinate 14,963 of NZ_BJNW01000017.1, read as the reverse complement.
CGACTCCGTGTCCTTCCTCTACGACGGCGGCCGGATCCCCTCGGACACGCCCATCACGGTCCAGGAGGAGGAGCTGCTATCCTACCGCTGGGTCGCACCGCAGGACCTCGAGACCGTGATGCCCGCGAGCCTCGCCGAGCACCTGCGGGCGGCCCTCGAGGCGCTGGAGACAGGCACGGTCGTGGAGCGCGTGATGCACGGGGGCGGCCGCTCATGACGGAGCAGCCCGACACCGCATCCCGCGAGGAGCGCACCGCAGTGCTCGTCCACGTGGACGCCCCGCAGCTGCCGTTCCTCGCCGGTGCCCTGCAGCGTCCCTTCACCGCCGTGACCCGCGACGGCTGGTCCGCCGTGCTGGTCACGGACGGCATCGACCCGGTGGCGCTCGCCGCGGCCGGGGACCCGGAGAGCCTTGCGGTGGTGCTGTCCTCGGACGGCGAGAGCCGCAATCTGCGAGTGTGCCCGCCGCTGTCCGCGCTGGACGACCAGCGTGAGTGGGGAGCGCAGCTCGACGAGCTCGCCGAGGCCACGGCCCTGCGCTGGGGCCCGGCGGAGACCGACGCCGCCGCCGTGGCGTCGATCGTTTCCCTGTGCGACCTGGACCCCGCCGCCACCGCGAGGCTGGAGAACTACGCGCGCACACCGAGCTCCCCGCTCCTGCTCGAGTCGGTGCTGCAGCTGCTCGGGCTGCCCGTGATCGCCGCGAAGATCGTGGAGGGCCAGCGCGAGCTGGAGGACGTGGAGGGTGTGAGCCACCACGAGCCGCGCGGGCTGGGCCTGTCCCTGTTCGACTCCGCGAGCGTGGAGCCCAGCGGCTCGGGCCTGCTCTCCCGTGTGCAGCGGGCGTACGTCCGCCGTCCGGGGATCCTGCTCGCGCTCGGCGGCGCGGAACTCGCCGTGGGTGCGGGTCTCGCAGGTCTCGCCGCACGCGGTGGCCGCGGCTGCAGGGTGTTGGGCTCCGTCTCCGCGCTGATGCTCTCCGACGCCGCCGTGCAGGCGGCCCTCTACGCCGCGGTGCGGGCGCGCAAAACCCGCTGAGCCCGGCACGGAACGGGTCCCGGCCCACGGGCCGGAACCGCGCGGCGTCGTGCCGGGTCGGTTGACAGCTGTGGCACAATGGACGGGTACTCGAACCGTGCGGACCCTCTCACCGCGCGTGATGTCGTGTCCACAGGAGGTCCACGGACCGCCCGCCCCACGGGCAGGTGTGTGCGATCTCCGATCCATTCGAAACAGGAGTAACCACACAAGTGGCAGTCAAGATTCGTCTCAAGCGTATGGGCAAGATCCACGACCCCCGTTACCGCGTGGTGGTCGTCGATTCCCGCAAGAAGCGCGACGGTCGCGTGATCGAAGAGGTCGGCGTGTACCAGCCGACTGAGAACCCCTCGTACATCAACCTGGTGTCCGATCGCGTGCAGTACTGGCTCGGCGTGGGCGCTCAGCCGTCCGAGGCCGTGCTGGCCCTCATGAAGATCACCGGTGACTGGCAGAAGTTCAAGGGCCTCCCGGGCGCCGAGGGCACGCTGAAGCAGCCCGAGGCCAAGCGCGAGTTCGTGGCCCCGGACAACGGCTCCGTGATCATCCCCGAGGCCATCACCCCCAAGGCCGAGAAGGCCGAGGAGGCTCCCGCCGAGGAGACCGCCGCCGCGGAGGACGACGCCGAGAAGGCTGAGTGACCATGCTCGCCGAAGCCCTCGAGCACCTGGTCCGCGGCATCGTGGACAGCCCGGAGGACGTCTCCGTGCGTGCCCGTGAGGGCCGCCGCGGTGAGACGCTCGAGGTCCGGGTGCACCCCGAGGACCTGGGGCGCGTCATCGGACGCTCGGGGCGCACGGCCAAGGCCCTGCGCACCGTCGTCTCGGCCCTGGCTTCCGGCGAGAACGTTCGCGTGGACGTGGTCGACACCGACCGTCGTCGCTGAGCGAACACCTTTCAGTACGAGATCACGGCCCCCGTTCCTGCTTCGGCGAGGAACGGGGGCCGCGGTCGTCCCACGGGCCCGTGAGCGGGGCGCAGGGTGGGAGCGCAGCACGCAGCACGAGAATTCACGAGGAGGAGCAATGAGCGTTCGGGTGGCCCGGATCGGCAAGCCGCACGGGGTGCGGGGCGAGGTCACGGTGGAGCTGTTCACCGACGACCCCGAGGCGCGGTTCTCGCCGGGCTCCGTGCTGGAGGCGAAGCCGGGCAGGGCCCCGCGCGGTGCCCAGCAGGCCGCCGCGCGTGGGCCCCTGCGCCTGGACGCCGTCACGGTGGTGGGCTCGCGCTGGAACAAGGACGTGCTCGTGGCGCGCTTCGAGGAGATCGGGGACCGCACGGCGGCCGAGTCCGCGCGCGGCCTGGAGCTGTTCGCGGAGGTCGCGGACCTGGAGCTCGAGGACGACGAGTGGCACCAGGACGACCTGCTCGGCCTCTCCGTGGTGGACGCCACCCGTGACGACGCCGTGATCGGCACCGTCCGCGCCCTGATCCAGGGCTCCGCGCAGGACCTCCTCGAGGTCTCCCGGGCAGAGGGTGGCAGCCCGGCGCTGATCCCGTTCGTGGCGGAGATCGTCCCGGAGGTGGACCTGGACCGCGGCGTGGTTGTGGTGACCCCGCCGCCGGGGCTGCTCGAGCTGGGGGAGTCGGAGTAGAGCGTGCGCATCGACGTCCTGAGCATCTTCCCGGAGTACCTCGAGCCGCTGCGGCTCTCACTGATCGGCAAGGCCGTCACGGACGGTCTGCTCGAGCTCTCCGTCACCGATCCCCGCTCGTTCGCGACCGACCGGCACCGCACGGTGGACGACACCCCCTACGGCGGTGGCGCGGGCATGGTGATGAAGCCGGAGCCGTGGGCGCTCGCCCTGGAGTCCGTGCTGCAGGCCGGCCCGGGCGACGCCGCGGCGTCGCCCCCCGTGCTCGTGGTCCCGTCCCCGGCCGGTGAGGTCTTCACGCAGGACGTCGCCTACGAACTCGCGGCCGAGGAGCACCTGATCTTCGCGTGCGGTCGCTACGAGGGCATCGACGAACGGTTCCTCGAGTGGGCCTCCGGCGAGGTGCGGGTGCGCCCCATGAGCCTGGGCGACTACGTGCTCAACGGGGGAGAGGTCGCGGTGCTCGCCATGACCGAGGCCGTCACGCGGCTGATCCCCGGGGTGATCGGCAATCCCGAGTCCCTCGCGGAGGAGTCCCACACCGGCGGTCTGCTGGAGTACCCCGTGTACACCAAGCCCTCCGAGTGGCGTGAACGGTCCGTGCCGGAGACCCTGCTGTCCGGGCACCACGGGCGGATCGCGCGCTGGCACCGGGACCAGCAGCTGGAACGCACCGCGCGGCGTCGCCCGGACATGATCTTCGCGCTGGACCCCGCCACGCTGGACCGCGCGGACCTCGCGGTGCTCGCCGAGCAGGGCTTCCACCCCGAGACCGGCGCGAACGCGCGGGGCTGGCGCCGTGAGGTGCTCCACGAGGAGCCACGGAAGCCCACCGATATGGCATAATGGCGAGCTGTGTGTGCGTCGGGCACGCCCCTGCCGCAGGGGGGAGAGCGACCAACGACGCACTACCCGGACCGGCCACTTCGCGGCACGGACCGGATCTCTCGAGCGTGACCACCCCTCACGGGGCAGGACGCGGACCACACGTGGGAGACCTGCGGCGATCACGAGGAGTTACGTCATGAACATTCTTGACCAGCTTGATGCCAAGTCGCTGCGCGACGACGTCCCCGACTTCCGTCCGGGCGACACCCTGAACGTTCACGTGAACATCGTGGAGGGCAACCGCTCCCGTGTCCAGGTGTTCAAGGGCTTCGTCCTGGGCCGTCAGGGCTCCGGCGTGCGCGAGACCTTCACGGTGCGCAAGGTCAGCTTCGGCGTGGGCGTGGAGCGCACCTTCCCGGTGCACTCCCCGATCATCGACAAGATCGAGCTCGTGAGCCGCGGCGACGTCCGCCGCGCGAAGCTGTACTACATGCGCGACCGTCACGGCAAGGCTGCTCGCATCCGCGAGAAGCGCGACTCGAGCGCATCGAGCAAGTAAGACTCACCGGGTGCCACAGCACACGGAACACGCGGAGGGCCCGGCATCTGCCGGGTCCTCCGCCGTGAACAGGCCTGTTTCCACGCGCCGCTGGTGGCTGCGTGTGGTGGCCGTCTCCCTCCTTACGGCGCTCGTGCTGGCGGCCGTGGTCCGCGGCTTCGTGGCGGACGTCTACTGGGTGGGTTCCGGTTCCATGGAACCCACGCTCGAGGGCGGTGACCGCGTACTCGTGGACAAACTGGTCTCCGGCGACGACGTCCGGCGCGGGGACCTCGTGGTCTTCGACGGCCGCGGCTCCCTGGACCCCCTGCACTCCTCGGACCCCTGGTACCAGCAGGCGGTCCGCACCGCCGGACGCTGGCTCGGCCTCACCGGCTCCGACACCGCCTACGTCAAGCGCGTCATGGCGGTCTCCGGGGACACCGTGGCGTGCTGCTCCGCGGACGGCCTGCTCACGGTCGACGGCCAGGAACTCCACGAGGACTACCTCTACCCTGGGGACAGACCGTCCGACATCCCCTTCACCGTGCACGTGCCGGAGGGTCGGGTGTGGCTGATGGGTGACCACCGGCGGGTCTCGGTGGACTCACGCTCGTTGCTGGGTGCCCCCGGCGGTGGTTTGATACGCACGGAACGGATCGTGGGCACCGCCGAACGCGTGGTGTGGCCCCTGGGCCGGGCCCGCTCGTTGCACGAGTGAGGCGACGACACGGCCTCGGCCGCATCCGGACGAGGACCGGGTGACGACGACGCCGCGGCGCCGGCTCCGCGGTCCACGCACCTCGTTCCGCGCGCCCGTCCCGCGGAAGCACGACCCTCCTCCCGGGTGACCGCCCCTCACGGCGGCGGGTCCGCAGACAGAAAAGGAACGCGCAGTGGCTGAGCAGCAGGAACCTGAAGTGACGGGCACCCCCGGCCCGAGCGATGACGTGCCCAAGGCGCGCGGGGGGCGCACGCGACGTCGTCGTGGGCGGGAGGAGAAGCCGACCACCGGCTGGGGCGCGGTCCGCGAGATCCTGGTCGTGGTGGTGCTGGCGCTGCTGATCGCGTTCGTGGCCAAGACCTTCCTGATCCGCGGGTTCTTCATCCCGTCCGGGTCCATGGAGCCGACGCTCGAGCTGGACGACCGGATTTTCGTGAACGTGCTGGACGGTCGCATGGGGAACATCGAACGCGGCGACATCGTGGTCTTCGACGACACCCAGGGCTGGCTCCCGGCCGGCACGCAGAGGGCTGGCAACCCGGTGAAGAGCGCCCTCGAGTTCGTCGGCCTGCTGCCGGACAGCAGCCAGCAGGCCCTCGTCAAGCGCGTGATCGGTGTGGGCGGTGACCACGTGACGTGCTGCGACGCCTCCGGAAAGGTCACCGTCAACGGCAAGGCCCTGGACGAGCCCTACCTCTACCCGGGGGCGTCCCCGTCCGAGATCCCGTTCGACGTCACCGTGCCGGACGGCGAGTTCTTCGTGCTGGGGGACCACCGCAACGCCTCCGCGGACTCCCGGTACCACATCGAGACCGGCACCGAGTTCGTGAAGCGCGAGGACATCGTGGGCACCGCCTTCGTCATCGCCTGGCCCCTGGACCGCTTCGAGTTCCTGCACAACCCCGAGGAGACGTTCCAGGACGTCCCCGCAGCCGGCAAGTGAGTCCGGCCCGGAAACCCGCGCCCACGCTCGACGTCGAGCGCGACCTCGCCCGGACCGGCGCCCGGTACGTCGCGGGCATGGACGAGGTCGGACGCGGTGCGCTGGCCGGCCCCGCGAGCGTCGGGGTGGTCGTCATGGACATGGCGCGCTGGGTGCCCGGTGGCGAGGCCGGCTCCTCACCGTCATCGTCTGCTTCTGAATCTTCAACTGGTTCCGGCGTCCCGGTTTCGGAACCGTGGCACGGGGTCCGCGACTCCAAGGCGCTGAGCGCGGCGAGGCGCACGGCACTCGCACCCACCATTGCCTCGTGGGCGGCGGGCAGCGCCGTGGGCCACGCGCAGCCCGCGGAGATCGACGCCGTGGGCATCAACGCGGCCCTGCACCTGGCGGGCCTGCGCGCCCTCGGCGCCGTGCGTGCAGCCGGCACTCCCGTGGACGCACTGGTCCTCGACGGCTCCTACAACTGGCTGGACGTGGCTCCCGTCCTGGGGCAGGACGAGGACCCCGTGGAGCTGCCGCCGCTCGTGCGGACGCTTGTGAGGGCGGACGCCCTGTGCGTGAGCGTGGCCGCCGCGTCCATCCTCGCCAAGGTGGAGCGCGACGCCCTCATGGCGCAGCTCGCCCACGAGCACCCGGAGTACGGCTGGGACGGCAACAAGGGGTACGGCAGCGCCAGCCACCGGGACGCACTGCAACGCTTCGGTGTCACACCGCAGCATCGGCGCAGCTGGAACCTGGGGGTCTGATCGGGGCCCAATGCCCAGGGCGGCCTGGGCGGGAGATCCATCCTCCACATCTGCCGCTGGGCCTGGGTACTGCGTGCACGGCCGGTCACAGTAGGCCCATGACTCTTCCCTCACCCGTGCCGTCGCCTTCCGCCCCACCGTCCTCCTCTCCGTCCCCGCCCGCACCCCACCTCGGCGTGGGGCGTGCGGGGGAGGAGCTGATCGCGGGGCTCCTGGAGCGCTCGGGCTGGGAGGTCCTGCACCGGAACTGGCGTCCCGCCCGCGTTCCCGGCGCGCCCTGTGGCGAGCTCGACATCATCGCCTCCCGCGACGGCCGCGTAACCGTCTTCGAGGTCAAGACCCGCTCCGGCAGCGACTACGGCCACCCCGCGGAGGCCGTGGGGGCGGAGAAGCTACGACGGCTGCACGTGCTCGCGAGGGCCTGGGCGCGGGAAAACCGGGTGCCGGGTGTGCCGGCGGTGGACGTCGTCGCGGTGCACTGGCCCCGTGGCGCCTCACCGCGGGTGGAGCACGTGGCGTCGGTGGGGTGGCTCTGACACGGACCACGTGATGTCTCGGCATGACGTCCTCGGCGATGCACGTCACAGCAGGCGCCTCCGGTCTCCTATGATGGAAGCGCGTGAGCGCGTCGCTGACCGTGGACCTCCGGCGGGGTGGGGAACCGGTGCGGGAAGGTCGGTGCGCGGCGCTCGTCGGGGGCAGCATCGGGACATGATCGGAGGGTCGGATGAAGACCGCTTCATGGTTTCCCCACGTGCTTTCCGCCTCCGTCCTCACACTGACCGTTTCCCTGTGCCTCGTCTCCTGCGGGGACAGCGCGGATCATGCCGATCCCGCAGTCGTCTCCGCCTCACCCTCGACCGCGGACGGGAGTCTGCACCCCGGCACTTTCAGGGCCATGCTCCCCGGCGGCGCGAGCGTGCGGATCACCCTGCCGGCCGTGGGCACCCCGGACGAGGCGATCGACCGGCTGCGGCAGGACGCCAAGGTGGGGCGCGCCACGTACGCCACCGTGGAGATCGACAACCGCAAGGGACGCTCTCCCATCTCCGTGAGCCGTCTGGTGCTCAAGATGCAGGACGGCGCGTCGTACCAGCTCGAGCACGTGTCGCGCGCCGTCGAGAAGTGGACCCCGAAGGCGACCCAGGGCACCTACCACGCGCGTGACGGGTCCACGATGACCGAGGGGGCGGCCCGGAAGCTGTCCTCCCGGCTTCGGGACGCCGGGGCGAGAGCCACCGGTGACGTCGCCGTGGGGCACCGGAACACCAACCTGCTCGTGGGGGACATCTCGCGGGTCCCGCAGAACTTCGTGAGTCTCGAACTGATCCCCAAGATCGGTGACCGGGAGGTTCCGCCGGTGCAGGCGCACCCCGAGGGGCAGAAGAGCTCCTCGAGCGAGTCCGGAGCGGGCGGGTCGTCCCGCGGCACGGCGGAGGACGCTGTCCCGGACTCCACGGCCATTCCCGAGGATCCGGAGGGTCCCGTCGATCCCGGTGATCCGACGCCGGCACCGTCCGCGGACCACCCCGCCGTCGATCCCCCGGACCCGGTGGTGCCTGTGGACCCTGATCCCGTGGTCCCGAACCCTGTGCCAACCAATCCCGTGGTCCCCGACCCCGTGGTGCCCACCGATCCTGTCCCCCCGGACCCGGTGGTGCCCGAACCCGGTGATCCGGGCACGCCCGCTCCCGCCACCACCGGTGTTGCCGGCCCTGATCCCGAGGTGCCGGCTCCGGTCGTGACCGACGTCCAGAGCTCCCTCCCGGTGGAACCCACGGCACCGGCGGTTGAGTCACCGCTGCCGGGCGCCGTTGAGGCGGGTTCCCTGGCGGCGCTGCCGTCCGAGACGGGTACCCCTGTCCCGGGGTTGATGACCCAGGCCATGCCTCTGCCGCTCGTGGAGACCGCAGAGGACCAGATTTCCTCTTCGGCCAGCCCCGCGTCCATCGAGCGCCGGACGGACCGGACCGGCACTGCCGAGCAGGCCCTCGCTCCGGAACCCACCGGGACCCCGGCCCCACCCCTGGAAACTCGCGCGACGAGGTCGCCGGCCGGCCTGCGGACCGACCCCTCCGACTGGGCGACGCCGGTCTCGGTGATCAAGGACGCCCGAAACTGACCATGCAGAGGTGGCCGTTCACCGAGGCACCGTGAGCGCCACCTCCCGGTGGGAGGGCGCACCGAGAGGCGGCCTCGCCGCACGGTGAACATCCTCCACATCTCTCGTTCCCCGAGTGTTTCGAGCGGGGGCGTCGGCACGCTGGATGCATGACTTCTCGAGTGGAACGATCCCTTCACACGAACTCAACGGGTGAGGCCCGGTGAGCGGGTTTGCCCGCAGCCGCAGCGTCGCCCTGGTGGGGCTGGACGGTCACGTGGTGGACGTCGAGGCCGACATCGGTCAGTCCCTTCCAGCGTTCACAATCATCGGTCTTCCGGACCAGGCGGTGAACGAGTCCAGGGAGCGGATCCGCTCGGCGGCGCGGCACGCGGGCGTCCCGCTGCCTGCCCGCAAGATCACGGTGAATCTCTCTCCGGCCACGCTGCCCAAGAGGGGATCGCACTTCGACGTCGCCGTGGTGATGGCCGTGCTGGCCGCCCAGGGCGTCGTCCGCGTCCCGTCCGACACGGTGTTCTGCGCGGAACTGGGGCTCGACGGCTCCCTCCGCCCGGTGCGCGGAGTCCTCCCCGCCGTGCTCGCCGCGGTCCGGTCCGGCGTGACCCGCGTGGTCGTGGCGGAGGAGAACCGCGCGGAGGCCGAACTCGTCTCCGGGGCCTTGGTGAGCTCGGCGCGCCACCTGGCCGAGCTGCTGGTGGACCACGGTGCGGACCCCGTCCTGTTGGAACGGGCGCGCATTCCGCAGCCACCGGCCGTCACGACCGGCTCCGATGGAACGGAGGGTGCGGGCGAACCGGTGCCCGCCCCGGACCTGGCCGACGTCGTGGGACAACTCGAAGGTCGTCAGGCCCTGGAGATCGCGGGCGCAGGCGGACACCACCTGCTCATGGTCGGCCCGCCGGGTGCGGGCAAGACCATGCTGGCGGAGCGGCTGCCCGGCATCCTGCCGGACCTCGGGGACGACGACGCGCTCGAGGTGACCTCCGTGCACTCCCTCCGGGGTGACGACGGGTGCTCGGCCCTCGTGCGGCGCCCGCCGTTCCAGGCGCCGCACCACAGCATCACGCTGCCCGCCCTGTGCGGGGGCGGCAGCGGCATGCCCCGGCCCGGTGCGATCTCCCTGGCCCACCGTGGCGTGCTGTTCCTGGACGAGGCGCCCGAGTTCGACCGGCGCGTGCTCGACGCCCTGCGGCAGCCTCTCGAATCGGGGACCGTGACCATTGCCCGGGCGCAGTCGGTCGCGCACTACCCCGCGCGGTTCCAGCTCGTGCTGGCCGCCAACCCCTGCGCGTGCGGCAACGCGGGAGGCACGGGGCAAGCCTGCACGTGCAGTGCGGTGCAACGACGCCGCTACTTCAGCAAACTCTCCGGCCCACTCCTGGACCGGGTGGACCTGCAGCTACGGGTCCCCGCCGTCACCTACCGGGAGCTCAGCTCCGTCGGGGGCGCGCCGCCGGAGGACAGCGCCACCGTGGCCGCGCGCGTTGCCTCCGCCCGGGACGCCCAGGCCGAGCGGCTCACCACCCTGGGGCTCCGGCTCAACAGCACCGTGCCGGGGTCGCTGCTGCACCGACGGCTCTCACCCGGTGCCCGGGCCGTGGAGCCTCTGCGGGCGGCCATGGACCGCAAGACCCTCACGGCGCGCGGGTTCGTGAAGGTCCTGCGCGTCGCCTGGACCCTGGCGGACCTGGCCGGTGCCACCGTCCCCACCCCTGAGCACGTGCAACTGGCCCTCTACTTCAAGACGACGGTAACCTCATGAACGACCAGTACGACGCGCACCCGGACACCCGTGCCCCCGGGCCCTTTCGTGACAGCGTGCGCGCCTGCCGGGTGCGGCTGGCACGAGTGATCGAGCCGAGCGACACCGCCGGGCTCGTGCTGCTGCGCGCTCTCGGCCCGGAGGTGCTCTGGCGCAGCATCACCGAGCTGGACGCCCCGAGTGCCCCTCTGGCGTCCGTGTACCGCAGGGCGGCGGGTGAGGCCCTGCCGGGGGCAAGGGTTCCCGACCTCGCTCGACGCTTCGCGGCATGGCGTGCGCGGCTGCCGGTGGCCGAGCCCGCCGTCGATGCCCGCCACGCGGAGCTGATCGGGGCGTGGACCGTCATCCCGGAGGATCCCGACTGGCCGGAGCAGCTCGCGGACCTGGGGCTGCAGGAGCCGATCGTCCTGTGGGGCCGCGGTCGGCGGGAGGCCCTGGGGCATCTGGAGCGCGGTGTGTCCGTCGTCGGGTCGCGGCACGCAAGTGCCTACGGGGCCGCAGTTACGCGGATGATCGTGGGGGAGGTGAGCGAGGCGGGCTGGTGCGTGGTTTCCGGCGGCGCGTACGGCATCGACGCCGTCGCGCACCAGACGGCCCTGGAAGTCTCCCCGGCCACGACCCCCACCGTGGCGGTGCTGGCCTGCGGGGTGGACCGCTTCTACCCCGTGGCCAACGCCGAGCTCCTGGCACGGATCTGCGACCGGGGCGCAGTGCTGAGCGAGGTGCCCCTCGGCTGCGCGCCCACCCGGTACCGCTTCCTGCAGCGCAACCGGATCATCGCGGCGCTGTCCCGCGCCACGGTGGTCACGGAGGCCGCCTGGCGCTCCGGTGCACTGAACACGGCCCGTCACGCGGCCGGTCTCTCCCGGGAGGTCGCCGCCGTGCCGGGGGACGTGCTCGTGGGCGGCTCGGCCGGCTGCCACCGTCTCGTGCGGGAGGACCACGCCGTGCTCGTGAGCAACGGGGCCGAGGTCCTCGAACTCGTGGGTGCACTCGGCAACGACGCCACCCGGGACACCGTCTCCCGGAACGAGAACCTCGACCGCCGCCCGGAGGACTGCCTGGATCCCCTCCAGCTGCGCGTCTTCGACGCCCTGCCCCTCCACACCGATGTGGAACCCGACCGCATCTGCCGGGTGTCCGGTCTCGGCCCGGGGGAGGTGCTCGCCGCGCTCGCCACCCTCCGGGAGCTGGGCCTCGCGGCGGACTCGCTGCTCGGATGGCGCCGGGTAGGCTCGCCGCATGGACGCAAGAGCACGGACCACGGGAGCGCCTGAGGAGGGCCCCGACCGGGGAGTCGGGGGCCTCCAGCAAGCAGAGGGGCACCCTGGAGCGCAGGGGCATCCGGGACCACGGGGGCGCCGGAACGACGGGGACTCCCCGCGGTCCCGGCCCCTTGAATCGCCGGGCAGCGTGTCGGACCGGGGTCCAGCCCCGCGAGAGACCGTCCCTCCCGGCCCGCTGGAGTCGTACCTCCCGCAGTTTCGGGCCTACCTGGCACTGGAGCGCTCACGCAGTGAGAACACCGTCCGGTCCTACGCCGCCGACGTCACCGACCTCTCCGACTGGATGCGTAAGAACGGCGTCGACTCCATCGACCTGCTCGACCGTGACGCGCTGCGCGGATGGCTCGCCCAGCGACACCAGCGAGGACTGGCACGCAGCTCCGTGTCCCGGGGCATCGCCGCCGTCCACACGTTCTTCCGCTGGGCCGTGGACACCCAGGGACTGCGGCACGACCCCGCGGCCGGGCTGCGCGGTCCACGCCCCGCCAGGCACCTCCCGGACGTCGTCGGCGCCTCCGCCCTCGCCACCATGCTCGACGACCTCGCGGACGCCGCCTTCGGCGAGCACGAGGACGAGCAGTCGGCGGCCCTCGCGGCGCGGGACTGGGCCCTGCTGGAACTGCTCTACGCAACGGGTGCCCGGATCAGCGAACTCGTGGGCCTCGACCGCGCGCACGTGGACGAGACGAACCACGTCCTCACCGTCACGGGCAAGGGGGACAAGCAGCGCCGCATCCCCTACGGAGACACCGCGGGGGAGGCGCTCGCGGTGTGGGACCGGCGTCGGGTGGTGCTTGCGGCACCCGCCGCGGGCGACGCCGTGTTCGTGGGCGCGCGTGGGGCACGGATCGATCCGCGCGTGGCCCGTCGCGTGGTGAGCACGGCACTCGAGACGGTCCCGGACTCGAGCGCCCGCGGACCCCACAGTCTCCGTCACAGTGCCGCGACCCACCTGCTGGACGGGGGAGCGGATCTGCGCTCCGTGCAGGAGCTGCTCGGCCACGCCACCGTGGCCACCACGCAGATCTACACCCACGTGTCCGTGGAGCGGCTGAAGAGGGCTTACTCACAGGCTCACCCGCGCGCTTGACTTTCGTCGCCCGACTACTCCCGGGTTGACCGGGCGCACACCCTGCTGGACAATGAAACGGACTGGGTCTCGGCATGCGGCCTCGAATCCGCACCGCCCGACTCCCGGTCGACTCAAACTTCATACGGGCGCCGTGGAACATGCACCGGCCCTCCGAGCAGGACGTTGGGGAAGACGTACCTACACAACGGAGGAGCGGGCTATGTCTTTACCCACCACGAGGGGAGTGCTCTACGTGCACTCCGCCCCGCAGGCGCTGTGCCCCCACATCCAGTGGGCCCTGGAATCCGTGTCGCGTGGGCGAACGGATCTCGAGTGGACCCCTCAGAACGCCGAGCCCGGATGCGTCCGTGCGGAGCTGGAGTGGTCCGGCCGCGCCGGGACGGGTGCCCTGCTGGCCTCCGCCCTGCGCACGCTCGGCCGCATCCGCTTCGAAGTCACCGAGAACCCGAGCCAGGGAAGCGACGGCTCCCGGTGGTCCTTCACCCCGGACCTGGGCATCTTCCACGCCACCACGGACGCCGCCGGCAACATCTGCGTGAGCGAGGACCGCATCCGCTACGCCTTCGAGTCCGCGGGGGGTGACCCCTCCGCGGTGGTCACCGAGCTGTCCCTCGCGCTCGGGGAGGCGTGGGACGAGGAGCTGGAGCCCTTCCGCCACGCGGCGGAGGGTGCCCCGGTGCGCTGGCTGCACCGCGTCGGCTGACCACACGGCGTCGGCCGACCACCAGGGGAGCGCGACGTCGCTGTCCGGCCGGTCCCGCGAGCCCGCCGCACATCCGTGCGCCCGGTAACCACCACGGCGCAGCCCTGTATCCGTTGCAGGGCCCACCGTGAACGACGAACCCCGGCACCTCACTCAAGAGGCGCCGGGGTTCGTCGTGTCCGGGGGGACGGGCGGAACGGTCAGAGCGAGCGGAACGCCGCCACCGAGTTGTGCCCGCCGAAGCCGAACGAGTTGGAGATCGCGACCATGTCCCCGGAGGGCAGCTCGCGGGCCGTGGTGACCACGTCCAGGTCGATCTGCGGGTCCTGGTTCTCCAGGTTGATCGTGCACGGAGCCATGCGCTCGGTCAGGGCCAGGACGGTCAGGACACCCTCCACGGCGCCGGAGCCGCCGAGCAGGTGCCCGGTCATGGACTTGGTCGCGGACACGGCCATCTGGTCCACGGCGGAGCCGAAGGCGGCCCGCAGGGCACCGGCCTCGGGGATGTCCCCCACGGGAGTGGAGGTCGCGTGGGCGTTGACGTGCTTGATGTCCTCGGGGGCGATGTCTCCGGAGACCATGGCCTCGCGCAGCGCGCGGGCGGGGCCACCCTCGTCGCCCGTGGCCGGGGCCGTGATGTGGTGGGCGTCCGCGCTGAGACCCGCACCGGCGAGCTCGGCGTAGATCCGGGCGCCGCGGGCCTTGGCGTGCTCCTCGGACTCGAGCACCACCGCACCGGCACCCTCGCCCATGACGAAGCCGTCACGGTCGATGTCGAACGGACGGGAGGCGTGCTCGGGGTCGTCGTTGCGGCGGGACAGCGCCTGCATCGAGTTGAAGGCGGCGATGGTCATGGGGTGGATGGCGCTCTCGGCGCCGCCCACGATCACCACGTCCGCCTTGCCGGAACGGATCAGGTTGAAGCCCTGGAAGAAGGCCTCGGTGCCGGAGGCGCACGCGGAGACCGGTGTGATGGCGCAGGCGCGGGCCTTGAACTCCATGCTGACCGAGGAGGCGTTGCCGTTGGGCATGAGCATGGGAACGGTCATGGGCTTGACGCGCCGGGGGCCCTTCTCGATCAGGGTGTCCCAGGCGTCCAGCAGCGTCCAGACGCCGCCGATCCCGGTGCCGAAGGCCACGCCCACGCGGGTGGGGTCCAGCTCGTCGCTGGTGTCCGCGTCCGTGCCGGAGAACCCGGCATCCGTCCAGGCCCCGCGGGCCGCGGCCACGGAGAGCTGTCCCGAGGGGTCCAGCCGCTTGGCCTGCACCCGGGAGACGACGTCCTCGGAGGGCTTGGGGGACATGGCGCCGATGCGCACGGGCAGGTCGTACTTCTCCACCCAGTCCTGGGTCAGGGCGTGGACGCCCGACACGCCCTTGAGCGCGTTCTTCCAGGTCTTCTGGACGTTCTCACCGATCGGCGTGATGGCGCCCAGGCCGGTGATCACTACTTTGCGGGACATGTATGCACTTCCTCGTGTCCGGGATCGCAGGTGTTCCAGGGGGCGCACATGGCCCGCCGCCTGGTGTGACGGAGGTGGCGTGTCCCTCGTGCGAACGAGGGACACGCCACCACGCGCCGGGG
>NZ_BJNW01000016.1 GCF_006539885.1 Kocuria varians | reverse complement strand
GGGGCACCCCCTTGTCGGAGGTGCCCCGCCGTGACGGGACGCGGCGTCGTCGTTGTCTCCCGACGACGACGCCGCTGCCGCGCCCCTGCGCCGCCACTCATGTGAGCGGCGCGCGGGCACGGGAAGAAACGATCAGGCCCCGACGCGGAAGCGCGCGAACGCCGTGGCCGTGGCCCCGGCCTCGGAGAGCACCTGGCCCACGGACTTCTTGGAGTCCTTGGCGAAGTCCTGGTCCACCAGAACGACGTCCTTGTAGTAGCCCTTCAGGCGGCCCTGGACGATGTTCGGGATGATCTTCTCGGGCTTGCCCTCGTTGCGGGCGGTCTCCTCGGCAACGCGCTTCTCGTTCTCGACCGTCTCCGCGGGGACGTCGTCCTCGGAGAGGAAGACCGGGGACATGGCGGCGATGTGCACGGCGACGTCGTGCGCGGCGGCCTCGGCATCGGCACCGGATACGGCCAGCAGGACACCCACCTGGGCGGGGAGGTCCTTGGAGGTCTTGTGCAGGTACACGGCCACGTGGTCACCGGCCACGCGGGCCACGCGACGCACGACGACCTTCTCGCCCAGCAGCGCGCCGGTCTCGGTCACGAGCTCGGAGACGGGCTTGCCGTCCACCTCGGTGGCCAGCAGGGACTCGAGGTCCGCGGCGTCCGCGGCAACGGCGGCGTCGAGCACCTTGTTGCCGAACTCCACGAACGGCGCGGACTTGGCCACGAAGTCGGTCTCGGAGTTGACCTCGACCATGTAGCCGACGTTGTTCTCGGCGCGGGCCACGACGATGCCCTCGGCGGTGGAACGGCCCTCGCGCTTGGTCACGCCCTTGAGACCCTTGACGCGGATGACCTCCATGGCCTTCTGCATGTCGCCGTCGGCCTCGTCCAGGGCCTTCTTGACGTCCAGCATGCCGGCTCCCGTGCGCTCGCGCAGGGCCTTGATGTCAGCAGCGGTGTAGTTCGCCACGTGAACTCCTCATGTTGTCGGTTGGTGTGCGCACCGTGCGTCCCGTGGACGCCCGGTGCGGTTCCGGTCCCCGTAAGGGGTCACCGGGAAGGTGGGGAGCTGAGTGCCTCCCGCGGCCTCACTCGGCGGCGGTGGCGTCCTTCTCCGCGGTCTCGACGGCCGGGGCGGCCTCCGTGGTCTCCTCGACCGCGGCGGTCTGCTCGGCCTTCTGCTCCTGGTGCTGCTCGAGCAGCTCGCGCTCCCACTCGGCCATGGGCTCCTCGGCGGCGTTGGACTTGCCGTTGTGGCGCTCCATGAGGCCCTCGGCCACGGCGTCCGCGACCACGCGGGTCAGCAGCGAGACGGAGCGGATGGAGTCGTCGTTGCCCGGGATGGGGAACGCGACCTCGTCCGGATCGCAGTTGGTGTCCAGGATCGCGACGATCGGCACACCGAGCTTCTGGGCCTCGTCGACGGCGAGGTGCTCCTTGTTGGTGTCCACGATCCAGATCAGGGACGGAGTCTTGGTGAGGTTGCGGATACCGCCGAGCGTGCGCTCCAGCTTCTCCTTCTCGCGGCGCAGCAGCAGCAGTTCCTTCTTGGTGTACTGCGAGCCGGCGACGTCGTCGAAGTCGACCTCTTCCAGTTCCTTCATGCGGTCGATGCGCTTGGAGACGGTCTGGAAGTTGGTGAGCATGCCACCGAGCCAGCGGTGGTTCACGTAGGGCATGCCCACGCGGGTCGCCTGCTCGGCGATCGCTTCCTGGGCCTGCTTCTTGGTGCCGACGAACAGGATGGTGCCGCCGTGGGCGACGGTGGCCTTGACGGCCTCGTACGCCTTGTCGATGAAGCCCAGCGACTGCTGCAGGTCGATGATGTAGATGCCGTTGCGCTCGGTGAAGATGAAGCGCTTCATCTTCGGGTTCCAGCGACGGGTCTGGTGGCCGAAGTGGACGCCGTTGTCGAGCATCTGGCGCATGGTAACGACGGGCATGTCGTCTCCTCGTGGATATCTGACGGCCCGGGGGCCGCCATCGGTTGACGGTTCTCGACCGGCGGTGCCGGTCCCTGGCGCGATGCGGGGACCGCTCCGAGGAGCCGTCCCACGCGCCCCGTACCGCCGGCTCCCGTGGACGGGAGCACTGCGGACCGAGGGGCACGCACCCGGAGGGAACGGATCCGTTCCGGGTTCCTTCGCGCGCGAAGTCAATTGCCTGCCTGGTTGGGCAACCCGCGAGCGGGCATGCAGAACCGATGGCAGGGCAACTGCACGGGCCAGTCTAGCGCATTGCGCGGCATGCCGGCTCCACATGCCGCGCGGACACTGGGGGCGACGACGACGCCGCGCGAGCCTGGGGGCATGCCGCACCTCGTCCGCCACCTCCACCCCGCACCGACCGGGGCCGCCCTCGCCGTGCACCGGGGCCACCATTCGCCGGGGCCCGCCGGCGGTTCCCCACCCAGGCGCGCGGCCACCGCACGTGGTGGCGCCGTCCTCGTCGCTGGGGTCCGCGCCGGCACTCTCCCCCGGGCAGTCCCCGGCGGGCACGGTTCAGGAGGGAGCGCGGCGAGGGCCCTGGCGCATGTCCTGCTGCTCGCGCTCCTGCTGTGCACAACCGCGGCGGCACCGTCCGCTGCGGCGTCGTCGCCCACCTGGTCCTGGCCCGTGACGCCCCGACCCGCCGTGGAACGGCACTTCGAGGCCCCGGCGAAGAAGTGGCTCCCGGGGCACCGGGGCGTGGACCTCCACGCCCCGCCCGGAACGGTGGTGCGTGCACCCGAGGGAGGCACCGTGACGTTCAGCGGGGTGGTGGTGGACCGGGAGGTCCTCACGGTCGACCACGGGGACGGGCACCGCTCCTCGTTCGAACCGGTCGAGGCGCTCGTGCACACGGGCGACCGCGTGGTGAAGGGCCAGCAGATCGCACGGGTTGCCGATCCCGCCCACGGCCCCGCGGGCAGGTCGGTGCACTGGGGCGTGCGGGAGGGGGACGAGTACGTCAATCCGCTGCAGTTCGTCGCGGACCTGCGGCCCTCGGTGCTGCTGCCCGTGCCGGAGCACGGGGGCTGAGCTGCGCGACGTCAGGACCGCGTGACGCGGTCGTCACCTGTGTAGGGCGGGTGGGGCTTGAACCCACGACCCAAGGATTATGAGTCCTCTGCTCTGACCAGCTGAGCTACCGCCCCTCGGACGGCCCGTACCGGGCCGCCGCACCACGGTACCCCACCGGGGGCCTCCCGTGGCGTCCGGTGTCCCTGCGCGCAACCAGGTGGCTCACCCGCGCCACACCGGTCACCGGGCGCGGCCCACCTCGCTGCCGCGCGGGGACACGCACCCGCACGCGCCCCGGGACGGGGCAGCATCTCCACGAACCGCCCGGGGCGGGACCGGCGTCGTGGTGCCCCGTCAGCGCGAGGCGCCGCCGTACAGGGACTCGAAGCGGTCCAGGGTGCGGGCGAAGGAGTGCTGCGAGACCATCTGGTGGCTGCGCTCCCCCATCGCGCGGCGCTGCTCCTCGGGCGCGTCCAGGACGAGCTGCAGCTTGCGCGCCAGGTCCCCGGGATTGCCGGGAGCGAAGAGGTAGCCGTTGCGGCCCTCGTCCGCGAGGTGCGGCAGGGCGCGGGCATTGGCGAGGACCACGGGCTTCGAGGCGCTCATGGCCTCCAGAGTCACCAGGGACTGCAGCTCCGCGGTGCCCGGCTGGCAGAACACGTCCGCCCGCAGGTACGCCCTGCGCAGCTCCTCGTCCGTGAGGAACCCGAGGAAGTGCACGCGATCCGCCACACCGAGCCGGTGCGCGAGGGCCGTCAGCCGGTCCAGCTGCTCGCCCTCCCCCACGATCTCCGCGTGCACGTTCTTCTCGCGCGGGATCAGGGCGAGCGCCTCGATCAGCTCGTTGACGTTCTTCTCCACCGCGAGGCGGCCGCAGAACAGCACCACGGGGTGGTCCTGCCGGCCGATCTCCTCGCCCTCGGCGGCCTCGTAGTGACCGGCGTCGATCCCGTTGGACACCGCCAGCGCCCGGTCCGCCACGCCGTTGTCGACCATGGTGCGCACCGCCAGCGGGGTCGGGGCGGTGATCACGTCGCAGCGCCCGTACACGCGGCCCAGGTCCCACCACGAGACCTTGCGGTAGCCCTTGATGAACCACTCGGGGAACGGCAGGAACGGCTCGATGTTCTCCGGGATGAAGTGGTTGGTGCCGATCAGCCGGATCCCGCGCCGGGAGGCCTCCCGCGCGACCAGGCGCCCCAGGATGTAGTGGCACTGGATGTGCACGACGTCCGGCTGGAGCTCGTCGAAGAGCCGGGTGACCTCGCGGGCCACCTCCCATGGGAAGCAGATCCGGAAGTAGGGGTGCGTGAACGCGTGGTGCGAGCGGAACCGGTGCTCCACGACGCCGCGGTCCTCCATGATCCGGGAAGGGCCGCTGGTGGGCATGGGCGCCGCCACGTGCACCTCGTGGCCGCGCTCGAGCATGCCGTGCGCGAGGCGGCGGGCGAACTGCGCGGATCCGTTGACGTCCGGCGGGTAGGTCTCGGCGGTGATCAGAAGCTTCAATGCAGTGGGTTCCGTACGTTCGTCATCGGTCGGGGCGTCAGTCCTCCGTGGCCGACGCCGCCTGCTGGCCGGTGCCGCCATCCCGCGTTCCGGAGCGGGCACGTCTGGCCGCTCGGCGCTGGATGACCTCGGGGTGGAACTGCGAGAGCAGGACCACGCCGACTATAGCAACGACACCTGCGAGCCCCATGCCCACGGCGATCCCTCCGGTGAAGCCCGGGCCGGCCTCCCCGAGCACGAGCAGCCCCAGCGCCACGCCCACCATGGGGTCCACGACCGTGAGTCCGGCGATCACCAGGTCCGGGGGTCCGCTGGAGTACGCGCACTGCACCATCCAGCCGCCCAGCACCGCGGCAACGAGCAGCATCAGGACACTGAGCCAGTTCACGGCGCCGAGGCCCCCGGAGGTCAGCGCGGTCATGGTCAGGCGCACGAGCACGGCCACGAAGCCGTAGAGCACGCCCGCCCCGATCACGTAGAACATGCTGATGCGGTGCCGGCGCAGCACCACCTCGATGATCCCGATGAGCACCACGAGCCCCAGCAGCATGAGCACCACAACGTTCTGCGCCCCCTCGTCCGGGTGTCGCGTGGGGTCCGTGGCGGAGACCGCGCACACCACGAAGCCCGCGCCACCCAGGGTGCACAGGGCCACCGCGAGCCAGGTCCTGCGGTTGATGGTGAGTCTGCGGTGCCGGGCGTGCAGCAGGGTGGTGATGACCAGGGCGATCACCCCGATGGGCTGCACCACCGTCACGGTGGCCAGGGCCAGCGCCGAGACGTTCAGTGCCATGCCCAGGGCGAGCAGCCCCGTGCCGAGCAGCCAGCGACCGTTGCGCAGGAGGGCCGGCAGGTTGCGGGGGTTCAGCGCGCCGGAGGTCTCCCCCGTGACGGCCGTCGACTGCGTCTGGGTGCCGACCGCCAGGCACACGGCCGAGGCGATGGCCAGCGCCACCGCGATCCACTGGGTCATGCTCGCCGTCCGTTCTGCATCGTGGGGCAGGCCGTGCACCCCGGGTACGCGCAGGGCCGGGTCACGAGGACCCGGCCCTGCCTGCGTCCCCCGCCGCGGTCACGGTGCGGCGGGGAGCGGGATCACTTCTTGAGCAGCTTGCGCAGGAACACGAGGAACGCGGTCCCGGCGGCCACGGCAACGGCCAGCGGCTGCCACCGCTCGCTCAGCGTGTCCGCGGCGGAGGTGGAGCCTTCCGCGCGCACACCCTGGGTGCCTCCCTTGGTGGCGAACGTGCCCTTGAGCGTCTGCTGCGTGGTGCTGACCGTGCGCGAGGTGCGGTTCACGAAGCCCTGGGTGGCGGACTTCACGGAGTCCACGCGGTTCTGGACGTCGTCGCGCAGGCTCTTGAGGTGCTCGCGGCGCAGCTTCAGGCGCGAGCGCAGCTGCTCCTCGGTGGGAGCCACGGGCTTGACGCGGTTGGGGTCGTTCGCGGCTTCCTCCTTCTTGCGCTGCTTGCGCTGCTTGGCCTCGTTGATGTCGCGCTGCACGCGGCCCTCGTTGTACGCGGAGCCCTCCTTGACGACGCCGAGGTCGTAGCGCAGGCCGAAGATGGCCTTCTCCGGCACGAGCGGCATGGCGCTCTTGATCTTGGAGACGCCGATCAGCGCGAGGATCGCGACCACCACCAGGAACACGACGGCGAGCAGCAGCGCGGCCAACCACGCGGGCATCACGTGGGAGAGCCCGGCGATGGCGGCACCGATCAGTGCGATGGTGGCGAACAGCAGGAAGACCAGGCCGACCACGGCGAACGCCGCACCCACCCCGACCTTGATGCCCTTCTCCTTGAGCTCGAGGACGGCCAGCTGGGCCTCGTCCTTGAGCTGCTTGGGGAGCAGGCGCAGGAAGACCTTCACGACGTCCGTGATGGGCGCCGGACCGGGCCTCGTGGTGCTGCGGGTTCCTGTGGTGGGTGAGTGGCCACTGTTCGGGCCCACTGTGTGGCTCATGCCGCCTCCGGTGAGTACGTGATGGTGATGGGTGGAACGATCTGGTCTCAAACTACCACCCGCCCGGTCGGCCCCCGACGTTGCCGGGGGCCGACACAGGGCCCGGTGCCGTGGGCGGGGCGGTTCAGCTCAGGCGGCCGTCCTCCATGGTCACGCACTCGTCCGCCAGGGGCACGAACCCGGTGTCGTGGGTGACCACGAGGGACGCGAGGGAGAACTGGTGGGTGAGGTTCGCGAGCAGCTCCATGATGCTGCGGGAGCGCTCCTGGTCCAGCGCCGCGGTGGGCTCGTCCACGAGCAGCAGCTGGGGGTCGTTCATCAGGGCCCGGGCGATGTTCACGCGCTGGCGCTGGCCGCCGGAGAGCTGGTGCGGGCGGCGGTCGCCGCAGTCCACGAGCCCCACCTGGTCGAGCAGGTGGTCCGCGCGGTCCCCGGCCTCCTTGAGCTCCTTGCCCCGTGCACCCGCAATGTGCGCGGCCAGCACGAGCTGCTCCCGCGAGGTGAGTGCCGCCAGCAGGTTGGGCTGCTGGAAGACCATGCCGGTGTGGCCGCGGCGGATCCGGGCGAGCTCCTTCTCGGGCAGCTCCGTGAGGGACTCCCCCGCCACGGTGACCGTCCCGGAGGTCGGCCGGATCAGTGCGGCCGCCACGGCGAGCAGCGAGGACTTGCCGGAGCCGGAGGGGCCGACGAGCGCCGTCATCGTGCCCCGGTGCAGCGTGAGGTCCACGTGGTCCAGCGCTGTGACGGTGCGCGGGGTGCCGTCCGCGTCCGTGCCGTCCGGGTAGGTCAGGGACACGTCCCGCACGGCCAGCGCGGGTGCCGCGGCCTCGGAGAGGGCGTGGTCCACGGAGCCGGGGTGGCGGGCGTCCAGGTCCCCGCCGGCGAGGTGCTCGGGAGGGTGCCCCTCGTGGCTCTCGTGGGCGGAGGCGTGGCCGGGGGCGCGGTGGCGGGGTTCGGTCTCGTGGGCGTGCATGATCAGTTACCTCCCAGGGCAATCATCGGGTCGACGGTGGAGACGCGGCGGACGGCGAGCAGCGAGCCCAGCAGCCCCAGGACGAGGACGCCCAGGACGGGCAGCCCCACGCTCATGACGCTGAGCTGGAACGGCACGGCGGAACCGGCGAGCAGCCCCCCGAGCAGTCCGAGCCCACCGCCCACGAGCACGCCCAGCGCCAGGACGATCGCGGCCTGCACGATCGAGTCCCGCACCACGTAGCCGCGGTCCGCCCCGAGGGCCCGCAGCACCGCGATGTCGCGGGTGCGCTGAATGGTCCACACGGTCAGGAAGGAGACCACCACCAGGGCGGAGATCCCGTAGAGGAAGCCCTGCATCATCAGCAGGGAGCCGCGCTCGGACTCGTAGGCGGGAAGTGCCGCGAAGGCGTCCTTGGTGGACATGGCCACGGTGTCCGTGTCCCCGGGCAGGTCCTGCGGGTAGTCCTTGCTGGTCAGCGCCAGCGCCGTGGCCTGCTCGTCCGGGGTGGTGTGCGCCACGGCGGGGAAGTCGTCGATGCTCAGCCAGGCGACCGGCACGTGGCTGTAGTACTCGTTCTCGACCACACCGGCGGCCTTCAGCGCCTTGCCGCCCATGGAGACGGTGTCTCCCACGGAGACGTGCATGTCCTCGGCCAGCGTCTGGCTCAGGACGACCTCGCCCCTGCCGGCGTGGGCCTCGCCGGAGGAGGCCTTCAGGCCGGAGGCCAGCTCCGAACCCTGCTCGAGCGCGATCCCGGCGGCCGCGGTGGTGTCCGCGCGCGACGTCGTCGTGCCCCCGTCCTGGGACTCGGCGCCGCTGCGGGCGCTCGTCTGGGTGATCCCCACGCGCTCCACGGAATCCTTGCCGGCGCCGTCGCGCCACTTCTGCAGCTGGTCCTCGGAGATCTGGGACGTGGTGAAGGAGGACTTGCCGGAGTCCCCGGGGGGGCGCGCTGAGCACGAGGTTCTGGGCGCCGAGACGCTCCAGGGCCGAGGTGTTCTGGTGGCCCAGGCCGTTGGTGAGGCCGGTGAGCAGCACCAGCAGGAGGGTGATGAGGGCGACGACCGTGGCGAGCAGCGCGAAGCGGCCCTTGGCGAAGGTGATGTCCCTCAGGGACAAGAACATGGGGTGACTCCCGTGACGAAGGTTCGGATTCCAACGTTCCTCCAGTCTCGTGCGCGGGGCGCCCCGGGGAATCGCCACCGCGGATGAACCCCGGTGCGCAGCCGGATGATCCCCGGATCAACCGAACGGTTGATGCCCACCCGGGGGCTCGTGCGTACCATGACCACGGACTCCGGCGGCACTGCGCCCCGGCGCCGGCCCCCGCCCGTCGTCCAGGAAGGCCCATCGTGCCCCAGGAGCTGAGCACCCCCGCGCTGCTGGGGACCATGCGCGTCACGCTGCACGTGAGCTTCGCGGCCCTGCTTGCGCTCGCGGGCGTGCGCACCCTGCTGTCCTGGCCGGAGGGCTCCGGCGGGCAGCTCTCGCCGGTGCTCGTCCCCGTGCTGACCGCGCTGCTCGCTGTCGTGTACGTGGTGGGGACCACCCTGGAGAGCAGAATCGCGCGCGGGCGGGCGGACCGACGCCTGCTGCGGTGGACGCCGGTGTGGCTCGCCGCCGTGACCGTGCTGTGGATCTGTCTGGCGCTGCTGAGCCGTGACTTCGCCTGGGTGGTCTTCCCCCTCTTCTGCCTCTACCCGGTGCTGCTCTCCCCCGGGCCCGCGCTGCTGTGCGTCGTGGGGCTCACGGGCGTGGTGGTGGCCTCGCAGCTGCTGCACGCGCCCCCCGGCGGGTTCACCGCCGCGATGGCCGTGGGCCCGAGCATGGGTGCGCTGGTGGCCGTGCTCGTGAGCTACGGCTACCGCGCCCTCTACCGGGATGCCCAGCGCCACCTGCGCGTGATCCGCCAGTTAGAGTCCACGCGCGAGGAGCTCGCTCGGCAGGAGCGCACGGCCGGGACCATGTCCGAGCGGGAGCGGCTCTCCCGGGAGATCCACGACACCCTCGCACAGGGGCTCACCTCCATCGTGCTCGTCTCCCGTGCGGCCCAGCAGTCGCTGTCCCGCGAGGAGCAGGACGTCACCGCCGCGCGCCTGGCCACGATCGAGGGCACCGCCACCGCGAACCTCGCCGAGGCGCGGCGCTTCGTGCGCGACCTCGCCTCCCCCGCCCTCGACGAGTCCCTGCCCACCGCGCTCGCGGAGATCTGCCGCCGCACCGAGGAGGGCGCACGTGCCGCGGACACCGGGCTGCGCTGCGAGTTCTCCGTGCAGGGCGAGATCCCGGACCTCACCGGGCCCCAGCGCTCGCTCTTCATCCGTGCCGCGCAGTCCACCCTGGCCAATGTCACGTCCCACGCGCACGCCTCGCGCGCCGTCGTCACGCTCGCGGGGTGGGAGGACGCCGTGACCCTGGACGTCGTGGACGACGGCGTGGGCTTCGACCCGCGCGCGACCGCCCGCCGCGAGCGCGACGACTCGTTCGGGCTCTCCCACCTGCGACGCCGCGCGGCGGAGCTCGGCGAACAGAGCGTGGTCGCGGCACAGCGAGACGGCCCCGGCGCGGCTGACCTCCGCGCTCACCCAGTGGATCTCGCGGTAGAGCTTGTGGCGCACGTTGCGGAACTCCATGGAGCTGCCGATCCCGGCGATCAGCATGTCCGGGTCCTCGACCGCCTCCGAGCCGAACGTCACGGACCCGAACGGCTGGACGCCCGTGAGCCGCACGGCCAGCCCCGACTCCGCGAGGCCCAGCGCCAGCGCTCCGCTGGAGGCCCCCGATCCCACGGGAGCCACCAGGTCCACGCCGGAGAAGCCCTCCCGCCGCAGCCGTTCGCCCAGCCCGAGGGCGAGATCGCGGTAGCCGTGGTAGTGCACGGCGTCGTGGTACTGGCGCATCCAGTGCCAGTCCGGGTGCTCGGCCAGCAGCTCGCGGATCCGCGCGACCCGCCGGTCCTGGTCTGCGCGCAGACAGTCGGAGGGCGGCATCTGCTCCAGCCGTGCGCCGAGCATGCCCAGCTGCAGCCGCAGGGTCTCGTCCACGGTCGTGGAGCCCACGATCATGCACCGCAGCCCGGCCTCGTGGCAGGCGAGCGCGAGGGCCAGCGCTTAGATCCCGCTGGAGGAGTCGACCACGGTGTCCCCGGGCCTGATCTTCCCCTGGGCGAGCAGGTGCTGGACGGCCCCGCGGGCGGAACGCACCTTCATCACCTCGAAGCGCAGCGCGAACAGGCCGGGCCGCAGCCGGATCAGGTCCGGGGCGCCCACGGCCTGCGCGGCGTGGTCCAGGATCTCGGCGGTCCACGGGTCGTCCGTGTGCGTGGCGGTCATGCGTTCCTCCAGATGGTCTCGACGGTCCTCGGCAGTCCCAGCTCGTCCAGGGCCGTGCGGGCATCCCGTGCGCGGTGGACGGCGTCCGGGCGGCGGGCGTCCACCATGACGGCGCACGCCGTGCCACTGTGCGCGATCTGCACACCCACTCCCCCGACGTCCCGGCAAATTTCGAGCAGGTCGGGCAGCTCCGGTTTGGGCAGGCGGGCCTGGTTGAGCAGCGCGGAGCAGGTGGCGGCCTGACCCAGCAGCCGGGCGTCCCGCTCGACCACCGCCCGTTCCAGCCGGTGCAGGATCCGTGCGCACTCGCGCCGCTCCCGGGCGGTGTGCTCCGGGGCCCCGAGCGCAAGGGTGTCCACCGGCCCGCCGGACGCGTGGCACCCCACGAGCAGCACGGGCGGGAACCCGCGGTGCCAGCTGCGGATCACGCGGGCGTGACGCTGCGCGAAGAGCACCGGACGGCGCCCGTGGGCCAGCGGATCGCACGCGGTCTCTGCCCGGCGCGCGAGGTCGCTGACCTCCCGCGGGGACAGTCGCAGACCGTGGGCGTCCGCCACCGCTCGAACGCCGGCGACGACGTCCGCGGTGGACGAGCCCATGCCGCAGCCCGGTGGGATGTCGCTGGCGATCCGCAGCTCCCCTCCCCGCGCGGCGGGGAGTCCTCGGGACCGGCACAGGCGCAGGGTCAGGCCCGCGGCGCGCGCGGCCTTCTCCCGGCAGGCCTACGCGCGGACCCCACCGCGGTCGACGACGCCGCTGCGGCCGGGGTCGAGCACCTCGCTCACCTGGCGGGGGTGGACCGGGTGGTGGTGGCCGCCCGTGCCGTCCGGGTGACGTGGACGCTGCGGGTGGGGCGGCGCGTCGGCACGGTCCGGGCGCCACGGGTGGAACTCCGCGCGGGCGTGCAGCTGCGGCAGCGGGACGGTGACCAGCGCGGGGACCACGCCCTCCTCGCAGGGGAAACTCCCCTGGACGAGCTCGCCGTGGTGGGCCATGCAGTGGCCACGGCCCACAGCCTCTCGCGCGGCCTGGCCGGTCGGGCGAGCCCTCACGGCGACTCCCGGACGCCGCTCGTCGCGGACCCGGCCGCAACCGCGGCGCACGCAGCCACGACGGCGGCCAGCAGCGTCGTCGTCGCGAGGGCCACACCCGCTCCCGTCCACCCGGCCAGGCCGAGCCCGGCCCCCGCGAGCGAGGCCCCGAGGCACACGCCCAGGCTCTGCCCCGCGCCGTTGAGCCCGAGCACCGTCCCCCGGTGCCCCGCGGAGGCGCGCACCAGGAGCGTGGTCACCACGGCGGCGACCACCGCGTGGGAGGCGCCGAGTAGCGCCGTGGCCGTGAGGGCCACCACGAGGTGGGTGGTCGTGAAGACCAGGAGCACCGCGGGCGCCCCCACCAGCGCCGCACCGCACGCGATCCAGGCCGCGCGGGCACTCGAGTGCAGCGAGCGCAGCAGCCGCCCGCCGAACCAGTTGCCCAGGAAGAACGCGACGCCGGAGAGCGTCCAGACCAGGGAGAACACCCCGGCGCCCAGGGCGAAACGCTCGAAGTACACCACGGAGAGGTAGGCCAACTGACCCATGAACGCGGTGGTCCGC
This sequence comes from Kocuria varians, assembly GCF_006539885.1. Taxonomy (GTDB): domain Bacteria; phylum Actinomycetota; class Actinomycetes; order Actinomycetales; family Micrococcaceae; genus Kocuria; species Kocuria varians. The sequence continues at coordinate 70,204 of NZ_BJNW01000016.1, read as the reverse complement.
AGCGCGGAGACCAGGAGCATGGCCGGGACGCCGGGCAGGTCCCGGACCACGCGCAGCCCGGCGAGGTAGCCGGTGCGGTGGGCGGGCGGCGTCGTCGGCCGGGATCCGGTGCCGCGGCGCGTGCGGCGCCACAGCAGCGCGGCCGTGAGCACCGCGAGCAGGGCCGTGGCCAGGAGGTCCCCGCGCCATCCCCAGAGCACAGCCGGGCCGGCGAGCAGCGGGGCGGCCAGGACGGCGGTGAGGGTCATGGTCGCGGAGACCTGGGTGGCCGCGCGGCCGGAGGTGGCCTCGTCCCGGAAGCGGTCCGCGGCCATCGCGGAGACAGCCGGGTTCAGCACCGACGTTCCCGCCCCGACCAGGAGGCAGAACGCGGCCCACGCACCCGCGGAGCCGAGCGTCCCGAGTGCGCACGCGAGCGCCAGCAAGAGGAGCGCCCCGGCCGCCGCCACGCCTCCCGTGCCGCGCAGCCACCCCATGAGCACGGGGTCCTGGCCGCTGTCGCGCACGATGTCCACGAGGAACGTCGAGTAGACCGTGAACGGCACGAGCCCCAGCGCGCACGCGGCGAGCAGCGGCCGGATCCGCGCGGCGATCTGGAGGTCGGTCAGGGCGAGGTCGTCCGGTCCGGTTCCGGTTGCGGCTCCCGGCGTGGTGGCTCCCGGTGTGGGCGCGGGGGTGCGGCGCGCGGTCATCGGCCCGACCCCTCCGGCGCCCCGTAGACGTGCAGCGCCGTCGGTTCCGCGCTGAACTGCGAGAACGGGAACTGCTCGGCGCTCAGGGCGGTGACCCCGCGGCCCAGGAACTCCCGGGCCACGGCCGGCGCGGACTGCGCGTAGACGCCCAGCGGGATGCCGCGGTCCAGGCAGCGCCTGCGGATGGCGTCGAAGGTGCCGTTGCCAATGGTCATGCCGGTGGCGATCACGGCGTCCGCCTCCCCCAGCACCTCGTGCATGTCGTGACTGACGGGCTCGCCCCACTGCGTCTCGGTCATCGCGAGGTCGCACGGCAGCACGCGGGCACCACGTTCACGCAGCGCGCCCACGAGCGGGTTCACGACGCCGATCAGCGCGACCCGTTGCCCCTCGCGGATCGGCAGCAGGTCCGCGACGGCGGCATCCCGCGCCTGGGCGCGCTCGTCCGGGGTGCCGGCGGGAAGGACGACGGCGCGTGCTCCCGGATCCGTGCGGTGGGGCCGTCGCGCGGCGAGCCACGCATCCAGTACGGCGGTGCGCACGGGCAGCGAGGGGTGCTCGAGCAGCTCCCGCACGGGCCGCCCCGAGAGCTCCGGAAGGGCCGGGTCCAGCTCGTGGGCCTCCAGGGCGCAGCCGCCGAAGGCTCCCTCCACCCGTACGAGCACGTACTGGTAGCGGTAGAGCGCGCTGCCGCTCGCGAGCCGTGTGCCGTGCTGCACGGCGAAGACGCTGCGCGCGATCGGGCCGGTACCGCCCTGGGTGCCCAGGTGCTCATGGACCGTGGCGATCAGGTCCGCCACGGAGTGCGTGGTCGATGACGCGGCCGAACCCGCCGCGGCCTGCCCCGCCGCCCCGCTCACCGCAGCCCCTTGGTCTTGAGGTAGTCGGAGAGCTTCTGGGCGCCGTCCATCGTGCGGGGCCCGGAGACAGCCTCCCCGTAGTCCATGACGTAGATGTCGCCGTTCTTCACCGCCGGGGAGTCCTTGATCGGGGACTCCTTGGTGAGGTAGTCGATCTTCTCCTGCACGGGCTGCTTGTTGTAGTCCACGACCACCACGGCCTGCGGGGAGCTCTTCACCACGAACTCCCAGCCCACGGTGTCCCAGCGGGCGTCGAGGTCCTTGGTCACGGAGGTGGCCCCGGCCAGGTCGATCATCTCGTTCAAGGACGTGCGGTGGCCCGCGGTGTAGGGCTCCGAGGTCCCGGAGTCGTAGACGAACACGCGCGCGGGGTTCTCCGGCCGCGGGGCCTCCCGCAGCTCCCGGCGCTCGTCCTCCAGCTCCTTCACGAGCTTCTCCGCGCGGTCCTCCACGCCGAAGATCTTCCCGAGGTCCTTCAGGTCCTCGTTGGTGGCGTCCAGCGGGTTGGGGTCGGAGGTGTCCCCCTGGAAGCCCTTGCACGTCTCGTGCTGCATGTACGAGTTGATGCCCACGCCCTGCAGAGAGTCCGGCGGGACCCCGCGGGCCTCGCTGAACCCGGCCTGCCAGCCCGCGAAGACCCAGTCCGCCTTGGCGCTGACCACGGCCTCCTGCCCCAGCACGGAGTCCGAGATGGTCTCCACGCGCTGGTAGTCCTCCTTGTACGGGGACTTGTCGATCACGCTCGTGACCGTCTTGGGCATCACGATCCCGCGCATCCGGTCCGAGAGCCCCAGCGCGAACATCTTCTCGATCGCGGAGACGTCGTACGCGACCGGGCGCTGCGGGGTGGCGTACGTGCTCGTACGGCCGCAGTTCTCGATGGTCTTCTCCGCGCCGGCCGCGGCGTCCTTCTGCACCTGCGCACCGCAGCCGGTCAGCAGCAGGCACGCGGCCGGGCCCACGGCCAGCGGACGGGCGCGCCGGGACAGGGCGACGCCGCCCGCCCCGCTCGTGCGCGCGCGGTCCGGTCCGCGGTCGGTTCCGGCCGCCGCAGCGGGGGCGACGGGAGCGGCGTGGCGCTCGTTGCTCGGGTGCGGGGATGCGGTCATGAGGGGTCCTCTCGTGTGATGGGGAACAGCAGGTGGGGTGCCCCGGTGTCGGGACGGGTGATGAGCACCGGGCGCACGCCGTAGACGCGCTCCACGGTCTCCGGGTGCAGGGCCTCGTGCGGCGGTGCGTCCGCCACGATCCGCCCCGCGTCCACCACGACCACCCGGTCGCACAGCGCGGCGGCCAGGTTGAGGTCGCGCAGCGCCATGAGCACGCCCGGGCGCTCGGTGGTGGTGCCGCGGATCGTGCGCACCAGGTCGGACTGGTGGCGCAGGTCCAGGTGGTTCGTCGGCTCGTCGAGCAGCAGGTACCGGGTGCGCTGGGCCAGGGTGCGGGCGATCAGCACCCGCTGGCGCTCGCCGCCGGACAGGCTCAGCACGCTGCGAGCGGCCAGCTCCGCCACCCCGGCGCGCTCCATGGCGGTCCGGGCGACGTCGTCGAGGTCCTCGCGCGGCGTCGCCGGGTTCGCGGTGGCCCCCAGGCGCACGACCTCCCCCACGAGGAAGTCCAGCTCGCCGCGCTCCTCCTGGGGCAGCGCGGCGATCCGCGCGGCGGAGTCCCGGAAGCGCAGGGAGTGCAGGGGGTCGCCGTCGACCATGACGGCCCCCCCGCACGGCTTCAGCGCCCGGTAGAGGGCCTTCAGCACGGTCGACTTGCCGCAGCCGTTGGGGCCCACGAGGCCAACGACGTCGCCCGGGGCCACCCGCAGGGACAGGTCCGGGACCACGGTGCGTCCGGCGACATCGAGCCGCAGCCCGCGCAGCTCGAGACCGTCCTCGGGTGCGGGGGCGTCCCGCGGGGTGGCCGTGGTGCCGTGCATCGCCGGCGCGACGTGCTCCGGAGCGGGACCGGAACCGACCGCGGGCGCGACCTCCGAGGGATCGACGACGAGCGCGGCCGTGTCCCGACCCACGGGCCCTTGGTGGCGGGCGGTCATCGCGAACCCCCGAAGACGTAGCCGGCGCGGCGCATGAGCACCAGGAACACGGGGACGCCGATCACCGCGGTGACCACGCCCAGGGGCAGCTCGCGCGGCGGCACGGCCACCCGGCTGAGCAGGTCCACCCACACCATGAACAGAGCTCCGACCAGCGGCGCGACCACCACGGCGCGGGAGTGCGCCGGGCCCAGGACGATGCGCGTGGCGTGCGGGACCACCAGCCCCACGAAGCCGATGGTTCCCGAGACCGCCACGAGGGTCGCCGTGCCCAGCACCGTGAGCACGAAGAGCTGCACGCGCATCCGGTCCGGGTCCACGCCCAGGCTGGCCGAGGAGCCGTCCCCCAGGGAGAGGGTGTCGAGGTCCTGCGCGCGCCACACGAGCCACGCGAGGCACAACAGCACGACGACGGCGGGCAGCGGCAGCTGCTCCCACGTGGCCGCGCCCAGGGAGCCGAGGGTCCAGAACATGACGGTGCGGGCGGCGTCGCCCTTGGCGTCGAAGAAGACGATCGCGGCCATCAGCGCCTGGAAGCCGAAGGAGAGCACCACGCCCGTGAGGATCAGGCGCACCGGCGCCACGCCGCTCGGGGTGCGCGAGAGCAGGTACACGAGGATCGACGCCGCGAGCGCCCCCAGGAACGCGGCACCGCTCAGCGCGAAGCTCCCGAGGGCCGTGAACAGCCCCCACGAGACGACCGCGCTGGCGCCGACCACGGCGGCCAGCAGCACGCGCGGGGTGCGGAGGTCCAGGATCACGGTGTAGCCGGTGAAGTCCGCGGCCGGGACGGTGCCCCCGGTGACCGCGGCCCACAGGAAGCGGGCGGTGTCCCCCACGGGGATGGGTGCCGCGCCCCAGGAGACGGCCAGGGGAACGGAAGCGCCCAGGGCCAGGATCAGCGCGAGGACGAGCGCGGCGTGGGCGCGTGAGTAGAGGCGTGCTGTGGTCTGCATGTCACGCTAATGATAATCATTTGCAATAATTCTTCATAAAACGACGCCGTCGGCGGACAGGGTGGCACCGGGAAAGTGTGCGCAGGCAGCGCCCCCAGCGGTACGGAGCGTGCGCAGAAGCCGTCGGAGAGCGGCCTCGTCTGCGCTGCTGGACGCAGGGATGATGCGTCAGCGGGCGGCACATCTGCCGCGGCAAGCGCGGGGGAAAAGTCCTCAGCGGGCCGTACTGCCCTTGGCCGCCTCTGCCACCAGGGCGGCGACGGCGCGCGGCTGGTCGAGCATCACGAAGTGCCCGCTGCGGCGCACCACGCGGCGCGCGACCCGGGCCTCGTCCGCGAGGTCGCGCGCCTGCCCCAGCACGTAGCGCACCCACGAGGACAGCCCCGGGCGCGGGATCCGGCCGTTCGCGGCGACCACCAGAACGGGCAGACGGCGGTCCAGGGGTGCCGCCAGCCGCAGCTGCTCCAGCTGGTGCATGCACGAGCGGTAGCCCGCGAGCTCCCGGAGCGTCTGGGCCAGGGGGCTGCCGTCCCGTGCCTCCTCGCGCACGCCGGGGATCGCGCGCACCAGACCGCGTCTGCCGGGGACGAGCAGCTCGGCCACGGTGGGACCGATCACCGACCAGACCGCGCGGGTGCGCCGCGAGAGGGCCCACGGCAGGGTCCGGTGCCGGAACGCGTGGGCGGCGCGGGCGGCGACGTCGCCATGATGGGTGCCCTCCGCCTCCGGGACGGAACCGTCCAGCAGGACGAGGTGGGCGATGCGCTCGGGGTGCAGCCGTGCTGCGGCCTCGACCACCGCGGCACCGTAGGAGTGGCCCACGGCGGTGACCGGGCCGGTGACGTCGCAGGCGTCCAGCGCGGCGAGCAGGTGCTCGGCCTCCTCGGCCAGCTCGGGGAGCTGCGGCGGGACCTCGTCCCCCGGGGCGTAGCCCGGGCGGTCCACCACAATGACTCGGAACCCACGCCGCAGCAGCGCCACCAGCGGAGCCCAGTCCCACAGCGCGGAGGCGACCCCTGACGAGCAGAGCACTACCGGCCCGGTGCCGACGTCCAGCACCCGGGTGCGGCTGCCCCGCACCGTGAGAGAGCGGACGTGCGCGCGCAGCAGCCCGCCCGTGGACGTGGTCACGACGCCGCCGCCCGGGACCCGGCGCGCAGCCGGTCCACCACGGGCAGCCCCGCGGCGGCCACGAGCCACACAACGATCGCGATCATCGAGATGCGCTGGGTGATCCCCTCCGTGGGGATGCGGGTGACGAGTGCGTCGATCCCGGACAGCGCAATGGTCACGATCCCGGCCCAGCTCGCGATCCGCACCACGCGGTCCGCGCGGGTGCTCAGCACCAGGGACGCGAGCATCGCGACGATCAGCGCCACCCCCACCAGGGCGGAGGAGACGGTGTGCAGCTGGTGCTGGACGGGCAGCGTGCCGGCCTCCTCGGCCGCGTGGCAGACCGGGGAGATCGAGGGCGCGCAGGTCATGGGGTTGATCGCGTCCACGACCGTGGCCAGTCCGGCGAACGCGAGCGACGCCGCCCACGTGCGCACGGCCACGCGCCCGCGCCGCGAGGTGGCACCCGGGGTGCCGCTCGACGTCGTCGTGCCCCCGCCGCACGCGGCAGGGGCCGGACCGCCGGGCAGACCGCGCCACAGCGTGCGCACCCTGGCGTAGGAGAGCACCGCGATCACGACCAGCAGCACACCGGCCAGCCCGTCCGCGGTGCGCAGCAGGGAGGCGGCGGGGCGGTCCGCCACGAAGTACTCGGAGGCGTAGGAGGTCCACGGGTCCAGCAGCGGCGCGACGAGCCACGCCGAGTAGATCACCGCCACCGCGAGGCAGAGTCGGCGGGAGGCCAGGGTCACGGGCCGGATCACCTTCCTGCGTCGTCCGGGGGGCGGGTGGAGCACCAGCGGTTCACTCTACCCGCGCGGCTCCGGGGGTCGAGCTGTGGACTGGCTCAGCTGCCCCTCCTACGCTGGCAGGAGGTCCGGCGGTCACCCCCGGCGGGCCAGTCGCGGGGCTCACATGCTGTGCGGTCACGCGACCGACACCCAGTTCTCCAGAGCATCAGGAGTCATCATGACCAACGTCCTGGTCCTCGGCGCCTCGGGCCAGATCGCCCGCCAGGCCCTGCCCATGCTCGCCGCCCAGGGAGACACCCTGACGCTTCTCGCCCGCACCCCGAAGAAGGTCGACGCGCCGGAGGGTGCCCGCGTGGTGGAGGGCGACGTCCTCGACGCCGACGCACTCGGCTCCGTCATGCAGGGCCAGGACGCCGTCTACGCCAACCTCGCCGGTGACGTGGACCGTCAGGCGGAGGCGATCATCTCCGCGATGGACGACGCCGGGGTCCGCCGGCTCGTGTTCGTGCTCGCCCTGGGCATCTACGACGAGCTGCCCGAGCCGTTCAACACGTGGAACCAGAGCATGGTCGGTCCCATGCTGAAGGTCTACCGCCGCGCCGCGGACATGATCGAGGCCTCGGACCTCGACTACACCATCGTGCGCCCCACCTGGCTCACGGACCGCGACGAGATCGACTACCAGACCACGCCCCGCGGCGAGCAGCCCAAGGGCACCGAAGTCTCCCGCAAGAGCGTGGCCGCGCTGGTCGCCGAAGCCGTGGCGCACCCCGACGAGTACGCCCGGACGGACCTCGCCATCGACAAGCCCGGCACCGAGGGTCCGAAGCCGTCCTGGTACTGAGGTTCCCCGCACGAGGTGACGCACACCCCGGGCCCTGCCTTCTTTCGGCCGGGCCCGGGGCGCTCTGCTGCCGCACGACGTCGTGCTGGGCGCCGAGCGCGGCCACAGCATCCCGCGGGCGAACCGTCCACGCTCAGGCGCGGAGCAGCTCCCGCTCCTCCTCCCCCCGCAGGGGCGCCGGCTGTCCGGTGCGCACGCGCCGGAACACCTCGCACAGGACCACCACCACGATGTTCGCGGCAAGACCAATGATGCCCTCGCTGATGGCCCACGGCAGCGACCACCAGAAGGTGTAGCCGATCACGAGCGCGAGGCCCGTGAGCGCGCCGGCGAGGATCGACGACGCCGCGACCCGACGGCGCAGCAGCAGGGCCGGGGCGAGCTGGTCCATCCCGGAGAACGTGAGCAGCAGCAGGTTGGCCAGCAGGTCCGGCATGGCCACCGCGAGGCCGAGCGCCGCGGCCGTGGCCACCACCACGGTGATCTGCGTGGTGGCGAACTGCGCCTTCTCCGTGCGCGCGCGGACCAGGTTGCGGGAGACGAGGGTGCCGATCGCGATCAGCAGGGACGCCGAGGGCACCATGGCCGTGGCGATGCCGGCCACCGCCAGGACACCCATGAGCCACTCCGGGAAGACCCCGGAGGCCAGGGTGAGCAGGGAGCTGTCCGGATCCGCGCCGGGCCCCAGGATCACGAGCGCCACGTAGCCCACGACCAGGGGCATCACGATCAGCGTGTTGTAGAACGGCAGGAACAGGTAGTTCCGGCGCAGCACGGTGGAGCTGCGGGCGGAGAGCACCGGGGGCCAGTCGTTGGGCATGGTGATGAACGCGCAGCCGATGGCGCTGATGGCCATGTTGGAGATGTACCACGGGATCCCGTACTCCTGCGTCCCGTGGACCGAGAGCATCTGCGGCATCTGATCCTGCACGGTGTGGAAGACGTTCGTGAAGCCCCCGGTGTAGTGGATCGGCACGGCGATGCACACCACGAAGAGCATGAGGATCATCAGCACGTCCTTGAAGTACGCGGTGGTGGCCACCCCGCGCAGCCCGGACCACAGGACGAAGGCCACCACCAGGACGAATGCGATCACCATTGACCAGTTGCCCAGGGAGCCGTTGCCGGTCACGAGCTCCACGATCAGCCCAAGCCCGGTGATCTGCAGCTGCAGGTACGGCAGCAGGAAGACGACGCCGGCCACCGCCACCAGGATCCCCAGGAACCGCGAGTTGTAGACGTCCTGCAGGAAGTCCGCCTGGGTGAGGTGTCCTCGGGCGCGGGCGAGGCGCCAGATCTTGGGTCCGATGAAGTACATGGCGATGTAGCCCAGGGGCACGTACGGCATGGAGTAGAAGGACGCCGCGCCGCCGGAGACCACGAGGCCCGCGGTGCCCAGGAACGTGAAGGTGGTGAAGACCTCCCCGGCCTGCAGCAGCCACGTGGTGGTGGTGCCGAAGTTGTGCCCGCCCACGGTCCACTCCGCGAGGTCGCGGTCGGGGCTGCGCCTGCCCAGGAAGCCGAGGGCGGCGATCAGGAGGATGCCACCGAGGGTGACGACGACGATGGTGTTCACCGGGCCTCCTGCGGGTTGTGGGTGCTGGTCTCGTGGCCTGCGACGGCGGGGCCGACGCCGCGTGAGGCCGCCCGCGCCGCGGCGGGCCGCTCGTCCCCTACGCGGGAGGCGAGCAGGTCCAGGACCTCCTCGCGGTCCTGGTCCGTCCGCGTGAACTCCACGATGCACAGGAACCCGCAGATCAGCAGACTGCACGGGATGCAGGTCCACCACATGATCACGGGGATGCCCAGGACCAGGTGGGGGCCGTTCAGCGCGGGCAGCCACTGCAGCACGAATGCCGCGAGGAACGGGAACAGGCACACCGCCCACCACAGGGCCTTCCGCCCGGCGGGGATCCGGCGACGCCGCGGCACGATGGTCTGCGCCGCCGTGGGCGTGGACTCCCGCGAGCGGTCCGCGAGGCTCTGGTTGCTCTCGGGGGAATCAGTCACGGGACGCCAGCTCCTCCGCGGTGCGGACCAGACGGGCCCGCTGGACGGGGTCCGCGGCCATGTCCGCCGCGGTCCACGCGAGGCACAGGCCGCCCTCCCACATGGCCTGGTCGGCCGCCGGCAGTGCACAGTAGCGCTCGAACTCCGGCTCGTGGCACGTGGCGCCCTCCGCCTCCACGAGGATGGTGGGGTGGATCGCCGGAACCCGCAGCGAGACGTTGCCCATGTCCGTGGACCCGGCCGTCCGCCGTCGTTCGCTCATGGGCGCGTCCGTGAAGACACGGCCCAGGGACTCGGCGTTGGCGCGGTACGCGGCGACCATGGGGTCGTCATTGCGGAACTCGGAGAACGCGGGCCAGTCGTCGTGGACCTCCAGCGTGCAGCCGGTGGCCAGCGCGCCGGCCTCGAAGCAGCGGAGCAGACGTTCCTTGGCGCCGCCGGGGCCCTCGAGCTGGGCAACCGTGTCCGCGCGGGCGTCGTAGGCCAGGCGGGCGCGGTGCGGGACCACGTTGGGAGCGTCACCGGCGCTGCGTACGATGCCGTGCACGAGTTCACCGGGCTGCAGGTGCTGACGCAGCAGCCCGATGGCCACCTGCGCCACGGTGGCGGCGTCCCCCGCGTTGACGCCCTGGTGTGGCGCCTCGGCGGAGTGGGCCGGCTTGCCCGTGTACTCGATCTCCAGGTCCACGACAGCTCGCGTCACGTGGTCCGCGTTCTCCTCCTCGCCCGGGTGCAGCATCATGGCCGCGTGGACGCCGTCGAACACCCCCTGGTTCAGCATGAGGACCTTGCCGCCGCCGTACTCCTCGGCGGGGGTGCCGAAGACCTTCACGGTGAGGTCCAGCTCGTCCGCGACCGGGGCCAGGCTGATTCCCGCCAGCACGCCTGAGGCGGCAATGATGTTGTGTCCGCACGCGTGCCCCACGCCGGGCAGCGCGTCCATCTCCGCGCAGATGCCGACGACGAACGGTCCCGTCCCGTAGGACGCCACGAACGCTGTGTCCAGGTTCGCCACCCCGGTCTCCACACTGAAACCGTGCCGTTCAAGGACCGTGGTGAGCTTCGCGGCAGTGCGAGTCTCTTCGAAGGCGATCTCCGGGTCCGCGTGCACCGCGTGGCTCAGGTCCACGACGTCGTCGTGCACCTGCTCCGCGGCCTCACGGATGCGCTGCTTGACGCGCCTCAGCCGCTCGGCGCCCTGCCCGCCGGACGTGCCGCTGACCTGCGGAGGAACGATACCCACTCCCTCGGCCGGGGTCTGTTCCGTCACGGTGATCCTCCTCCACTACCTGTGATGCGGGTCTCACCACTAGTGGGTGGGGAAATTCCGGGCATCTTCACAGGCGAGCGGTTCACCAGGTGAGATGAGTGGGGTGATCGCGCGCCCCGGCGCGCGGCCATGCGGTGGGAGGGACGACGGTGCTGGGTCAGGCCTGCGCGGCCGGTGCCGCCTCGTCATCCTCTGCGGGCAACTTGCCCGGGGCGCCGTCGCGCATGTCCCGGAAGGTCTTGAAGCTGGCCCAGACCACCGCTGTGAGGGGAACCGCCAGCAGCGCGCCGGCCACCCCGCCCTCGTGTGCGCCGATGGCCAGGGCCGCGATGATCACAATGCCGTGCAGGCCCAGTGCGGTGCCCATGACCTTGGGCTGGAGGATGTGGTGCTCGACCTGGTTCACGAGGATCACCACGACGACCAGCACGATCGAGGCGACCGGCCCGGCCGCCACCAGCGCCACCAGCGCGGCCGCCAGCCCGGTGACCAGGGCTCCGACGATGGGGATGAAGGCGCCCAGGAAGATCAGGGCAGCCAGGGGGAAGGCCAGCGGCACCCGCATGACGAGCATCGTGATCAGGTCGCACACAGCTGCGAAAGCCGCGATGACCACGGTGCCCCGGATGTACCTGCCCAGCACGTGCACGGAGGCGCGCCCGGCCTGGTTGGCCCGCTCCCTCAGCCGCTCCGGCAGGAACCCCACCAGGAAACCGGCCATGCGTTCTCCGTCCAGCAGGAAGAAGAACAGCATCACAATCATCAGCAGCGCACCGGTGAGGATCTCCGTGACCACGGAGACACCGGACAGTGCGCTGGACTCTGCACCACTGTTCTTGAGGAACTCGGTGGCCTGGGTGAAGTACTCGTTCAGGTGGGTGTTGTCCAGCGGGATGCCCCAGCCGGTGAGGATCTCCACCAGCTTGTTCACGCCCTCCTGGGTCTTCTGCGCGAGGTCGGACCACTCGTTGCGCACCGTCAGCGCGATGCCGAACAGCACGGCGCCCAGTCCCACCAGGATGCCCAGCAGACCGGTGATCGCCGACCAGATGCGGTTGAAACCGGCCCGCCTACGGAGGAACCGCATGATCGGGTGCATGGCCGACGCGATGATGACGGCCAGGAGCAGCGGCAGCACCACGATCTTCAGCGTTGCGGCCAGCCACACGACCAGCCCGATCGCCACTGCCAGGATCAGCGTCTGCAGCACCCGGATGGCGGACCGGCCGTAGGGGTCGTGCCACATCTGCCGCGGCGTGGGAGCGGGGGCCGGTGCCTGCGGCGCTGGGGACTGTGGTTCCGGGCTCTGCTGCACGGCGGTGGCGCCGCGTCCGGAGGCGGCGGCCTGTGGTGAAGAGGTTGACTCGAAGTCGGTCATCGCGGAAGTCCTTGGGCCAGGAGATCAGGGGTGGTGTGACGGCGCAGGATCCGTTGCATATGACCGGAACCTCCCGCGGTCGCGCACTCACACCCTAGACGCGGGAGGGCGGACGCACACCACCGCTCCGTCACAGGGCCACGAGGCCACAGGGGATCTGGCACGGCCGAACCGGTCCGGGCGGAAGAGGGCACGCAAAAGGCCCCCTCCCCTTCCGGGGAGGAGGCCTCCGTGGTGGCTCCCCCGACTGGACTCGAACCAGTAACCCTTCGATTAACAGTCGAATGCTCTGCCAATTGAGCTACGGGGGAATGCACGTGTTGCTCAGCAACGAGACGATACTTTACAGCCCCCTCCGGGCTTCCTCAAATCGCCCGGCCACGCGGCTCCGCGCCCCAGCGGCTCCGGCGGCGGGGTCACACTCCCATGAGGCTGCGCCGCTGCAGTTCCAGGTCCAGCAGCTCGCGGTTGAGCCGCTGGTAGAGGTCGGGTTCGCGCTGGGCGTTGAGCCGGTTGAGGTGCGCGAGCTTGTCCGACTTCTCCCGGTTGATGTGCATCTCCACGAGCGAGGTCAGCACCCCCACGGCATAGTTGCGCATCTGCTGCTCGGTGGCCGCGGGCAGCGGTGTCACGGACAGCTGCGCCAGGTAGCCGTGCAGCGGTTCGGGCAGGTGGTTCCGCACGGCCTCCAGCCAGGCCCGCCCGCCCTGGACCTGTTCTCCGAGCTCCGCGCGGGCTGCCACCACGGCGTCGTGCATGACCTGGTGGACCCGGTAGGTCATGCCCGCGGACTCGAAGTGGCCCCAGTACGGGTGCGGCACGAGGTCCGGGACCTGCAGCACCACTTCCAGGGCCTCCCGCTCCATGCGGGACACGGGTTCCCGGGGATCGGGCAGCTCCACGGGACGGGGTCCCTGCGACTCCTCCGGGGATCCGCCGCGGTCACCGGGCGCGCCCTGCGAGCCGCGCGGTTCACCGCCCCCGGCCCCGCGCCCGGGCTCCTGCCCCCGCTGCCGGGACCGGGCTCCGTCGGCCCCGGGACCAGGAGAACCGGGACCTGTAGAACCGGAACCGGCAGGACCGGGACCGGCGTGCCCCGAGCCGGCGCGCTGCGCGGTCTTCGCCGCCGCGCTCACCGCGCGCATCACCTCGTCCGTCTCGATCCCGAGCCACCCGGAGAGCTCCCGCGCGTAGGCGGGGCGCAGGGAGGGGTCGCGGATCTGCGCGACGATGGGCGCGCACGCGCGCATGGCGCGCAGCCGCCCCTCGAGGCTGTCGACGTCGTACTCCTTGATCGTGGCCCGCAGCGCGAACTCGAACAGGGGGGTGCGCGTGTCCACGAGGTCGCGCACGGCCACGTCCCCGCGCGCCAGGCGGAGCTCGCACGGGTCCATCCCGTGGGGCTCCACGGCCACGTAGGTCTGGGCCACGAAGCGCTGGTCCTCCTGGAAGGCGCGCAGCGCGGCCTTCTGCCCGGCGGCGTCGCCGTCGAAGGTGAAGACCACCTCCCCGCCGGCGGAGTCGTCGGAGAGGAAGCGGCGCACGATTTTGATGTGCTCCGCACCGAACGCCGTGCCGCACGTGGCCACCGCGGTGGTGACGCCGGCCAGGTGGCAGGCCATGACGTCCGTGTAGCCCTCCACCACGACCACCTGCTTGGACTTGGCGATGGGCCGCTTGGCGAGGTCGATGCCGTAGAGCACTTGGGACTTCTTGTAGAGCTGCGTCTCGGGGGTGTTGAGGTACTTGGGGCCCTGGTCGTCGTCGTAGAGCTTGCGCGCCCCGAAGCCGATGACCTCCCCGGCCACCGCGCGGATGGGCCAGATCAGGCGGCCACGGAACCGGTCGTAGAGCCCGCGGTTGCCCTCCGAGAACATGCCCGTGAGCTTGAGCTCCTGGTCCGTGAAACCGTGGTTGCGCAGGTGCTGCAGCAGGTGGGACCAGCCCTGCGGCGCGTAGCCCACGCCGTACGTGCGCGCGGCCTCCTGGTCGAAGCCCCGCTCCCCCAGGAACTTCTGGGCGGCGGCGGCCTGGCGCGTGTAGAGGTTGCGCTGGAAGAACTCGGCGGCCACCTTGTGGGCGTCCAGCAGGCGCTGGCGGCGGCCCACCTCCTCGCGGTTGGGTGCCCCGCCCTGCTCGTAGTGCAGCTCGTAGCCGATGCGCGCCGCGAGCCGCTCGACCGTCTCCGTGAACGGCGTGTGGTCCATCTCCATGAGGAACGCGATGACGTCCCCGGACTCGTCGCAGCCGAAGCAGTGGTACGTGCCCATCTGCGGCCTGACGTGGAAGGACGGCGAGCGTTCGTCGTGGAACGGGCACAGTCCCTTGTACGATCCGATGCCCGCGGGCTTGAGGGTCACGTACTGCTCGACGACCTCGCGGATGTCCGTGCGCGCGCGAACCTCGTCGATGTCTTCACGCTTGATCAGTCCGGCCACTCGGCCAGTTTAGGCAACGCGTCAAACCCGCCCGACGCCGCTCGGGCGGGTGTGCAGGGCGCTCCCCCTCACCAGAGCGGCTTGTCCCCCGTGCGCCAGTTCGCCCCCAGGATGCGGTCGTGCAGGGCCACGGCGGAGCGGTCCGTGAGGCACGCGATCTGGTCCACGACCAGTCGCAGCCGCGCGGCCTCCGCACCGGGACCGTCCCCGATCCCTCGCCAGTCCGCGGCGAACTCGGGTGCGAGGAAGCGTCCGTCCGTCTGCATCAGGGCCTCCACCAGGATGGTGAGAATCTCGTGCTGGTTGTCGTAGAGGGGCAGGGCGTCGCGCACCGTCATGACGAACGCGGTGGCGATGCCCTTGAGCACGGCGATCTCCAGCTCGGTCTCCCACGGCACCACGAGCGAGGCCCGGTAGCGGGTGAGGCGGTCGTCCCCCGCGATCTCCCGGGTGGCCTCCACCGCGGACATCGCGAAGCGGCCAATCAGCTGGCTCGTCATGTTCTTCAGGCGGGCGAGGTCCGCGCGCGTGCCGTCCATGTGGGGCACCCAGGCGCTCGTGGCCTCGAGCCGGGACAGGGCGGCGTCGAGCTCGGTCTCCGTGGCCTCCGGGACGTACCAGCTGCGCGCACACTCGACCACGCGGGCGCGCTGGCGCGTGTCCGCGAGCGCCTCCAGGTGCAGGGCGTGGGCGGCCACGGCGTCCTCGACGTCGTGCACGCTGTAGGAGATGTCGTCCGCGAGGTCCATGACCTGGGCCTCCAGGCACTTGCGGCCCTGCACCGCGCCCTCGCGGAACCACTCGAACACGGGGAGGTCGTCCTCGTACGCGCCGAACTTCCGGTTAGGGCGCCCGTCCGGGCGGGGCGGGGCGTCCGCGGCGGACCACGGGTACTTGCAGGTGGCGTCGAGCGTGGCGCGGGTGAGGTTCAGCCCGGCCGGCTCCCCCTGCGGGGTGAGGATCTTGGGTTCCAGGCGCACGAGCAGCCGCAGCGTCTGGGCGTTGCCCTCGAAGCCGCCGATCCCCCGGGTCAGCTGCGCGAGCACCGTCTCCCCGTTGTGGCCGAACGGCGGGTGGCCGAGGTCGTGGGACAGGCACGCGGCGTCCACGACGTCCGGGTCGCAGCCCAGCGCCTTGCCGAGCTCCCGCCCGATCTGGGCGACCTCCAGCGAGTGGGTGAGGCGGTTGCGCACGAAGTCGTCGCTCTGCGGCGAGACCACCTGGGTCTTCGCGGCGAGCCGGCGCAGCGCGGAGCTGTGCAGCACCCGGGCGCGGTCGCGCTCGAAGTGGCTGCGGTGGCGGTTGTGGTGGTCCTCGGTGACGAAGCGCTCGGTGTCCGAGGGCTCGTAGCCGGGAGACAGGATGCCCAGGCGGTCGGGGGTGTGCAGCGTGATCAGCCTCCGGAGACGTCGAGTTCGGCGGCCACGAGACCCAGGCGCTCGGCGTCGCCGAGGATCCTGGAGTCCAGCCAGCCGTCCGGCAGGTGCGGTTTCTTGGGCGAGCCCGCACGCCCGCGCGGCCCCTCGACGTCCGCACCCGGGTACGGGGCGTCCAGGTCCAGCTGGTCGAGCAGCTCGCGCAGCGCCGCAAGGTCCGGGACCTGCGCCATCTTCGCGCGCAGCTCCCCGCCCACGGGGTAGCCCTTGAAGTACCAGGACACGTGCTTGCGGATCTCGCGGCAGCCCTTGGCCTCGTCCCCGAACTCCTCCGCGAGCAGCTCCGCGTGCCGGTAGACCGTGTCCGCGACCTTGCGCACGCCCGGCCGGAACCGGCGCGGGCTGCCCTCGAACGCGGCCTGCAGGTCGCCGAACAGCCACGGGCGGCCCTGGCAGCCGCGGCCCACGACGACGCCGTCCACTCCCGTGTGCTCCACCATGGCCACGGCGTCCTCGGCGGAGAAGATGTCCCCGTTGCCGAGCACGGGGATGTCCGGCAGGGCCTCCCGCAGCCGGGCGATGGCGTCCCAGTTCGCGGTGCCCGAGTAGTGCTGCTCCAGGGTGCGCCCGTGCAGGGCCACCGCGGCCACGCCCTCGTCGCGCGCCATGCGCCCGGCGTCCAGGTAGGTCTGGTGCTCGTCGTCGATGCCGATGCGCATCTTCACCGTCACCGGAATCTCCCCCGCCTCGCGCACGGCGGTGCTCACGATCGCGCGGAACAGGTCCGTCTTCCACGGCAGGGCGGAGCCCCCGCCGCGCTTGGTGACCTTGGGCACGGGGCAGCCGAAGTTCAGGTCGATGTGGTCCGCGCGGTCCTCCTCCGCGACCATCCGCACCGCCCTGCCCACGTTCACGGCGTCCACCCCGTAGATCTGGATGGAGCGCGGGGTCTCGTCCGGGTCGTGGTGGATGATCCGCAGGGACTCAGGGCGGCGCTCCACCAGGGCACGCGCGGTGACCATCTCGGTCACGTACAGCCCCCCGCCGTACTCGCGGCACAGCGTGCGGAAGGACTTGTTGGTCACCCCGGCCATGGGTGCCAGCACCACGGGGACGTCCACGGTCAGCAGGCCCAGGTGCAGCGGTTTCAGGTTCAGCACGGCCGGTTCGCGGTCCGTGGTCTCAGACGTGTCGGTGCTCATCGCCTGACATTGTCTCACTTGCGCGCAACCGGCTTCCGCCCCGGGGACGAGCGACCGACGACGACGCCGCGCGGCCCGGTCCCACGGCCGGCGGCACCGCGGTGCCCGCCGCCCCGTCAGACCAGAGCGTCCCCGGCTCGTCCGTTCCCGGAGGCCGCAATCTGCTCGAGACGCACCGCGAGCTTGAACGCGCGGACCTGCTCGTCCCGGCGGCCCAGCGTCTTGCACACCGCCCCCAGCTCCCGCAGGCACGCGACCCACTCGTCCGTGTGGGCCTCCGGGTCCGGCAGCGACGAGTACAGGCTCGACGCCCGCGTGAGCGCATGCGCCGCCTCGCGCCACGCCATGGCCTCCTCCGCCAGGCGGGCGAGCCCCCGCCAGCACAGGATCTGCCCGGCGACGTCCCGGCGGCGTTCGCAGCCCGCCAGCACGGCCTCGTAGTGCTCGGTGGCGATCTTCCGACGTCCCGCCGCCTGCGCCGCGGTGGCCAGGTGAGAGGTCCAGCGCAGGTCCTCGCGGGTCACAAACACGGGGCCGTCCCCCGCACCGGCCGACCGCGCGGGATCCACGCCGGCGGCGTCGGCCCCCTCGCGGAACACCCGGTAGGCGTCCCACGGGCGGCCCTCCGCGAGCAGCACGTCCCCGAGCTCCTCCAGGCACCGCACCCGCCCACCCACGGTCTGCGCGGTGCGCGGGGCCCGGCGGTACTGCACCTCGCCGGTGCGGTAGTGGTGCTCGGCCGCGGAGAGGTTGCCGGCGTCGCGCTCCAGGTCCCCCAGGGCCGACGCCGCCTCCCCGGCCGCCGCCCACGCCTCGCCCAGGCGGGCCACCCGCAGGGCGTCCGCGAAGGCCTCCCGCGCGGCGGCATCGTTGCCCCGCTTCTGGGCCGCGCGCCCCCGCTTCAGGTGACGGGCTGAGGTGTGCGCTGCGAACATGGGGCCTCCCGGGCGGTCGTGCTCATCCGGTGCGACCGGAGCGGCGTCTGACGGTTATTCTCTCGCACGAGTCTCGCCCGGGCACGTCCGCACGGCAATTGCAGACCGGTGCGGGCCGCTCAGACGATCCGGCGTCCCGCCGGTGAGGGGGTGAGGGTCAGGAACAGCGGGTCACGGAAGCCGCGAGCGCCGAAGCGTTCGCACACGGAGGCTGCGAGCGCGTCCACGTCCTCAGTGCGGGCGAGGGCCAGGACGGAGCCTCCGAAGCCGCCGCCCACGACCTTGGCACCGAGGGCGCCGGCGTCGAGGCATCCGGTCACGGCGGCGTCGAGCTCGGGGACCGAGACCCGGCAGTCCAGGCGCATGGACTCGTGGCCGGCCACGAGCAGACGGCCCACGAGCCGCCAGTCCGGGTCCGCGGAGCCCAGCTCGTCCGCGATCTGCACCGAGCGCACCATCTCCGTGAGCGAGTGCCGCAGCCGCAGCCGGACGCCCTCCGGGTCACCGTCCAGCGGTGCGCCCGCCGCCACGAGGGCGTCGAAGCGCGCGAGGGTGGCAGCGGCGTCGTCGTCACCGGGGTGCGGAGGCAGGGCGTCACGCAGCCGGGCGACGCCGAGGACCGCCGCGGCCGCCTCGCACTCCGCACGGCGCGAGCTGTACTGGCCGTCCGCGAGGCGGTGGGGCGCGCGGGTGTCCACGGCGAGCCAGGTGAGTCCGGCGGCGGCGGGATCGGCGGGCAGGCTCACGACGTCGAAGTCGCGGCAGTCCAGGGCCAGCGTCTCCCCCTGCTGCGAGCGCAGGGAGGCCGTCTGGTCCAGGCCGCCGGTGTTGGCTCCCACGATGTAGTTCTCCGCGTCCATGCACGCGCGGGCCAGGGCGCGGCGCAGGCGGTCGTCCGGGTGGTCCTCGCCGGTGCTCAGCGAGAAGAGCGCGAGCGCCACGGAGCACTCGAGCGCGGCGGAGGAGGCGAGACCGGCGCCGATGGGCACCGTGGAGTCCACCATGAGATCAGCACCGAATCCCGGCGCGAGCGCGAGCTCCGGGACCGCCACGGGATGGGCCGAGCGGCCCGTGGCCACCCGGTTCATTCCCCACGCGACCCCGGCCGCGTAGCCGAACCAGCCGCTGGTCCCGCCGGGGGCCACCTCCGCCACGGGCACGGCGCGCAGCCGCGCGTCCGCGACGGACTCGTCCGTGTCCTGCAGGGAGTGGGCGCGCAGCATCCCGTCCGTGCGCGGGGCGGCGGCCGTCAGCGTGACGTACTGGTGGGCGAAGGGCAGGCACATGCCGCCCGAGAAGTCGATGTACTCCCCCATGAGGTTCGCGCGCCCGGGGGCCGCCCAGACCCCCACCGGCGGTCGTCCGAAGGCCCGCTCGAACCGCTCGCTCAGCAGCCGTGCGCGCTCGGCGACGTCCGGCTGCGTCACCCACTGCGGGCACGCGCGCTCCTGCGGTGCGGGGGCGACGCTGGGTTCACAGGACACGGACGGGTTCCTCACGTGAGCGGATCGGGGACGGGGCAGGGCGCGGTGCACGGCCGCGGTGCGACACACCATTGTCCACTACCCGCAGCGAAAGTGCTGTTCGAGTTCCTCAAGGGTCCGGTCCCTGGTCTCGGGGGCCACCCGCCTCACCCAGACGATGGCCACGAGCTGCAGGGCCACGAAGATCAGCACCGTGAACCCCGCGCCCAGCGCCTGGGTGAGCAGCGGGAAGCTCAGCCCCACCACGAACGTCATCATCCACAGCAGCCACGCGCACGCCCCCATGCCCACGCCGCGCACGGACAGCGGGAAGATCTCGGACATGTACAGCCACGTGACCGTTCCCACGCAGCACTGCTCGAAGCCCACGAACACCACGATGCAGGCGAGCACGAGCCACGGCCGCGCCGGGTTCCCGTCGGGCAGCAGCAGGTAGACCAGGGCGAAGGCCGTCAACGACGACGCCGTGCCGGCCAGTCCCGTGAGCAGCATCCGGCGCCTGCCCACGCGGCGCAGCAGGTGCATGGCCAGTGCCACCGCGGCGACCCCCACGAGGCCGGGCACGATGTTGGCGTAGAACGCACCGTTGCCCCCGAAGCCGGTGTCCTGCAGCACGCTCACGCCGTAGTACTGGATCGCGTTGATCCCGGAGATCTGGTTGATCACCGCCATGGACGCACCCAGCACGAAGATCCGCCGGATCCAGGGCACGCGCACGAGGTCCGTGAGCCTGCCGGCGGGCCGGGCGGCGTCCTGCGCGGCGAGTTCCAGGACGGTGCGCGCCTCGGTCTCGCTGTAGGCGTCCTCCCGGATGCGGTGCAGCACCCGGACCATCTCCTCGCCGCGGCCGTGGCGGGCCAGCCAGCGCGGGGACTCGGGCACCACGACCATCCCCATCCACAGCGCGATGGCCGGCAGTGTGGCCAGCACGAGCATGTACCGCCACACGTGGGGGACGTCCCCGAACGCCGTCGCCAGCCCCGCGTTGCACACGAACGCGAGCGCCTGCCCGCCCACGAGCATCAGCTCGTTCTGGGCGACCAGCCGGCCCCGCAGGTGCGCCGGGGCCAGCTCTGCGAGGAACACGGGCACGATCACGGAGGAGGCTCCCACGGCCAGGCCCAGCACGGCGCGCGCCACCACGAGCGCGGTCACGGTGGGTGCCGCCGCGCAGCCCACGGTCGCGAGCACGAAGACGACGGCGAGCACCAGCAGCGTCCGACGCCGCCCCACCCGGTCCGCGAGCCGGCCGCCGAACGCCGCTCCCCAGGCCGCCCCGAACGGCAGGATCGAGGCGACGAGGCCCTCCAGGAACGGGGTGAGCCGCAGGTCGGAGACCAGGGAGGGCAGCGCACCGTTGATCACGCCGGTGTCGTAGCCGAACAGCAGCCCGCCGCACGTGGCCACCGTGGCGATCAGCCGCAGCCGTCCGCTCATGGGCTGGGCGGCGGCGGGTGCGGCATTCTGGGCGTCCTCGCGGGAGCGCACCGGGGATGCGGGCATCGGGGTCCTTTCGTCCGTGGCCGTCCGGCCACGGTCCTCACCTGCGACCCTCGCTTCTGGCCGGTCACCACGGAAAGGGGCCGCGCCGGAACGGGTCGGGGTTCTGAGCACGCGAGAGCCCTCCCGCCGCGTGCGTGGTGAGAGGGCTCTCGCGGGAAGTGCTAGTCCAGGACCAGCGTCTCGGTCTCGGTGACCACCCGGGCCACACCGGCGTCCAGGAGGTTGTCCACCACGGTCACGAGCGGGCCCATGGAGTCGTCCACCTCGATCTCCACCGGGTAGTCGCTCACGAGCAGCGCCAGCAGGGTCTCCAGGGCGGCACCCGTCTGGGCCTCCGTGGCACCGGCGGCACCGGGCACGTAGCCCAGCAGCACGTCCGCGACCTCGTTGGGCATGGGCTCGTCGTGCGGGTTGGCCGGGTCGAAGGGCCGGTAGCTCACGGCAAAGGCCGCGATCTCGCCCTGTGAGCCCTGCCCGCCCTCCGCCGTGACACCCCGGCGCAGCACCACGGCGCCGTAGGCTCCGGCGGTGTCCGAGAGGAACTGCTTGTTCACGGCACCGATGCTCACGTCCCCCACGGGGTCCCACGCGTGCACCGCACGGTAGAAGGCCTCCACGGCACGCGTGAGCTCGACCGATCCCGTGGCGAGGTCCCCCACGGACTCGGCGTCCGAGCCGTCCGGGTTCGTGGGCAGGGTGGGCAGCGGCAGGGCGCCGGCGTCCACGCGGACCACGCGCGAGCGCATGGCCTCCACGAGGCCGAGGGAGCGGGCGAAGCCCTCCCCCGTGGACTCGGGGGTCACGCGGGTGCGCAGGGCGCTCGCGCCCGCCCCGCCCTCGGACGCGGCCGCACGCAGCCGGGACACCAGTTCCCGGCCGATGCCCTCGTGCCGGTGGTCCGGGGCGACTTCCACGTACAGCCACAGCCGCTGCGGGTGCCACACGGAGGCGTAGCAGACCCCGGCGGCGACCGGGACGTCGTCGTCGGTGGCCACGAGCGTCACGGCGAAGCCGCTCTGGTCCTGCGCACCGAGCCGGGCGCGGAACGCCTGGGCGGGTGCGGAGTCGGCGTCGGGCCACAGCTCGAGCAGGCGGAGGTCGTCGTCCTCCTGCCAGGGGCGGTAGTCGATGCTCATGCGGCTCCTACTTCTCCAGGCGCTCGGCCAGGTACTGCTGCACGCGGTCCAGGCCCACGCGCTCCTGGGTCATCTCGTCCCGGGAGCGGATGGTTACCGCCTGGTCCTCCAGGGTGTCGAAGTCCACGGTGATGCAGAACGGCGTGCCGATCTCGTCCTGGCGGCGGTAGCGGCGCCCGATGGCCCCGGCGTCGTCGTAGTCGATGTTCCAGCGGCGGCGCAGCTCGGCGTCCAGGTTCTGCGCGGCGGGGCGCAGGTCCTCCTTCTTGGACAGCGGCAGCACCGCGGCCTTGACCGGCGCGAGACGCGGGTCCAGGCGCAGCACGGTGCGGGTGTCCACGCCGCCCTTGGTGTTGGGCGCCTCGTCCTCCACGTACGCGTCCACCAGGAACGCCATCATGGAGCGGGTCAGGCCGAAGGACGGCTCGATCACGTACGGGGTGTAGCGCTCGCCGGAGGCCTGGTCGAAGTACTGCATCTTGGTGCCGGAGGCCTCGGTGTGGTTGGACAGGTCGAAGTCCGTGCGGTTGGCCACGCCCATCAGCTCGCCCCACTCGGAGCCCTGGAAGCCGAAGCGGTACTCAATGTCGATGGTGCCGTCCGAGTAGTGCGCGCGGTCGTCCTCGGGGACGTCGAAGCGGCGCATGTTGTCCGGGTTCACGCCCAGGTCCACGAACCAGTTCCAGCACGCCTCGACCCACTCGTCGAAGTACTTCTTCGCCTCGTCCGGGTGGATGAAGTACTCGATCTCCATCTGCTCGAACTCGCGGGTGCGGAAGATGAAGTTGCCCGGGGTGATCTCGTTGCGGAACGCCTTGCCGATCTGCCCGATGCCGAACGGCGGCTTCTTCCGCGCGGCGGTCACCACGTTGAGGAAGTTCACGAAGATCCCCTGGGCGGTCTCCGGGCGCAGGAAGTGCTTGCCCTCCTCGTTGTCCACGGGGCCCAGGAAGGTCTTCATCAGGCCGGAGAACTGCTGCGGCTCGGTCCACTTGCCGTCCTGGCCCGTCTCCGGGTCCTTGACGTCCGCCAGCCCGTTCACCGGGGGGTGGCCGTGCTTGGCCTCGTACGCCTCCAGCAGGTGGTCCGCGCGGTAGCGCTTGTGCGTGTGCAGGGACTCGACCAGAGGATCGGTGAACGTCTCCACGTGCCCCGAGGCCTGCCACACCGCGGACGGCAGGATGATCGAGGAGTCCAGGCCCACCATGTCCGCCCGGCCGCGCACGAAGGTCTGCCACCACTCGCGCTTGATGTTCTCCTTCAGCTCCGCACCCAGGGGCCCGTAGTCCCACGCGGAGCGCGAACCGCCGTAGATCTCACCCGCCTGGAACACGAAGCCCCGGCGCTTGGCCAGGGAGATGACATTGTCCAGGGTGGATTTGGGTGCCATGCGGTCTCACATCCGTTTCTCGCGCGGCCTCGCCGTGCACGCGCGTGGGGAATCGGTCTGGGGTGTGCTCCCCCTGGGCACGGGAGAGCGAGTCAGGGACAAGCGTAGCGAGGTGCTCTGGCGCTCGCCTAACCACGGACCGCAGGCTCGTGGGGCGTGGGCTCCGGGGCCGACGACGCCGCGTGGCGGCGTCGTCGGCGTGCCGCACCTCAGGAGACGAACGCCGAGATGCCCGTGAGGGCGCGGGCCACGATGAGCGAGTTGATGTGGTAGCTGCCCTCGTAGGTGTGGATGGCCTCGATGTCCGCCATGATCTTGGCGATCCCGTGGTCACTGAGCAGGCCGTTGCCGCCGAGGGCGTCCCTGGCCTGGGCGGCGGAGTGCCGGGCCAGGCGGGTGGCCGTGGACTTGGCGAGCGCGGCGTGCATCATCTCCATCTCCCCGGCGTCCTGCACGCGCGTCACCTGTGCCATCAGCCCGGCACTCGCCGCGAGGTTGCCCGCGACCTCCGCGAGCACCTGCTGCACCAGCTGGAAGCTCGCGATCGGCCGGCCGAACTGGACGCGGGTCAGCGTGTACTCGCGCAGGATGTCGAAGACGGCCTGCTGTGCACCCACGGCCTGCCACCCGACCCACGCCCGGGAGTCCCTGAGCAGGTCCTTGGTGGCCCCGAAGTCCGCAGCCCCCGGCAGCAGCGCATCCGCGGGCAGGCGCAGGTCCGTGAGCTCCACGTCCGCGTTCTGCATGATCCGCAGCCCGATCTTGTGCTCGATCTTGGTGGCGGAGTACCCCGGCAGGGAGGTGTCCACGGCAAAGCACTTGATCCGGCCGTCGGCGGTGTCCCGCGCCCAGACGAGGGCGAGGTCCGCGACCGTGCCCAGGCCGATCCAGCGCTTGGAGCCGTTGAGCACCCAGCCGTCCGCGTCACGGGTGGCGGTCGTGGAGAGTCCCCCGGCGATGTCCGAACCGTGCTCGGGCTCAGTGAGACAGAACGCGCCCAGCTGCGTCAGCTGCGTGAGACCGGGCAGCCACGTGCGCTTCTGCTCCTCCGAGCCGAAGGCCGTGAGCGTGCCCACGATCAGCTCGTTGTGGATGCCGAGCAGTGCTGAGAGGGAGAGATCCGCCCGGGCGATCTGCGCGTGCACGAGGTTCTGGAACAGCCGGGAGGAGCCGTCCAGGGCGAGCCGCCCCAGACCGAGCTCCGCGAGCCCCGGCAACAGTTCCACGGGAAGCTCCTCGCGGTTCCACGCCTCCGTGCTGCCGGGGCGCACCACGGACAGCAGGTGCTCCTGGATGGCGCGCAGCCGCTCCCGCTCGGGGGCGGGGAGGTCGTGCTCGAGGTGCAGGAGGTCGGCATCGGGAAGGGCACGGGCGACGTTCTCCGGGCCCACGGGCGGCTGGGCCAGGGACTCGGGCGGTTGCGCCGGGGACTCGGAGGGAACGTCGGGGGCGGTGCGCGGGGATGCTGCGGTCACGGTCATGATCCTGGTCCTCGGGGTAGTGGGCAGGTCGATAGTGGTACGTCCGACCATACCGGAGGAATGCATTTTGTGGTGTCCTGGATCACACTCGATGGACTGGCCCGCGCTTCCCTCCGCCACGGCCGGCAGACGCCGCCCCGTAGAATGCGGCCATGCCACAGCACGAGCCGCTCCCCCGTGACCCCATTGCCGACGCCCGGCGCAACTGGGAGCGCGAGGGCTGGACGCAGGCCGCGGGGCCCATGGCCGCGGTGGCCTCGATCATGCGGGCGCAGCAGTTGCTGCTCGCACAGGCCGACCGGATCCTCAGGCCGTTCAAGCTCACCTTCTCCCGCTACGAGGTGCTGGCCCTGCTGAGCTTCACCCGGGAGCACAGGATGCTCATGAAGAAGGCGAGCGCCCTGCTGCAGGTGCACCCCACGTCCATCACCAACGCCGTGGACCGGCTGGAGCACGCGGGACTGGTGCGCCGCGAGCCGGTCAGCTCGGACCGCCGCGCCGTGAACGTGGTGCTCACGCCGGAGGGGCTCGACGTGGTGGCACGGGCCACCCGCGCACTGAACGAGGAGGAGGAGCTGTTCCTCGCCACGGGCTTCGAGGAGCAGGAGGTCGAGGCGGTCGTGGCCGCGCTGAGCGGTTTCCGGGCGCGCTCCGGGGACTTCGCCCCTCCCGGGGACCGGCCCGACACCGCTCACGAGAACCATCCCCGCGAGCCCTCGCGCTAACCCTCCCCGGAACTCTTCCTGGACGCTTCCCTCAGGGTCGTGATGATCCCGGAGAAGTCCGTGCCCGCCTGGCCGTCCTTCACGAACTGCGCGTAGAGCTCCGCCGCCAGCCGCCCCATGGGCGCCTCCGTGCCAGTCTCGTCCAGGGCGGTGGCCGCGAGGGTGAGGTCCTTGGACATCAGCGCCCCGGCGAATCCCGGTTCGTAGTCGTTGTTGGCCGGGCTCGTGGGCACCGGGCCGGGCACCGGGCAGTTGGTGGTCAGGGCCCAGCACTGGCCGGAGGCGTGGGAAACGACGTCGTACATCGCCTGGTGCTCCAGCCCCAGTCTCTCGGCGAGCACGAACGCCTCGCTGACCGCCACCATGGACACGCCCAGGATCATGTTGTTGCAGATCTTGGCGGCCTGGCCCATGCCGTTGCCGCCGCAGTGCACCACGCGCCCGCCCATGATCTCCAGCAGGGGCCGCACTCGCTCGAACACCTCCGGCTCCGCGCCCATCATGAACGCGAGCGTCCCCGCGGTGGCACCCACCACTCCGCCGGAGACGGGGGCGTCCGCCGCGGTGAAACCCGCCGCGTGGGCGAGCTGCGCCACCTCCTGCGCCTCGGAGATGTTGATGGTGGAGCAGTCCAGGAACGTGGCACCGACGGGGGCCGCGGCGAGCAGACCCTCGGCGCCGTCGACCCCCTCGTAGGCCTCCTTCACGAACACGCCCGCCGGGAACATGGTGAGCACCACGTCCGCGGAGCGCACCGCCTCCTGCGCGGAGCCGGCCACCTCCAGCCCTGCCTCGCGCGCGGCGTCGCACGCCTCCGGCACGACGTCGTAGCCGGTGACCCGGACCCCGGCCTTCACGAGGTTCAGGGCCATCGGCCCGCCCATGTGGCCCAGGCCCAGGAAGGCGACGGCGGGAAGCTGCTGGCTGGTGGTCTCGGTCATGACGGTCCTCGTTCCGGGGGTGGCGGTGGTGGTGGCAGCGACGACGCCGCGCGGCTCAGCTGCCCGCGGGCATCACGAAGCTCGCGCCCTCTTTAGCCCCGGAGGGCCAGCGCGTGGTGACGGTCTTGGTCTTGGTGTAGAACTTCAGCCCGTCCGTGCCGTGCTGGTTGAGGTCCCCGAAGCCCGAGGCCTTCCAGCCGCCGAAGGTGTAGTAGGCGATCGGCACGGGGATGGGGACGTTCACGCCCACCATGCCCACGTCCACGCGGGTCGTGAAGTCGCGGGCGGTGTCCCCGTCCCGGGTGAAGATGGCCACGCCGTTGCCGAACTCGTGCTCGCTGGGCAGGCGCAGGGCCTCCTCGTAGTCCGCGGCGCGGGCGATGCACAGCACCGGGCCGAAGATCTCCTCGCGGTAGATGCTCATGTCGGTGGTGACGTGGTCGAACAGGGTGGCCCCCACCCAGAAGCCGTCCGGGTACCCGTCCACCGTGGCACCGCGGCCGTCCACCACGAGCTCCGCGCCCTCCTCGACGCCCGCGGCGATGTACGACTCAATGCGGTCCTTCGCCTGCGCACTGACCACCGGCCCGAAGTCCGAGGTCTCCTCCAGCGAGGGCCCCAGAGTGAGCCCGGCGATTCGCTCCTCGAGCAGCCGCCGCAGGGTGTTCGCGGTGGCCTCCCCCACGGGCACCGCCACGGAGATGGCCATGCACCGCTCAC
Organism: Kocuria varians; assembly: GCF_006539885.1. GTDB lineage: Bacteria > Actinomycetota > Actinomycetes > Actinomycetales > Micrococcaceae > Kocuria > Kocuria varians. The sequence continues at coordinate 42,951 of NZ_BJNW01000016.1, read as the reverse complement.
CGGCCGAGCCGAAGGCGGCACCGATCAGGGCGTCCGCGGCCTGCTCGAGGTCCGCGTCCGGCATGATCACCATGTGGTTCTTGGCGCCGCCGAAGCACTGCGCCCGCTTGTTGTGCGCTGCCGCCGCACTATAGATGGACTGGGCGATGGGCGTGGAGCCCACGAACCCGATGGCGCGCACCCGCGGGTCCTCGATCAGCGCGTCCACCGCAGTCTTGTCCCCGTGGACCACGTTCAGCGTGCCCGCGGGCATCCCGGCCTCCAGGGCCAGCTCCGCGAGCCGCACGGGAACGGAGGGGTCCCGCTCGGAGGGCTTGAGCACGAAGGTGTTGCCCGCGGCGAGCGCGATGCCGGTCTTCCACAGCGGGATCATGGCCGGGAAGTTGAACGGGGTGATCCCTGCAACCACGCCCAGGGGCTGGCGCAGGGTGTGCACGTCGATACCCGTTCCGGCGCCGGTGGAGAACTCACCCTTGAGCAGGTGCGGGGCACCGGCCGCGAACTCCACCACCTCGATGCCGCGCTGGATGTCGCCCTTCGCGTCCGGGAAGGTCTTGCCGTGCTCGTTGGACAGCAGGGTGGCCAGCTCGTCCATGTTCTCGTTGATGAGGTCCACCCACTTCAGCAGGATCCGGGCGCGGCGCTGGGCGTTGAGCCCGGACCACTCGGGGAAGGCGCGCTCCGCGGCGGTCACGGCCTCCGAGACCTCCTCCGCCGTGGCCAGGGGCACCTGGGCACTGACCGTCCCCTGCACCGGGTTGTAGACGTCCTGGGTCCGCCCTGAGCCGCCCTCGACCCTGCGACCGGCAACGAAGTGGGGAACGAGGGTCATGACTGCTCCTGGGGCTCGGGTGTGATGCACGTCTCCCCGAACGTATCCGCACATCGTTGGACGTGCAACTACTTTCGCGCACGACGCCGCCCTGTCACCCGTCCGCCCCGCCGCGCCTTCGCCTCGGAGCGCCTGAGACAATGGGGGCATGAGTGATGAGACGTACGAAGAGCTGCCGATCCGCGACGACATGATCCGCCTGGGTCAGGCCCTGAAGCTGGCCAACCTCGCGGAGGACGGGCACGACGCCAAGACCCTCGTGTCCGAGGGCCGCGTGCTGGTCAACGGCGCGGTGGAGACCCGCCGGGGTGCGCAGCTGCACCCGGGGGACACCGTGGGGGTCGAGGGCTCGGAGCTGCCGGGAGTGCGCCTAGTCGCAGAGTGAGCGAGCGGGCTCAGCCCACGAGCGCCCGCAGGTACTCCCCCACGTGGCCGATCTCCTGCGGTGAGACCCCGTGGCCCACGCCGCGGTACTGCACCTTGGTCACGTCCGCGTGCTCCTGGGCCCACTCGGCGGTGAGATCCACGAGGGCCGGTGGGATCACAGGGTCCTCGGGGTCACGGCCCCAGAACATCCGCAGCGGCTGCTCGCGCAGGGCGGCGTCGTGGAAGAAGTCGGCCTGGGCGTCGTCGGCGGGGACCGGCACCACGAACCCGGACAGGCCCACCACGGCGTCCACGAGCTCGGGGGCGTGACGCGCGATCGTCGTGGCCACGGCCATGCCCTGGGAGAAGCCGAGCAGGATGACGTGCGTGTGCAGCTGGGACTCCTCACGCAGCCACGGCAGCACGCCCTGCGCGGCGGCCACCACGGCGTCGGTCGTGAAGCCCAGCTCCTGGGACAGCGGGAACCACTGGAAGCCCATCCCGGCCCGTTCGGGTGCCCGCACGGAGGCGTAGCTGAACTCCGGCGGCAGGCTCTGGGCCAGGGACATCAGGTCCTGCTCGTGCGAGCCGTAGCCGTGGAAGAGGACCACCAGGGGTGTGGCGGCGCGGTCCTCGGGCTCGTTGTTCCAGATGACGTGGGGAGAAGGCTGCATGCCCCCCATGGTGGCACGGAGCGCGCACGGTGCACGAGCCCGGCTCGATTCCACGGGCCTCGCGTGCTAGAACACCGTGTATGCATGAGAGCCCCTCGCACCAGACCACTCCCCCCGAGTCCGCGGTCGGCCCCGCCGTCGAGTCCGCGGCCGACACCGCCTCCGAAGACGCCTCCCCCGCGATCCACCCGTGGCACCGCATGGTGTCCATCGGCGACTCCTTCACCGAGGGGGTCGGGGACCCGGACGACTCCGTCCCCGGCGGCTTCCGCGGCTGGGCGGACCGCATGGCGGAGGAGCTCGCCCGCACCACGGAGGACTTCGCGTACGCCAACCTCGCGGTGCGCGGGCGGCTGTTCCAGCCCATCGTGGACGAGCAGCTCGAACCCGCGCTCGCGCTGCACCCGGACCTCGTGACCATCAGCGCCGGCGGCAACGACATGCTGCGCCCCGGTGCGGACCCGGACGACATCGCCGCCCGTCTGGACACCGTCATCACGCAGATCGCCGAGACCGGAGCCACCGTGGTCATGTTCGACGGCCCAGACATCGGCAACACCCCCGTGCTGCGCAGCATCCGCGGGCGCGTGGCCATCTGGAACGAGAACGTGCGCGTGGTCGCGGCCCGGCACGACGGCGTGATGGTGGACCTGTGGGGTCTGCACCAGCTGGGCGATCCCGCCATGTGGGCGCCGGACCGGCTGCACTTCTCTCCGCTGGGCCACCAGCTCATCGCCTGCGAGGCCCTGGACTCCCTCGGCATTGCGCACGGGCTCGTCCCCGGCGAGCTCACGCCGCGCCCCACCCGCACGTGGCGTCAGGCGCGCGGCGAGGACCTCGTGTGGGCCCGCAAGTACTTCGTCCCCTGGGTGGGCCGCCGCATCCGCCGCCGCAGCTCCGGCGACAACATCACCGCCAAGCGCCCCGAGTTCGGCCGCCCCACGATCCCCGGCGCCGGCGAGGACGTCCCGGTGGACCCGCAGGGCGCCTGAGCGACTCGGCTGCCCGGACCCGGGTCAGTCCCGCAGCACCGTCCGGTGCAGCAGCCTGCCCACCTGGGGGGTCTCGATGAGGAACCCGTCGTGGCCGCTGGGCGAGGTGATCATGTGCAGCTCCTGCTCGCCCGGCAGCGCGGCGACCAGTTCAGCTGACTCGGACGGGTAGAACAGCCGGTCCGAGTCCACCGCGGCCACGAGCCACTCACAGCGCGTGCGCGCGAGGGCGGTGCGGAGGTCCCCGCGGCCGCGGGCGACGTCGTGCGACATCAGGGTCTCGTTGACGCTGAGGTACGAGTTCGCGTCGAAGCGCTCCACGATCTTGGAGGCCTGGTGGTCCAGGTAGCTCTCCACCGTGTAGCGCCCACGCCCTGCCTCCTTCGCGTACTCGGGGTCCTCGCGGCCCTGGGGCGCCCGGCCGAAGCGGGTCTGCAGCTCCGGGGCGCTGCGGTAGGTGATGTGGGCGATCCGCCGCGCGAGCCCGAGCCCTGCCTCCGGGTAGGGCCCGCCGTAGTAGTCGCCGCCGCGGAAGCACGGGTCCTGCCGGATGGCGAGCGTCTGGGCCTGGCCCCACGCGAGCTGCTCGGCGCCCACGCGCGCGTTCGCCGCGATCACGGCGCACGCCTCCACCCGCTCGGGACAGGTCACGGCCCACTCCAGGGCGCGGACACCGCCCATCGAGCCGCCGACGACGAGCCGCCAGGCCCGCACGCCCAGCACGTCCGCGAGACGCGCCTCCGCGGCCACGGTGTCCCGCACGGTGATGCGCGGGAAGCGCGAGCCCCACGGGGCACCGTCCCTGGCGGGGCTCGCGGGGCCCGTGCTGCCGAAGCAGCCGCCCAGGATGTTCGCGCACACCACGAAGTACTTCTCCGTGTCGATCGCCGCGCCCGGTCCCACGAGACCGTCCCACCAGCCGTCCGCGGCCGCCGGGTCGAAGACGTCCTCCGGGGTGTGCTCCGCGGCCGTCCCGCGCGTGACGTGCGAGTCCCCGGTCAGGGCGTGCTCCACCAGCACGGCATTGGAGCCGTCCGCGTTCAGCTCACCCCACGTCTCGAACGCCAGTCGGACGCCCGGCAGCAGCACCCCCGACTCCAGGACCAGGTCTCCCACGTCCGCCCAGCGCACGACGCCGTCCCGGTGGGCGGTCCTCGCTCCCTCCACGACGGTCATGCTCACTTCCCCGCGTCCTCCGCCGACGACGCCGCGCCACCGGTGCCGCTCGCGGGCCCGGCGGCCGCTCCAGGAGCCGACGCCGCGGCGTCGTCGTCGTCCGCTGCCCCGGAACCTGCCGCAGCAACGGCCGCGCCGTCCCCGAGTGCCGCCACGGCGGCGAAACCGCGGTCGAGGTCCGCGATGATGTCGTCGATGCCCTCCGTGCCCACGGACAGCCGCACGAACCCGGGCTCCACACCCGCCGCGAGCTGCTCACGCTCGGAGAGCTGGGCGTGCGTGGTCGAGGCGGGGTGGATCACGAGCGAGCGGACGTCGCCGATGTTGGCCACGTTGGAGTGCAGGGTGAGAGCGTCCACGAACGCGGTGCCGGCCGCCTTGCCGCCCTCCAGCACGAAGCCGAGCACCGAGCCCGCTCCCCCGGGCGCGTACTTGCGCGCGCGCTCGTGCCACGGGGAGGACTCGAGGCCCGCGTAGGAGACCGAGCGCACGTCGGGGCGGGACTCGAGCCAGCGCGCCACTTTCTCCGCGTTCGCCACGTGGCGCTCCACGCGCAGCGAGAGGGTCTCGATGCCCTGCTCGATGAGAAAAGCGTTGAACGGAGAGATGGACGCGCCCAGGTCCCGCAGCAGCTGCACGCGGGCCTTGAGCACGTAGGAGAGGTTCACCCCGAAGGCGCCGTCCGCGCCGAGGTCCCGCGCGTAGACCAGACCGTCGTACGTCTCGTCCGGCTCGTTGAAACCGGGGAAGCGCTGCGGGTCCCTGCCGTAGTCGAAGCGTCCGGCGTCCACGATGAAGCCGCCGATCGCCGTGCCGTGCCCGCCCAGGAACTTGGTCCCGGAGTGCACCACGATGTCCGCGCCCCACTCGATGGGCCGCACCAGGTAGGGCGTGGCGATGGTGTTGTCCACGATCAGCGGGACGCCCGCCTCGTGCGCGGCGGCGGCCACGGTCTCGACGTCCAGGACGTCGTTGCGAGGGTTCGGGATCATCTCGCCGAAGAACGCCACGGTGTTGGGGCGCACGGCGTCCCGCCACTGCTGAGGGTCGTCCGGGTCCGTCACGAACGTGGTCTCCACACCCAGGCGCGCGAGCGTGTGGCGCAGCAGGTTGTAGGTGCCGCCGTAGAGCGAGGGGCTCGCGACCACGTGGGTCCCGGCGCCGCCGAGGTTGAGGACCGCGAGCGTCGTCGCCGCCTGCCCCGAGGCGACCATCAGGGCGCCGACGCCGCCCTCCAGGGATGCCATCCGGTTCTCCACGACCTCGGTGGTCGGGTTGGTCAGCCGCGAGTAGATGGGGCCCAGGTCCTGCAGCGCGAACCGGGCGGCGGCGGTGTCCGCGTCCGGGAACACGAAGGACGCGGTCTGGTAGATCGGCAGCGCACGCGCCCCGGTCACGGGGTCCGCGCTCTGCCCGGCGTGGATCTGACGGGTCTCGAAGGACCAGTCCTGGGGGTTCTCGGGCGTGGGGGTGGTGGTCATGGCCGCACTCCTTCTCCAAGGATCAGGGGTCCGGCCGTGGCGCGCACGGTGCCCGTGACGCGACCGGGCAGCCATGACCCGCGCTTGCCGGGGTGGTCGGTCGACCATCCGGCCAGGTCCTCACCCAGGGCACCCCACCGCGGTAGGAGGGTTGCCGGTCAGCAAGCTGGGGCTTGTCGCTGACTCTCGTGACCTATGTCTTCATTCTCTGAAGCGGACGCCCCGCGCGTCAAGCCGCATGACGCACGCTCATCCGGCGAGCAGCTGCGGGGCCAGGAAACCCACCGTGTCCAGCAGCGCGTGCGCGATCAGCAGCGGAAGCAGGCGGCCGCGGCGCCGGTAGAGCCACACGAAGACGAGCCCCATGACCAGGTTGCCCAGGGCCGGGCCGATCCCCTGGTACAGGTGGTAGCTCGCGCGCACCAGGGCGGAGGCCAGCGCCACGACCCACCAGCTCCACCCGAGGCGGCGCAGCCGGTCCCACAGGAACGCCACCACGACCACCTCCTCCACCAGGGCGTGGCGCACGGCGGAGAGCACGAGCAGCGGCACCGTCCACCAGGTCAGGTCCACGGTCGAGGTGGTGATCTGCGCCGTCACCCCGAGTGCCCGGCCCGCCTGGTAGAGCCCGAGCGTGCCACCGCCCATGACCAGGAACAGGGCGACGCCCCACGCTGTGTCCCGCAGCGGCCGCCGCCCGTCCACCCCGATCCGGTGCAGCAGTGCGGGGATCGCCTGGGCACCCCCGGCCAGCAGGTACAGCGCCAGCAGCACGGGCACGAGCGCGAACCCGATCCCGGTCAGCTGCCGCAGCGCGTCGGTCACGGGAACGTCGCTCAGCGAGCGGTTCAGCGTGGTGGAGCTCTCGGCGATCGAGGAGCGCAGCAGCATCTCGGCGAGGTCCAGCACCGCGTACACCGCGGACGCACCGAGGGAGACCCCGAGGACGATGACGATCTGCAACCAGAGGTCTGCGCGCCGGAGGGGTTGCGAGGGCACGGGGGAAGTCGTCACGCCACCATTGTGCGTGCCGGGCCGCCGTGCCCGCCGCAGCCGTGACCTCTCGCATAGGGTGACGACCATGCGCCCGAGCCCCGCCACCCAGGAGAGCCCGCAGCGGCGTCGCGCCCTGCCCACCGGGTGGCGGCGCCGGGACTGCCTGGAGGCCGTGGTGCTCGCGCTCGCCGGCATCGAGCTGGTCTACCTCTCGGACTTCGTCCAGAAGGTCCCGCGGACGCTGGACGTGGGATGGGTGGCCGTGGGCGCCGCGGTGCTCGCCGCCCCGCTGGCGTGGCGGCACCGCTTCCCCGTGGCCGTGATGGTCGCCGTCTCATTCCTCTACTTCGCGCTCGTCTCGTGGGTGGGGGCCGAGATGTACGCCTCCCAGGTGGTGCTATTCCTGGGCTTCTACACCGTGGGCGCGTGGTGCCCGGACCGGCGCCGCGCCACGTGGGCGCGCGTGGCCGTGGCCGCGGGCATGGCGGTGTGGCTGGTCTGGGCCACCGTGGCCCGGTTCACGGACGGGGCCGACGGCGAGCGGGGCGTCAACGGCTACATGGCGTTCGCCCTGATCCAGTTCCTCATCAACATCGCCTACTTCAGCGGCGCATGGGTCTTCGGGAACCGGTCCTGGGACGCGGCCATGGAGCGGCAGGACCTGCGGGCTGCCCACGAGGAGATTCGGGAGCAGCAGGATCGGTTGGCCGAGCAGGCCGTCAGCCTCGAACGCGTCAGGATCGCCCGGGAGCTGCACGACGTGGTGGCCCACCACGTCACGGCCATGGGCGTGCAGGCCGGCGCCGCGCGGGTGAGCATGCCCCGCAACCCGGATGCTGCGGCCATGCACCTGCGCGGGGTCGAGTCCTCGGCCCGCAACGCCGTGGCCGAGCTCAAGACCATGGTCCACACGCTGCGCGACGGCGAGGGAGTGCCCGACTCGGTGCCCCGTCTGCGCGACCTCGAGGACCTCGTCGCGCAGGCCCGGGGCATCGGCCAGGACGTGGTCCTCGAGCGGATCGGTCCGGAGCCGGAGCTTCCTCCCACGGCGCAGCTCGCCCTCTACCGCACGGCGCAGGAGGGGATCACGAACGCTCGCAAGCACGCCGGGCCCCGCGCCACCGTCACCGTACGGCTGCGCACGGGCACGGAGCAGGTCGAGCTGGACGTCAGCGACGACGGCCGGGGCGCCCGGCTCGGTGACGCCCCCGCTGCGGGCACGGGAACGGGCCTGGTGGGCATGGCGGAGCGCATGGCCTCCCTGGGCGGCACGCTGGAGGCGGGGCCGAAGGCCGAGGGCGGCTGGCTCGTGCGTGCCACCGTGCCGGTCCATGCCACTGCACTCGACTCTGCGCTCGGCCACGCCTCCGTGCCGGTCCAGGCCTCCGCGCCGGCCCGCGCGACCGTGCCCGGCCAGGCGTCTGCGCCCGGCCATGCCGGGACGATCGCAGGGACGGAGGAGCAGCCATGAGCCTGCGGGTCCTGCTCGTGGACGATCAGCCCCTGATCCGGCTCGGGTTCTCCGCGATCCTCAGCTCGGAAGACGACATCGAGGTCGTGGGTGAGGCGCGCGACGGCGTCGAGGCACTCGAACTCGCTGCCTCCCTCGACCCGGACGTGGTGTGCATGGACGTGCAGATGCCGCGGCTGGACGGCATCACCGCCACCCGACAGTTGTTGGCTTCCGGGTCCCGGGCCGCGGTGCTCGTCCTCACCACTTTCGACACGGACGAGGCCCTGTTCACCGCGCTCACGGCCGGTGCCTCAGGATTCCTGCTGAAGTCCGCGGGGCCGGAGGAGCTGATCCACGCCGTCCGGGTGCTCGGACGCGGTGACGCGCTGCTGGACCCCATGGTCACGCGCCGGGTCCTGGGGCGCATGGCTGCGGCGCCGGCGGAGGCCTCGGAGGGAGGTTCGGCGGGCGCCTCGGCAGGAATCTCGACGGGGGACGACGACGGCGCCGCGGCGGCGTCGTCCTCCGCGTTGCCGACCACGGGACCCGGGGATCCCGCCCCGGGAGGTGCCGCGGCGGAAACCGAACTCGCCCGTGCGGGTCTCACCGCGCGCGAGGCCGAGGTGCTGCGCGCGATGGCACGGGGACTGTCGAACGACGAGATCGCCCAGGAGCTGTTCGTGGGCAGGGCCACGGTAAAGACCCACGTCTCGAACGTCCTGTTGAAGACGGGCGCGCGGGACCGGGTCCACGCGATCATCTGGGCGTTCGAGCACGGGGTGACCGGCCGCTGACGGGTGACTCCGTCCGGCGGAGGAGACCGGCCCCGGAGAATCCCCCTCCGGGCGGAGGTGCCGACCGCCGGGGATCCCTAGGCTCGAGCCATGATCACAGTGAACGGGGTGAACAAGTCCTTCGGCGCGGCCCACGTGCTCCAGGACGTGACCTTCAGCATCCAACCCGGCCTCATGACGGGCTTCGTGGGCGGCAACGGCGCGGGCAAGACCACGACGATGCGCATACTCCTGGGGGTGCTGACGCCGGACTCGGGCAGCATCGAGGTGGATGGCGCTCCCATCACGCCCGACTACCGCGCCGGGATCGGGTACATGCCCGAGGAGCGCGGCCTCTACCCGAAGATGACGGTCCTGGACCAGCTGGTCTACCTGGGCCGGCTGCACGACATGTCCGGGCGGGCCGCGAAGACCCGAGCGCTGGCCCTGCTCGAACGCCTCGGGCTCGGTGAGCGCGCGGGAAGCCGGCTCGAGGAGCTGTCCCTTGGCAACCAGCAGCGGGCCCAGATCGCCGCGGCGCTGGTGCACGATCCCGTGGCCCTCGTGCTCGACGAGCCCTTCTCCGGCCTCGACCCGAACGCCGTGGACACCACCGTCCAGGTGCTGCGGGAGACGGCGGACACCGGGATCCCGGTGCTGTTCTCCTCCCACCAGCTCGACGTCGTGGAGCGGCTGTGCGACGAGCTCGTGATCCTCGCGGACGGTCGCGTGCGTGCCGCCGGCTCACGCGACGAGCTCCTGGCGGCCCACGCCGTGCCCGAGTGGGAACTCGTGACCGCCTCCGACACCGGCTGGGTGCGCAGTGCCCCCGGGGTCGAGGTCCTCTCCTTCGACGGCGGCCGTGTCCGCTTCCGGGCGTCCTCGGAGGCCGCGGCCCAGGCCGTGCTGACCGACGCCGTGGGCCGGGGCACCGTCCACCGCTTCGGACCCGTCACCCGCACCCTGCACGAAATCTTCACGGAGGTCACCCGATGAGCACCGTCACGAGCCCCGCCTCGACCACCGCCCCCGGGCGCTCCTCCCGCCGGACCCCGTTCTGGTCCGCGGTGGGCACCGTGGCCGCGCGCGAGATGAAGGTGAAGGCCGCGTCCCGCCCGTTCATCATCACGACCCTGATCCTGATCGCGGCCGCGCTGGCCGCCACGCTGCTCGCGCCCCGCCTGGGCGACCTCTTCGCGGGGGACGCCATGCACGTGGCCGTGGTGGACCAGACGGCTCCCGCGGTCCAGAGCCTCGGCGACGACTACGCGCCCCAGACCTTCGCCTCCGCGGACGCCGCCCGCGACGCGGTGCGCAGCGGGGACGCCGACGCCGCCGTCGTCCCGGACCCGGCCAGCCCCTCCGGCACGAGCGTCCTGGCCATGACGGACGCCCCCACCGATCTCGTGCAGGCGCTGTCCACGAGCCCGAACGTCCAGCTGCTCGACCCCTCCGCACCGAATCCCGGGCTGCGCTACCTGATCGCCTTCGGCTTCGGCATCGCCTTCTTCCTGGCCGCCATCACGTTCGGCCAGCAGATCGCCGTGTCGGTGATCGAGGAGAAGCAGTCGCGGATCGTGGAAATCCTGCTCGCCGCGGTGCCCGCCCGGGCCATGATGGCGGGCAAGGTGCTGGGCAATGCCGCCATGGCGATCCTGCAGGTGGGGCTTGTGGCCGCGGCCCTGCTGCTCGGGCTGCAGATCAACGGGGACGTGCTGCCCCTGGACGGGGTGGGAGTGCCGATCCTGTGGTTCGTGGTGCTGTTCTCCATCGGGTTCGTGATGTTCGCGGCGCTCTACGCGGCGGCGGCATCCATGGTCTCCCGGCAGGAGGACATCGGCTCCACGTCCATGCCCGTGATGCTGCTGATCATGCTCCCCTACTTCGGTGTCATCTTCTTCAACGACAACCCGGACGCGCTGCGGGTGATGAGCTGGATTCCCTTCTCCGCCCCGGTGGCGGTGCCGTTGCGCATCTTCCTGCAGCAGGGGGCGTGGTGGGAGCACGTGGGCTCGCTGCTGGTGCTGCTGGTCTCGACCGCGCTGGCCATCTGGCTGGCCTCCGCGATCTACGAACGCTCCATCCTGCGGATGGGCAAGGCGCTCACGTGGCGCACGGCCTTGCGGGGCTGAGGCACCGGTTCGAGCTGTGGGCGGGGCACGCGAGGAGCAGAACGCTCGTCGGGTGCCCCTCCCCTTGCGTCCCTAGACTGGCTCCATGACTTCCGAGCAGCCCACCCAGCCCGCGAACCCCCGCTCCGAGGACACCGTCGCCCACTTTCCCGTGGCTCCCCGCCGGCCGGTGGAGCGCACCTTCCACGGCCACACGTTCACCGACCCGTACGAGTGGCTGCGGGAGAAGGACTCCCCCGAGGTCCGCGCGCACCTGGACGCGGAGAACGCGTACTCGGAGTCCGTCACCGCGGACCTCGCCCCGCTGCGCGAGCGCATCTACGGGGAGATCAAGGACCGCACGCGCGAGACGGACCTCTCCGTGCCGGACCGCCGCGGGGACTGGTGGTACTTCGCGCGCACGGTGGAGGGTGGCGCGCACCAGGTGTTCTGCCGCGTTCCCGTGGCAGACCCTGCCTCCTGGACCCCGCCCACGGTGGAGCCCGGCGTGGCGCTGGACGGCGAGGAGGTCCTCCTGGACGCCAACGCCGCCGCCCAGGAGCACGAGTTCTACGCCCTCGGCGCGTTCAGCATCTCCGAGGACGGCACCCGGCTGGCGTGGTCCGAGGACGTCGCCGGGGACGAGCGCTACACGGTGCACGTCAAGGACCTGACCACGGGCCGCGTGCTCGACGACGCCGTGGCGGGCACCTCCGCGGGCGCCTTCCTCACCCCGGACGGGCGCCAGCTCGTGTACTCCGTGGTGGACGAGTCCTGGCGGCCGTGGCAGGTGCACCGGCACGTGATCGGCCGCACCGACCGCCCCGACGACCTGCTGTTCCAGGAGGACGACCCCGGGCTGTGGCTCGGCGCGGAGCTGTCCGCGGACAAGCAGTGGCTGATGCTCTCCTCCTCGTGCTCCGAGTACAGCGAGTACCGGATCCTCCCGCTGGACGCCCTGCCCGAGGACTCGTCGGCTGAGGCAGTGCCCGCAGGGAACCACCTCAACCTCCCCTGGCGCACCGTCGTCTCCCGTGAGGACCGGGTGCTCTACGAGGTGGAGCCACTCACCGTCGCCGGAGGCCAGTACCTGCTGCTCTCCCACGACGCCGAGGCCCCCAACGGCCGCGTGAGCCTCGTGCCGCTGGAGCAGGCCGGGCGGCCGCTCGTGGAGATCGAGCTCACGGACGTGCTGCCCGCCTCGGACGCGACCCGCGTGGACCTCTGCTTCCCCACCGCGACCCACCTGGTGCTGTCGCTGCGCGAGGAGACGACGCCGCGCGTGAGGCTCGTGCCGCGCGCGGCCCTCGACGTGCTGGTGGCGACGCCGAACGGAACCACCGCGCACGGTGAGGCCGGAACCGCGCCGGGCGCCGCGGCGTCGTCGTTGCTCACCGGGACCGAGGCCGCGTTCGACGAGGAGCTGTACAGCGCGGGCGTGCTGTCCGCGGAGTACGAGAACCCGGTGGTGCGCGTGTCCTACACGTCCTTCGTGACGCCGCCGCGCGTCTACGACATCCCCACCGGCCGGCCCGGCGCCTCCGGGCTCGACGAGTTCGGCGTGGGCGAGCCCGTCCTGCGGCGCGAGGCCACGGTGCTGGGCGGGTACCGCAGCGAGGACTACGTCGTGGAGCGGGACTGGGCGGAGGCCGAGGACGGCACGCGCATTCCCGTGAGCCTGGTGCGCCGCGCGGACCTGGACCCCTCCGTGCCCGCGCCGGTGCTGCAGTACGCGTACGGCTCCTACGAGATCAGCACCGACCCCGCCTTCTCGATCTCCCGTCTGTCCCTGCTGGACCGCGGCGTGATCTGGGCCGTGGCGCACGTGCGCGGCGGCGGGGAGCTCGGGCGCGCGTGGTACGAGAACGGCAAGAAGGCGACGAAGAAGAACACGTTCACGGACTTCGTGGCGGTGACCCGTCACCTGGCCGCGCGTGCGGACGTCGCCGAGGACCGGATCGCGCTCATGGGCGGCTCCGCGGGCGGTCTGCTCGCGGGGGCCGTGCTGAATCTCGCACCGGAGCTGTACTGCGGGGCGCTCGCGGCCGTGCCGTTCGTGGACGCCCTCACCTCCATGCTCATGCCGGAGCTCCCGCTCACCGCGCTGGAGTGGGAGGAGTGGGGCAACCCCGTGGAGTCCGCGGAGGTCTACGAGTACATGCGCTCCTACTCCCCCTACGAGAACGTGCGGGATGCCGATTACCCCCCGATCCTCGCGGTCACGAGCCTCAACGACACGCGCGTGCTCTACGTGGAGCCCGCCAAGTGGGTGGCCGAGCTGCGCACGAGGGTGGCGCACCCGGAGACCGTGCTGCTGCGCTGCGAGATGGCCGGCGGGCACGGGGGCGCCTCTGGCCGCTACGCGCAGTGGAAGGACACGGCCTGGGAGTACGCGTGGCTCGCCCGGTGCCTGGGAGTGGCCGGCTGAGTCCCAGCGCCGACGCCGCGGGGCGCCTCGTCACGTCGAGGGCACGGCGGAGGAGCCGAGGCCCGCGGATGCGAAGAACCCCACCCCCGCCGGACGGCGAGGATGGGGTTCTTCTCAGGATGCGGCACCGATCAGATCGGCGTCACGCCCGGTTCGTCCGTGCGGACGAGTGCCTGGAATCAGGCGGGGATGTTCAGCACCTGACCCGTGAAGATCAGGTTGGCGTCGGCCACGGAGCCGGAGTTGGCCGCGTACAGGGCCTCCCAGCCGCCGTTGACGCCCAGCTTGTTGGCGATCGTGCCCAGCGTGTCGCCGGCCTGCACGGTGTAGGTGCCGGCGGCCGGAGCAGCCTGCTGCACCGGGGCGGCGGGAGCGGAGTACTCCACGGCCGGAGCCTGGGCCACGGGAGCGGCCTGCTCCACCGGAGCGGCCTGCTGCACGGGGGCAGCCTGCTGAACCGGAGCGGCCTGCTGCACGGGGGCAGCCTGCTGAACCGGAGCGGCTTCCTGCACGGAGGAGGACTGCGTGGACACCGACGCGGCGGCGGCCGGGGCGGAGTACGAGCCCGAGGAGATCATCGAGGAGCACTCCCACTGGCTGGCGCCGGAGCGGGCCATGAGCTCAGCCGCAGCAGCATCCTGAACGGCAGCGGGCGCATCCGCCGCGTGGGCGTAGTTAGCGGCCTGGGACATGCTCCGCCAGGTGCTGTCGAGGAACTGGTAGGCACCGGAAGCGCCCGAGGACGCGTTGAGCGCCTGGTAGTTTCCGCCGGACTCGCACTGCTTGATCGCGTCGAGGCTCGGAGCGGCGTTGGCGGGAACGGCGAAGGCACCGACGGCCACGCCACCCATCACGACAGCAGCGGCACCACGGCGAATAGCGGTTGAAGTCTTCATCATGCTCCGTAAGGCCACCTACGCTCGCTCCCGTCCCCGGGGGTCTTCGCGCCGTCGTCTACCCTTGACTGTTCGGTTTAGGGGTAGAAACTACGGAATGCTGCCATCTAGACGACGTACGGTGTTGCAGCAGCATCCAGCACAGTCCAGCACCACGGATCAGTGGCACCGGTAGCGAACTTCCGTTCACGAAAGTCCGCTGAGGAAGTTGTTGATAACGATAGCGTAACATTCCACGCTTCGACAAGCCCGGTGTTACACGTTCGTTATGCCACTTCTGGGGACAACCCCAGTCTGTGGCGGGTTTCAGGGCCTCAGGCCCCTCAACTCGTGACACGCTAGGGCACCCGTTGCGAACGGGTCAACCTCACGGAGCGGTCACGCCTGTGTAACAGGGTGATAGCCGATGCATAACGGTGTGATATACACCGCTCAGTGCGCCGCCCAGGCCGCGATCACACTGGCCACGCGGGCCTTCTCGTAGGCGTTCACCATCGCACTGGCCTCCCCGTGCGGTTCCTCACACAGTGCCGGCGGAGGCGGCAGATCGGGGCGCTCCACCCGCGCCCCGGCCTCGTGGGCGATCAGGGCGCCGGCTGCCCAGTCGTGCTCGTGCAGCCCTCGTTCCGAGTACCCGTCCAGGGTTCCGTCAGCCACCATGCACAGATCCAGTGAGGCCGCTCCCAGCCGGCGCATGTCCGAGAAGTGCTCCATGGTGTCCAGGAAGGCGCCGAACTGCTCGCGGCGCGTGGCGGCGTCGTACGAGAAACCGGTGCCGTAGAGCGCGCCGCCGCGCCCGGGCACCGGACCACCCAGCCTCGTGTCCCGGCCGTCACGGCGCACCCACGCGCCGAGCCCGGCCACCGCGTAGTAGATCCGGCCCAGCGCGGGCGCGTCCACCACGCCCACGAGCCAGTTGCCGTGCTCGTCGCACGCGGCCACAGAGGTCGCGTAGTAGACGATGTCCCGGATGAAGTTGGTGGTCCCGTCCAGGGGGTCCACCGACCACCGCACCCCGGAGCGGTGTGCCGGGACGTGGGTTCCGGACTCCTCCCCCGTGACGGCGTCGTACGGGCGGCGTCTGCGCAGCACCGCGCTCACGGCGTCCTCCGCGGCGACGTCGAAGGCCGTGACCCAGTCCCCCTCCGAGCTCTTGTTCACCGCGTTCAGGGCATCCGCGTCCCGGCCGCGCAGCACCTGCGCACCCGCCGCCGCGGCCTCGAGGGCCACCCGCAGCAGCTCCTC
The DNA here is from genome assembly GCF_006539885.1 of Kocuria varians. Lineage (GTDB taxonomy): Bacteria > Actinomycetota > Actinomycetes > Actinomycetales > Micrococcaceae > Kocuria > Kocuria varians. The sequence goes on along the minus strand of NZ_BJNW01000016.1, from coordinate 27,528 downwards.
GAGCTCGTCCGATCCGGGGCCGAGCCCCTCCAGTGCCTGCGACACGCCGCGCCTACTCTCCCTCGTTCTCGTCCGCGCCCGCGGTGACGTCGCCAAACGCCCCGGGGCCCTGCTCCAGCAGCTGCACGAAACCGGACTCGTCCAGCACGGGCACGCCCAGGGACTCCGCTTTGTCCAGCTTGGAGCCGGCGTTCTCACCCGCGACCACGAAGTCCGTCTTCTTGGACACCGAGCCCGAGGCCTTGCCCCCGCGGCTCAGGATGGCCTCCTTCGCGGAGTCGCGGCTGTAGCCCTCTAGGGAGCCGGTGACCACCACGGTGACCCCTTCCAGGGTGCGCGGTGTGGACTCGTCCAGCTCCTCCTCCATGCGGACGCCGGCCCGGGTCCACTGCTCCACCACGTTGCGGCGCCAGGGCTCCTCGAAGAACTCTCGCACCGCCTGCGCGATGACGGGCCCCACACCGTCCGTCCCGGCGAGCGTCTCCTGGTCCGCCGCGCGGATGGCGTCCATGCTGCGGAACGCCACGGCCAGCGAGCGGGCGGCAGTGGGTCCCACGTGACGGATGGACAGCGCCACCAGGACGCGCCACAGGTCCGTGTTCCGGGCCTCGTGCAGCTGGGCGAACATCATCTCGGTGGTCTTGGACGGCACACTCGGCTTGGCCTTGGTGGGCTTGGTCCAGAAGTAGGGCACGAGCTGCTGCGTGACCCGCTGGACCTTCTCGCCCGTGTCCGGGTCCGTGACGGTGCGCCGCGTGTCGCGCCAGACCTGGACGTTCCGCAGGTCCTCCGGGGTGAGGTCGAACAGCCCCGCTTCATTGCGCAGGGGCGGCACCGAGAGGTCGGTGCCGTCCGGGGCGTCCAGCGGCACGGGCTGGGTCAGGGCCTTGGCGGCCTCCTCCCCCAGTGCCTCGATGTCGAACGCACCGCGCCCCGCGGCGTGGTTCACGCGCTCCTTGAGCTGGGACGGGCAGGTCTCCGCGTTGGGGCAGCGGATGTCCACGTCCCCCTCCTTGGCCGGGCGCAGGGGCGTGCCGCAGGAGGGGCACTCGGTGGGCATCACGAACTCGCGCTCCGAGCCGTCCCGCAGCGCGACCACGGGCCCCACGATCTCCGGGATCACGTCCCCGGCCTTGCGCAGCACCACGGTGTCACCGATCAGCACGCCCTTGGCCTTCACCACGTCCTGGTTGTGCAGCGTGGCCATCTCCACGGTGGAACCGGCCACCCGCACGGGCTCCATCAGCCCGAACGGCGTGACCCGCCCGGTGCGCCCCACGTTCACGAGGATGTCCAGCAGCGTGGTGTTGACCTCCTCCGGCGGGTACTTGTACGCGACCGCCCAGCGCGGCACGCGGGAGGTGTAGCCGAGCCGGAACTGGGTGCGGCGGTCGTCCACCTTGACCACGATGCCGTCGATCTCGTGCAGCAGGCTGTGCCGCTTGTCCCCGAACTCCGCGATGAACTCGAGCACCTCGGGCACCGAGCGGAGCACCCGCGAGTACGGGCTGACGGGCAGGCCCCAGTCCTTGAGGACGTCGTACGCCGCGGACTGCGTGGTGAGCTCGAAGCCGCGCGCGTAGCCGATGCCGTGCACGAACATGGACAGCGGCCGCCGGGCGGTGACCTCCGGGTCCTTCTGCCGCAGCGATCCGGCGGCGGCGTTGCGGGGGTTGGCGAACGGTGCGCGCCCCTCCTCCACCATGGCCTCGTTGAGCGCGCGGAAGTCCTGGGAGGAGATGAACACCTCGCCGCGGATCTCGACCTCCTCAGGGAACCCCTCCCCGCGGAGCCGCTGCGGAATCGTCTTGATGGTGGCCACGTTGTGGGTGATGTCCTCGCCCGTGGTGCCGTCACCGCGCGTGGCGGCCCGCACGAGCACGCCGTCCCGGTAGAGCAGGTTCACGGCCAGGCCGTCGATCTTGACCTCGCTGAGCCACGCGACCTCCGGCGCACCGGGCAGCTGCTCGACCTGCTGCTGCGCGCGTTCGAGCCACGCCACGAGCTCGTCCGTGGAGAATACGTCCTCCAGCGAGTACATCTTCTCCAGGTGGGTCACCGGGCTGAATGCCGCGCCGACCTCGCCACCGACCTCCTGCGTGGGCGAGTCGTTGGTCTTCAGCTCCGGGTGCAGCGCCTCGAACTCCTCGAGCTCGCGGTACAGGGCGTCGTACTCCGCGTCCGAGATGGTCGGCTGGTCGTGCACGTAGTAGGCGGCCCGGGCCTCCCGGACGCGGTCCGAGAGCTGCGCGTACCGCTCCCGCAGCGCCTCGCTGGGCTCCTCCGGGTTGAGGCTCTGACCGTTGGCGTCCGTGGCCTGCTGCGCGTTCTTGGCGTTGACTGTGCTCACCGCACCATTGTGACCCAGCACTCCGACACCGTGGGACGGCACCCCTCCCCTGGCCGGCAGCACAACGCCCAGTGCCGACGACGCCGTCCGCCCCGGTGGCGGCGTCGGCCTCCTGCTCCGCGCCCCGCCCCCGCGGCCACCGAGCGCGCAACCAGGGAAACGGCGCAGCGCCCCGGACCGCGTGGTCCGGGGCGCTGCGAAAGGTCCTGGGGATCCGACGGCGCTACAGCGCCGACACCCTCAGGTCCGCGTGCGGACGCCCGCGCTTCGGGTCCCACACCTGGACGCGGGACGCGCTCCAGTGGTCCCCGCGGCCGTCGTCGTCGACCGCCACGGCCACCGTGGCCGGCAGCCGCACGGGTGTAGCGAAGTCCACGGACCACACGAACGGCACCTCGGCGGGCACGCCCGTCATGGCGAGCGCGCGCGACGCCGTGTACATGCCGTGCGCGATCGCGGACTTCATGCCCAGGGCCTTCGCGGACGGGTCCGAGAGGTGGATCGGGTTGTAGTCGCCGCTGACCGCCGCGTACTCCCGCCCGGTCCCGGCACCCAGGCGCCACTCGCCGGTGGGCAGCGGCGCCGTGAACTCGTGGCGCTCCGGAGTCTCCTCCGAGGCGGTCCCGGCGGGCTCCTGCCCCGCGATCGCGGCGTGCACGCCCTTGGCGAGGTACGTGGAGCGCCCGGCCCACGCGACGTCGCCGTCCTCGCGGGTCAGGGTCACGACGGCGTCCACCATGGTCCCCGAACGGTGCGCGCGCAGGTTCTCGACCCACGCGGTGGCCGTCACGGGCTCGCCCACGGCCACGTCCGTGACGTGGTGCACCGTGTTGCTCAGGTGCACCATGCCGAGCACCGGCAACGGGAAGTCCGGGCGCGTGAGCAGGGACATGGCCACCGGGAACGCGAGCGCGTGCAGGGCGCCCGAGAACACGGCGCTGCGGTCCGAGCCCGGCGTCACGGGGTGGGTGCTCGCGCGCACCACGCGGCAGAACTTCTCGTGCCACTCGGGATCCGCACTGAGCCCGCGCACCTCGTGCGCCACACGCGGCAGCTCCAGGGAAGCGGCCACGCGGCCGGGCTTCTCCTCGCGCCACGAGGCGGGCAGCACGCGCCCCACCGGCGAGTTCCGCAGGCCGGGCATCACCTTCCGGGCCGCCGACGACGCCGCGTCCGTCACGGCGGACGCCGCCGCGCTCGCACCCGCCGTGGCGTACAGGGCGGGCAGCCGCACGGGGCCGTGCAGCGCCTCGGTCGCGTAGCCCTCGGGCAGGGTCGGGAGGTTCTCGCTCATGCGATCACGCCCCCACCAGGCTCTGGCCGCACACGCGCAGCGTCTGGCCGTTGATGCCGCCGGCGGCGTCCGAGAGCAGGAACGTGATGGCCTGGGCCACGTCCACCGGGAGCCCGCCCTGCTGCAGCGAGTTCAGGCGCCGTGAGATCTGGCGGCGCGCGGCCGGGATCTTGGCGGTCATGTCCGACTCGATGAAGCCCGGTGCCACGGCGTTGATGGTTCCACCCTTGGCGGCGATCAGCGGCGCGGTGGCCGCCACCAGACCGATTACGCCCGCCTTAGAGGCCGCGTAGTTGGTCTGGCCCCGGTTGCCCGCCACGCCGCTCGTGGAGGCCAGGCACACGATGCGCGGAGCGGCACCGAGGTCCTCGGAGGCCAGCAGCGTCTCGTTGATGCGCAGCTGCGACTCGATGTTCACCGCGATGACCGAGTCCCACTTGGCCTGGTCCATGTTGGCGAGCATCTTGTCCCGGGTGATGCCGGCGTTGTGCACCACCAGGTCCAGGCGGCCGTAGCGCGCCGTCACCAGGTCCAGGATCTTCTGCCCGGCCTGCGGGTCGGTCACGTCCAGCTGCAGGGCGGGCACGCGCAGCTCGTTGGCGAGCTTCGTGAGCGCGTCACCGGCCATGGGCACGTCCACGGGGATCACGGTGGCGCCGGAGGCGGCCAGCGTGCGGGTGACCTGCTCGCCGATGCCTCGCGCGGCACCGGTGACCACGGCCACCTTGCCCGCGACCGGGTGGTCCCAGTCCAGACCGGCGTCGCCGCGGTCGTCACCCACGGTCAGGAACTGCCCGTCCACGTACGCGCTGCGCCCGGAGAGGAAGAAGCGGATGGCACCGGTGACGCTCGGGGCGTCCACGGCCACGCCGTCCGCGATCAGCACGCCGTTGGCGGTCACGCCGCCGCGCATCTCCTGCGCCACGGAGCGCAGGATGCCCACGGCACCCTGGCGCGCCGCGGAGACCGCGGGGCTCAGTGCCTCGGAGCCCGCCGCGCCCGACGCCGCCCCGGTACCGATCCCGAGCGCCGGCCGGGACAGCGTGATCACGCGTCCGCCGGGGCGCAGCTTGCGCAGCGCCGAGGCGAGCTCCAGGGCGGGGCCGCCGAGCTGCGCGGGGCTCTCGGCCTCCGTGTAGTCGATGACCACCGCGCCCACGCGGTCCACGTCCTGCGCCGTGCGGCGCACGTCGAGGTTCCACGCGAGCAGGTCCTTCGCGGCGGCGTCGCCGGCCCGGCCCTTGCCGAGCACCAGCACGGAGCCGTCCGGGAAGTCCGCCCCGGCCTTGAAGCGCCGCAGGGTGACCGGGCGGGGCAGGCCGAGCTTGCTCGCCAGCTGCTTGCCCAGCCCCGAGTTCACCATGTCGAGGTATGTGTCCGTCACTGTTCTTCTCTCCCAGATCTCTCGTCGTCTCGCGGTTGCCGTGCGGGTGCTCAGGCCGAGCGCAGCAGCATGGCCACGCCCTGACCGCCCGCGGCGCACACCGAGATGAGCGCGGTCTGCGGCTTGCCCTCCGCCTTGGCGCGCGCGGCGAGCTCCTTGGCCGTGGAGGCCACGATGCGCCCGCCGGTCGCGGCGAACGGGTGCCCGGTGGCCAGCGAGGAACCGTTGACGTTGAGCTTGCTGCGGTCGATCGAGCCCAGGGGCTTGTCCAGGCCCAGACGCTCCTTGCAGAACTCCGGGGACTCCCAGGCCTTCATGATCGAGAGCACGGTGGAGGCGAACGCCTCGTGGATCTCCACGAGGTCCAGGTCCTCCAGCGTGAGGCCCTGGCGCGCCAGCAGGCGGGGCACGGCGTAGGCCGGGGCCATCAGCAGGCCCTCGTTGCCGGTCACGAAGTCCACCGCGGCGGCCTCGCTGTCCACGACCTCGGCGAGCGGGGTCAGCCCGTTCTCGGAGGCCCACTCGTCCGTGGTGATCAGCACGGCGGAGGCACCGTCCGTGAGCGGCGTGGAGTTGCCCGCCGTCATGGTGGCCTCGCCCTCGAGCTTCGTGCCGAACACGGGGTTCAGCGTGCCCAGCTTCTCCACGGTGGAGCCCGGACGCATGTTGTTGTCCTTCGACAGGCCCTTGAACGGGGTGATGAGGTCGTCGAAGAAGCCGCGGTCGTAGGCGGCGGCGAGGTTGTTGTGCGACGCCGCGGCCAGCTCGTCCTGCGCGAGGCGGGTGATCTCCCACTTCAGGGTGGTGATCGCCTGGTGCTCACCCATGCTCAGACCCGTGCGGGGCTCGCCGGAGGTGGGCACGGACGGCGCCAGGTCACCGGGGCGCAGACCCTTGAAGGCCTTGATCTTCTCCGCGGTGGTCTTGGCGCGCTGCAGGCGCAGCAGGGCGTGGCGCAGCCGCTCGCTCACGGCGATGGGGGCGTCCGAGGACGAGTCCACACCACCGGCGATGCCGGCCTCGATCTGGCCCAGGCGGATCTTGTTGGAGATCGAGCTGACGGTCTCCATGCCGGTGGCGCACGCCATCTGGACGTCGTACGCCGGGGTGGCGGGGTCCAGCGCGGAGCCCAGCACGGACTCGCGGGTCAGGTTGAAGTCGCGGGAGTGCTTGATGACGGCACCGGCGGCCACCGCGCCGAGGCGCTCGCCCGCGATGCCGGTGCGGGCCACGAGGCCGTCGAGTGCTGCGGTGAGCATGTCCTGGTTGGACGCGTTCGCGTAGGCACCGCCCGCGCGGGAGAACGGGATGCGGTTGCCCGCGACCACCACGGGACGGGGTCGCACGGAGTTCGAGGCGTGCTTTCCGGACGAGGCGGTGGTCTGGGGCTTCGTGTTCTGGGCGTTCTCGGACATAGGGGGTTCCTCCTGAGGGGTGTGTGCGACGTGGATCACTTAAAACCCAGAGTAGCTGATACTCTCGGTATCGTGAAACAGGTCACGACCCCCGTGGACGGCAGGAACAGCCGCTGGCAGCGCCACCGCGCCAGGCGGCGCACCGAGCTGATCACGGCCGCGCGCGATGCCGTGGCCGCGCACGGCGCCGCCATCTCCATGGAGGAGATCGCCACGGCGTGCGGCACGTCCAAGTCCGTGTTCTACCGCTACTTCAAGGACAAGGCGGGCGTGCAGGCCGCCGTGGGCGAGTACTTCGTGACCCGCATGCGACGCCGCATGGTCGCCGCCGCGAGCGAGGCGGACACGTTCGCCGCCATGATCCACGCCCTGGTCTCCGAGTACCTGCGCTCCGTGGCCGGCTCCGCGGAGGTCTACCGCTTCGTGGTCACGGCCCCGGACGAGCAAGACTCCACGATCGAGCGCTTCGTGGACTCCGTCCGCGACCTGCTCATGGAGCAGCATGTGCGCCTGCACGGCCACCGCTCCATGCCGGACGCCGTCCTGCAGTGCTGGGCGTCCTCCACCGTGGGCATGGTCCGCGGCGCCGGGGAGGCCTGGCTCGCGCAGGGCGACGCCCCCGGCCTGCCGGACCGGCACGGGATGAGCAGCCTCATCACGGCGTGGGCCGTGCAGGGGCTGCGTCCCGTGGCACCCGCCGGCGCCCCCGGCTCCTCCCACGGGGAGCCCACCGACACACCTGCCCCAGATCTCACCTAGGACGGCCCGTCCGTCCGCGACACCCCTCAGGAGTCACCATGTCCACCACTTCGGTCAGCGGAACCATTCCGAACACCGACCGCATCGAGGACCTCCCGGAGGAGGGCGCCACCGCCCCCTCCGGCATCGACACCGCCGAGCTGGGCCGGATCCTGCTGGGCCGCTGGCCCGAGGCCCGTCTCGAGGCCCGCAAGCGCGCCGAGGACCCCCGGTTCCACTCCCAGTACGACATGTCCTTCGACGAGCAGCGCAAGGTCACCTTCGAGCAGCTCAAGCTGCTCACGGAGGCCGGGCCCCAGTACCTGGGGATGCCCGAGAGCGTGGGCGGTGCCATGAGCCCCGGCGCCAACCTCTCCGCGTTCGAGGAGCTCGTGCTCGCGGACCCCTCCCTGCAGATCAAGTCCGGCGTGCAGTGGGGCCTGTTCGGCTCGGCCGTCCTGAACCTGGGCACGGAGGAGCACCACCAGAAGTGGCTGCCCTCGATCCTGGACCTGAGCATGCCCGGTGCCTTCGCCATGACGGAGATCGGCCACGGCTCGGACGTCGCCTCGATCGGCACGACCGCCACGTACGTCCCGGAGACGGACGAGTTCGAGATCCACACCCCGTTCAAGGCGGCGTGGAAGGACTACCTGGGCAACGCCGCGGTGCACGGCCGCGCGGCCACGGTGTTCGCGCAGCTGATCGTCAACGGCACCAACCACGGCGTGCACTGCCTCTACGTGCCGCTGCGGGACGAGAACGGCAAGTTCCTGCCCGGTGTGGGCGGCGAGGACGACGGCCGCAAGGGTGGCCTCAACGGCATCGACAACGGCCGGCTGCACTTCGACCACGTGCGCGTGCCCCGCACCAACCTGCTCAACAGGTACGGAGACGTGGACGAGAACGGCGTCTACTCCTCCCCCATCCCCTCCCCGGGCCGCCGCTTCTTCACGATGATCGGCACCCTGGTGCAGGGCCGCGTGTCCCTGGACGGTGCCGCGACCATCGCCAACCAGGCCGCCCTGAGCATCGCCGTGCGCTACGCGGAGCAGCGCCGCCAGTTCACCACCGACTCGGACATCCGCGAGCAGACGCTGCTGGACTACCAGCGCCACCAGCGCCGCCTGATCCCGCGCATCGCGGAGACGTACGCGATGACGTTCGCGCACCAGCAGCTGCTGGACAAGTTCCACGAGGTCTTCTCCGGCGAGGACGACTCGGACGGCAACCGCCAGGAGCTCGAGACCCTGGCCGCGGCGTTCAAGCCCATGTCCACGTGGAGCGCCCTGGACACGCTGCAGGAGTGCCGCGAGGCGTGCGGCGGCGCAGGGTTCATGGCCAAGAACCGCTTCGTGCAGCTGCGCGCGGACCTGGACGTGTACGTGACCTTCGAGGGCGACAACACGATCCTGCTGCAGCTCGTGGCCAAGCGCCTGCTCAACGACTACTCCGCCGAGTTCAAGAACGCGGACGTGGGGGTCATGGCCCGCTACGTCGCGGACCGCGCCACGGAGGCCGGTTTCAACCGCTCCGGGTTGCGCAAGCTGACCCAGGCGTTCCAGGACACCGGCGACTCCCGCAAGTCCGTCAACGCCCTGCGCGACCCGGCGGCCCAGCGTGCGCTGCTCACCGACCGAGTGCAGACCATGGTCGGCGACATCGCGGACGAGCTGCGCGCCGTGGCCCGCAAGTCCCGCACCGAGCAGGCCGACGCGTTCAACACCAGCCAGAACCGACTGCTCGAGGCCGCCCGCTCGCACGCACAGCTGCTGCAGTGGGAGGCGTTCACCGCCGGTCTGGAGAAGATCGAGGACCCGGGCACCAAGCGCGTGCTCACGTGGCTGCGCGACCTCTTCGGGCTGCACCTGATCGAGCAGGACCTCGCGTGGTACCTCTCCCACGGCCGTCTCTCGATGCGTCGCGGGCGCGCCCTGGAGTCCTACGTGAACCGGCTGATCGCCCGGCTGCGCCCGTACTCCCTGGAGCTCGTGGACGCCTTCGGGCTCTCCCCCGAGCTGCTGCGCGCGGAGATCGGGGGCACGGTGGAGGCTGAGCGCCAGGCGGAGGCGGAGGACTACTACCGCCGCCTGCGCGCGAGCGGCGACGCCCCCGTCAAGGAGCCCAAGCCCGCGAAGGACCCGGGCGCCCAGACGCGCGGCCACCACGCCTGACCCGAGGGTCCGCGCCCGCCCCCGGTGAGCGCGGACACCCGGCACGGAGGAGAAGAGGGACCCCACGGGGTCGTCGGAGGACGACGCCGCGGGGTCCCTTTCGTGCGCGAGGTCGCGTCGTGCGGGAGTCCGGTCTCATGCGACGGCTCCCGTTCGCGCGCGGCGAGCCGCTCAAAAGCGTGCTCGGCACGCGCATAGGAAGCCGAGCCCGGCCAGCGGGCCGCGCGGGCTCAGCGCACGCGCGGAATCGTGCTCGTGTGCGCGGCGGGGTCCGAGGCCTCCAGGACGTCCGCGACCACGAGGGTGACGTTGTCCCGCCCGCCGGTGCGCAGGGCCGCCTGGACGAGCACGTCCGCGGCCTCCTTGGGGTGGCGCACCGAGTGCAGCACGCGCGCGATGTGCGCCGGGGACAGCTCCCCCGTGAGCCCGTCCGAGCACATCAGCAGCCGCTGCCCGGGCACGGCGGGGAGCACGATGACGTCCGGCTCCCAGATCTGCCCGGTGCCCAGGGCGCGGGTGATCACGTTGCGCCGGGGGTGCACGAGGGCCTGCGCGGGGGTCAGCTGCCCGATGGAGACCAGGTACTGGACCTCCGAGTGGTCCACGGTCAGCTGCGTGACGCCCACGGGCCCGGTCTGCTCCGTGACCTCCTCGCCCACGGCCGGGCCGGTGAGCTGGTACGTGCGGGAGTCCCCCACGTTGAACACGAGCCACAGCCACGTGCCCGCGATCTCCATGAGCCACGCGCCGGTGACCGTGGTGCCCGCGCGGGTGCCGCACTGGGCCTGGATGGCCTGGTCCGCCTCCCACAGCACCGAGCGGACGCGGTGGACGGCCTCGAGCGCCTCGTTGGGGACGTCAGGGTCCAGCTTGAGCTGACGGTCGATGGTCGCGCGGAACCGGGCGACGTCCGAGCCCGGCTCGGGCTCCACGATCTCGTAGTCCCGGAAGTCGTCCAGCGTGAACAGCTCCGAGGCCCCCAGCGTGGCCACGCACAGCGCGCTCGCCACCTCGCCGGCCTCGTGACCGCCCATGCCGTCCGCGACCGCGCACATCGTGTCGGTCACGATCAGGGCGTCCTCGTTCGTCTCGCGGCGCAGACCGCGATCCGTGACGCCGCCCGAGCGGATCGTGAGTGCTTCGCTCATTCGATCTCTTCCTCCAACAGGGGCCCACTGCCCTGGCTGATCGACACGGGACGCACGTCCCCGAATCCCCGCACGTTGCGGGTGGGCTGGGGCGTGAGCACGAAGCGCTCGTCCCCCTCGAGCACCTTGGCGGTGGAGGCGTCCACCACCACGCCGCCCGGCTCGGTGAGCGCGACCAGGCGCGAGGCCAGGTTCACGGTGGGGCCGTAGAGGTCCCCGAGCCGCGGCAGCACGCGCCCCCACACGAAGGCCACGCGAGCCTCGGGCAGCAGCGGGTCGTTGCGGATCAGCCGCGCGAGCGCCAGGGAGATCTGGGCGCCGCCGTCCGGGGTCTCCGCGAGGAACATGACTTCGTCCCCGATGGTCTTGATGACCCGGCCGCCGCCGATCGAGATGATCTCCGCGCACCGCTTCTCGAAGCGCTGGACGAGGTTCGCGAGCGTGCGCTCGTTCATCTGGCGGGACAGGGAGGTGTAGGAGACGAGGTCCGCGAAGCCGACGCCGCGGGCGAGCGGCAGCGCGGAGGCGCCGAGATCGGCGTCGTTGAGGCTCACCGTGGAGCCGTCCGCGCGCTCCCCGCGCATCGCGAGGCGCTGCACGGCGGCCGAGAGCTGACGCCGCCACGCGTAGCCGAGTAGGTGCTCCAGGGGGTCCAGCAGCTCGGGCAGCAGCCGCAGCAGCTCGCGGCGGGCCTGGGCGTCCGTCATGTCCCGGTGGGCGACCATGTCCTCCACGAGCGCCTCGATCTGCCACACGACCATGCGGTCGGTCAGCTGCGCCACGGAGCGGGCCAGGGAGAGCGCCGCCTCCTCGCTGAGCTTCTCGTCCTGCACCAGGTCCGAGACCACGCGCAGGGCCTTGACGTCCTCGTTCGTGAAGTAGACGTCCTCGTTGCCGAAGTTGGGGAAGCCTAGCGCGCGCCAGATCTTGCTGGCCGACGCCGTGGAGAGCCCGGCCTCGCGCGCGGCCTCGCGGCGGCGCAGGTGCCGCTGGGAGCCGAGCAGCAGGGAGTCGAGGTGGCGCACGGCCGCCTGGGACTCCTCGGAGCCGTAGAGGTTCGACTGCACGGGGTTGTTGAGGTTCAGGTTTAGCTGCTCGGTCTGGGGACCCGTCGCGCAGCGTTCGTGGTCGTCAGAGGGGTCGTCGGCCACGCGGTCCTCCTTGCTGGGTGTCGGGGCTGCCACGGGGCGGCCGTCCGGGGGTGTCGTCCCCACCACTCTAGGCCCACGCGTTCGACGCGTCCGCCGCGGACTCGCGCACGAGCTCCACGAAGCGGGCGGGCTGGGGGCACCCGGCGAGCTTGAGCCCGCCCAGGGGGCCGAAGTCCGCGAGCACCGTGCCGCGGTCCAGCACCTCGCGGGCGGCGCCCGGTGTGCCCTCGCCCCGGGTCACCCGCACCGAGCGCAGCTCCGTGAGCGGCAGGGAGACCTGGCCGTCTTTCACGGGCGGGCCCACGAGCGCGAGCCGACGCGTGGTCAGGACGAAGCGCGTGCGCAGCCACCGCCACACGGGCAGCACCACGAAGCGCCAGGCGGCGGCGAGCGCCGCGAGCGCGAGCACCCACCCCACGAAGGTGTGCACCGTGGTCCAGGGTGTGTCGGTGGGGCGCCAGGTCAGGTCCAGGACGCGGCGCAGCGCGGAGTAGAGCAGCACGAGGAGCCACGCCGCGGCCGCGGGGCCCGCGAGCTTGAGTGGGTGCGGGCGGGTGGCGACCACCGTCTCCTCGCCCGGGGCGAGGTCCAGGAGCCGGGAGCGTCTCACGCGCGCCCGTCCCGGGGTGCCGGGGCCGTGGGACGCACGTGGACGACGTCGCCCGCGGAGAACTCGCGGATCGCACCGTCCGGGGTGCGCACGAGCAGCTGGCCGGCCGCGCCGAGACCCGTGGCGGTTCCGGTCAGGGGCCAGTCGGTGCCGGGCAGCTCCACGGAGACCTCGCGGCCGATGGTGCCCAGGCGCGCCTCGATCTCCCCGCGCACGGCGCCGTACGGGCCGAGCTCGCGCCCGGGGTCCTGGTTCACGCGGTCCAGCACCGCGGCGAAGCGCTCGAGCACGGCGGCCAGCACCTCGGGCCGGGTGGGGACCTCGCGCTCGGGTGCGGTCTCCAGGCGCAGAGAGGTTGCGGTGGGGACGGGCAGCTCGGTCTGCGCCACGTTGATCCCGGCACCCACGACCACGGTGGGCGTGACGCCGTCGCCGACCGCCGGAAGGACCATGGAGGCGAGGATGCCGCACAGCTTGCGCTCGTGGACGAGGACGTCGTTAGGCCACTTGATGACGGCCGGCGCGCCGGTGAGGTCCCGCACCGCGCCCGTGACGCCGCGCGCCATCAGCAGGGTGAGCCACGGGACGAGCTGCGGGTCCCACGCGCGGCCGGAGGCGTCCACGGGGGTGCAGGCCACGGAGAAGGTCACGGCGGTGCCGGGCGGGGTCACCCACTGCCGATCCAGGCGGCCCCGTCCGCTGCTCTGGAACCCGGTGACGACGGCGCGCAACGGCGCCTGGGCGTCCGGTGCCCCGTCCGGGGTGCGGCCCCCGGCCCTGATCCGGTCCGTGAGCCACGCGTTCGTGGAGTCCACCGTGTCCAGCACCGTGACCTCGCCGTACCCGGGGAGCCGCAGCGTTGCGTCGGCGGCCCGGTAGTCGGCGGCGGGGTGTTCGGTGGTGGCGTCCATGGGACCACAGTGTAGGGCCGCGCGCCTGGGTGCTCCCCGGGGCCGCACGCGACGGGCCCGCACCCGTGGCCCGCGCCACCCATCGCACAGTGGCTCCCTATGCTGGGACGCACCACGAGTCTTCGGAAGGAACCCCATGAGCATCTTCGCCCTCACCTACGTCTACGGCGGCCCGGCCGACGTCCTCGCGGAGCACCGCCCCGCCCACCGCGCGTACCTGCGGGAACTGAACGAGCGGGGCGTCAACCTCGCCTCCGGCCCGCTCGGAGAGGACGCCGCACTGATCGTCCTCTCCGCGCAGAACGAGCAGGAGGTCGAGGAGATCGTCGCCCAGGACCCGCTCGTCGTCCACGGCGCCGTGACCGAGCACGAGATCCGCCCCTGGTCCGTGACCATCGGCTCGGTGGGCGAGGCCGCGCAGGACTGAGCGCGCCTCCCCGCGAGAGCGCACGACGACGGCGCGCGGGCAGGGACCGGCGCCCCGCGCGGAGTCGGCACGCGGCGGCGTCGTCGGGGCCGGAGGATTCCCACGGTGCGACGCACGGCGGCACCCCTGCGTGCGGGCAAGAAAGCCGCCGCACATTGTGGGACATCTACAAACGCACCCGCCGCAGGGGCAACTACACTGGAAGCCAATTCTGCGGGCGGCTGCACGGCCGCCCGCCCGTCGTTCGTTCCACAACGCGAGGTGCCATGAGCCACGACCTGTCCACCACAGCGGGCAAGATCGCCGATTTCCGCGAGCGCCGCGAGCACGCCGCGCTGCCCGCGGGGCAGGCCGCGGTGGAGAAGCAGCACTCGCGCGGCAAGAACACGGCGCGCGAACGCATCGAGATGCTGCTGGACCCGGACTCCTTCGTGGAGTTCGACGCCCTGGCCGTGCACCACAGCACCATGTTCGGCATGGAGAAGAAGAAGCTGCTGGGCGACGGCCTGGTCAGCGGCTACGGCACCGTGGACGGTCGTCTCGTCGCCGTCTACTCGCAGGACTTCGGCGTGTTCGGCGGCTCCCTCTCGCAGGTCAACGGCGAGAAGATCGTCAAGGTGCAGAAGTTCGCGCTGCGCAACGGCTGCCCGGTGATCGGCATCAACGACGGCGGCGGTGCCCGCATCCAGGAGGGTGTGGCCTCCCTGGCGATGTTCGCGGACATCTTCCGCATGAACGTGCGGGCCTCCGGCGTGGTGCCGCAGATCTCGCTGATCATGGGCCCGTGCGCCGGCGGTGCCGCGTACTCCCCCGCCCTGACGGACTTCATCGTCATGGTGGACAAGACCTCCCACATGTTCATCACGGGCCCGGACGTCATCAAGACCGTGACCGGCGAGACCGTGGACATGGAGACCCTCGGCGGCGCCCGCTCGCACAACGAGCGCACCGGCACCGCCGCGTACCTGGCCTCGGACGAGCAGGACGCCTTCGACTTCGTGCACGAGCTGCTCGAGTTCCTACCCGGCAACAACCTGCAGGACAGCCCGGTGCTCGAGCACGACCAGGTCCCGGAGACCACTGACGAGGACCTCGCGCTGGACGAGCTGATCCCGGACTCCGCGAACCAGCCGTACGACATGCGCACCGTGATCGAGACGGTCGTGGACGACGGCCACTTCATGCAGGTGCAGGAGCTCTACGCCCCCAACGTGATGGTGGGCTACGCCCGCGTGGAGGGCCACACGGTGGGGATCGTGGCGAACCAGCCCATGCAGTTCGCCGGCACCCTGGACATCAACGCGTCCGAGAAGGCCGCACGCTTCGTGCGCAACTGCGACGCCTTCAACATCCCGATCCTCACGTTCGTGGACGTCCCCGGCTTCCTGCCCGGCAAGGACCAGGAGTTCAACGGCATCATCCGCCGCGGCGCCAAGCTGCTGTACGCCTACGCTGAGGCCACCGTCCCGCTCGTCACCGTGATCACGCGCAAGGCCTACGGCGGCGCGTACATCGTCATGGGGTCCAAAAAGCTGGGCGCGGACATCAACCTCGCGTGGCCCACGGCGCAGATCGGCGTGATGGGCTCGCAGGGTGCCGTGGAGATCCTCTACCGCCGCGATCTCAAGGCCGCGCAGGAGAACGGCGAGGACGACGCCGCCCTGCGCGCCGAGCTCGCCCAGCAGTTTGAGGAGGACCTCCTCAACCCGTACCAGGCCGCAGAGCTCGGCTACGTGGACGCGGTGATCTGCCCCTCGGAGACCCGCGAGCAGATCATCAAGGCGCTGCGCGGACTCGCGGACAAGCGTGCGTCCCAGCCCGCCAAGAAGCACGGGAACATTCCCCTGTGAGCGTCCCCGCACAGCCCGCAGCGACCGCCGTGGACCACCGCACCGCGGCGGTCGCGGCCCTGCCCACGAGCAAGAGCCGCCAGGAGCCGCTGTTCACCGTCACGCGGGGCAACCCCACGCCGGAGGAGCTCGCCGTGCTCGTGGCCCTGTTCAGCGCACGGCCCGCACCGGAGACGACCGGCGGCCCGGTCCCGCGCAAGACCCCGAAGTCCCAGTCGCGGCGGCTGCGGCTCGGACTGCGGCTGCGGCCGGGTCGCGGGGCGTGGCGCTGGACCCAGCCGGAGCGCTGAGCCGGTCCTCGGAACCTGGGACAATGGCACCGTGGCTGCCATCCCCCTCTCCCTCCTCGCCTCCCTCGCCGCGATCCTGCTCGTGAGCGGGACCACCAAGCTCGTCGCCCCGGACGCCGGGCTCCGGCTCGTCGAACGCCTCCCCCTGCCCGCCGTCCTGCGGGGCCGCACGGTGCGATCAGCCTTACCCTGGTGCGAGATCCTCGTGGGCCTCGCGCTGGTGCTGACCTCCGGCGTTCTCCTCTGGTTGGCGTGCCTGGTGGCCCTCGCACTGTTCGCGGTGTTCACCGCCGTGGTGGTGCGGGAGTCCCGCCGCGCCGATCCGGCGTCCTGCGGGTGCTTCGGGGAGCTGTCCCGCGCGCCGGTCTCCACCCGCACCGTCGTGCGCAACACCGTGTTCACCATGGTCGCGGCCGTCGCCCTGCTCGTGGTCACGGTGCTGCAGCCCCGCGAGCCGGTCGTGCCGCTGCCCGCAGACGTGCGCGCCGCCCTGGTCCTCCCCGTCCTGCTGCTGCTGGTCTGCCTGTGGGCCGAGCGCCCGGGCACCTCCCGGGTGGACGCCTCCCGGGACATGTCGGGAGTCCCCCCGCTCCCCCCGGCCACGCGGCACGACGACGCCGCGGCGTCGTCGTCGCGCACGGCACCCACCTCGACGGAAACCGGGCGTGGGCACGGCGGGTACGGCGGCGCCGTCGCCGACCTGCCGGACGAGGACCCCGAGGACTATGCCCGCCTGCCCATCCCCTTCACCGGTCTCCTGGACGGCCACGGCGAGCCCGTGACGCTGCGGGCGCTGGCGTCCACACAGGCGCGCGCCCTGTTCTTCGTGAGCCCCACGTGCGGCAGCTGCGCCGCGGTGCTGGACCGGATGGCGGCCGTGGGCACGCAGACGGGCCCGGTGGCGCTGCACCCGGTCGTCACGCACGACGACGCCGTCGCACAGATTCCGGAGGACCTGCGGCCCGCGTGCCTCGTGGACCGGGACGGGGCGACGTCGAGCATGTTCGACCAGCACGGCACCCCGTGGGTCGTGGTCCTGGGTGCGGACGGGCTGCTGGCCGGTGGTCCGGTCTCGGGCAGCGAAGCGGTCCTGGAGCTGCTCGACGAGCTCCAGGACCGCTTCGAGAACTGAGCCCTCGGCTAACGGGTGACCGCGTCCCCCGCCTGCGGGTGGTGGACGCCGCGGCCCAGCCGATCCAGGGGCGTCCGGTAGGTCTCGCGGGCCCACAGGGCGCCGACGATCGCGACGATCGAGGAACCCGCGACGATCCACGCGGCGGGACCCCAGTTCGCGGGACTGCCGCCCACGAGCGCCGTGCCGAGCGTGGGCGTGAACCCTGCGCACAGGATGCCCACCTGCAGCCCGATGGCCATGCCCGAGTAGCGGACGCGCACGTTGAACAGCTCCGGGAACCAGCCCGGGTACACGGCGTTGGACATTGCGTAGCTGCCCGCCGTGATCAGGGTGCTCGCCAGGAACACCATGGGGAGGTTGCCCGTGGAGAGCACGCTGAAGTACACGAAGATCAGCACCGCGGAGCCGGTGACGCCGGTGATGAACACGGGCTTGCGCCCGAACCTGTCCGAGAACCGGGCGAACAAGGGCTGCGTGGCGATCGCGCACGCGTTGCCCAGGATGCTCACCCGCAGCATGGTCGTGGTGGGGATGCCCACGACCTGCGTGGCGTAGGCCAGGCCGAACGCCTGCATGAACGTGTTGGTCACCGCCTGGAAGGACATCAGCGTGACCTGCACGAACGGCGCGAAGTGGGTCCGGAACATCTCCAGGACGGGCAGCTTCACGAGGTCGTCGCTCTCCGCCTTCTCCTCGAAGACCTCGGGCTCCTCCAGCGAGCGCCGCACCAGGAACGCGACGACGAGCACCACGAGCGAGAGCCAGAACGGGATCCGCCAGCCCCAGCTCAGGCGCGCCTCCTCGGACATGGCCGCGACCGGCAGGAACGCGAGCGAGGCCAGCACGATGCCCGCGGAGATCCCGCTCATCGCGAAGCTCGGGAAGAACGCACGGCGTCCCACCGGGGACCCCTCCATGGTCAACGACGACGCACCGGCCGTTTCACCACCGGCGGAGAGTCCCTGGACGACCCGCAGCAGCACGAGCAGCGCCGGGGCCCAGTAGCCCAGGCTGTGGTAGTCCGGGAGCATGCCGATCAGGAACGTGGCGCTGCCCATCAGCACCAGGGTGATCACCAGGGTGTTCTTGCGCCCGATCTTGTCCCCCAGGTGCCCGAAGACGAACGCTCCCAGGGGTCGGAACACGTAGCCCACGCCGAAGATCGCGAAGGACTGGATCAGGGCAATGGTCGGGTCCCCCGCGGGGAAGAAGATGTGGCTGAACACGAGCGAGGCCGCGGTCGCGTAGATGAAGAAGTCGTAGTACTCCAGCGCACCGCCCAGGAACGCGGCGAGCGCGGCCTTCTTCGCACGCTTGAGCTGCTCCGGATGCTGCGAGGAAGAGTCCTGCGGGGCGGGAGGGGCGACTCCCGCGGTGGCGCTGCTCCTGCGTGTCTCCTGGGGCCGAAGGGGTCGGGGCGGGGAACGGGCCGTGCGGCGTCGTGCCTGCCGAGTCGCACCGTTCCGGAGTAACCAGATAGCGGCAACGACTTGTGTATATTGGAACTACGGTTTGATCCACGTCACACCGGCGCGTCAAGAGGAACCCCATGAACATCCCTCGCCACCCCTCCCCCCGGCCCGCGAACCAGGCCGGGACGGTCGTCAAAGCCCTGGAGGTGCTGAACCTGCTCGGCGAGCACCCCGCGGGAGTCACGGCCGCGGAGATGGCACGGGAGACCGGCCACCCCTTCAGCACGTGCTACCGGCTGCTCGCCACGCTCGTGGGCACCGGCTACGCCAGCTACGACGCCGCGGACAAGCGCTACCACCTGGGTCTGCGCGTCTTCCGCCTCGCCCACGCGGTGGCCGCCCACCAGGGCTTCGAGGGCTCCGCGGCACCCGTGCTGCACCGGCTCACCGAGCAGACGCAGGAGAGCTCCGTGCTCCACGTCCTGGACGGGGACGCGGCGCTGACCGTGCACAAGGAGGACGGTCCGCAGTTCCGCACCACCACGGACCCGGGCGACCGCGCACCCCTGCACAGCACGGCGTCGGGCAAGATCCTGCTGGCCTTCTCCGAACCGCAGCTGCGGGAACGGCTCACCCAGGAGATCGACCTGACCCCGCGCACCCCGCACACCGTCACGGACCGCGCGGAGCTCGAACGCCAGCTCGCCGCGGCGCAGGAGCGCGGGTGGACGTCCCAGAGCGAGGAGCAGGACCCGGGCATGGTGGCCATCGCGGCCCCCGTCCTGGCGCCTTCCGGGCGGCTGCTGGGTGCGGTGACCCTTGCCGCACCTCTGTTCCGCCGCACCGCACGGCAGCTCGAGGAGCACATCCCGGCCCTGCTGGAGGCCACGCGCGAACTGGGGCTGGTCCTGCCCTCGCGCTGACGGCGGCGTCGCGCTTGTGGTGTCGGAACGTGTGACTAGGGTTACACCCGTGAGCACACCACACGCGAACCAGCAGCCCCTGCCACCCCTCGGCTCCGTCCAGCGCACGGCCACCGCCGTGGACGAGCTCGCCGAGACCTACTTCCAGCGGTGCATGGACCTCGATCCCAGCACCGCCACGTTCAACGGGATCCCCGGGCACGAGAGCGAGTACCCGGACTTCGGGCCGGCCGGGCGCGAGGCCCGCGCGGAGCTCGCCCGCACCACGCTCGCTCAGCTCGACCGTGCGGAGCCCGAGGACGACGTCGACCGCGTAACCCTGCACGCTCTGCGCAACGAGCTCGAGCTCCAGATGGACCGGCACCGCGCGAACCTGGACGTCTCCGAGGTCAACAACATCGAGTCCCCCGTGCAGTCCATCCGCCAGATCCTGGACGCGATGCCGCGGGAGACCGAGCAGGACTGGCGGCACCTCGCCGCACGGATGGCCAACATCCCCGCCGCGCTCGACCAGTACCGCGAGGGGCTGCGCGAGGCGGTCTCCCTGGACCGCCGACCCGCCGCACCCCAGATCGTGGAGGCCGCCCAGCAGGCGGAGCAGTACGCCTCCAAGGACGGCTCCTTCGCCGCGCTCGCCGCGGATCCGGCCGCGCCGGGGTCCGTGCGCGAGGACCTGCGCCGCTCCGCCGACGCCGCCCGGGCCGCCTACCGTGAGATCGCCGAGTCCCTGCGCGGAGAGTTCTCCGAGGGTGCCCGCGAGTCCAGCGCCTCCGGGCCCGAGGACTACGCCCTGCACCTCGCCTCCTTCCTGGGGGCGCGCCTGGACCCGCGGGAGGTCTACGACTGGGGCGTCCAGCAGCTGCTCGCCCTCGACGCCGAGCAGCGCGACCTGGCCGAGCAGATCCGCCCGGGCGCCAGCATCCAGGAGGCCATGGCCGCCCTCAACGAGGACCCCGCCCGGCAGCTGCACTCCCCCGAGGAGCTGCGCGAGTGGATGCAGGGGCTCTCGGACGCCGCCCTGGACGCCCTGGCCGGATCGCACTTCGAGATCACGGAGCAGATGCGCACCCTGGAGTGCTGCATCGCGCCCACCCACGACGGCATCATCTACTACACCCCGCCGAGCGGCGACTTTTCCCGCCCCGGGCGCATGTGGTGGTCCGTCCCGGAGGGCGTGACCCAGCACAACACGTGGGAGGAGACCACGACCGTCTACCACGAGGGCGTTCCGGGCCACCACCTGCAGTGCGCCACCGCCCTGGCGAACGCGGGTGAACTGAACGCGTGGCGCCGCATGGGCATCTGGGTCTCCGGCCACGGCGAGGGCTGGGCCCTCTACGCGGAGCGGCTGATGGCGGAGCTCGGCTTCCTGGACGACCCCGGGGACCGGATGGGCATGCTCGACTCCCAGCGGCTGCGCACGGTGCGTGTGATCTTCGACGTCGGCTTCCACTGCGGCTTCGAGATCCCCGAGGCCCTCGGGGAGATGCTCGGCGGCGCGCGCGCCGGGCAGACGTGGACGCCCGAGGACGGCTGGAAGTTCCTGCGCCACAACGTGGCCATGGCCGAGTCCACGCTGCGCTTCGAGTGGCTGCGCTACATGGGCTGGCCCGGCCAGGCGCCGTCCTACAAGGTGGGGCAGCAGATGTGGCTCGACGCCCGCGAGCAGGCCATGGCGCGCGAGGGCGAGAGCTTCGACCTCGAGCGCTTCCACAGCCGCGCACTGCGGCTCGGCTCCGTGGGCTTGGACACACTGACCTACGCGCTGGCGCTGTAGTCGGCCGTGGTTCCCGGGGTTTCCCCGGGAACCCCGGGTTTATTCCTCGCCCGGCGCGTCATATTTCGCCATGGACCGCGTGCAGTTTATGATTCGCCGTTCTATTGTTCCGGGTATGAATTCCGCAGAAAGTACCCGGCGTCTACCGCGATGGATGACGTCCTTCGGGTGGCAGATCCTCATCGCGCTCGTGCTGGGCGTCCTGCTCGGCTCGGTGGCCGCCGCCATGGGCGGGGACGCCGAGGAGAGCCCCAACTGGCTCATGACCACGCTGGACACCATCGGCTCCAGCTACGTGACGATCCTCAAGGCGGCAGTGGTGCCGCTCGTCGTCACCGCCGTGATCTCCTCGATCGCCAACCTGCGTGACGTCTCCAACGCGGCCCGCCTCGCGTGGAAGACCCTCATGTGGTTCGCCATCACGTCCCTGATCGCCGTGGTGATCGGCATGGTGCTCGGCGTCCTCGCCCAGCCCGGCGTGGGCACGGGCCAGGCGCAGCCCGGTGCGTACTCCGGCACCGAGGGCTCCTGGCTCGCGTTCCTCAAGGGCCTGATCCCCGTGAACGTCCTGGGCCTGGAGACCACCTCCAAGGTCCTGGACCCGGAGACCGTGAAGACCTCCGTGAACTTCAACATCCTGCAGATCCTGGTGGTCTCCCTGGTGGTCGGCATCGCCGCACTGAAGACCGGCAAGGCCGCCGCCCCGTTCCTCACCTTCATGCAGTCCGGCCTCGCCATCATGCAGAAGGTCGTGTGGTGGATCATCCGCCTCGCCCCCCTCGGCACCCTCGGCCTGATCGGCACCGCCGTGTTCGAGTACGGCTGGACCTCCATGGGCTCACTCGTGAAGTTCGTGCTGACCATCTACGTGGGCCTGCTGCTCGTGGCGTTCGTGGTCTACCCGGTGCTCGTGAAGCTCAACGGCCTGTCCGTGAAGCAGTTCTTCACCGGCGTGTGGCCGGCCATGCAGATGGGCTTCGTCTCCCGCTCCTCGCTGGGCACCATGCCCGTGACCCAGCACGTCAGCGAGCGCAACCTGGGCGTGCCCACGCACTACGCGTCCTTCGCCATCCCGCTTGGCGCCACCACCAAGATGGACGGTTGCGCGGCCGTCTACCCCGCCGTCGCGGCCATCTTCGTGGCACAGTTCTACGGGGTTGACCTCACGCCCATGCACTTCGTGCTCATCGCCCTGGTCTCCGTGCTCGGCTCCGCCGCGACGGCCGGGACCACAGGCGCGACCGTAATGCTGACACTGACGCTGTCCACCCTGGGCCTGCCCCTGGACGGTGTGGGCCTGCTGCTCGCCGTGGACCCGATCATCGACATGGGCCGCACTGCCCTCAACGTGACCGGCCAGGCGCTCGTGGCGGCCATCGTCTCCAAGCGCGAGGGCATCCTGGACATGGACCTCTACAACGCCCCGCGCCACGGCGACTTCGGCAACGACGACGCCGCGTCCTCGGATCCCGAGCTCGCCACCGCCTCCTCGTCGGGAGCCTCGGCCCACGCCCCCACGGGTACGTCCGACGGCCAGCGCACCGAGTAGGTTCCCCAACCCGCGACTGTCGGTACGACGACGGTGCGTAAGGGCGGTCCGGATTCTCCCGGGCCGCCCTTCCGCGTCCCACAAAGGGGGGCGTGTACGCGGGCACCGATGATCGTTAGGATGTGATGCACATCACTTCCGCAGACAGGACGGTCGGTTTCATGAGCGTGTACACACAGCCCGGCAAGGACGGCTCGGTCGTCACCTTCAAGCCCCGGTACGAGCACTTCATCGGCGGCCAGTGGGTGGCCCCGGTCAAGGGTCAGTACTTCGAGAACGTCACCCCGGTCACGGGCCAGCCCTTCACCGAGGTCGGGCGGGGCACCGCCGAGGACATCGAGGCCGCGCTCGACGCCGCCTGGGCCGCCGCACCGTCCTGGAACGCCTCCACGCCCACTCAGCGCGCACTGATGCTCAACAAGATCGCGGACCGCATGGAGGAGAACCTCGAGGTGATCGCCGTCGCCGAGACCTGGGACAACGGCAAGCCGGTCCGCGAGACCCTCAACGCGGACATCCCCCTGGCCATCGACCACTTCCGGTACTTCGCCGGTGCGATCCGCGCGCGGGAAGGGCGGCTGTCCCAGCTGGACGAGGACACCGTGGCGTACCACTTCCATGAGCCCCTCGGTGTCGTCGGCCAGATCATCCCCTGGAACTTCCCCATCCTCATGGCCGTGTGGAAGCTCGCCCCGGCGCTGGCCGCCGGCAACTGCGTGGTGCTCAAGCCCGCCGAGCAGACTCCCGCCTCGATCCTCGTGCTCATGGAACTGATCCAGGACCTCGTCCCGGACGGCGTGGTCAACATCGTCAACGGCTTCGGCGTGGAGTGCGGCAAGCCGCTCGCGTCCAACAAGCGCATCCGCAAGATCGCGTTCACCGGTGAGACCACCACGGGCCGAATCATCATGCAGTACGCGTCCGAGAACATCATCCCGGTCACCCTGGAACTCGGGGGCAAGTCGCCCAACATCTTCTTCGAGGACGTCGCCCAGCAGAAGGACGGCTTCTACGACAAGGCCCTGGAAGGCTTCGCGTTCTTCGCTCTGAACCAGGGTGAGATCTGCACGTGCCCGTCGCGCGCGCTGATCCAGGAATCGATGTACGACCAGTTCCTCGCGGACGGCATCGACCGCGTGTCCAAGATCGTGGCGGGCAACCCCCTGGACACCGACACCATGATCGGCGCGCAGGCCTCCACGGACCAGCTCGAGAAGATCCTGTCCTACCTGGACATCGGAAAGAAGGAGGGAGCGAAGGTGCTCATCGGCGGTGAGCGCGCTGAGCTCGAGGGCGACCTCGCGGGCGGCTACTACGTGCAGCCCACCGTGTTCGAGGGCACCAACGACATGCGTATCTTCCAGGAGGAGATCTTCGGTCCGGTGCTCTCGGTGGCGAAGTTCGGCTCGTACGACGACGCTATCTCGATCGCCAACGACACCCTCTACGGCCTGGGCGCCGGTGTGTGGGCTCGTAGCGGCAACACCGCCTACCGCGCCGGCAGGGCCATCCAGTCCGGGCGCGTGTGGGTGAACCAGTACCACAGCTACCCCGCGCACTCCGCGTTCGGCGGCTACAAGTCCTCGGGCATTGGCAGGGAGAACCACCTCATGATGCTCGACCACTACCAGCAGACCAAGAACATGCTCGTGAGCTACACGGAGTCTCCTCTGGGGTTCTTCTAAACAGACCCAAATCCCGCGTTGACTAGGGGCGACACTCGTGAAGGGTGTCGCCCCTAGTCTTTGCCCCCGCAAGTACTTCGCCCCATTTGTCGCCATTTTCAGCCCCTGTTGTCGCCACTTGTCGCCACTTGTCGCCACCAATCACCAGCATGTGAGCGCCTCCATGGACACGAAAACCCCCTGTCGTCGCGATCACGGCAGGGGGTCGTCGGAGCACGCAAAGCGGTCTAGGTCACTGGTCATCCATCGCCAGCATCGCCTCCACTCCCCTACTCACATCGAGCACATCAGGATGTGCGTACTTGGATGTGGTCTGGATGGTGCGGTGCCCAGCGAGTGCTTTCGCGGTTGCCAGGTTGTTTGTTGCGGAAACCATTCGCGTTACGGCAGTGTGGCGAAGATCGTGGAGACGGTATGTCCAGCGCCGTCCAACCATCCGCATGAACACGCTTGCCACTGGATGACCTGACCCCCCGGTACGGCACTCACCTGTACTCGTGGGATGCATCGACCTGACCGTACCGCTTTGTGACGGATGAACCAGGGGCGGATGTTTCTCCATGTGGCGGGGCGCTGACTTGGACTAACACTGGTCCATGACGGCGAGAGACTTGTGGCGTGTGTTACATTCCGGGGGTTGATGGGCATTCACAACCGAAAGGCACCCCCCTGCGTAGCGCCAAACTCCTCGCTTCAACCGTCGCCATTTCCGCACTCCTCCTCACCGGATGCGGGGGTAACGACAACTCAGGTGGCGGGGACAAGAACGGGGGAGGCTCTCAGGAGGCGGCGTTTACACCATGGTTCCAGGATGCAGTCCAGGGCACCTGGTCATGCAGCAGGACCAATCACTACGGCAATGCAACCGTGGATATGTTCACGGACACGGACAAAATGGCAACCACAATCAACGACAACGTTAAGATTACAGTGGAGGGCAACAACTGGAAGGCGGCTGACGGTAAATACGTGGACACATCCGGCACATTCAGTGTCTCGGGTTCCACACTCACGGTTGAGATGGGACCGCTTAAGCAGGTTATCCAGGGTATGCCGGAGTCCGAGGAGGAAGCACGTAATAAAAAGGCAGTGCTCGTGGAAGGCGCGGACCCGGAGAACCGCCTGTCTATTTCAATGCCTTCCGCAACCAAAATCGACTTCGTGGATGCCGAGGAGTACAGCACCCAGTGCCTTAAGTACTAGGGGATAACAAACGGCACCGCATGACCAGTGTCGCGTCCAACATGAGACGCGCTTCATGCGGTGCCGTTTGCTGTACATGTGATGGTGCCCTCTACAGGGGCGCTGAGTGAGCATCCGGCGTAGACGTAGACTGTTGCCATGACCCCCAGTGCCAAAGAGCCGTCTGCGTCCCCATCGGATGCGATCAGCGTTGCCGAGTACTTTGACGACTTGATTCGTGCGGATGTTCGTGAACAGGAGCAGGTGAGGGAGGAACTGGAAGCAGGGACTGACCGCGCGTGCGCTGTTATAGGTGGCGTTGCTATCGACAGCGCTCTCGAAAAAGTCCTGAAATCCATCGTCGTCCCCGGCGCGAAACTACCCATCAAGATTGTGAGCGCCCGGTGTGATGCCGCTTTCGCCTTCGGTCTTATATCCGAGAATGAAGCACGCGAAATCCGCCGTTTGACTGAGATTAGAAACAAGTTTTCGCACGTCCTCCTCCCCGAGGGCTTCCGCAACAAAGAGGTGCGGAGGTTGTGCAACCGGTTGGAATACGTCGAGAACTACTATTTGCACCCCTCGTGGCTTACCTACGTAACTGACCGGCTACAAGAGCCAGACTGGAGGGATGGTTATCGAGTAATACTTCCCAAGAAATACGTCATGTACACGTACGGTCGTGAGCCACGGAAACGATACCAGTGGGCTGTGAACGCCATTCTGGAAATCCTTTCCGCCAGGGTCGGGCAACGGTACGGTTCAACGGTTGCCACCAAAGTGCCCGAAGTGGCTAACGCTGATGAGGTTCAGCGTATGCGGTGGGAAAACATCAACCGAACGTTTAGTGCCATGAGGGACAACACTAAGTTGCCAGTTACTGAGACTCAACGCGACGTTTCTTGGATTGCGATGGTTGACTACATGACGAGACAAGCAATCAGGGATTCAGTGTACCAGTACACGCATCCCGCTGGACCTCGCACTAAGGAACAATGGCAACAGGAGCGGGATGCCGCTACAGATGGGGACTAGGGTTCCCCACCAGTGCCAGCGTGTGATGCACGTCGTTTACGATGATCTGTTGGTGCTTGCAAACGAATCCTAGTATTCGTTTGCGTACCACCTTCGTGTGATGTCCTCGAACTTGCGCTTCTCGGCTGGAGTTCTGGCTAGCCAATATGTGCCTCCGAGCGAAAGCGTGAAGTCATTTGTTTTCTGATTCAGGTTTTCTTTTGCGGTATTCCAAAGTTTAAGGAAATCGTTTATTTTTATTTGCGAACTCTCCGGGAAATGCGATAATGGGTCTATTAGTGTCTTGTAGAAGTGCCCACTCGCGTCGAGCAGTTCATGGTATTTCTTATCTTGATATTCATTGAGAAAATCCAGTAGGCTCAACGATCGCATTGCCGTTTGGCTCTTAATCAAGGCTTCGTAGGCGAATGCAACGTCCCAAGTATTAAAGAACCTTGCCCACTCCCGGTGGTTTAAAGCCTTACGGGGTGCCGACTCGATCAAGCCGGGGGGTTGCATGGTAAGCCGCGTTATTGCTTCCTCCAATATAAAAACATTTTCGTAGACCTTCGTTTTTATCCAGTTGTCGTTATCCCTAGCACGGCTCATTCTGTGGGCGATGGTCGTGGTCCAGATGCCTCCGAGGAGACCGATGGTGGTTCCCAGGAGGGTGTATATGGGTGCAGGGATGGAGGCGAGCACCTCGATTATGCGGTCTGCGTTCGGGAGTACGACTGCGATTGGGGGATACGCGAGTATGGCGGTGGTCATCCCTCGATTCTAGGACTCCCGCCGTGATGCAACTCGGTGCGCGGCATTGTCCGCGAGGTGCGTCCAACGAGGCGTATACATGTATCCAATGCGTGTGTCAATACGTTTCGTCTAGAAACCTGTTTTTTCTTTAGCCCCTCATAACCGCCCTTATGGGGGGTTATTTTGCGGTGCCATATTTTGTCACAAACTTGACACGGGGTTGTTCACTGTACTCACGTCTGGGGCGATTAGGTCCATTTTTATGCACGCACGACGGGGGAGCGTGAGCGGCGGTCAGGTTTAGAAAACGGTGACTGACGCGCTCCACATGGGGGAGGGACTGCTGCACGGAGAGG
>NZ_BJNW01000015.1 GCF_006539885.1 Kocuria varians | reverse complement strand
CGACCGGGTGTCGGAAAGCCCGCATCCGTTTGGTTGAGCGACCGGTCTGGGCCCGGTCCTGCTTGTGGCTGCTTTGCCGGGCCGTTGCCCGTCTGAAGCAGCTCGTACATCGTAGTTCCGGTCTGCTCGGCGTGTCAACTTGACTGTTCACGTTGATTCGCTCTGCTCGTTCCGGAGCTCGGTAACCGTAGCATGAACGAGGTCCGAGTGTCTCGGGCTGATCTTTGCCGGTCACCCGCCGCGCTTCGGTTCCTTGCGGTTCCTCGTCGCGACGACTCGGAATACATTACACACGACACGGGGCCGGCGCAAAAGCGCCGGCCCCGTGTGAGGTGCTGCCGGTGACACCCGGCATGGCAGGGTGCTCAGTCCTCCAAGGTCATGCCTCGAACGTCACCGCCGCCAGGTTCTTCTTGCCCCGGCGCAGCAGCGCGAACCGCCCGTGCAGCAGGTCCGCCTCGCTCACGGTGGCGTCCTCACCGGCAACCTTGCGGCTGTTCACGGAGACCCCGCCCTCCTTGAGCGTCCGGCGTGCCGCGGAC
The DNA here is from genome assembly GCF_006539885.1 of Kocuria varians. Classification (GTDB taxonomy): domain Bacteria; phylum Actinomycetota; class Actinomycetes; order Actinomycetales; family Micrococcaceae; genus Kocuria; species Kocuria varians. The sequence goes on along the minus strand of NZ_BJNW01000015.1, from coordinate 83,189 downwards.
TTGGACTCGGAGAGTCCCGTGGCGACGAGCAGCTCCGCGACCGGGTGCTCCCCCGCCGGCACCGTCGCGTGCGGCAGTTCTGCCGCGACGGAGGAAAGGGTCTCCTCGTCCAGGTCCTCAAAGGAACCCTTGCCGAAGACGGCAGCGGAGGCCTCGATGGCCTTGCGCGTGGCCTCGGGCCCGTGCACGAGAGTGTTGACGTCCGCGGCCAGCACCTTCTGCGCCTCACGGCGGTACGGCTCCTCCTCCGTGAGACGCCCCAGCTCCTCGATCTCCTTTCTGGTGCGGAAGGTGAAGACCTTGAGCCGGTCCACGACGTCCGCGTCCGCGGTGTTGAGCCAGAACTGGTAGAACGCGTACGGCGAGGTCAGCTCGGGGTTGAGCCAGATGGCGTTGCCCTCCGACTTGCCGAACTTGGTGCCGTCCGAGTTGGTGATGAGAGGGGTTCCGATGGCGTGGACCGTGGCCCCCTCTGTCTTGCGGACGAGCTCCGTGCCGGAGGTGAGGTTGCCCCACTGGTCGGAGCCGCCGGTCTGCAGCACGCAGTCGTACTCGCGGTAAAGGTTCAGGTAGTCCAGTCCCTGCAGGATCTGGTAGCTGAACTCGGTGTAGGAGATGCCCTCCTCCGAGTTCAGGCGCTTGGCGACGATGTCCTTCTTGATCATCGTGCCCACGCGGAAGTTCTTGCCGATGTCCCGCAGGAAGTCGATGGCCGAGAGCTTGGACGTCCAGTCCAGGTTGTTGACCATCCGCGCGGGGTTCTCCCCCTCGAAGGACAGGAAGCGCTGCACCTGTGCCCGCAGCAGGTCCACCCACTGCGCGACGGTCTCGCGCGAGTTGAGGACGCGCTCGGAGGTCTGACGCGGGTCGCCGATCAGACCCGTGGAGCCTCCCACGAGTCCCAGCGGGTGGTGGCCGGCGAGCTGCAGCCGCCGCAGCAGCAGCAGCTGGACGAGGTGTCCCAGGTGTAGGGACGACGCCGTGGGGTCGAAGCCGCAGTAGTACGTGATCGGGTCGCCGTCGATCGCCTCGCGCAACGCCTCCGGGTCCGTGGAGACCTGGATGAGTCCGCGCCAGTTCAGCTCGTCCCACAGGGACGTGAAGGAGGGGTCGTTGTGCTGCGAGGTGAGATCTGTGGTCGACACGGGGACCAAGTTATCAGGTCGCCGAGACGCCACGAACTGGGCCCGACGGGGTCGTCGTCGCCCTCCGCCGCCGCACCGCGCCGTGCGTGGCCGCGAGCACCTACGGCGCGACCACGCCGTCCGGCATGCCGTGGGCCGCCACGAGGTGGAGGCGCTGGGTGGGCCGGGTCATGGCGACGTACAGGTTGCCGGGGCCTCCGGAGGGGTCCGCGGCGACCTCGGCGGGCTCCACGACCACCACGGAGTCGAACTCCAGGCCCTTGGCGTCCCACGGGGTCAGCAGCATGATGCGCCGGTCGAGGCTGCGCATACCCGCGGCCACCAGACCGGGGAAGGCGCTCTCCAGCGCCGAGCCGACGGCGGCAATGCGGCGTTCCGGGCACACCACGCCCACCAGTCCGCCCGAGAGCAGCTCGAGCTCCTCGGCCACGGACGCCACCACGCGCTCGACCACCTGCTCGTCCGAGTCCGCGGTGAGCAGGACCGGGGGTTGCCCGTCCCGCACGGCGGTGGGCTGCGAGACCGTGAGCCCGGCCGCGCGCGCCACCCGCACCGCGGCGTCCGCGATGGGCTGCGGCGTGCGGTAGTTGACCGTGAGCTCCTCGAGGGTGAAGCGCTCCCCCACGAAGGGCTCCAGCGCACCCTGCCACGTGGTCGCGGCGGCCGCATTGCCAGCCTGGGCGATGTCGCCCACGACCGTGAATGACTTCAGGGGGCAGCGGCGCATCAGCACGCGCCACTGCATGGGCGAGAGCTCCTGCGCCTCGTCCACGACCACGTGGCCGTAGGCCCACGTACGGTCCGACGACGCCGCCTCGGCCGCGGTCACACGGTGCGGCGCCTCGGCGTTGAAGGCCGTGAGCTGCTCGACCGTCACGACGCCCTGGGCGCCGATGTCCTCGAAGCCCTCGGCCATGGTTTCCAGGGCCTTCTGCGCGGACTCCTGCGCCTTGCGCTCCTCGAGCGCGCGGTCGCCCCGCACCTTGATCCCGGCACTGGCAAAGTCGCCGAGCAGCTCCGCGGCCTCGTCGAGCAACGGCACGTCCGCCACCGTGAGGGGTGCGTCCACGGGGCGCAGCAGGCGCGCGACCTGCTCGTCCGTGAGTCCGCGCGCCGCCGAGCGCAGGTAGCGCTCCTTGCCGAAGAGCTGAGAGACGAGCTGCTGCGGGGTCAGCGGCAGCCACAGGAGGTTGAGCGCAACACGCACCTCGCGGTTCTGACGCAGGTCCTCCCGCAGGTAGGAGCGGTCCATCGTGGACCCGGCCTTCTCGTTGAGCTCCGCACCCAGGGTGTCCGCGAGCTCCTTGACGACGACCTTGACGAAGGTCTCGCGGGCCTCGTTGTGCGGCTTGCCCGTGGCGCGGGCCTTCTCCCGCGCCCGGCGGACCAGGGCGGGGTCGAGCTTGACGTCGTGGCCGTCCACGGAGAGCCACTGCGTGCGCTCGGGGATCTTCTGCCGGTCGGCGACCGCTCGCCGGACCACGTCCACCATGTGCAGCCCGGACTTCCAGCGGGCGACCCACGGGTCCTCCTCGACGGTGCCGTGTACCCCCGGGTAGAGGTCCGCCAGCGAGGACATCACCACGCCGGTCTCGCCCAGCGCCGGCAGCACGCGCTCGATGTACCAGAGGAAGGAGGAGGACGGGCCCACGATCAGCACGCCGGACTTCGCGAGGCGTTCCCGGTACTCGTAGAGCAGGAACGCGGCACGGTGCAGCGCCACGGCGGTCTTGCCGGTGCCGGGTCCGCCCTGGACCACGCGCACACCGGACAGCGGGGCCCGGATGATGCGGTCCTGCTCGGACTGGATCGTGGCGACGATGTCGGTCATGCGACCGGTGCGCTCGGAGTTCAGGGCCGCCATCAGGGCGCCCTCGCCGTGCACGACGTCTTCGTCCGCGACGGCCTCCGGCACGAGGACGTCGTCCTCCAGCGCCGTGACCTCGCGGCCGTCCATGATGAGGTGGCGCCGCCGCACGAGGTCCATGGGACTCGCGGCGGTCGCCTGGTAGAAGGCGCCGGCCTCGCGGGCGCGCCAGTCCAGGACGAGCCTCTGGTGGTCCTCCGTGGCCAGTCCGAGGCGGCCCACGTAGTGGCGTTCGCCGTCCACGGTGTCCAAGCGTCCGAAGACCAGCCGCTCGTCCACCGAGTTGAGCTGGGCGAGCCGGTCCTCGTAGTGACCGGCGAAGGCGTCCCGCTCGGAGCGGGCCTGGTGACCGCCGCCGAACTGGGTGGTGCGGACGCGGCGCAGCTCCTGGTCGTTGAACTCCCGCAACTCGTCCAGGCGGGCGTAGGCCCCCCGCACGTAGCGGCGCTCTGCCTCGAGCTGCCGCGGCACTTCCACCGCTGCGGATTCCTCCACGAACTTCACCTCACGCACACTGCCGACGGGACCGGTCGCTCAACCGGCGATCGTCCATCCTACCGTCCGGTGCATTCCACCAGCCCGCTCACACGCGCAGCAGCGCGCGGACCCGGTGGCCACCCAGCTGCGTGCGGCCGCGCAGGGCAGTGAGCTCCATGATCACGCCGAAGCCGGCGACGTTGTAGCCGCCGCGGGTCAGCAGCGCCGACGCCGCGCCCAGCGTCCCGCCGGTGGCCAGGACGTCGTCGAGCACCAGGACGCGCGAGCCGCGCGGGGCGTCGTCCGTGTGGATCTCCAGGGTGCCCGTGCCGTACTCCAGGTCGTAGGACTGGGAGAGCACCTCGCGGGGCAGCTTCCCCGCCTTGCGCACCGGGATGATCCCCACGCCGGAGGCGTACGCGACCGCGGCGGCGATCATGAACCCCCGGGCCTCGACGCCGGCCACGCAGTCGTACTGGCCCCGGAAGGCATCCACGAGCGCGTCCACCGTGCGGTGGAAGCCTGCTCCGTCCGCGAACAGCGGTGTGAGGTCGCGGAAGAGCACCCCCGGCTCGGGGTGGTCCGGGATCTTCTCGCACAACCGGTCGATCATCTGTTCAACGGATTCAGTCACCCGCCCATGGTATCCGCCGACCGTGCGGCCTCCCGACGCCTCCGCGCACGGACGTCCGGCCCCGCCGCGCCCGGGGCCGTCGTCAGCACGTCCGGAGCCACTCGCTCCGGATTCACCGCGTGCGGCGCCGCTTGACGGTGGCCTTGCGGTACGGCGAGACCGACGGCTCCCCCGCCAGGGCGTAGCGCCACGGGAACTCTTCGCTCCCGCCGGGTCCGGTGACGCCCGTCCGCGGTGTCACGACGACGTCGCCCGCGGGGTCCGCGGGCAGGGCCAGTCCCGTCCACGACGGTTCCGGCGCGCGGTCCACGGCGGCACGGACGGCGGCCACGGGATCACCGTGACGGCCGAGGTCCGCGAGCGCGGCGCCGTCGTCCTCCCGCGAGAGGCCGAGGGCGCGCGCCACGTTGCCGGGCCCGCGTGCCAGAGCGGCGTCCGCGGGCGCGGTGCTGCGGGTGGCGAGCCTGCGGTCCACGGCGGCGTCGTGACCCAGCACGACCTCGCCGGAGCGCACGAGGATCCCACCGCCCACGCCCTCGTCGCGGCACACGAAGTTCACCGCGTGGTGCAGGCCGTACGTGAAGTAGACGTAGATGCGGCCCGGTGCCTCGAACATGGACGCGTTACGCGCCGTCCTGCCTCGGTAGGTGTGCGCCCCGGGGTCCGGCAGGTCCGAGTCGTGGGGCCCGCCGTAGGCCTCCAGCTCGGTGATGCGCAGGGCCACCGCGCCGTCCGGACGCACGCACACGAACACCGACCCGAGCAGTCCCGGCGCGACCTCCGGAGCGGGCCCGAGCAGCAGCTCGTGCAGCCCGGGCGTCACGAGACGACGGGTTCGCGGGTCTCGAACGCCGACAGCGCGGCCATCCGGTCCTCGAGCGCCGCGAGCTGCTGCGCCACGGCCTCCAGAGCAGTGCCACCCTGCGAGTTGCGCGAGGACAGGGAGCCTTCCACGGTGAGCACCTCGCGGACGCCCGGCGTGAGGTGCGGGGAGATCTGCGCGAACTGCTCGTCCGTGAGGTCCCACAGCTCGATGCCGTGCTCCTCGCACACCCGCACGGCGTCCCCGGAGATCTCGTGGGCCTCTCGGAACGGCACGCCCTGGCGCACGAGCCACTCGGCGACGTCCGTGGCGAGCGCGAAGCCCTGCGGGGCCAGCTCGGCGAGGCGCTCAGCGTGGAACTCGAGGGTTCCCATCATCCCGGCGACCGCCGGCAGCAGCACCTCGAGCTGGTCGATCGCGTCGAAGACCGGCTCCTTGTCCTCCTGCAGGTCGCGGTTGTAGGCGAGCGGGAGACCCTTCAGCGTGGCGAGCAGACCGGCGAGGTCGCCGATCAGACGGCCCGCCTTGCCGCGCGCGAGCTCCGCGACGTCCGGGTTCTTCTTCTGCGGCATGATCGAGGAGCCGGTCGAGTAGGCGTCGTCGAGCGTGACGAACGAGAACTCCTTGGTGGCCCACGTGGTGACCTCCTCGCTCATGCGGGAGATGTCCACGGCGGCCATCGCGCAGACCCACGCGAACTCCGCGTACACGTCCCGGGCGGCCGTGCCGTCGATCGAGTTGAAGACCGCGGAGTCGAACCCCAGCTCGGCGGCGACGGCGTTCGGGTCCAGCCCCAGGGACGAGCCCGCGAGCGCGCCGGAGCCGTACGGGGAGACCGCCGCGCGGGCGTCCCAGTCCACGAGCCGTTCGACGTCGCGCAGCACGGCCCACGCGTGCGCGAGCAGGTGGTGGGACAGCAGCACCGGCTGCGCGTGCTGCAGGTGCGTGCGCCCGGGCATCGGGGCGTAGGGGTGGCGGCGCGCCTGGTCCACGAGCGCCCGCACGACGTTCAGCAGGTTGCGGGCGATGATCGAGGCGTGGTCGCGCAGGTACATGCGCCCCAGCGTGGCGATCTGGTCGTTGCGCGAGCGCCCGGCCCGCAGCTTGCCGCCCAGCGCGGCCCCGGCCCGCTCGATCAGTCCGCGCTCGAGGCAGCCATGGACGTCCTCGTCGGACGCCGCCGGGACGTAGGCGCCGCTGCGCACGTCCGCCTCCAGGCGGTCCAGGGCGTCGATCATCCCGCTCAGCTCGTCCGCCGTGAGCAGCCCCGCCGTGTGCAGCACCCGGGCGTGGGCGCGTGAGCCAGCGATGTCGTACGGCGCGAGCCGCCAGTCGAACTGGGTGGACTTGCTCAGCGCGGCCAGGGCGTCCGCCGGTCCCCCGGCGAAGCGGCCACCCCACAGGGCGCCCTCGTTGGTTCCGTGCTGCTCGTGCTGGGCCATGGTGCTCCTCGGGACGGTGGTGGATGGTGAGGACGACGACGTGGTGCTGGTGCGGGCGGCGCTCGCGCGCGCTCGGACGGGGCCGCCCGGGCGGCGTCGTCGAACGTGCTAGACGTGCCGTGGCGACGTGCCGGACGTGACGAACGGCCGGGCCCCAGTCTAGGAGCCCGGCCGTTCGTCACGGCGCCTCGCGGGCGCGGCGCTCACGCGCGGTGCGCGCTCGAGCCTGCGCTCAGGCGTCGCCCAGGTTCTGCTCGCGCCGGGATGCGACCTTGGAGGACATGCCGAACAGCTCGATGAACCCACGGGCGTTGGACTGGTCGAACGAGTCGCCCTCGTCGTAGGTGGCGAGGTTGAAGTCGTAGAGACCCGTGTCCGAGCGGCGGCCCGTGACGGTCGCGCGGCCCGCGTGCAGCTCCATGCGGATGTCGCCGTTGACGTACTTCTGGGTGTCCTCGATGAAGACGTCCAGAGACTTCTTCAGCGGGGAGAACCACTGGCCGTCGTAGACCAGCTCGGTCCAGCGCTGGCCCACGGTGCGCTTGAAGCGGGCCTGCTCGCGCTCGATCGTGACGTTCTCGAGCTCCTTGTGCGCGGTGATCAGCGCCATGGCACCCGGGGCCTCGTAGATCTCACGGGACTTGATGCCCACGAGCCGGTCCTCGACGATGTCGATGCGTCCGACGCCCTGCGCACCCGCACGCCGGTTCATCTCCTGGATGGCCTGCAGCGGGGACACCGGCTTGCCGTCGATCGCCACGGGGATGCCCCGCTCGAACGTGATGACGACCTCGTCCGCGGCGGGCGGGAAGGTGGGGTCGTCCGTGTAGTCGTAGACGTCCTTGGTGGGACCGTTCCAGATGTTCTCCAGGAAGCCCGTCTCCACGGCGCGGCCCCACACGTTCTGGTCGATCGAGAACGGGTTCTTCTTGGTGGTCACGATGGGGAGGTCGTTCTTCTCCGCGTAGGAGATGGCCTTCTCGCGGGTCAGCGCGAGGTCCCGCACCGGCGCGATGCACTTGAGGTCCGGGCCCAGGGTCTGGATACCCACCTCGAAGCGGACCTGGTCGTTGCCCTTGCCCGTGCAGCCGTGGGCCACGGTGGTGGCTCCGAACTGCTTCGCGGCCTGCACCAGGTGCTTGACGATCACTGGACGGGAGACCGCGGAGACCAGCGGGTAGGAGTCCATGTAGAGGCCGTTGGCCTGCAGCGCGGGCATGCAGTACTCGCTCGCGAACTCGTCACGCGCGTCCGCGACGTAGGCCTCGACGGCGCCGCAGTCCAGTGCGCGCTGACGGATCGTCTCGAGATCCTCGCCGCCCTGTCCGACGTCCACGGCCACGGCGATCACCTCGGCGCCGGTGGCCTCGCCGATCCACCCGATGGCCACGGACGTGTCCAGTCCACCCGAGTAGGCCAATACAACGCGATCACTCACGGAGTTCTCCTCACACTGCTCAACGACGACTCTGACTGCGCGGTGCGACCCGCGCTCTGTGCATGACTATACACACCAATCAGTATTTATGCATCGAGGGTCAGTTCCCGCTTGAGGATCTTGCCCGTGGGGCCCTTGGGCAGCTCGTCCGTGACGCGGTAGACGCGGGGGTACTTGTACTTGGCCACGCGCTCCTGGACGAAGCCGTCGAGCTCCTGCGTGAGCGCCTCTTTCCCCTTGGAGTCGAGGACCGCGGACTCGAAGACGACGACGGCGCCGACCTCCTCCCCGTGGGTCTCGCTCGGCACACCCAGCACCGCGGCCTCGACCACGCCCGGGAACTGGTAGATGACCTCCTCGATCTCGCGCGGGTACACGTTGTAGCCGCCGCGCAGGATCATGTCCTTCTTGCGGTCCACGATGAAGATCGCGCCGTCCTCGTCCTTGCGGCCCATGTCACCGGTGTGGAACCAGCCGTTGCGCATGGCCTCCTCCGTGGCCTCCGGCTTGTTCCAGTAGCGCTTCATGACATACTGCCCGCGCACCACGATCTCCCCGACCTCGCCGGTGGGGACCTCATGGTCGTCGCCGTCCACTATCTGGATCTCGGCGCCGTCCACCACCGTGCCGATGGAGCCGGGCTTGCGCACGTTGCCGGGCTGGTTGAAGCACACGATCGGGGAGGTCTCGGAGAGGCCGTAGCCCTCGTAGACCGTGGTGTCGAAGACCTTCTCGAACTTGGCCATGACCTCCACGGGCATGGCCGAGCCGCCCGAGACGGCGGCCCGCAGGTCGATCCCCTCGGTGGTGCCCCCGCCCTGGCCGAGCGTGTGCAGCAGCGCGACGTACATGGTGGGCACACCCACGAAGATGTTCACGCGGTCCCGCCGCAGGATCTCCAGCGCCTTGACCGGGTGGAAGCGGGGCAGCAGCGAGACCGCCGCGCCACGACCCACCACACCGTTGAGCGCCACGGTCTGGCCGAAGACGTGGAAGAACGGCAGCCCGCCGAACATGACGTCACCGTGTTTGAGGTCGAAGAGCTCGCCTGCCACCTCCGCGTTGGAGAGCAGGTTGTGGTGGGTCAGCTCGGCACCCTTGGGACGCCCGGTCGTGCCTGAGGTGTAGAGCAGCACCGCGGTGTCGTCGTCCGCGCGCTCCACGACCTCCGCCGCGGGCTCCACCGACTGCAGGTGGCCCACGGTGCCGGTCGCGCTGATCGGCAGGACCGAGACGCCGTCGAGTTCCTCGACGGCCTTCTGGCTGGCCGCGGCCATGTCCTCCCACGCGAGGACGAACGAGACGCCGGCGTCCTGAAAGTGGTAGGTGAGCTCGCGCGGGGTGAGCAGGGGGTTCAGCGGGACCACCACGCCGCCCGCGCGCAGCACCGCGTAGTACAGCACGGCCATGTGCGGGACGTTCGGCAGCACGAGCGCCACGCGGTCTCCCGGGCGGATGCCGTTGGCCGTGAGCAGGGCCGCACCGCGGGCCGAGAGCTCGTCGAGCTGCCCGTAGCTCATGGGCAGGTCGTCGAGGATCACCACGGGGTCGGAGGGGTACTTCGCGGCCGACGTGGTGAGCAGTGTGGCCAGATTGGTCATCGTTCCTCCCGGAAAATACGTGTGATGTTTAACACGTGAGACTGCCAGTATCGGGTACCCGAGTCAAACCCCGAGGCCGCACCGGTGCACTCCGTGCCAGACTGGGGAGAGAACCCCCGATCGTCCCGGCGATCCCCACGGCCGTCCGGCCCGCCGGACCCGCACCCGTATCCCGCACCCCGAAGGAGTTCCCGTGACCCAGCCGGACCCCGCACCCCAGACCCCCCAGCTGAGCGAGGCGGAGCTCGCCTACGCGAACTCGCTCTTCGACGCAGCCCGCAACGGCGACACCGAGACCCTGCGTGCCGCGCTCGACGCCGGCGTGCCGGTGAACCTCACCAACGGCAAGGGCGACACCCTGCTGAACCTCGCCGCGTACCTGGAGCGCGAGGACACGGTGGCCATGCTGCTGAAGAAGGGCGCGGACACCGAGCGCGTGAGCGACATGGGCTTCACCGCCCTGGTCTGCGCCGTGTTCCGCGGCAACGAGGCCATCACCCGCATGCTCCTGGAGGCCGGCGCCGGTCAGGCCACGGGCCACCAGCACGCCCAGGACGTGGCCGAGGTCTTCGGGCAGCAGCACCTGCTGCCGCTGCTCACGCAGTACGGCACGCGCGAGAGCTGAGGGCGACGCCGCGGCGTCGACCTCAGCGGGCGAGGTCGAGGAAGAGGCGCGAGAGGGCCGCGCCGCCCCGCGGGTCCCGCGCGACGACCATGATGGTGTCGTCCCCGGCGATCGTGCCGAGGATCTCGGGCACCACCGCGTGGTCGATCGCGGACGCGAAGTACTGGGCGGCGCCCGGCGGGGTCCGCAGCATCACGAGGTTGGCGCTGCCCTCCGCGGTGACGAGCAGCTCCCGGCACAGCGAGGCCAGCTTGGTCTCCGCGCTCTCGCGGGTGATCCCCGTGGCGGGCGAGCGGTCGGCCCCGGCACGCGGCATCGCGTAGACCATGCCACCGTGCGCCGAGCGGACCCGCACGGCCTCCAGCTCCACGAGGTCGCGGGACAGCGTGGCCTGCGTGACCTGGATGCCGTCCGCGGCGAGCAGCTCCGCGAGCTCCGCCTGGGAGTGGATGTCCCCGCCGGTCACGAGTTCCAGGATCCTGGCCTGGCGCGCGGTCTTGGTGGTGGGCATGCTCACCGGGACCCCTCCCTCCGCAGCGCGGCCGGGAGGTCCGCGGAGAGTCCCGAGGAGTCCAGCAGGAACGTGAGCAGCGCCTTCTGCGCGTGCAGCCGGTTCTCCGCCTCGTCCCACACGAGCGAGGCGGGGCCGTCGATGACCTCGGCGGCCACCTCGTAGCCGCGATAGGCGGGCAGGCAGTGCAGGAACACGGCCTGCTCCCCCGCGAGCGCCATGGCCTCCTCGTCCACCGAGTACGGCCGGAAGATCCGGGTCCGCTCGGCCTTCTCGTTCTCCTGCCCCATGGAGACCCAGGTGTCCGTGACGACGGCGTCCGCGCCCCGCAGGGCCTCGGCCGGGTCCGTGGTCACGAGCACGGAGCCGCCGGTCTGCTCGGCGCGCTGCTGCGCGGCGGCGACGACGTCCTCGCGCGGCAGGTACTCTTCCGGGCCCGCCACGCGCACGTGCATCCCGGCGGTGGCGCCGCCCAGCAGGTAGGAGTTCGCCATGTTGTTCGCGGCGTCCCCCACGTAGGCGAGCGTGCGGCCCGGCAAGTCTCCGACGTGCTCGCGCAGGGTCATCAGGTCCGCCAGGATCTGGCACGGGTGGTAGTCGTCCGAGAGCGCGTTGACCACCGGGACGGTGCTGTGCTCGGCCATCTCCTCGAGCCCGGACTGGGCGTAGGTGCGCCAGACCACCGCGGCGAGCATCCGGGAGAAGACCCGGGCGCTGTCCGCGATGCTCTCCTTGTGACCGAGCTGCGACTCCCCCGGGTTGATGATCAGAGGGCTGCCCCCGAGGTCGCTCACACCCGCGGCGAACGACACACGGGTGCGCGTGGAGGTCTTGTCGAAGACCACCGCCACGGTCTGCGGTCCGGCGAGCGGGCGGCGGGAGAACCGGTCCGCCTTCAGGGACAGCGCGAGGTCGAGCACCTCGGTCTGCTCCTCGGGGGTGAGGTCGGTGTCGATCAGGAAGTGGCGCAGCATCGGGGATCCTTCGTGGGGAGCTGTAACGGGGTGGTGCGGGGACTCAGCCGCGACGGGCGGTGTCCAGCAGCAGCGGCAGGGCGGCCACGAACGTGTCCGCCTCCCGCTCGGTGATGATCAGCGGCGGTGCGAGCCGCAGGGTGCCCGGGCCGGTCGCGTTGAGGAGGAACCCGGCATCCCGGCCCGCAGCGACGACGCGCTGGGCCACGGCGTCGTCGGGCGCGGCCTGCTCGAGGTCCACGCCGAGCAGCAGTCCGTACTGGCGGACGCGCAGCACGCCGTCGACGCCGCGCAGCCCCTCCGCGAGGTGCTCGCCCACGCGCCGTGCGCTGGCCAGCAGGTCCTCGTCCTCAATCACGCCGAGTGTGGCGAGCGCGGCGGCCATCGCGAGCGGGTTGCCGCCGAACGTGGTGCCGTGCTGGCCCGCGCCGAGCAGTCCGGAGACCTCGGGGCCCACGGTGAGCAGGGCGCCCACGGGGAAGCCGCCGCCGAGGCCCTTCGCGAGGGTCACGGCGTCCGGGAACTCCCCCTCCGGGAGCTGCGCGGTCGAGGCGAGCCATGCCCCGGTGCGCCCGATCCCGGACTGCACCTCGTCCACGACGAGCAGCGCACCGTGCTCACGGGTGAGCTCGCGGGCACGCGCCAGGAAGCCCTCGGGAAGTCCGAGCACACCGGCCTCGCCCTGGACGGGCTCCACGAAGACGGCGGCCACGGTGTCGTCGAGGGCGGCCTCGAGGGCCTCCACCGTGGCCGGGACGTGGCTCACCCCCGAGGGCAGCGGCTCGAACGGAGCACGGTACGCCTCCTTGGCGGTCAGGGCCAGGGCGCCCATCGTGCGGCCGTGGAAGGAGTGCTCCAGCGCGATCACCCGCTCACGCGGACGGCCCCGGGAATCCGGGTGCTCTGTGCCGTGGCGGCGGGCGAGCTTGAACGCTGCCTCGTTCGCCTCCGAGCCCGAGTTCGCGAAGAAGACGTGCGAACCCTGCGGGGCGGCCGTGAGCTCGAGCAGCCTGCGGCCGAGCGCGATGCCACCCGGGGACGTGAAGAGGTTGGAGATGTGGGCCAGCGTGCCCGCCTGCTCGGAGACGGCCTTCACCCACGCGGGGTGCGCGTGCCCCAGCGCGTTGACCGCGATCCCGGCCAGCAGGTCCAGGTACCGCTTCCCGTTCGCGTCCGTGACGTGCACGCCCTCGCCCGAGACGAGCACGAGGGAGGGATCCCCGAACACGCCCAGGAGGGTGTCCCTGTACTGCTCCAGGAGGTCGTCCTGCTGCGCACTCATGCGTTCTCCGTTCCGTCCGGTGTGACCTCGGTGCCGATGCCCGTGTCCGTGAAGATCTCCAGCAGGGACGAGTGCTCGGAGCGCCCGTCCACGATGCTCGCGCGCGGCACACCGCCCTCGACAGCCCGCAGCGCAGCCCGCATCTTGGGGATCATGCCCGACTCCAGCGTGGGCAGCATCTCCCGCAGCTCGGACGCGCTGAGCGAGGAGATCAGCGAGGACCGGTCCGGCCAGTCCGCGTAGAGGCCCTCGACGTCCGTGAGGGCCACGAACTTCTCCGCGCCCAGCGCCACCGCGACCTCCGCGGCAGCCGTGTCCGCGTTCACGTTGAGGACCTGGCCGGTGAGCGATCCCAGGCCGGCGGCGGCGTCGTCCGAGTCCGCGAGCTCCGGGGCGATCGAGGCGATCACCGGGATCTTGCCGATGTCCAGCAGCTGCTCGACCGCGGCGGTGTTGACCCTCGTGACCGTGCCCACGAGGCCGAGGTCCAGCGGGGCGCCGTCCGAGCCGGCGCGCACGCGGCGCGCCTGCAGCAGCCCGGCGTCCTCGCCCGACATGCCCACGGCGTAGGGACCGTGCGCGTTCACGAGACCCACGAGCTCGCGGCCCACCTGCCCCGTGAGGACCATGCGGATCACCGACATGGCCTCCTCCGAGGTGACACGCAGCCCGTCCCGGAACTCCGAGTGGATGTTCAGGGAGTCGAGCATCGCGCTGATCTGCGGACCGCCGCCGTGCACCACGACCGGGCGGATCCCCACGTGGCGCAGGAAGACGATGTCCTCCGCGAACGCGCGGCGCAGCTCCTCGTTGACCATGGCGTTGCCGCCGTACTTGAAGACCATCGTGGACCCCGCGTAGCGCTGGATCCACGGCAGCGCCTCCATGAGGGTCGCCGCCTTGGCCTGGGCCGTTTCGTACCTGGTGTTATCGCTGAGACGTGACATGGTGTGGCGCGCTAGCTCGAGTAGGCGCTGTTCTCCTCGACGTAGTCGGGGGTGAGGTCGTTGGTCCACACGGTGGCCTGCTGGTCCCCCGTCTTGAGGTCGATCACGATGTCCACCGCGCGCGACGCCGCCATGTCCACGCCCTCGCGCGGGTCGCCGATCGCGCCGTTGCGGCACACGGTCACGCCGTTGATCGTGACGTCGATGCGGTCCGGGTCGAACTCCGCCCGCGTGGTGCCCACGGCGGAGAGCACACGGCCCCAGTTGGGGTCGTTGCCGAAAACCGCGGCCTTGAGCAGGTTCGAGCGGCACACCGTACGGGAGACGTCCTCCGCCTCGGTCTCGGTGGCCGCGCCGGTGGTGGTCACGGCGATGTCGTGGGAGGCCCCCTCCGCGTCCGTGATCAGCTGCTGCGCGAGGCTGTGGCAGACCGCCGTCAGGGCACGCGTGAACTCGACCTGGTCCGGGCTCACGGCGGACGCGCCCGAGGACATCAGCCCTACGGTGTCGTTGGTGGACATGCAGCCGTCCGAGTCCGTGCGGTTGAACGTCACCCGGCACGCCTCCTTCAGCGCGAGCGAGAGCTGCTCCGCGGGCAGCACCGCGTCCGTGGTGAGCACCACGAGCATCGTGGCCAGGCCCGGCGCCAACATGCCGGCGCCCTTGGCCATGCCGCCCACGCTCCAGCCCGCGCCGCTCGCGCAGGCCTGCTTGGAGACGGTGTCGGTGGTCATGATGGCCTGCGCCGCGGCCGCCCCCGCCGCCCGGCCCGGAGCGAGTCCCGCGACCACGGCCGGGATGCCCGCGCGCATCACGTCCATGGGCAGCTGCTCGCCGATCAGACCCGTGGAGCACACCAGGACCTCGCCGGCCCCCACTCCGAGCTGCTCGGCGACGAGCTCCGCGGTCTCGTGGGTGTTCTGGAAGCCCTGCGGGCCCGTGCAGGCGTTGGCGCCACCGGAGTTCAGCACCACCGCGCGGGCACGGCCCTGCCGGACCACTTCGCGCGACCAGTGGACGGGCGCGGCGGCCACGCGGTTGCTCGTGAACTCGGCCGCTGCGGCGTCGTCGGGACCGGTGTTGACCACGAGCGCGAGGTCGGGACCCCCGGAGGCCTTGAAACCGGCTTCAACACCCGCGGCGGTGAAGCCCGCGGCGGCGCACACGCCGGCGTCGGTGGTCACGGGGACGTCGGGGACGGGGTGCTGCGAGGACATGCTGGCTCCTGGGTCGGACGGGAGGTCGGGGACGGAGGACGCGCTCACGGGGCGACGCCCTGGGCCGTGAGGCCGGTGGTCTCGGGCAGTCCGAGCGCCAGGTTCAGCGACTGGACGGCCGCACCGGCGGTGCCCTTGGTCAGGTTGTCGATCCCCACGCTGACCACGAGGCGCCCGGCGTGCGGGTCCACCGCGAGCTGCAGGGCCACGTGGTTCGACGCCTGCACCGACTTGGTGGTGGGCCACTGCCCCTCGGGCAGGACGTGCACGAACGGTTCGTCGCCGTAGGCCGCCTCGTACGCCGCGCGCACGCGCGCTCCGTCGACGTCCGGGCCCAGCAGCGCGGTGGCCGTGGTCAGGATGCCGCGGGACATGGGCGCGAGCGTGGGCGTGAAGGAGATCTGCGCGTCCGCGCCGCCGGCCCAGCCGAGGCCCTGCTCGATCTCGGGGGTGTGCCGGTGCCCGCCGCCGACGCCGTACGGGGACATCCCGCCCATCGTCTCGGCCCCGAGCAGGTGCAGTTTCAACGACTTCCCCGCGCCGGAGGTCCCGGACGCGGAGACGACCACGATGTCCCGCGAGGACACGAGGCCCGCCGCCACCGCGGGGGCGAGCGCGAGCAACGAGCCCGTGGGGTAGCAGCCCGGCACGGCGATCCGCGTGGCACCGCGCAGCTTCTCGCGCTGCTTGCGGCCGTCCGGGTCCACGACGAGCTCCGGCAGACCGTAGGGCCAGGCCCCGGCGTGCTCGCCGCCGTAGAAGGCGTCCCACGCCCGCGACGACTCGAGCCGGTGGTCCGCTCCGGCGTCGATCACAAGGGTCTCCGGCGGCAGCTGCGCGGCCACCGCCGCGGACTGGCCGTGCGGCAGTGCCAGGAACACGACGTCGTGCCCCGCGAGGTTCTCCGCGGTGGTCTCCACGACGTCCCGGTCTGCGAGCGCGTGCAGGTGCGGCTGGAGGGCGCCGAGCTTCTGCCCGGCGGAGGAGTGCGCGGCCACGGTGGTGATCTGGACGTCCGGGTGCCCGCACAGCAGGCGGAGCACCTCTCCCCCGGCGTAGCCCGTGGCCCCGGAGACGGCAGCGGTGTAGGTCATGGGTCCACCATAGCGTATTTCTATACAGACCACTCGATATTTATTCACTGACCGGACGAGCGGGCTTACGCTGGCGGTTGAGTCGGCCCCGGACCCATGACCCCGTCCGGCCTTGTCCCCGCGGTGCCGCGGGCGGGAGACTGGCGGTGAGGCCGTCGCCCCGTGAGGGCCTCGGCACCCGCTGCGAGGAGGAACCAGAATGACCGAGAAGACCATGCAGGCGATCGTCGCGCAGGAGCCCGGTGGGCCGGAGGTGCTGCGGCTGAGCGAGCTGCCCGTGCCGACGCCGGGGCCGCACGAGGTGCTCGTGCGCAGCGAGGCGACGGGCGTGAACTTCATCGAGACCTACCAGCGCTCCGGCGTGTACCCCGTGGACTTCCCGTTCACCCCGGGTACCGAGGGCAGCGGCGAGATCGTCGCCGTGGGCTCCGAGGTCACCGGGCTGCGCACGGGCCAGCGCGTGGCCACCGCCGAGGCCACGCGCACCTACGCGCAGCACTTCCTGGTGGAGGCGGACAAGGCCCTGCCCGTCCCGGACGGGCTCGACCCGCAGACCGTGGGCGCGCTGCCCCTGCAGGGGCTCACCGCGCACTACCTGGTGCGCTCCACCGTGGCGGTGCAGCCGGGTCAGACGGCGGTCATCACCGCGGCGTCCGGCGGCGTGGGCGGGCTGGCCATCCAGCTCCTGAAGCGGATCGGCGCTACCGTGATCGCCCTGACCTCCACGCCCGAGAAGGCGGAGACGGCGCGGCGGCTCGGCGCCGACCACGTGCTGGGCTATGAGGGCTTCGCCGAGCAGGTCAGGGACCTCACGGACGGCGCCGGAGCGGACGTGGTCTACGACTCCGTGGGGCGCACGACCTTCGACGAGTCCCTCGCGGCCACCCGCGTGCGCGGCACCACCGTGCTCTTCGGCGGCTCCTCCGGCCAGGTGCCCCCGCTGGACCTGCAGCGGCTCAACAGCTCCGGCGCGCTCTTCGTGACCCGCCCGTCCCTGGCGTACTACACGCGCGACCGCGAGGAGCGCACCTGGCGCTGGGGCGAGCTCATGGACGCCGTGGTCGCCGGGCAGCTCGAGGTCCGGGTGGGCGGCACCTACCCGCTCGCCGACGCCGCCGCGGCCCACCGCGACCTCGCCTCCCGCGCCACGCAGGGCAAGCTCCTGCTGCTGCCGTGACGCGACGAGGCCCGCGGGTGCCACCACCCGCGGGCCTCGTTCCGTGCACCTCCACCGCGACGGCTACACGCCCGGCCGCACCCCGCGGTGCACGCGTCGGACGCCCCACACCGTGAGGCCCACGCACGCGAGCGCGGCCACGGCGAGCGCACCGGCGCGCAGCCGCTGCCCCGTGACCATCGAGTCCGTCACGCCGTCCTTCCCGAAGCTTCCCGGCGCGCCGGTCTCGACCACCGTGAGGTGACCGTCCTGCGGGGCGAGGAGGGCGTCCACGTCGTGCGGGAAGTCGGAGTCCTGCATCCCGGTCTGGGTGCCCCGGAAGGTGATCTGGTCACCCTCCGCCTTCTTCGCGGGATCGTTGAGCTGGTTGTCGAACGGGTACTTCGTCACGAGGTCGTTCTTGGGCATGACGCCCGCGTAGATCCCGTTGTAGTCCTTGGTCACGAGGTCGTTGGTCAGGGTCTGGTACGTCCCGGAGACCACCATGGACTGCCCCGCCCAGTCGTCCAGCCGCGAGGCCTTCTCGAAGGACAGCGCGGACCAGACGCCCAGCACCAGGGTGAGCACCGCCCCCACGAGCACCATGAGGACGATCAGCCACCCACGGGAGGCACCGGTCCCCCGCTCGTCGTGCTCGTCCTGCTCGTCGAAGTCGATGAGTTCCTGCGCGTCGGGGGACACGGTGCTCCTTGATGTGGCTGGGGGGAAGGGGGGTCAGCTGCGGATCTCGGCGTCGTGCTCCCGGCGGGCAGCCTCGACGGCGTTCTCCCGGGCCTCGGAGGCTTCGTCCGCCGTGAGCGTGCGGTCCGGGGCGCGGAAGCGCAGCGCGATGGCCACGGACTTCTTCCCCTCCGGGATGCCGGTGCCGTCGTAGACGTCGAAGACCTCCGCCGTCTCGAGCAGCTCACCCGCACCGCGCCGCACGGTCTCGAGCAGCCGCGCGGCGGGCACCTGGGCGTCCACCACGAGGGCGACGTCCTGCGTGGCCGCCGGGTAGCCCGAGATCGCCTGGGCCGTGACGGCCGACGCCTCGTGGTCCAGCAGCACCGAGAGGTCCAGCTCCACGGCGCACGTGCGCTCGGGCAGGCCCTGTGCCGCGACGAGCTTGGGGTGCAGCTCGCCCGCGACGCCGATGACGACGCCGTCCGCGGTGCTCAGCTGCGCCGTGCGACCCGGGTGGAACGCGTGGTGCGAGCCCTGCTCGACCGTGAGCTCCACGCCCACGCTGCGCGCCGCGAGCTCCGCGACGTCGAGCGCGTCCTGCCAGTCCAGGCTCCGGGGTGTGAGCCAGGGCCCGGCGGGGGCGTCGTGACCGGTGAGGACGGCGGCCAGCTTGCGGGGCTGGGACGGGACGGAGGCGTCCAGACGCTCCAGCTCGGCGTCGGCCGGGCGCACGCCCAGCGGCGGCACCGGCTGCGTGTCCGGGGTGTAGCCCTCCGCGAGGAAGACGTGGCCGATCTCGTACAGCGCGAGGTCCCGGAAGCCGCGCGAGTGGTTGCGTCTGAGGACCTCGAGCAGCCCCGGCAGCACGCTGACGCGCAGCATCGGCTGCGCCTCGCTGATGGGGTTCGCGAGCTTGATCGACGCCACGTGCTCACCGGTGGTGCTGCCCCACAGGTCGTTGTCCGCCTGGGACACGAACGGGTAGCTCAGCACCTCGGTCAGCCCGGCGGCCGCGAGCGAGTTGGCCACGCGGCGTCGGGCGGCCTGCGAGCGCGTGAAGCCGCGCCCGGGAGGCGCCACGGGCAGGCGGTCCGGGATCCGGTCGTAGCCGTCCAGGCGCGCGACCTCCTCCACGAGGTCCTCCTTCTCGACCAGGTCCGGGCGCCACGGCGGCGGCACCACGGTCCAGCCGTCCGCGGTCTCCGTGACCTGCGCGCCGATCGCCACGAGGCTGCGCTCGACGACCTCCGGCGAGTAGTCCACCCCCACGCGCGCGGCGGGGTACTCGGCCGGCAGCTCGATGGGCGCGGGACGGTCCGTGTGGTCCACGTCCGTGACGCGACCGGTGTCCGTGCCGCCGGCCAGTTCCACGAGGAGGTCGACGACGCGCTGTGCCGCGACCGGCGCGAGCTGCGGATCCACACCGCGCTCGTAGCGCTTGGACGCCTCCGAGGGCAGTTTGTGGCGGCGTGCCGTGCGGGCCACCGAGACCTCGTCGAAGCGCGCGGCCTCCACGAGCACGCGCGTGGTGGACTCCCCCACCTCGGTGCTCGCGCCGCCCATGACACCGGCGAGGCCCACGGGACCGGACTCGTCCGTGATCACGAGGTCCTCGGGGTCGAGGGTGCGGGTCTTGTCGTCCAGCGTGGTGAGCTGCTCGCCCGCGCGCGCCCGGCGCACGGTGATCCCGCCCTGCAGGGTGTCCGCGTCATAGGTGTGGATGGGCTGGCCGTACTCGAGCATCACGTAGTTGGAGATGTCCACGGGCAGGCTCACGGAGCGGATGCCCGCGAGGCGCAGCCGGGACGAGAGCCACGGCGGCGTGGGACGCGACGGGTCCACACCCTCGACCACGCGCACCGCGAAACGGTTGCAGCCCGCGCGGCCGTGGATGGGGGCGTCGTCCGCGACGACCACCGGGAAGCCGTCCTCGGTGGGCCTCGGCACGCTCGGGGCGATCTCGGCCACGGGGTCCGTGAAGGGGGCGCGCACCGCGTGGCAGTACTCGCGGGCGATCCCGCGGATCGAGAACGCGTACCCGCGGTCCGGGGTCACGTTGACCTCCGCCGCCGAGTCGTACAGACCCAGCAGCTCCAGGGCGTCGGAGCCGATCTCGGGGTCCAGCCCGATCCGAGACAGCACCAGGATGCCGTCGTGGTCGTCGCCAATGCCGAGCTCGCGCACGGAGGCGATCATGCCTGCCGAGATGTGGCCGTAGGTCTTGCGCGCGGAGATCCGGAAGTCACCCGGCAGCACCGCACCCGGAAGGGCGACGACCACCTTGTCACCCACCGAGAAGTTGTGGGCACCGCAAATGATTCCCTGGACGCCCGAGGGGTCGATGCCCTTGCCCGTTAGCGTCTGCTCATGGCCCTCCGGCACCACGCGCACGGAGCACCAGTTCACGGTCTTGCCGTTGGAGTGGGTCTCCGGCTCCATGGAGAGCACCTGGCCCACCACGATCGGACCGGAGAGGGAGTCGGAGGGGCGGTGGACGTCCTCCTCCTCGAGGCCCACCTTCACGAGGGTGGCCAGGACGTCCTCGGCGGTCGCGTCCTCGGGGACGGGCGCGTACTCGCGCAGCCATGACAAAGGAATACGCATTGCTCTAGATCTCCATCCCGAAGTGCTCGCTGAAGCGGACGTCGCCCTCGACCATGTCGTGCATGTCCGGGACGTTGTTGCGGAACATCAGGGTCCGCTCGATGCCCATGCCGAACGCGAAGCCGGAGTAGCGCTCGGGGTCGATCCCCGCGGCACGCAGCACGTTGGGGTGCATCATCCCGCAGCCGCCCCACTCGATCCAGCGCGGCCCGCCCTTGGCGGTGGGGTGCCAGACGTCCAGCTCCGCGGACGGCTCGGTGAACGGGAAGTAATTGGGGCGCAGCCGGATCGCGGCCTCGGGGCCGAACATGGTGCGCGCGAAGTGCGTGAGTGTGCCCTTGAGGTCCGCCATGGACAGCCCCTCGTCCACCGCGATGCCCTCGACCTGGTGGAAGACCGGGGTGTGGGTGGCGTCGAGCTCGTCCGTGCGGTACGTCTTGCCGGGGCACACCACGTACACCGGCAGCTCGCGCTCGAGCAGCGAGCGCATCTGCACGGGCGAGGTGTGCGTGCGCAGCACCAGGTGCGAGGACGGCGGGTCCACGAAGAACGTATCCTGCAGCTGGCGCGCGGGGTGATCCGGCTTGAAGTTCAGCGAGTCGAAGTTGAACCACTCGTGCTCGAGCTCCGGTCCCTCCGCGATCTCCCAGCCCATGCCCACGAAGATGTCCCCGATGTGCTCCATCAGGTTGTTCAGCGGGTGGCGGCCCCCGAGCCGACGACGCCGCGTGGCGGCGGTGACGTCCACGGCCTCCTCCACGAGGATCCGGGCGTCGCGCTCCTCCTCGAGGCGGGCGGTCCGCGCGGCGATCGCCTTGTTGACGCGGCCCCGCGCCTGGCCGACGAGCTTGCCGGCCACCGCCTTCTGGGCCTTGTCCAGCCCGCCGATGGTGCGGTTGGCGAGCGCCAGGGGTGACTTCTCCCCCGTGTGGCGCAGCCGGACGGTCTTCAGCTCGGCCAGGTCTGCGGCGGCGTCGACGTCGCGCAGGGCCGCCTCGACGGCCTCGGTGACCGCGGTCTCGTCGGTGGGGTCCACCGCGGCGGACGGTGTGGTCTCGGACATGGTTTCTCGCGTTCCTGCTCTCGCGGACGGGGTGTCCCGGACCCGGGCGCTGGGCGTCCACGGGCGGGTGAGGACCCGCCGCACTCGGCGGACGGGCACGGTCAGTCTAGTGGATGGGGCCGACGCCGCCTCCGAGGGCGTGCGCGGCGGCGGCACCACCGGTGCACGTCACCGCCGCAGCTGCTCCAGCAGGGCCGCGACAATGGGGAGGTCCGCGGGGATCCAGGGCAGCGCGAGCACCTGGGCGGGGTCGGAGAGGGGAAGCCAGCGCACGGCCAGGTGGTCCTCCCCCGCGGTGACCGCGCCCGGCTGCTCCGAGTCCCCCTGGAGGACGGCGGTGAAGACCCGCATCACGGCCGAGCCGGCGAGCGGCCAGCCCTCCTCGTCCGGGGGCGTCACCTCGTCCAGGGGCTGGACGCTCAGGCCCAGCTCCTCGCGGCACTCGCGCACGAGGGCGTCGTGCGCTGTCTCACCGGGCTCCTGCTTGCCGCCGGGAAACTCCCACAGCCCCCGCAGCGCGGGCGGGTACGCGCGCTGGGCAGCGAGCAGATGCGTGGGGCGCTCGGGGTGGTCGAGCAGTGCGGCACCGACGACGCAGGTCCGCGCGCCGTGGCTCACGGCGTCCCCATGGGAAGGGTGTCCCGCCGCTGGGCGCGCGCCGACGCGTAGAGGCACACGGTGGCGGCGGTGCCCACGTTGAGGGACTCCGCCCGGCCGTGCAGGGGCACGGCCACCGCAAGGTCCGCGAGCCCACGCTCGTGATCGTCGAGCCCCTGGGCCTCGTTGCCGAACAGCCACGCAGTCGGTGCTTCCAGGCGCACGGGTGCGGGCGGGACGTCGAGACCCGCGCGACGCAGCAGTGCCTCGTCCGCGAGGGCGTCCACGGTGGTGTCCGCGCGTCCGTCCGCGGCGAGGACCGTCACGCCGGACTCACGAGCCTCGGACACGAGCGCGTCGAGATCCACTCCGGTCAGCACGGGGACGTGGAAGAGGGAGCCGGCGCTCGAGCGCACGGCCTTGGGGTTGAAGGGGTCCACGCTGCCGGTGGTGAAGGCCACGAGCTGCGCCCCCGCGGCGTCCGCCGCGCGCACCACGGTGCCAGCGTTGCCCGGGTCCTGGACCCGCACGAGCACACAGGTGAGGTCGGCGGCCTCGGGTGCGGGCGACGTCGTCCCCGCCGGGAGGCGACAGACCGCGAGCATGCCCTGCGGCGTGACCGCGTCGGTCATCGCGCAGAGCACCTCCGGCGTCACCGCGCGGAGGAAGACACCGCCCCGGGATTCGAGTGCTTCGAGGTCCGCCGCGATCTCCGGGTGACGGCCCAGCTCCTCGAGCGTCACGTAGACGGCGTCGAGCTCGGGAAGCCCCCGCGCGGGGTCGTCGTCCCCGAGCGCGAGACGCACCGCCTCGCGCACGTTCTGCGGCCCCTCCGCACGGAAGAGACCACGCTTGGAACGCGTCGAGCGCCTGGTCAACGCGGCCACGTCCCTCACCCGATCCGCTCGGGGGTTGGACAGCAGCCGGTCTTCCAGGCCCTCGACGAACGTCACGACGTCGCTCAGGCGGCGCGCGGCGCGGAGGTGTCCTGCGGCAGGGCGTCCTTGGCCACCTGGACCAGGGCCGCGAACGCGTTCTCGTCGCTGACGGCCAGCTCGGCCAGCATGCGGCGGTCCACCTCGACCTCAGCGGCCTTCAGGCCCTGGATGAAGCGGTTGTAGGTCAGGCCGTTGGCGCGCGACGCGGCGTTGATGCGCTGGATCCACAGCCGACGGAAGTCACCCTTCTTCTTCCGACGGTCGTTGTACGAGTAGGTGTACGAGTGGAGCATCTGCTCCTTGGCCTTGCGGTACAGGCGCGAACGCTGCCCGCGGTAGCCCGACGCCTTCTCGAGGACTTCCCGACGCTTCTTGTGGGCGTTTACCGCCCGCTTCACACGTGCCACGTGCGTACTCCTAACGATTCGGTCCCGGTGAGAACCGGAACATGTCTACCCGCCGCGCTGCGCACGACGAACTGCTGAGGGGGACGAAAGAGGGCTTACTTGCCCAGCATCCGCTTGATGGCCTTGACCTCGCCCGGGGTGGAGACGATCTGGTCCCCGGCGAGACGACGGGTCAGGCGGGAGGACTTGTGCTCCAGGTAGTGGCGGCGGTTGGCCTGCTGGCGCTTGACCTTGCCCGAACCGGTGAGCTTGAAACGCTTCTTCGCCCCGCTGTGGGTCTTCATCTTCGGCATGGTGGCCGTCTCCTTCTCCTTCGACCGGTGTGACACCGGCGGGCCGCGGCACGAGGCTGCGGCCATGCTGATGCCGGGCGATCACACGCCCGACGCTGTCAATCCTTGAGCGGCGTTGCTACTTCTTCGCCGGCCCGGGCTTCGCGCCGCCCGGCTTGGGTGCGCCGGGCTTGGGGGCCCCGGGCTTCGCCGACGGCGCCGCGGGCTTGCGGGCGGCAGGCTTGGCCGCCGCGGGCTTCTCGGCTGCCGGCTTCTCGGCCGCAGGCTTTTCCGCCGGGGCCGACGCCGCGCGGCGCAGCTCCTCGGGGAAGGCATCCCCGATGGACTGGGTCACGGACTCCGCCGAAGAGGTGTCCACGCGCTGCTTGCGCTCGTTCTCCGCCTTGGACTTCTCGCGCTGCTGCTGCTTGCGGGCCTCCGCACGGGCCTCCGCCTTGTTCTTCAGCGGGCCGATGACCATGACCATGTTGCGGCCGTCCACGCGGGGAGTGGTCTCCACCGCACCGACCTCCGCGACGTCGTCGGCGAGGCGCTGCAGCAGTCGGACACCCATCTCGGGGCGCTGCTGCTCGCGGCCGCGGAACTGGATCATGGCCTTGACCTTGTCACCCGCCGAGAGGAAGCGCTTTGCGTGGCCGACCTTGGTATCGTAGTCGTGCGTGTCGATCTTCAGACGGAAACGCACTTCCTTGAGAACCGTGTTCGCCTGGTTCTTGCGGGACTCACGGGCCTTGACCGCAGCTTCGTACTTGTACTTGCCGAAGTCCATGAGCTTCGCGACCGGCGGCTTGGCGTTCGGTGCGACCTCGACCAGATCGAGATCCGATTCACGGGCCAGCCGCAGCGCGTCCTGGACGCGAACGATGCCGACCTGCTCGCCGCCAGGTCCGACGAGACGGACTTCCGGGACGCGGATTCTGTCATTGATACGTGGCTCGCTAATGCCAAGCTCCTAGGTTCGTGGGTTGTCCCGCTGTCGGGTCCTCGGCCGCAACGAAAAAACCTCCGCTGCGGTACGCGCGAGCGGAGGTGGGAAACCACACGATGGACCGATGAGTCGAACTCCCCGACCGGTGGAACCGGTGGGGTGCCCGTTCGGTCACAGACCCGAACACCTGTCGCCCGCCGATGTTCTCGACTGGCCGTTGGTGACGGGTGGGAGTCGCCTCCGCTTGCACACTGCCTTTCATGATAGCGCACACCCTGCCGTCCTGACCACTCGCCGTGGGCGTCCCCGACCGTGGTGGCCGCCCGTGGCAGGTTCCGGCCGCTGTTCTACAGTGGGGGCATGTCCGACGCACCGCGCTCAGAGCGCTTCGAATTCACCGACGACCCCGCGACCGGCTCCGGCGAGCACGAGCAGGGCAGCGACCCCCTGGGCCTCCCCGACGAGACCCTCGACGAGGTCAACCACCAGATGCGCGACATCGCGGAGGTGCCGGCTGTCGAGGTGATCACCACCGCCGCCGTGCACCTCATGAGCGCCGCGGCCGTGAAGTGCGGCCTGGCCGCCGGGGACGACGCCGAGGAGCTCAAGGACCTGGACGAGGCCCGCAAGCTCATCACCGCGCTGGCCGGTTTCGTCACCGCCGCCGCCCCGGAGATCGGCTCGCAGCACGCCGGACCGCTGCGCGACGGCCTGAAGTCCCTGCAGCTCGCGTTCCGCGAGGCGTCGCCCTTCCCGGATGCACCCGGCGCCGGGCCCGGCGAGAAGTTCACGGGTCCCGTCTACGGCTGAGCCACCCGCACCACGGTTCGCTGTCCTGAGCCAGGGGTCCCCGGCCTGCGCCAGGGTTGACTGTCCTGACCCGGGTTTGACGGTCCTGAGCTGGGGTTCGACGCCCCGAGACGGGCGGGGCCTGTCCGCTCAGCGGGTGAGACGCAGTGCCACCGAGTCCACGGCGTCGGCCACCACGCTCTGCTCCGCGAGGCGGCGCTGGTACTCCTCCACGGTCACGCTGACCTCGTCCTCCGACAGGCCCGTCCGTAGCTGCAGCGTGACCTCCAGCTCGGGGCCCTCGCCACCGCCGGAGAGGACGGTCCCGTCCGCCCGTGTGGCGCCGACGCCGCGTCCCGGCCCCGCGAGGGCGGCCACGACGCCGTCGATCCCGAGGCCCGCCTGCATCACGGCATCGTCCACCGCGAAGTCCCGGTAGGACGGCGTCCACGCCCGCCCCTGCGCCACGGCCCACATGGCCGGGCGCCGCACCACGAACGCGGGATCCTCCCCGGGGTCGAGCACGAGCATCCCCGAGCCGTCCTGGACCGCGGACAGCGCGGCGCGGCGGATGTCCGCGGCCACCGGACGCGCTTCCCCGCTCCAGCGCTGCAACGCCTCGGTGGACGTGAAGACCGGCAGCGCGGTGCGCCCGTCGGAGGCCTTCAGGCTCACGAGGGCCATGTCCGCCTCCTTGTCCGCGACCAGACCGTCCTCGGTGATGACCGAGTGGGAGACCTTCGCGACGATCGGCACGAACACGCGCACGGAGTCGAGGGCCGCGACGACCTCCTGCTCCCCGGCCCGCCCCTCACGCCACGCCGTGAGCGCGTCCCGCAGGCGGGGGTCCGCCGTTCCGGGGTCGTCCGGGAACTGGTGCGTGTGGCTCGTACCCTCGCCCAGGTTCCGCCCTTTCCACTCCTGACCGCCGGTGTCCGTGGTACCCCCGGCGGAACGCAGCTGAGCCGCGATGTGCGGCGGGAGGGGGCGTGCGCCGCGAGACTCAGACACCCTGTGGGACTCGGACAACGGGTGGGAGTCGGGCAACGGGTGGGATTCAGGCACCGGGACGCCCCGCGACGTCCAGGGCCTCGGACAGGGTGAACTTGCCCGCGTACAGGGCCTTGCCCACGATGGCCCCCTCGACACCGTCCACCACGAGCCCGCGCAGCGCCGCAATGTCCTTCAGGGAGGAGATGCCCCCGGAGGCGACCACCGGCTTGTCCGTGCGGCGAGCCACCTCCGCGAGCAGCTCGGTGTTCGGGCCCCGCAGCGTGCCGTCTTTCGTCACGTCCGTGACCACGTAGCGCGAGCAGCCGTCCGCCTCCAGGCGCTCCAGCACCTCCCACAGGTCCCCGCCGTCGCGGGTCCAGCCGCGCGCGGCGAGGGTGCTGCCGCGCACGTCCAGCCCCACGGCGATCAGGTCACCGTGCTCCGCGATGACGCGGCGGGTCCACTCGGGATTCTCGAGCGCGGCCGTGCCCAGGTTGATGCGGGCCGGCCGCAGGGAGAGCACGCGGGCGAGGGACTCGTCGTCCCGGATACCCCCGGACATCTCGATCTTCAGGTCCAGGTTCTCCGCGACCCGGCGCAGCACGTTCACGTTGTCGCCTCGGCCGAAGGCGGCGTCGAGGTCCACCAGGTGCAGCCACTCCGCCCCGGCGTCCTGCCATGCCCGCGCGGCCTCCAGGGGGTCCCCGTAGCCGGTCTCGGAACCGGCCTCTCCCTGGACGAGGCGCACGGCCTGCCCTCCCTGGACGTCCACGGCGGGCAGCAGCTCGAGGCGGGGTGCGGTGGTCTCGGTCATGGTTCTCCTCGCGTCAGCGCCGGACGGCGCGGTCAGGGTCTCGGTCGGGGGCGGGTGACGGCTGCTTGCGCGTCACACACTCACGGACCACGAATAGGCGCCGTAGCCGATCAGGGCCGCGGCGATCAGGGCGATCAGCACGATCGACCACAGTGGCTTGCGCTGCTGGTAGAAGGAAATGGCGCCGCCGACGAAGAACGCGCCCGCCACGAGCACCAGGATCGACGGTGTCACGCGCCCACCTCCGCTCCGGGTTCGGGCGTGCGGTCCCGCATCCGACCGGTGCGCGGCAGGGTGGCCAGCCAGTTGCGCAGCAGCGCGATCCCGGCGGCAGAAGACTTCTCCGGGTGGAACTGCGTGGCGCTGAGCGGCCCGTTCTCCACGGCGGCGACGAACGGGCTCCCGTGCTCGGACCACGTCACCGCCGGCGGCGACATCTGCTCGATGCTCTGGTCGAACTCCCAGTCCTGCACGCCGTAGGAGTGCACGAAGTAGAAGCGCTCGTCCTCCAGCCCGGCGAAGAGCCGGGAGCCCTCCGGCGGGCGGACGGTGTTCCACCCCATGTGCGGCACCACGGGCGCGTCCAGCCGCTCCACGGAGCCCGGCCACTGCCCCAGACCCTCCGACTCGCGACCGTGCTCGACACCGCGCTCGAACATGACCTGCAGGCCCACGCAGATGCCCAGGACGGGGCGTCCGCCGCTGAGCCTGCGGTCGATCAGGCGCGGGGCGCCCACCGCGCGCAGCCCGTCCATGACCGCCTCGAAGGCGCCGACCCCCGGCACGACGAGTCCGTCGCAGTCCGCGACGTCGCGCGGGTCCGCGCTGAGGCGCACCCGCGCCCCGGCCTCCTCCAGCGCCCGGACGGCCGAGCGGACGTTGCCGGCCCCGTAGTCGAGGACGACGACGTCCGGTGCGTCCTGGCTCTCGACACTCGCGTCGCTCACAGGGCTCCCTTCGTGGACGGGATGGAGCCTTCCATCCGCGGATCGTGCTCCACCGCCCCGCGCAGGGCGCGTGCGAGCGCCTTGAACTGCGCCTCGACGATGTGGTGCGGGTCGCGGCCGCGGATCAGCTCCACGTGCAGGCACAGCTGCGCGTGGTGGGCCAGGGACTCGAACACGTGGCGGGTCATCGAGCCGGTGAAGTGTCCACCGATCAGGTGGTACTGCTGCCCCTCCGGCTCCCCCACGTGCACGGTGTACGGGCGGCCGGAGACGTCCACCACGGCGGAGGCGAGGGCCTCGTCCAGCGGAACGGTGGCCTGCCCGAAGCGCCGGATCCCCCGCTTGTCGCCGAGGGCCTGGCGCAGGGCCTCGCCCAGCACGATGGCGGTGTCCTCGACGGTGTGGTGGACGTCGATCTCGATGTCGCCGTGCGCCCGGACGTCCAGGTCGATGAGCGAGTGCTTGGAGAGCGCCGTGAGCATGTGGTCGTAGAACGGGACGGTCGTCTCGATGTGCGACGTTCCCGTGCCGTCCAGGTTCACGCTCACGCGCACCGTGGACTCGCTCGTCACGCGTTCCACCGTGGCGGTGCGGTGGTTCTCGACTGCGTTCATGTGCTGGGACAACTCCTCGAAGACCGACCCCGACGACGGTTCGCCGGGCACGTCAAGTTTAGGCGGACCCTCCGACGGCATGGGGTCAGGGCCTCGGGCGTGGCGACGGCCCGCCGTCACCGGGCGAGGAAGGACTCCACCGCGTCCAGGAAGGCGGTGGTCTCCGCCTCGGTTCCCGCCGTGACGCGCAGGTGGCCCGGGATCCCGACGTCGCGCACCAGGACTCCCCGGTCCAGCAGTGCCTGCCACATGGCGTGGGCGTCCCCGCCGCAGTCGAAGAAGACGAAGTTGGAGTCCGACTCCGCGGGAGTGAGGCCCATGCGCTTGAGTTCGTCCACAATCCGGTCGCGCTGCATCTTGACGTCCTCCACCGTGGCGAGCAGCGTCTGGTGGTGCTCGAGCGCGGCGAGCGCCGTTGCCTGGGTGACGGAGGACAGGTGGTACGGCAGGCGGACCAGCCGCATCGCATCCGCCACCTCGCGCGCCGCGGCGAAGTACCCGAGGCGGGCTCCGGCGAGGGCGAAGGCCTTGCTCATGGTCCGGCTCACGATCAGCCGGGGCCGCCCGTCCAGCAGGGTCAGCGCCGAGGGCGTTCCGAAGCGGGCGAACTCCGCGTAGGCCTCGTCCACCACGACCACGGTGTCGCTGTCCCTGCCGGCCTCGTACACGGCCTCCACGACGTTGAGCCCCAGGGCCGTGCCCGTGGGATTGTTGGGCGAGCACAGGAAGACGATGTCCGGTGCGTGGGAACGCACCTGTTCCGCCGCCGACTCGGCGGTGAGGGTGAAGTCCGCGGCGCGCTCCCCCGCGATGAACTCCGTGCCCGTGCCGAGCGCGAGCAGCGGATACATGGAGTAGGTGGGCACGAAGCTCAGGACGGACCGGCCGGGTCCGCCGAACGCCTGGAGGATCTGCTGCAGGATCTCGTTGGAGCCGTTCGCGGCCCACACGTTGTCCTCGTCCAGACCGTGGCCGAGGTACCGCGCGAGTGCTCCGCGCAGTGCCGTGAAGTCCCGGTCCGGGTACCTGTTCAGGGACGACGCGCAGTCGTGCACCCGCTGGGTGATCGCCTCCACCACCTCCGGGGGCACCGGATGCGTGTTCTCGTTCGTGTTCAGTGCGACCTCGACCTCCAGCTGCGGCGCCCCGTAGGGGGACATTCCGCGGAGGTCGTCGCGCAGCGGCAGGGATTCGAGGGATGCGGCAGGATCAGTCACCCGCCCAGTCTAGGAACTTCTCCGCGAGGTTCCGATTCAACCCCTATCGAAGACGGCATCCGCAGGACCGGCCACTGCCATCCGAGGTCCCCGCTACTTCGCGGGAGGAGAACTCGAACCAGGTCAGGGGGCGCGATCCCCGGCCAGCTCCGCGGAGAGGAAACTCGAACCTGCTCAGTCGGAGAACCCCCCGGACCGACTCAACGGGGCCCGGTGTCGAGTCGACTCAGTGCGCGGGGACCTCGAGGACCTGTCCGGCGGAGAGCTGGGGAGATGAGAGGCCGTTGAGCTCCGCGATGTCGCTCATGACCTCGCGGGTGTCGCGCTGCGGGTCCGCCGCAACGGCGATCTCCCACAGGCTCTGGTCCGCCTGCACCGTCACGCTGCGGGTCACGGGGGAACCCACCGGATCCGTGGACGCGTTGACCGTGGCCGGCAGCAAGAAGACGGCCGCCACGACGAGCAGCGCAGCGGCCCCCGCGACGAACGGCAGGCCGATCAGGAGGAGACGTCCGCGGCGCGTGAGGCGCAGAGCCGACGCACGGGCAGTCACAGGACGGCTCGGTGTAGGTGCCGCGGCCGAGTGGTGACCCGTGCCGCCGGAGGAGTGACCGGCCCGCCACGAGGCGGTCGCAGCCACGACACCGGAGGAGGGCGCGGCCGCACCGCGACGTAGGGACCTCGGCATGATGAGAGCGGTCATGACAACCTCCTGTGAACGGGACCGAACCACCCGGGGGCGGTTGTGTTCGACGATCGAAACCATAGAACACATCTTCGAATATCTGCGCTCATTTCTAGCACGGATGTACGAAGACTGTCGAGGGCCGTTTCGAACACATATTTGAATCGGGGGCCTCGTGCGGGTTAAGCTCGAGGTCACACAGCTGTCAGTCGACCCCACGTCTCCGACACGCATAAGCGCCCCTCGGCGGCGCGTCGTCCCTCCGGGCGTCGTCGCACCGCGTGACTCGGTGAAAGGACCCCGCACGTGAGCACTTCTTCCCCGGATCGGCCTGCGGCGAACAGCCGCGAGCGTTCGCTCACCCCGCGGCAGGCCAAGATCCTGGCCGCCGTCCAGCGCTCCATCGCCTCCCGCGGCTACCCGCCCTCCATGCGTGAGATCGGCGACATCGTAGGGCTCGCCTCCCTGTCCAGCGTCACGCACCAGCTCGGTCAGCTCGAGAAGTGGGGCTACCTGCGCCGGGATCCCCGCAGGCCGCGCGCCATGGAGGTGCTGCGCCCCCTGACCGCCGAGCAGCTTGACCTGCACCTGGGTGTCGCCGAGGAGCCCGCCCCGGAGAACGGGGACACAGCGGCGGACGGTCGCGCGTCCAGCGACGTCCCGCGCATCGGAAACCTGCCTGCCGCCGACGACAGCTCCGCCATGGTCTCCGTGCCCCTCGTGGGCCGCATTGCGGCAGGTGGCCCGATCACTGCGGAGCAGTCCGTGGAGGACGTCTTCTCCCTGCCCCGCCAGGTGGTGGGCCACGGTCAGCTGTTCATGCTCAAGGTCTCGGGCGACTCCATGATCGACGCCGCCATCTGCGACGGCGACTGGGTGGTGGTGCGTCAGCAGAACTCCGCGGAGAACGGGGACGTGGTGGCGGCACTGCTGGACGACGAGGCGACCGTCAAGACCTTCCGCCAGCGGGACGGCCACACCTGGCTGCTGCCTCAGAACACGCGCTACGAGCCGATCCTGGGCGACCACGCCACGGTCATGGGCAAGGTCGTGTCGGTGTTCCGCTCGCTCTGACGGGTCAGGAACCGCCCAGCCGCCGCAGCGCGCCGAGCACTGTCTCACGGTCGGTGGTGCGCCACAGCGGCGGCAGCGACTTCGTGAGGAACGACCCGTAGCGGGCGGTGGCCAGCCGCGAGTCCAGCACCGCGACCACCCCCCTGTCGCCGCTCGAGCGGATCAGACGGCCGGCTCCCTGAGCCAGCCGAACCGCCGCGTGGGACGCGGAAACGGTCATGAAGCCGTTGCCACCCGCGCGTTCCGCCGCCCGCGTGCGCGCGGTGCCGAGCGGGTCGTCGGGGCGCGGGAACGGGATCCGGTCGATCACCACGAGCCGGCACGACTGCCCGGGCACGTCCACGCCCTGCCACAGGCTCATGGTGCCGAACAGGCTTGCGGCGGGATCGTCCGTGAACTCCTTGACGAGCGACGGCAGGGAGGCATCCCCCTGGCACAGGATGGGGAGTTCGGTCTTCTCCCGCAGCGCCTCCGCGGCGTCCTCCGCGGCCCGGCGCGACGAGAAGAGGCCCAGGGCGCCTCCCCCGGACGCCTCCAGCAGGGTCAGCAGCTCGTCCAGCTGCTCGTCGGAGACGCCCCTGCCTGGCTTTGCGAGGTGCTTGGCCACGTAGAGGATGCCCTGCTTCCCGTAGTCGAACGGGCTGCCCACGTCCACGCCGCGCCAGCTGGGCGCGCCCGGGCCCTGCAGGCCGAGCGAGCCGGCCACGGAGGAGAACGACGAGCCCACGGCCAGGGTGGCGGACGTCAGCACCACGGTTCGCCCGTCGAAGAGTCCTTCCCGCAGCGGTCCGGCGACACTGAGCGGGGCAATGTTGAGGGTTGCGGACTCGCCCGGTCCTGCGCCGACGTACCCCGCCCCGGGGCTCCACCTGCCCACACGCGAGATCCACAGCACGTCCCGTGCGGTGTCCGCGCCCAGCATGCGCTCCGCGGTGTCGAGGAGCTCGGACAGGCGCGAGCGTGCGGCGTGGCGCCCGGCGTCCTCGCCCTTGCTCTCCCCCTTGGTCTCGCTCAGACCCGAGCGGGCGGCTTCCTGGACGCCCCGCACCGCGTAGACCTGCTCCTCCGTGAAACCGCGGGGCAGCAGGCCGGTGGGATCCTCGTCGAACGCGCGGTCGAACGCCTCGGCAGCCCGTTCGAGCGCCTCCCCGGACGCCGCCGTGTGCTTGCGCACCGCGCTGCCCGCGGCGCGGACGGCAGCGGCGGACAGCGAGCCCGTGACGGCGCCCGTCACACGGTCGCGCAGCTCGTGCGCCTCGTCCACGATGACGACGTCGTGCTCGGGCAGCACCGCGAGCCCCTCGAACGCGTTGATCGCGAGCAGCGCGTGGTTGGTGATGACCACGTCCGCCTCGCCCGCATCCGTGCGGGCGCGCTCCGCGAAACAGTCCTCGACGAGGGGGCACTTGCGCCCCAGACACTCCTTGGCGGTGACCGAGACCTGCCGCCACGCGGCGTCCGTGACACCGGGCTGGACGTCGTCGCGGTCCCCGGTGTCGGTGGTCTCCACCCACTCCCGCAGGCGCACCACCTGCTGCGCCAGACCGCCCAGGGGACGCTCACCGCCGCCGCCCGGAGGTGCCGCACCCGGCGCGGTGAACAGGGCGGCGTCGTCGTCCTCGGGGTAGCCGCCTTCGACCTTGTGCAGGCACGCGTAGTTGGAGCGGCCCTTCAGCAGCGCCACCGTGGGTCGCTCGTCCAGCTCGTCCTCGAGCGCGTCCAGCAGGCGCGGGACGTCCCGGCCCGTGATCTGCGACTGCAGCGCGAGCGTTGCAGTGGCGACGACGACCGGCTTGTCCGCGTGCTTGGCATGGCGCAGCGCCGGAACCAGGTAGGCGAGGGACTTGCCCGTGCCGGTTCCCGCCTGCACCAGGAGGTGGCGTCCGGTCTCGAACGCCTCCGCGACCTTGGCCGCCATGAACCGCTGACCGTCACGCCGCTGACCCCCCAGGGCGGCCACGGCGGCGTCGAGCAACTCCAGGGTGTCTGCACCACCCGGCAGGGATTCCGGGCGGACGTCCGAGATGTCCTTGCCGGTCTCGTCGATGAACACGGAGGTCATACGCCGGCGGGATCCTCCGGGGTCGCGGAGCCATCCTCGGGAGCGGGTGCCGCGGTATCGGAGCCAGTGCCCAGGGCATGGGCACCCTCGGCGGCAGTCTCGCGGGACGCAGCAGCCTCCCCCACGGCATCCTCCCCCTCGGTGCCCCGCACCACGTAGGGTTCGAGGTCCGCCACGAGATCCTCCCGCACCCGCACGTGCAGCCGGGTGCCGTCCTCGGTGTGCTCCGTGCGCAGGATCTCGGCGTCCTGGGCGTGCAGCCGGGAGACCACCTCGCCGTGGACGTACGGCACCAGCAGCTCCAGCTCGTGGTCCGGTCGCGGAATGGCCGCCGAGATCAGGCGCTGCAGCTCGGCCACGCCCTCCCCCGTACGCGCGGAGACGGCCACGGACGGGTTCTCGTGGTTGCGCAGCCGGCCCAGCACCACGGGGTCTGCGATGTCCGCCTTGTTCAGCGCCACGATCTCCGGGATGCCGTTGGCCCCCACGTCCGTGAGGACGTCGCGGACGGCCTTGAGCTGTCCCTCCGGATCCGGGTGGGAGGCGTCCACCACGTGCACGATCACGTCCGCGTCCGCCACCTCCTCCAGGGTCGAGCGGAACGCCTCGACGAGCTGGGTGGGCAGCGAGCGCACGAAGCCCACGGTGTCCGCAAGCGTGTAGCCGATCCCGTCCGGGGTCTCCGCCTTGCGGACCGTGGGGTCCAGCGTGGCGAACAGGGCGTTCTCCACCAGCACACCGGCATCCGTGAGCCGGTTGAGCAGGGATGACTTGCCCGCGTTGGTGTAGCCCGCGATGGCCACCGAGGGCACCGCGTTGCGCTTGCGGTTCAGCCGCTTGGTCTCTCGCGCCGGTTTCATGCCCGCGATCTCGCGGCGCAGCTTGGCCATGCGCTGGCGGATGCGACGGCGGTCCAGCTCGATCTTGGTCTCACCGGGGCCGCGGCTGCCGATGCCCTCACCGGAGGCCGCGCGACCGCCGGCCTGCCGGGACAGTGAATCGCCCCAGCCACGCAGGCGGGGAAGCATGTACTCGAGCTGCGCGAGCTCGACCTGCGCCTTGCCCTCCTTGGACTTGGCGTGCTGGGCGAAGATGTCGAGGATCAGGCCCGTGCGGTCGATGACCTTGACCTTCACCACGTCCTCCAGCGCGCGCCGCTGGGACGGAGCAAGCTCCGCGTCCACGATCACGGTGTCCGCGCCCGTGGCGGCCACGACGTCCTTGAGCTCCAGCGCCTTGCCCGAGCCCAGGTACGTGCCGGGATCCGGGTTCACCCGCCGTTGCAGCAGACCGTCCATGACCTCCGAGCCGGCGGTCTCCGCGAGCGCGGCGAGTTCCCGCAGCGAGTTCTCGGCGTCCGCGAGCGTTCCGCTCGAGTACAGCCCGGCGAGCACCACGCGCTCGAGCCGCAGCTGCCGGTACTCGACCTCGGTGACGTCCTCGAGCTCCGTGGACAGTCCGGCCACGCGGCGCAGCGCGTGGCGCTCGGCGAGGTCCTGCTGGTCGCCGTCGCCGACGGCCCGGAAGCCGTCCTCCGCAGCGAGCTCCCGGGCCCGGCCGAGGTGGTCGCGGCCCTCGCGCGCGGGCGTCCCCGCGGCGTCGTCGTACCCGCCCGGGGCGTCGTCCGTCCCGGAGTGGGCGGCCGCCTCCGTGCGGCTGCGTGCCCGTGCCAGGACGCGCGAGACGACGTCCTCGAGTTCCGAGCCGGTCAGGTCACCGGGCTGCGCGGAGTCCTCCGACGCGGGGTCCCGGTGGGTGTGCGATGAAGTCATGAAATCCTGTGATTCGAAGGGTTGTGAAGTGCTGCCAGTCTAGCGCCGGGCTCCGACACGCCGGGCAGGGCACTACCATGTGGAGCCATGACCCCCGAGCCCGCCGCGCAGCACTACTTCGTCTCCGACCCCGCTGTCCCGGAGAAGCCCCGCCGGCTCACGGTGGAGCTGCGGGGACGCACCGTGGAGGTCGGCACGGCCGCGGGAATCTTCTCCCCCTCGGGCCTGGACAAGGGGACGGCCGCGCTGCTGCGCAACGTCCCGGAACCGGCGGGTTCGAGTCTCCTGGACATCGGCTGCGGCTGGGGTCCCCTGACGATCGCACTGGCCCAGGCCGCCCCGGAGGCGACCGTCACAGCGGTCGACGTCAACGAGCGCAGTCTCGCCCTCACGGCCGCGAACGCGCGCGACCTCGGCCTCACCAGGGTCGAGACCCATCTGCCCGAGGACGTCCCGGCGGAACGCACCTTCGACACCATCTGGTCCAACCCGCCCATCCGCGTGGGCAAGGAGGCGCTGCACGAGATCCTCGGCCTGTGGCTGCCGCGGCTTGCACCCGGTGGCACCGCGTGGCTCGTGGTGCAGAAGAACTTGGGCGGGGACACGGTGCAGCGCTGGCTGCAGGAGACCCTGGCCGAGGGGTTCGGCGTGCGTCGCGCGGCGACCGACAAGGGGTTCCGGATCATCGCCGTCGAACGCGACTGACCCCCGCACCCTGTTCTCCCACGGTCCGTGGGGAGCCCAGGGGCTCCGTGGAGAGATCGACGCCGCCGCGTCAGGCCAGCTCGGCCGTGGCCACGACCCGCACGGGCCCGGCCAGCACCACGTGCTCCGTGCCGTCCGGGGCAGCCACGAAGGTGACCGACAGGACTCCCCCGGGGACCTGCACGAACCAGCGGTCCGGCGGCTCCTCGCCGCCCCAGAACCGTGTTGCGGCCGCCGCCGCGCACGCTCCGGTGCCGCACGACCACGTCTCGCCCACGCCGCGCTCGTGGACCCGCATCTCGATCCGCCCCACGGCGGCGTCGTCGTGATCCAGGGGCACCACGAACTCCACGTTCGTGCCCTCCGGTGCCGTGGGTTCCACGACCGGCGCGGAGTGCAGGTCGAGTGCGTCGAGCTTCTCGCCCTCCGACAGCGCCACCACGGTGTGCGGGTTGCCCATGCTGATCGACACGCCCGGCCGCGAGACCGTGAGACCCGAGACGGAGACGACGCAGTCGGAGCCGCGCTCGCGGGCGGTGTCCCCGTGCTCGAAGCTCCACGGCCCCATGTCCACCGCGTAGCCGTCCGCCGTGCGAGCCACCGTGCGCACGCCGGCACGCGTGCCGATCCGCAGCCGCGCTCCGCGGGGCAGGGACACCAGATCCTCCCGGACCAGGTGGTCCACGAAGACCCGCACCCCGTTGCCGCACATCTGCGCCACGGAGCCGTCCCCGTTGCGGTAGTCCATGAACCACTCGACGTCCGGCGCCGACTCGCGCAGGCGCCGGCCCTCCGGAAGGTGCTCCGCACGCACGGCACGGATGAGGCCGTCACCGCCCAGACCCAGGTGGCGGTGGCACACCGCCGCGACGGTCGCCGGAGAGACGTCCAGCGAGCCGTCCTCGTCCGTGAAGACCACGAAGTCGTTGCCCGTCCCGTGGGCCTTGCTCACGCGCACGCCCGCCAGTTCCCGCCACTGCACCGTGCGGCCCGTCCCCTCAGTCGATTCGGTCATGGCCGTCATCATACTGAGCGCGGACGACGTCGAGTGCGCGCTCGACCATGTGCTCCGGTCCCGCCGGGTCCAGGGCGTCGAGCCAGTGCACCCGGGGGTCCGCCCCGAACCACGTGCGCTGGCGCTTGGTGAACCGCCGCGTGGCAACCACGGTGTCCTCCCGGGCGGTGGCGAAGTCCATGGCCCCGTCCAGTACGGCGAGCAGCTGGGGATACCCCAGGGCCTTGCCTGCCGTGGGGCTCTCCCGCAGCCCGGTGGCCGCGAGGTCGCGCACCTCGTCGAGCCAGCCACGCTCGAGCATCAGGTCCACGCGCCGGGCGAGCCGGTCGTTGAGCGTCTCGCGGTCCATCGCGAGCCCGAGCTGCACGGTCGGGCGCACGTGACGACGCCGGGGCATGAACGCCGTGAACGGGCGTCCGGTGAGTTCGTGAACCTCCAGTGCGCGCACGAGCCGGCGATCGTCCTTGACCCGCGCGGCGGACTCCGGGTCCACGGCGGCGAGCCGTTCCAGCAGCCGTCCGCGGCCACCCCCGGCAAGCTCGCTCTCGAGCCGGGCCCGGATCTGCGGGTCGGTGCCGGGGAACTCGATGTCGTCCAGCGCGGCGCGCACGTAGAGGCCCGAACCACCCACGAGGATCGGCACCCGGCCGCGGGCTGAGATCTCGTCCATGATGCGGCGAGCCTCGGCCTGGAAGGCCGCGACGGAGGCCTCCTCGTGGATGTCGAGGACGTCGAGCAGGTGGTGCGCCACCCCGCCCCGCTCCTCGGGCGGCAGCTTGGCCGTGCCGATGTCCATCCCCCGGTAGAGCTGCAGGGCGTCCGCGTTGACGACCTCACCGTTCAGCCGCTGCGCCAGTGCGATTCCGAGGTCCGACTTCCCCGTGCCCGTGGCACCGACGACGGCGACGACGGGTGCGGCCTTCCCGCCCTGCCCGTGGCGCGCTGGCTGCCCGGTTGTGGTCACGGCTCAGGGCCTCCGCAGGGCGGGCATCCCGAGCCCCACCGTGCCGGGCGCACCGGAGGGCACGCCGCAGGACTCCGCCTGCGCCGCCTCCCACGCGTCCCCGCCGCGCGTGCGCCGCAGCGTGTACTGCGAGACGTCCGCGGGGTCCGCCAGCAGGTGGTAGGCCGCCGCGCCGGTGACGGGAACGGTGACGACGTCGCCGGGTCGCGGCTGCGGCGCGCCGTCCGGCACGCTGAAGTGCACCAGACGCTGGTCCCGGCCCCGCCCGCTCAACCGGTGGGTGGACTCGGCTTTCCGGCCTGACTGGGCGCTGACGAGGACCTCTGCCGAGGAACCCACCAGATCCCGGTTCAGCCGCGCACTAATCTCGTCCTGCAGCGCGGTCAGCCGCTCGAAGCGTTCCTGCACCACGGCCGCCGGGACCTGGTCCGCCATCTCCCCCGCGGGCGTTCCCGGACGGACCGAGTACTGGAAGGTGAAGGCCGAGGAGAACTCCGAAGCAGCCACGACGTCCAGGGTGTCCTGAAAGTCCTGCTCCGTCTCACCGGGGAAGCCCACGATGATGTCCGTGGTGATCGCCGCACCGGGGATGCGCTCGCGCACCCGGTCCAGGATCCCCAGGAACTTCTTGGAGCGGTAGGAACGGCGCATGTCCTTCAGGATGCGGTCCGAGCCGGACTGCAGGGGCATGTGGAGCTGGGGCATGACGTTGGGGGTTTCCGCCATCGCGTCGATCACGTCGTCCGTGAAGGCCGCGGGGTGGGGGCTCGTGAAGCGCACCCGTTCGAGGCCCTCGATCTCCCCGCACGCGCGCAGCAGCTTGGCGAACGCCCCGCGGTCGCCGAACTCCACACCGTACGAGTTCACGTTCTGGCCCAGCAGGGTGACCTCGACCGCGCCGGAGTCCACGAGCGCCTGCACCTCCGCGAGTATGTCCCCGGGGCGGCGGTCCTTCTCTTTGCCGCGCAGCTGCGGCACGATGCAGAACGTGCACGTGTTGTTGCACCCCACCGAGATGGACACCCACCCCGCGTAGGCCTGCTCGCGCTTGGTGGGCAGTGCCGAGGGGAAGGTCTCGAGCGCCTCGAGGATCTCCACCTGGGCCCGTTCGTTGTGCCGGGCGCGCTCCAGCAGGACTGGGAGGGACCCGATGTTGTACGTCCCGAAGACGACGTCCACCCACGGCGCCCGGTCCACGATGGTGGCGCGGTCCTTCTGCGCGAGGCAGCCACCGACCGCGATCTGCAGCCGTTCGTTGCGGCGTTTGACCGGCGCGAGCTGCCCCAGCTGGCCGTAGAGCTTGTTGTCCGCGTTCTCCCGCACGGCGCAGGTGTTGAAGACCACGAGATCGGGGTCTCGGTCCACCGCCGGGACGTAGCCCGCGCTCTCGAGCAGGCCGGTGATGCGCTCGGAGTCGTGGGCGTTCATCTGGCATCCCAGCGTCCGCACCTCGTAGGCCGGGGCGGTCTCCCGCGCGTCGAGGGCCGGGGTCTGGAGCGGCTGCGGCTGAACGGGCCGGGGCATCTGGGTCACCTCATCATTTTAGGGAGGGGGTCAAATTCTCGAGCCCCCTGTGCCGGGGCACTTCTCGGGCGGGGCAGGCGACGCCGGCGGGTCCGGTCGGGCGTGAGCACCGAGCCGCGAAACCAGTGCGTGGCATCCGGTGTCCAGGCCGATGCAGCGGCCAGCCACCATCACGGGGTGTCCCAGACCTCGGCGCCGTCCAGGTCCGGCCGGTCGTCCTCGCCCGTCACGGCGGTGACCGTGGCAAGTTCCTCCTTGACGACGCCGAACGCGAGCCCGGGCGGGTAGCCCTTGCGTCCGAGCATGCTCACGAGCTTGCGCGTGAGCCTTTCGTGCTCCTTGCGATCAGCAGGGTCCACCGTGGCGGGCAGCTTCTTGCGCACGAGTTCGTGGGCGTCCTGCAGCTCGTCCTCGTCCGAGCGCTGCTCCAGGGCCTCCTCGGCGATCTCCCCGGTGATGCCCCGGGTGGACAGCTCACGGCGCAGGGCCGACCGCGAGAGCCTGCGGGTCTCGGCCCGGGAGCGGACGAACATGGCGGCGAACGCGCGGTCGTCCACGAGGTTGACATCTTCGAAACGGTCCAGCACCTCCCGGGCGACGTCCTCGGGAATGTCACGGTCCGCGAGCTTGTCCTCGAGCTGCCGCCGTGACTTGGCGGACGCCGTCAGCTGGCGCAGGACGATGGCACGGGCCGCCTCTCGCGGATCGGCGTCCTGGCCACCGTGTCCACCACGGCGACCCGTGCCCGGTCCGTTGCCCGACCCCTCGCCTGATCCTTCATCTGGACCGTCGACCGCCTCCGAGGCCTCCTGGTGCGCGGACGGCGCCGCCGAGCCCCGGCGCGAAGCCGAGCCCCGGCGGCGCCGCCGGGCGTACTGGGACGAGTCACTCATGGGTGTGTCCCCTCACCTCAGAAGGCGGGCAGCTCGGAGTCGTCCGTGCGGGGCGCGAAGGCGGCGTCCGGATCCACGTCCTGGCCGGCGCCGTCCAGCCCCTCGGCATCCTGGGAGCCCTCGTCCGGGTCCTCGCTGATGCCGAGCTTCACCAGGATCTTCCGCTCGATCTCCTGTGCCAGCTCGGGGTTGTCCTTGAGGAAGCGCCGGGAGTTCTCCTTGCCCTGTCCCAGCTGGTCCCCCTCGTAGGTGAACCACGCACCGGACTTCTTGACGATGCCGTGCTCCACGCCCATGTCGATCAGGCCGCCCTCGATGGAGATGCCCTGGCCGTAGAGGATGTCGAACTCCGCCTGCTTGAAGGGCGGGGCCATCTTGTTCTTCACGATCTTCGCGCGGGTGCGGTTGCCCACGGGGTTGGCGCCGTCCTTGAGGGTCTCGATGCGGCGAACGTCCACGCGGACCGAGGCGTAGAACTTCAGCGCCTTGCCGCCCGTGGTGGTCTCCGGGGAGCCGAAGAACACGCCGATCTTCTCGCGCAGCTGGTTGATGAAGATGGCGGTGGTGTTCGTGTGGGACAGCCGGCCCGTGATCTTGCGCAGCGCCTGGGACATGAGTCGCGCCTGCAGGCCCACGTGGCTGTCACCCATCTCGCCCTCGATCTCCGCCTTGGGCACCAGGGCCGCCACGGAGTCGATGACGATGATGTCAATGGAGCCGGAGCCCACCAGCATGTCCATGATCTCGAGCGCCTGCTCACCGGTGTCCGGCTGGGAGACCAGGAGGTTGTCCGTGTCCACGCCGAGCTTCTCCGCGTAGGCCGGGTCCAGGGCGTGCTCGGCGTCGATGAACGCCGCGATGCCGCCGGCCTTCTGAACGCTCGCCACGGCGTGCAGCGCCACGGTGGTCTTACCCGAGGACTCCGGGCCGTAGATCTCGACCACGCGGCCGCGGGGGAAACCGCCGATGCCCAGCGCGACGTCCAGCGCGATGGAGCCGGTGGGGATCGTCTCGATCCTGGTGGCGGGACGGTCGCCCAGCCGCATGACCGAGCCCTTGCCGTAGTTCTTGTCGATCTGGGAGAGCACCGTGTCGAGTGCCTTCTGCCGATCGGAGCCGGCCACCTGAGAGGGTGCGGGTGCGCCCTTGGACTTGGCTGCCATGTTTCACCTCTAGTTCTCGGGGGCCGGTGAGGCCCTGATGATGTCGTCGCGGTCCACGATATGAGGGGGGTCCGACACCCATAAGGGGTCGGCCGGGGTGTGGAGCACGTGTGATCGGATTCGAATATACCTTCGAACCCGGATGCGTGCACCTCGACCCGCCGCCGGGCCCACGGCAGGCACCGTCCGACGGCGCGCCGTCGACACCCGCACGTCGGAGGCACGCCGCTCACCCGAGGCGCCTCGCAGACGCGAGGCCCGCCGCACGCAGGAGGCGCGCTGTCCGCCGGCGCCGGCCTCAGTTCCTCGGTGGCTGGTCCGGTCCCCACCAGCGCGACTCCGGCACCTCCTGCGCCCGGCACACCGCGAACCACACGGTCTTGGGGTCCTCCCCCGCCTCGAGCGCCTGTCTCGCCGTCCGGTCTCCCAGCTCGGAGACCACCAGGTCCCTGGCCAGCACCCGGCAGTAGGCCGAGCCGAACTCGTGGGACATCAGGTCCCAGAACGCGCTCACTCGCATGGTCGTCATCTCCTTCTCACGGTGCCGGACGTGAAACGGACCCGCCCTGGGGCGGGTCCGTCCTCTCGTTGCCGGTGCCGCTGCGTCGCGACGTCCGGCACCTGATCGTCTCGCGATCCTCGTTCCCCGTGGTGGGTCCGGGTCATCACTCCCGGCGGATCGGCAGGGTGGTGGGTGCGACCGGTGACGGCGTCACCGCGGCGCACCCTGCGGCGCTCAGCGGGCGTTCGCGGCACTGCCTCCGCGCAGCTGGCGCACCTCCCGGGTGAACTCCTCCGTCATCTCCGACGGAACGGTGTCCGGGATGAAGTTGCCTTCCGCGTAGGCGAGCCGGTCCGCGACCTCGCGCAGCATCTGGGACATCGGGATGTCCAGGGCGGTGCAGATCGAGGCCAGCAGCTCCGAGGACGCTTCCTTCTGGCCGCGCTCGACCTCGCTGAGGTATCCCAGGGACACGCGGGCACTGTGCGAGACCTCGCGCAGCGTGCGCCCCTGACGCTGGCGCACGTTGCGCAGCACCTCTCCGATCTCCTGGCGCAGGACGCCCACCTTCATCTCGTGGGTCTCCGCGTGAGCTTCATCGACCATACCCACGTCCTTCCAACGGACGACACCATTGACAGACACGGGTTGCTTCGTCATGTGAATTGCCTACTCCTCGTACGTACGGGGCCTACCGCACCGTGGTGGCTGCGGGGGGCTGAAGCGGTTGAGCCCGTCTGGCTCAACGCTCTGACTGGCATAACGTGCTTGCGTGTTCAATTGTTCCCTGCGGCCGAGGGAAAAGCACTAGGCGTTGGCTGTGAAAGAGATTTGAGTCGCCAACATGTCGATGGCGCGCGCCACGCTCGCCTCCCGCACGGCGGCCCGGTCCCCC
Organism: Kocuria varians; assembly: GCF_006539885.1. GTDB lineage: Bacteria > Actinomycetota > Actinomycetes > Actinomycetales > Micrococcaceae > Kocuria > Kocuria varians. Next base: position 39,814 of record NZ_BJNW01000015.1, on the reverse strand, counting down.
GTGAGCGTGAGGTGCTCCACGGCCTCTCCCCCGGGCCCGCTGACCGCCACGAAAACGGTCCCCACGGGATGCCCGTCGTGCGGCTCCGGGCCGGCGACGCCGGTGGTCGACACCGCCCAGTCCACGCCCAGGGCACGGCGCGCCCCGCGGGCCATCGCCAGGGCGACGTCCGGGTCCACCGCGCTCACGCGCTCCAGGAGGTCACCGGGCACGCCCAGGACACGTTTCTTGACCGCGTGCGAGTAGCTCACTACGCCGCCTTCGAGGCACCCCGACGCCCCCGCCACCGTGACGATCTGCGAGGCCACGGCTCCCCCGGTGAGGGACTCCGCGGTCCCGACCGTCACGCCCAGGTCCGTGGCCAGACGGACGAGCGCCGTGGCGTCGTACCCCTGCGGCTCGGAGGCAGCGGGGGCGGAACCAGCGGCGCTCACGCGCCCTCGCCCCGCAGCGCACGGTTGCGCAGCTGCACGGCCTTGACGACGTAGTCCACGCCCGTGACCACCGTGGCGATCAGCGCGAGCGCCGTCAGCAGCCACGCGAGCCACAACCACCACTGACCCACGAAGGGTGCGAGCGGCAGGACCAGCGCGATCAGCGCGGCGGTCTGCAGGACGGTCTTCGTCTTGCCGCCCTTGGACGCGGCCATCACGCCGTAGCGGATCACCACGAAGCGCATCAGCGTGATGCCCCACTCGCGCACCAGGATCACGATCGTGACCCACCACCACAGCTCCCCGAGCATCGAGAGCACCACGAACGCGGCACCCGTGAGGAGCTTGTCCGCGATGGGATCCGCGATCTTGCCGAAGCTCGTGATCAGGTTGCGGGCGCGGGCGATGTCCCCGTCCAGCTTGTCCGTGAACATGGCCGCGCCGAACGTCACGACCGCCGCCCACCGCATGCCCATCGAGTCCTGGCCGTACGTGCCGCCGGCCACGAGGAACCAGACGAAGAACGGCACCATCACGATGCGCAGCGTGGTCAGCGCGTTGGGGAGGTTCCAGTTCGAGGCCGCGGGCGCGTCCGCGCCCTGGCCGGTGCCGTCGTGGTTGGTGCTCATCGTCCCGTCAACTCCCATGCGTCCTCTGACTCCTCGGACTCGTCGTGATAGTCGTGGGCGACGTCCGCGAGCGACGCCGCCACGGGGTCCTCGCCGTAGTCGACCGAACCCATGCCCGCACCCGCGTCTGCCGGGGCGTCGTCATGTCCGGAGCTCGCACCGGCGGGCGGCTCCTCGCCGCGGATCAGCGCGAGCGTGGCCGCGAGGTCGTCCGGCTTCACCAGCACGTCGCGGGCCTTCGAGCCCTCGGACGCGCCGACGACGCCGCGCGACTCCAGCAGGTCCATGAGCCGCCCGGCCTTCGCGAAGCCCACACGCAGCTTGCGCTGCAGCATGGACGTGGAGCCGAACTGCGTGGTGATGATGAGCTCGGCGGCCTGCAGCAGGACGTCGAGATCGTCCCCGATGTCCTCGTCGATCGTCTTCTTGGGAGCCTCCTGGACGACGTCGTCCCGGTAGTCCACGGTCATCTGCGCCTTGACGTGCTCCACGACCTTGTGGATCTCGGACTCCGAGACCCACGCGCCCTGCACGCGCATGGGCTTGGACGCGCCCATGGGCAGGAAGAGGGCGTCGCCCTGGCCGATCAGCTTCTCCGCCCCGGCCTGGTCCAGGACCACGCGCGAGTCCGTGACCGAGGAGGTCGCGAACGCCATGCGGGACGGCACGTTGGCCTTGATCAGACCGGTGACCACGTCCACGGAGGGCCGCTGCGTGGCGAGCACCAGGTGGATGCCGGCCGCACGGGCGAGCTGGGTGATGCGCACGATCGCGTCCTCGACGTCGCGCGGGGCGACCATCATGAGGTCCGCGAGCTCGTCCACGATCACCAGAAGGTACGGGTAGGGCCGGATAGTCCGCTTGGAGCCCGGCTCCGGCTGCACCTTGCCGTTGCGCACGGCCTTGTTGAAGTCGTCGATGTGCTTGTAGCCGAAGTGGGAGAGGTCGTCGTAGCGCGCGTCCATCTCCCGCACGACCCACTGCAGGGCCTCGGCGGCCTTCTTGGGGTTCGTGATGATGGGCGTGATCAGGTGCGGGACGCCCTCGTACGCCGTGAGCTCCACGCGCTTGGGATCCACCATGACCAGGCGCACCTCGTCCGGTGTGGAGCGCATGAGGATCGAGACGATCATCGAGTTCACGAACGAGGACTTGCCCGCACCGGTGGCTCCGGCCACGAGCATGTGCGGCATCTTGGCGAGGTTCGCGAGCACGAAGCCGCCCTCGACGTCTTTGCCCACCCCCATGATCATGGGGTGCTCGGACGCGCGGGCCTTCTGCGAGCGCAGCACGTCCCCCAGGGCCACGGTCTCGCGGTCCGTGTTGGGGATCTCGATGCCGATGGCGGACTTGCCGGGGATGGGCGAGAGGATCCGGACGTCCGCGGACGCCACGGCGTAGGCGATGTTCTTGGACAGCGCCGTGACGCGCTCCACCTTGGTGCCGGATCCCAGCTCGATCTCGTAGCGCGTGACCGTGGGGCCGCGGGAGAAGCCGGTGACCTCGGCATCGACCTTGAACTGCTGCAGCACGTTGGTCAGGGCGGCGACCACCTGGTCGTTGGCCTCGGAGCGCTCCTTGGCCGGTGGGCCCTGCACGAGGTCCGCGACGGGGGGAAGGCTGTAGGCGACGTCGCCCTGCAGCTTCAGCTGCTCGGAGCGTGCCGGGATGGGCGTGCTGGGCGTGTGGGTCCGGGCGCCCGCCGCCTCTCGCGCGTCCACGGTGTCGTCGAGGGCGGCCAGCGCCGGGGCGTCCGACGCCGCCGCCGTGTCCGCGGCCGGCGTGATGCCCTGCTCCTCGCGCAGCTTCTGGGCCGCGCGCTGGGACTTGGTGGGCCGCTTCTCCCCCGGGCGCGGTCCGGCCTCGGGGGCCGGCACGGCCTCGGTGGATTGCAGGCCCGCGGGCTGGACGTCACCGGCGCGGGCGCTCGAGGAGCCCCCCTTGCGCGAGGACCCGCCGGGCGCGGAGCCCACGTCGAAGACGGTGGTGGCGGAGCCCTGCGCCTCGCGACGGTTGGCCTCGTCCACGACGGCGCGCTCGAAGGCCTCGTCGCCGTCGTAGCGGTCGAGTTCCTCCCGCTCACGACGACGCCGCGCGCGCCCGCCCCTGCCGGAGCGGGCCGCGGGCACGGGGTCCAGGTAGGAGCGGTCGTGCTCGGTCGCGGAGAGGTCCGTGGTGCGCGGCTCGGTCTGGCCGGTGAGTCGGCGGTAGAGCAGGCGCAGCCGCGGGCCGATCTCCCCCACGGGGGTGGCCGTCATGACGAGCAGGGCAAGGACGGCCAGCGCCACGAAGACGGCCAGCGCGCCCCACGGGGTGATGAGGGAGGAGAGCGGGTCCGCGGCGAGGAACCCGACGAAACCGCCGGCCCGCCACACCGTCTCGAAGCCGTCGCCCAGGGACGGTGCCCCGCCAGCAATGTGCGCGGTGCCCGACCCGGCCACGGTCAGTGCGAGCAGGGCGATGGCGATCCGGTTGTTCGCCTGGGTGGCCTCCGGGTGACGGAAGACCCGGACGGCGAAGCAGAAGCAGAACAGCGGCAGCACGAGGGCCATGAAGCCGAAGGTGCCGCCCACCACGGAGTGCACCCACGAGGCGGGAACGGCCACGGCCGTGAGGTCCACGCCGCGCAGGTTCCACCACTCGACCGCGGCGATCAGCACGGCGAGCACGAGCCACACGAGCGCACCGCCGTCACGGCGCTGCTCGGGGGCGATGTCCGTGCGCACGGTCCCCACGCGGCGCACCGCGGCACCCACCACGTGACCGGCACCCGACCAGGCACCCACGATCCCGTGCAGAGCCTGCGAGCCCGCGGAGGGGCCCTGGGAGGTTGTGCGGGAGGGGGTCTTCTTGCCGTTCTTGGGGGAACCCGCCGACTTCGAGGACCGGGTGGCGGTCTTCGTGGAGCGCGCGGGGGAAGTTCGTGACGCCATTCCCCCAGGGTACCCGGACGCGCGACGGCCCGCCGGGAGCATGCTCCGGGCGGGCCGACGCTGCGGGGTCGAGGGGACAGTCAGACCTCGACGACCACCGGGACGATCATGGGCTTGCGGCGCAGCTTGCGCGAGACCCACGAACCGACCGTGCGGCGCACGATCTGCTGCAGCTGGTAAGCGCTGTGGTTCTTGCCGCTCTCCGCGAGGGCGTCCTCGAGGGCCGCCGCGATCTTCGGGCGGATCTCGTTGAAGACCTTGTCCTCCTCCGCCACACCGCGGGCGTGGATGTCCGGGCCGGACACGATCTTGCCGGTGTCTCGGTTCACCACCGTGACCACGGAGATGAAGCCCTCCTCGCCGAGCGTCATGCGGTCCTTGAGGTCGGCCTCCGTGATCTCACCGACCGAGGAGCCGTCCACGTAGATGAACCCGCACTCGACCTGGCCGGTGATCTTCGCCTTGCCGGCGTGCATGTCCACCACGGTGCCGTTCTCCGCGAGCAGCACGTGGTCCTCGGGAACGCCGGTCTCCTGCGCGAGGTCGCCGTTGGCGATCAGGTGCCGGACCTCGCCGTGCACCGGCATGACGTACTCGGGCTCCACGATGTTGTAGCAGTACAGCAGCTCGCCCGCACCGGCGTGGCCGGACACGTGGACCTTCGCGTTGCCCTTGTGCACCACGTTGGCGCCCAGGCGCATCAGGCCGTTGATCACGCGGAACACGGAGTTCTCGTTACCGGGGATCAGGGACGAGGCCAGCACCACGGTGTCACCCGCGTTGACCTGCACCTTGTGGTCCCCGTCGGCCATGCGCGAGAGCGCGGCCATGGGCTCGCCCTGCGAACCGGTGCACATGATGACCAGCTTGTCGTCCGGGTAGTCCCCGACCTTCTTCTGGTCCACGAGCACGTTCGGCGGGACGTCCAGGTAGCCGAGCTTCTCCGCGATGGACATGTTGCGGATCATGGAGCGGCCCATCAGGACCACCTTGCGGCCGTTGGCCACCGCGGCGTCGAGCACCTGCTGCACGCGGTGCACGTGCGAGGAGAAGGAGGCCACGATCACGCGCTGCTTGGCGCGGGAGACCACGTCCGTGAGCACGGGGCCGATGGCCTTCTCCGAGGGGATGAACCCCGGGACCTCGGCGTTCGTGGAGTCGGTGAGGAACAGGTCCACACCCTCCTCGCCCAGGCGGGCGAAGTGCCGCAGGTCCGTGATGCGCCCGTCCAGGGGCAACTGGTCCATCTTGAAGTCACCGGTGTGCAGGACGGTGCCCGCCTTGGTGCGCAGGAAGACGGCCAGGGCGTCCGGGATGGAGTGGTTCACGGCGACGAACTCGCACTCGAACTCGCCCAGGCGCTCCACCTGGCCCTCGCGCACGGCCATGGTGAACGGCTTGATGCGGTGCTCCTGCAGCTTGGCCTCGATCAGCGCGAGGGTCAGCTGCGAGCCCAGGACGGGGATGTCCGGGCGGCGCTTGAGCAGGTACGGGACGGCGCCGATGTGGTCCTCGTGGCCGTGCGTGAGCACGATCGCCACGATGTCGTCCAGGCGCTCCCGGATGTAGTTGATGTCCGGGAGGATGAGGTCCACTCCGGGCTGCGTCTCCTCGGGGAAGAGCACGCCGCAGTCGACCACGAGCAGCTGCCCGTTGATCTCGAACACGGTCATGTTCCGACCGACCTCGCCCAGGCCACCCAGCGGGATGACACGCAGGGTGTCCTTGCCCAGTGCGGGGGGAACGGCGAGGTCAGTGGTGTTCCATCGGGTCATGAGACCCCTTTCGTCTCAGTTGATCAGTGTGTTCGCAGCCACCGACGTGCTCAGATCCTGACGGATCTGCTCCAGCTCGGCCTGCGTGGGTACCACGTGCGGAAGCCGCACCGTGTTGTTCGGCAGGCGACCCTGCCACTGAAGAATGGTCTTGGCCGCCACGGCCCCGGGCACCCGGGTCATGGTGGCGCGCACGAGCGGCAGCAGCTCCTCGTTGATCCGCCGCGCGGTCTCGAGGTCCGAGCCACGGGCGGCGTCCACGAGGCGGCGGTAGCGGGGGGTGTCGATGTGCGTGGTCACGCCCACGAGACCCGCCGCGCCCAGGGCGATCCACGGCAGCGTCAGGCCGTCGTCCCCGGAGTAGAAGTCGAGCTCCGTCTCCGCCATGACGCGCGCCGCCGCCATGAAGTCCGCCTTGGCGTCCTTCACCGCCACGATGTTGGGGTGGGAGGCGAGGGAGATCATGGTCTCCGGCTCGATCGCCACCCCCGCGCGGCCCGGGATGTCGTACATCATGATGGGGGTGTCCACGGAGTCCGCGAGCGAGCGGAAATGCGCCTCGAGCCCCGCCTGGGTGGGCTTGTTGTAGTACGGGGTGACGACGAGCAGACCGTCCATGCCGATCTTCTCCGCCTCCAGGCACAGGTGGCGGGAGTGCTCGGTGTCGTTCGAGCCCGTGCCGCCGAGCAGCGGCACCCGTGACCCCACGGCCTCCTTGACGGCGCGGAAGACCGACAGGTTCTCCTCGTCCGTCATGGTGGAGTACTCGCCGGTGGTGCCGCACACCACCAGACCGTCGCAGCCGCCGTCCACGAGGTCGACCGCGACCTGCGCCGTGGCGTCGTGGTCCACGGAGCCGTCGTCGTGGAAGACGGTGACCATGGCGGTCAGCAGGGTCCCGAACTTGGGAGCGGGGCGGTCGTTCTGCACAGGGGCGCTGTGTTGAGTCATGGACACCAGGTTACCGTCCGGAACCGACGAGCACGGTCTCGGGGTCCGCACCACGGTGCAGGGCGATCGCGGTGCGCATCGCGCCGCGTGCGCGCCGGCCGTCGCCGCTGGCCGAGTACGCGAGGCTCAGCCGGTACCAGCCGCCCCAGTCCTCGGGCCGGGCCTCGACCTCGCGGCGCACGACGTCGAAGTGCTCGTCCGCAGCCTCCCTCACGTAGCGTCCGGAAGGGGTGCGCGGCAGGTCGTCCTCGGGCAGCTCGCCGCGGGCGGCCAGCTCCCGGCCGAGGCGCTGCGTGCGTGCGCCGAAGACGATCTCGCGCACCATCGCCCAGGCCCCGACGGCGGGGATCACGAGCATCGCGACGCCGAGCAGCTTCACGATCCACCCGTCGCTGCCGAGCAGCAACACCGCGCGCTGGAAGGAGAGCCCCAGGTAGAGGGCCAGCAGCGCGACCATGAGCGCCGCGAGCAGCCGGCCGCGGGAGCCGATCTCCAGCACGGTGAAGACCCCTGCGAAGGCGAGCATCGCGATCAGCCACGTCCTGGACCCCGCGGAGACGGGTAGCAACAGCACCGTGACCACCAGCAGCAGCACCACGGCGGCGGTCCACCAGCGCAGACCGTTCCGGCCCCCGACGGCGCTCACAGCCCGAGGTCCATGTAGCCGTCCAGCCCCCGGGTCAGCCCGGGGTGGGAGGCCACGGAGCGCACCCCGAGGAGCACACCCGTCATGAAGGAGACGCGGTCGAAGGAGTCGTGGCGGATGCTCAGCTGCTCCCCCGGGTTGCCGAGCAGGGTCTCCTGGTGGGCCACGAGTCCCTGCAGCCGCACGGAGTGCACGTGCACGCCGTCCACGTCCGCGCCGCGGGCCCCCTGGGGGTCGGACTCGGTCGCGTCCGGCGAGCCGCCGAGCCCCGCGCGCTCGCGCGCCTGGGCCACGAGCTGCGCGGTGCGCGCGGCCGTGCCCGACGGCGCGTCGAGCTTGCGCGGGTGGTGCAGCTCCACGATCTCCACGGAATCGAAGAACGCCGCGGCGAGCTCGGAGAACTTCATGGCGAGCACCGCGCCCACCGCGAAGTTGGGGGCGATCAGCACACCCGTCCCCGGCGCGGCGGCGAGCTGCGTCTCCAGCTCGGCCAGGGCGGCGTCGTCCCATCCCGTGGTGCCCACGACCGCGTGGATGCCGTGCTCCACGGCGAAGCGGACGTTCTCGCGCGTGGCGCTCGGCACGGTCAGGTCCACGACCACGTCCGCGCCGGCATCGACGATCCCCTGGAGGTCGTCCCCGCGGCCCAGCGCCGCCACGAGCGCCATGTCCTCGGCGTCCTCGACGGCGCGCACGGCCTCCGAGCCCATCCGTCCGTTGCGGCCGAGCACGGCCACCCTGATGCGTTCCTGCACGGTCTGCTACCGCCCGTCCTGCTCGTCGTCTTCGAATGCGGCGTCGGTCCCGGGGCCCACCACGGTGCGCACCGTCGAGTGCTCCGCGAGCTGCGCCGCGAGGTCCTGGACGTCCTGCGAGGTGACCGCGCGGATCCTGCCCAGCGACTCGTCCACGCCCATGAAGTAGCCGGTATTCAGCTCCGCGGAGCCCAGCCGGGACATCCGCGAGCCGGTGTCCTCGAGCGCGAGCACCGTCGCTCCGCTGAGCTGACCGCCCACCTTGTCCAGCTCTGCCGCGTCCATGCCGTCCTGCGCGAGCCGTTCCAGCTCCACGCGCATCAGGCGGCTGACCTGCTCGACCCGCTCCCCCGTGCACCCGGCGTACATGCCGAAGAACCCGGCGTCCGAGTACGAGCCGGAGAACGAGAACGTGGAGTAGGCCAGGCCCATCTGCTCGCGGATCGTGTGGAACAGCCGCGAGGACATCCCGCCGCCCAGGGCGGCGTTCAGGACGGTCATGGCGAAGCGGCGCTCGTCCCCCACGCGCAGACCGGTGCCGCCCAGGACCACGTGGGCCTGCTCGACCGGCCGGTGGATCGCGCGGGTTCCCGTCAGCGGCGTGAGGACCGCCTCGGCACCACGACGCCGCCCGCCCGCCTCCGTGGGCGCGTCCGGGTCCCAGCCCGCGCGGGTCAGGGACTGGCGCACGAGCCGCACCACGTTCTCGTGCTCGAGACCGCCCGCGACCGTGACCACCAGGTTCTCCGGGCGGTACGCGCCCCGGTAGTGCTGCCACACCCCCTCGCGGCTCACGCTGCGGATCTCCTCATGCGTGCCCGCGATCGGCCGGGCGAGCGCGGAGCCGTGGAGCACCTGCGCGTTGAACTGCTCGAACGCGAAGTCCATGGGGTCGTCCCGGTCCATCGCGATCTCCTCGAGGATCACGCCGCGCTCGCGGTCGAACTCCTCGGGGTCGAGCACCGCACCGGTGAACATGTCCGCGAGGACGTCCACCGCCATGGGCAGCTCCTCCGAGAGCACCCGGGCGTGGTAGCACGTGTGCTCGTGGGACGTGAACGCGTTGGACTCCCCGCCCACCCGATCGAACGCCTCGGCGATCTCCAGGGCGCTGCGGCTGGACGTGCCCTTGAACAGCAGGTGCTCCAGGAAGTGCGTGGACCCGAGCATCCCGGGGGCCTCGTCACGGGATCCCAGGCTCACCCAGAAGCCCACGGAGACCGAGCGCTGACCGGGCATCCGCTCGCTCAGCACACGGGTCCCGCACGGCAGGACGGTGCGGGTGATCACGTCCCCCTCGGCGTCGTCGTGCACCACGTGGGTGAAGCCGCCGGGAAGTTCGGAGGTCAGGGACGCCCGAAGGCGGGTGCCCCGGTCGGAGTCGCGCTCCGACGGGTCACCCGCCCTCAGGGGTAGGTCGACGACTGCCATCGAGTACTGGAAGCCTCCTGCTCAGTTCTCGTCGGCGTCGGCCGGGGCCTCGGAGCCCGCGACGACCGGTGCGAGCGAGAGCTTGCCGCGGTCATCCACCTTGGTGATCTCCACCTGGACCTTCCGGCCCACGGACAGGACGTCGTCCACCTCGTTGACGCGCTTGTCGTCGTTGAGCTTGCGCATCTCGGAGATGTGCAGCAGACCGTCCTTGCCGGGGGTCAGGGAGATGAACGCACCGAAGGTGGTGGTCTTCACGACCGTGCCCAGGTAGCGCTCGCCCACCTCGGGAACCTGCGGGTTCGCGATCGCGTTGATCGCGGAACGCGCGGCCACCGCCGAGGGACCGTCCGTGGCGCCGATGTACACGGTGCCGTCGTCCTCGATGGAGATGTCCGTGCCGGTGTCCTCCTGGATCTGGTTGATCATCTTGCCCTTGGGGCCGATGACCTCGCCGATCTTGGAGACGGGGACGTTCACGGAGATCACGCGCGGGGCGAACTCGCTCATCTCGTCCGGGGCGTCGATGGCCGAGGTCAGCACGTCCAGGATGTAGAGGCGGGCCTCGCGGGCCTGGGTCAGCGCGGACGCGAGCACGGAGGCGGGGATGCCGTCGAGCTTCGTGTCCAGCTGGATCGCGGTCACGAACTCGGAGGTGCCGGCCACCTTGAAGTCCATGTCGCCCAGGGCGTCCTCCGCACCGAGGATGTCGGTGAGGGCCGCGTACTGGACCTCGCCGTCCACGGTGTCGGAGACGAGGCCCATGGCGATGCCCGCGACCGGCGCGCGCAGCGGCACACCGGCGTTGTACAGCGACAGGGTGGAGGCGCACACGGAGCCCATGGAGGTGGAGCCGTTGGAGCCCAGCGCCTCGGAGACCTGGCGGATCGCGTACGGGAACTCCTCGCGCGTGGGCAGCACGGGGGTGATCGCGCGCTCGGCGAGGGCGCCGTGGCCGATCTCGCGGCGCTTGGGCGAACCCACGCGGCCGGTCTCGCCCGTGGAGTACGGCGGGAAGTTGTAGTGGTGGATGTAGCGCTTGTGCTTCACCGGGGACAGCGAGTCGATCTGCTGCTCCAGCTTGAGCATGTTCAGCGTGGTGACGCCCAGGATCTGGGTCTCGCCGCGCTCGAACAGCGCCGAGCCGTGCACGCGCGGGAGCACGTCCACCTCGGCGCTGAGCTCACGGATGTCCGTGAGACCGCGGCCGTCGATGCGCACCTTGTCCTTGAGGATGCGCTGGCGCACGGTCTGCTTGGTGAGCGCCTGGTAGGCACCGTTGATCTCGTCCGCGCGACCCTCGAAGGGCTTGCCCTCGCCCGTGAGCTCCGCCAGGGTCTCCTGGTGCAGCTCGTCGCTCGCGGCCTCGCGCTCCTGCTTGCCGGCGATCGAGTAGACCTGGGCCATGCGCTCGCCCACGAACTCCTCGACGGCCTTCGCGGCGTCGTCCCCGAAGCCGCCGAAGCGCGGCAGCTCCATCTCGGGCTTCTTGGTGCGGGCCGCGAGGTCCGCCTGGGCGTCGCACAGCGCCTTGATGAAGGGCTTGGAGGCCTCGAGGCCCTCGGCCACGAGCTCCTCGGTCGGGGCGACGGCGCCCTGGCCCTTGATGAGCTCCCACGCGTTGTCGGTGGCCTCGGCCTCGACCATCATGATGGCGACGTCCTCGCCGCCGTCCTTGGTGGTGACCACGCGACCGGCGACCGCCATGTCGAACACGGCGTTCTCCAGCTGCGAGTGCTTGGGGAACGCGATCCACTGGTGACCGCCGTCCTCCTGCGCCATCAGCGCCATGCGCACACCGCCCACGGGGCCCTGGAAAGGCATCCCGGACAGCGTGGTGGACATGGACGCCGCGTTGATCGCCACGGTGTTGTAGATCTCGTCCGGCGCGATGGACATGACGGTGACGACCACCTGCACCTCGTTGCGCAGGCCCTTGCCGAACGCGGGGCGCAGCGGGCGGTCGATCAGACGGCACGTGAGGATCGCGTCCGTGGACGGACGGCCCTCGCGCCGGAAGAAGGAGCCGGGGATGCGGCCGGCGGCGTACATCCGCTCCTCCACGTCCACGGTCAGCGGGAAGAAGTCGAAGCCCTCGCGGGGGTGCTTGCCCACGGCCGTGGCCGAGAGCATCGAGGTCTCCTCGTCGATGTAGACCATGGCTGAACCGGCGGCCTGACGGGCGAGACGCCCGGTTTCGAAGCGCACGACGCGCTTTCCGTAGGAGCCGTTGTCGATGACGGCTTCTGCACTCTGGATCTCGGGACCCTCCACGGGTCACCTCCTGTTTCTCGGTGGTACGCGACCCGCGCGACACACCGGTCTTCGATCGAGGCGCTCGCAGCGCGGGGTGCGTTGCGAAGGCCACTGTCGAGGACCGCGACATGCTGCGCGGGCGCGTGGAACGTTGTGGTTCTGCGGGATCCGCTCCGGTGGTACCGGGCGGCGATCGCCGCGGGTGGGCAGCTCGGGGGCGGCCCCTGGCGGTGCTCGTCTCGAGCAGCGCCGGGTGCGGTGCTTCCCCGCGCCTCCCGGAAGCAGGTGCGGGGAAGTCCCTGGGTCACATCACTTGCGCAGGCCGAGGCGCTCGATGAGCGCACGGTAGCGGGCGATGTCGGTGCGACGCAGGTAGTCCAGCATGCGACGACGACGACCGACCAGGGCCATCAGGCCGCGGCGGGTGTGGTGGTCGTGCTTGTGCGTCTTCAGGTGCTCGGTCAGATCGGAGATCCGGCGAGACAGCACGGCGATCTGGACCTCGGGCGAACCGGTGTCGCCCTCGTGCGTCGCGTACTCGGTGATGATCTGGTTCTTGATCGCGGCATCCAGGGCCATGGTTAACTCCTCGAGTCAGTACCGTGTCCGCCCGGTGCGTGAGATTCCCGCCCGGGGTCCGGGAGCATGCTCCCGGGGCCCGACCGCCACGGACCGCAGTCAGACCGTCAACCAGTGTAACGGATCGGTCAAGGGGGCGGTCTCCGTGCGCCGTACCGTTCTGCGTGTCCGCCCCGCCTGGAAGAATGGGCGGCATGCAGAAGATGAACGTCGAATCATTCAACCTGGACCACCGCACCGTGGCCGCGCCCTACGTGCGGATCGCGGACCGCAAGCAGCTGCCGGGCGGTGACACGCTCGTGAAGTACGACGTCCGCTTCACCCAGCCCAACCAGGACCACCTGGACATGGCGGCCGTGCACTCCATCGAGCACCTCACGGCCGAGCACATGCGCAACCACACGGACGCGCTGATCGACTTCTCCCCCATGGGCTGCCAGACGGGGTTCTACGCCCTCATGCTCGGCGTGGAGACCTCCGAGTTCGAGGACCTGCTCGCCCGCACGTTCCAGGACATCCTGGACGCCACGGAGGTCCCCGCGGCCAACGAGGTGCAGTGCGGCTGGGGCGCCAACCACAGCCTGAGCGCGGCGCAGGACGCCGTCCGCGGCTTCCTCGCGCAGCGCGCCGCGTGGGACGAGGTCACGCGATGACGGACGACGCCGCCGCGTTCGCCGCCTGCGTGGGAGCACCCGCCGTCTTCGTCGCCATGCCGGACGAGGCGCAGCCGTTCCTCGACGCCGCGGACGCCCGCAGCGCGTCCCCGCAACTGGTGGGGGGTGCGGACGTCCACGCGCTGGAGCTCGACGGCCGGCCCGTCCTGCTGGTGCGCACCGGGATCGGGCTCGTCAACGCGGCCTCCGCGCTGGGCACGGTGCTGGAGCTCTTCGAGCCCTCCGTGGTCGTCTCGGCCGGATCCGCCGGCGGTCTGCGCGCGGACGTGAACGTGGGAGACCTGGTGGTCGGCACACGGTTCCGCTACACGGACGCGGACGCCACCGCGTTCGGCTACGCACCGGGACAGGTGCCGGGCATGCCCGCGTCCTACGCGGCGTCGGAAACCCTCATGGCTGCGGCGAGCACCCTCATCGCCGCCGAGGGGCACGCACTGTGGCGGGGCGAGATGCTCTCGGGCGGCTCGTTCGTGACCGCGGAGAACGTGGGTGCCACGCGGGAGACGTTCCCCGGGGCGCTGAGCACCGACATGGAGACCACCGCGCTGGCGCAGGTCTGCCACGCCCGCGGGCGCGAGTTCCTGGCGCTGCGCAGCATCTCGGACCTGTGCGGACCCGCCGCGGACCAGCAGTTCCACCTGGAGATCGACACCGTGGCCGCGATCAGCGCGGCCGCCGTCCGGCAGCTGCTGCGCGGACTGCCCCGAGAGCACTGACCGCACCGCGGGATACCCTGCGAGGCAAGCCCACCCGCCGGCACGACCGCCCGGCACGACCACGAGGAAGACGAGGAACAGATGAGCGAGAAGACCAAGGACCTCAGGGACGCCGCACCGGACGTCCCCTGGCACGTCCTGCGGGACGGCAGGCGGATCCCCCAGCTCGGCTTCGGGACCTACCCCATGGACGACGCCCAGGCCGAGGAGCTGATCCCCGAGGCCGTGTGGCGCGGCTACCGGCTGATCGACACGGCCGTGAACTACGGCAACGAGCGCGGTGTGGGGCAAGGTGTGCGCTACAGCGAAGTACCGCGCGAGGAGCTCTTCCTCGCCTCCAAGATCCCCGGCCGGGACCAGGGCGCCGACTCCGTGCGCCGCTCCCTGGAGGGCACGCTCGAACGTCTGGGCACCGACTACCTGGACCTCTACCTGATTCACTGGCCGAACCCGGTCACCGACCGCTACGTGCCCACCTGGCGGGAGATGCTGCGCGCGCGGGAGGAGGGGCTCGTGCGCTCGGTGGGCGTGTCGAACTTCCTGCCCGAGCACCTGCTGCGCCTGGAGCGCGAGACCGGCGAGATGCCCGTGGTGAACCAGGTGGAGCTGCACCCGCAGTACCAGCAGGAGGCCCTGCGCCGCTTCCACGAGGAGCACAGGATCCTCACCCAGGCATGGTCGCCGCTGGGGCGCAAGACCGACCTGCTGCAGAACGAGTGGCTCGCGGAGATCGCTCGCCGTCAGGGCCGCACACCCGCGCAGGTGGTGCTGCGCTGGCACGTGCAGTCCGGGATCGTCCCCATTCCCAAGTCCTCGGACACGGGGCGCATGGCGGAGAACATCGACGTCTTCGACTGGGAGCTCACGGACGAGCAGATGGAGCGGCTGCGCATGATGCACACCGGCATCAGCGGTTCCGGATTCGACCCTGCGGTGCACGAGGAGCAGTGACCCGGGCGGCCGCGGGGCTCAGTCGGTCCCGCGGCCCTCTCCGCGCAGGATCTCGCGGGAGCGGCTGACGTCCTCGCGCATCTGCGCCACCAGGGCGTCGATGCCGCGGTAGGCCACCATGCCCCGCAGGCGCTCCACGAACTCCACCACCACGGTGCTGCCGTAGAGGTCGAAGTCCTCCACGGCCTCCTCCGGGCGGTCGATCACGTGGGCCTCGACCTGGCGGGCGACGCCGTCGAACGTGGGGTTGGACCCCACCGAGATGGCGGTGGGCCAGCGGGTGCCGTCCTTCTGCACGAGCCACCCCGCGTAGACGCCGTCGGCCGGGATGAACCCGGAAGCCTCCGGCGCCAGGTTGGCCGTGGGGAAACCGAGTTCGCGGCCGCGGGCGGCCCCGTGGACCACTTCACCACGCATGCGGTGCGGCCGGCCGAGCAGCTGCGCGGCCCCTTTCACGTCCCCAGCCTCCAGGCACGAGCGCACCCAGGTGGAGGAGCAGCGGCGCTCGGTGTGGCGTCCCACGGGCTGGTCCTGGGGATCCTCCCCCGACGGCGCGGTACCGGGGACGTCGTCGACGACCACGACCTCGAAACCGTGCTTCCGCCCCAGGGCCGCAAGTGCGTCCAGGTCTCCCGAGTTGTCGCGGCCCAGGCGGACGTCCGAGCCGATCACCAGGCACACGGCGCCCAGCGGCCTCACGAGGTAGTCCACCACGAACTGCTGCGGGGTGAGCTCGGAGAACTCGAGGCTGTAGGGCAGCACGAGGACGGCGTCCACGCCGGTCTCCTCGAGCGCGTCCAGCTTGTCCTCGGGCCCCATGATCAGACCCGGGTGGGAGTCGGGTCGGTGCACGAGGGCCGGGTGGGGGTCGAACGTGACGACCACGGAGTGCGCATTGTGGGAGCGGGCGGTCTCGAGCAGGCGCGCGAAGACCTGCTGGTGTCCGCGGTGGACACCGTCGAAGTTCCCGATCGTCACCACCGAGGGACCGAAATCGGGAGTGATCTCGTCCAGGCTTCTCCAGCGAATCACAGCTCTCCTCGTCGTTCGTGGGGTGCGGGGCGCACCGTTTAGAGCCTACCGCTCACCGCGGGAGGGCCGTGTCAGCCGCAGCCACACGAGACCCACCACGGGCAGCACCAGAGGCACGTAGCCGTACCCCGCGCCGAAGTTCGACCAGACGCTGGCCTTGGGGAACAGCTGCGGCTCGGCCAGGCTCAGCAGGCCCACGCCCAGCACGCCCACGAGCTCGGCCGCGACGGCCCATGTAGCCACGCGGTGCCACCCGGCCCCGGTCTTCGTGAGGGCCACCGTGGCGAGCACGTAGATCGCGGCGGAAAGCGTGGAGAGCAGGATCGCCACCGGGGCCACCGAGAACTCGGTCACGAGCTGGTAGAGCGAACGCACCCCGGCGGAGAGCGAGAAGACCCCGTAGACCACGATCAGCACCCGCCCGAAGCCGGAGCTCTTGCGGTCCGTGCGGCGGGTGCGCATCGAGCACCCGAACCGCTTCTGCAGCGTGGAGTGGGAGGACTCGGGGTCCATGTCCGTCCTTTCGTCAGCCGTACCGCGACAGCGCGGCGCCGCGCGGGTCACTGGTAGTAGTAGATGAAGTTCATGCGGTAGACCATCACGACCACCACGGGGCCCGCGGCCGCCAGGATCAGGGTGGACCACCGCGAGCGCTCCACGAGGGACCAGATGAAGGTGCCCGCCGGGATCAGCAGCGCGGTGAGCAGGTAGCCCCAGTACTCGAGCAGGCTCCCGGACGGCGACGGCCCCAGGACGGGCAGCAGCAGTGAGCCCACCCCGTAGACCAGCAAAAACGCCTCGAGCAGCAGCACGGACCCCTGGGTGTAGTCGTCCGGGGCCCGTCCGCGCAGCGTCTGCACGACGCACAGCACGCACGAGATCGTCCCCAGCACCACCGAGGCCCAGAACCAGCCGTCGTATCCCCACAGCATCAGGGGTGCCCCCGCTCCCCCGCGGCCGGCGCGGCGTCGCCGTCCTGCTCGTGGAAGACGACACCGGCGGCGATGCCGAGCACCGACGTCGCGTAGCGGGCCCCCGGGCGGCCACGGTCCTCGGCGAGAGCCACGAGGGTGCCGTCCGGCGCGAAGCACGCGACGACGCCGCCGTCGGTGGACGCGTGGGCCGGGGTACGGTCCGCGGCTTCCTCGTTCGCGGAGATCCTGCGTCCGTGGGAGAGGTCCGTCGCCTCCGCCGCGGACAGTTCGCGCGCCGGGAAGAGGCCGCGTGCGGCGTCCTCGATGGGCAGCGTGGCAACGGTGCCCCCGGCGCTGACCTGCCCGGTGAGCTCGTCGAGGGTGTGCGCCTGCTCGAGCGTGAACGTGCCCACTCGCGTGCGGCGCAGCGCCGTGAGGTGGCCACCCACGCCGAGCGCCTGGCCGAGGTCACGCGCGAGGGCGCGGATGTAAGTGCCCGAGGAGCACGTGACGGTGGCGCTGAGCACGAGCACGGCGTCGTCGCCCGCACCCCGGCGCTCGATGCCGTGGACGGTGAACTCGTGGACCGTGACGGGCCGCGCGGCGAGCTCCACGTCCTCGCCCTTGCGGACGCGAGCGTAGGAGCGCTCGCCGTCGACCTTGATGGCGCTCACGGCGGAGGGCACCTGCTGGATCTCGCCGGTCAGCCGCGCCACGGCGGCCATGATGCGCTCGTAGGTCACGGCGGCCAGCTCCTCGGGTGTCGCGGTGTGCGTGACCTCGCCCTCGGCGTCGTCCGTGACGGTGGTCGCGCCCAGTCGGATCGTGGCGTCGTAGGTCTTCTCCGTGCCGGTCACGTACGTGAGCAGCTTGGTGGCCTTCTCCACGCCGATCACCAGCACGCCCGACGCCGCCGGGTCCAGTGTCCCCGCGTGGCCGACCTTCCGGGTACCGGCCAGGCGGCGCATGCGCGACACGACGTCGTGGGAGGTCCAGCCCAGGGGCTTGTCGACGACCACGAGCCCGGCGACCCTCGGCAGGGAGGGGTCCGGGCTCGGGACGTGCTGACGCTCTGCCACCGGGCTCAGGCCTGGCTGGTGTTCTCGGTGCCGGCCGCGTCGTCGTCCTCCACGGTGCGGTAGGCGTCCTCCCCCGCGGCGTAGTGGGCGCCCTGGGCCTGCTCGGCCACCTGGGCATCCTTCTCGCGCGCGGTGCGCAGCAGCTCCTCTAGCCGAGCGGCGTCCGCGGGGATCTCATCCGCGACGAACGTCAGCGTGGGCGTGAGCCGGGCGGTGATGTTCTTCCCCACCTCGGCACGCAGGATGCCCTTGGCGGACTCCAGCGCCTGCGCGGTGTCCTCCCGCTGGGTCTCGTCCCCGTAGACCGTGTAGTAGAGAGTGGCGTGCTGCAGGTCGTTGGTCACGCGGGCGTCGGTGACCGTGATGAAACCGAGCCGGGGATCCTTGATCCTGCGTTCGAGTGCCTGGGCCACGATCACCTTGATGCGATCGGCCAGTCGGGCTGCGCGTGCGGCGTCCGCCATGGTGGAACTCCTCGTGTCCTGGCAGCGCATCAGCGCTGCGAAGTCCTGGAACGGGTGCCTCTCAGGGCGCCCGTTCTGGGCGGGCCCACCGCGGTGGCGGACCCCGGTGCGGGACAGGGTGCCCGGGACCCCGCAAAGGATCCCGGGCACCCGGTCACGCTGTGGTTCGCTCCGCTCGCCCCGGGCCCGGAGGTCCGGGGCAAGCGGGAGACCGGGTCAGTCGCGCGGCTTCTCGCGCATCTCCCAGGTCTCGATGATGTCACCCTCGTGGATGTCGTTGAAGGAGCCGAGCCCGATACCGCACTCGTAGCCCTCGCGCACCTCGGTGGCGTCGTCCTTGAAGCGGCGCAGCGAGTCGATGGTGAGGTTGTCCTGTACCACGTTCCCGTCGCGCACCAGACGAGCCTTGCCGTTGCGGCGCACGACGCCCTTGGTGATGTACGCACCGGCGATGTTGCCCCACTTGGAGGAGCGGAACACCTCGCGGATCTCGGCGGTGCCGAGCTCCACCTCCTCGTACTCCGGCTTGAGCATGCCCTTCAGCGCGCTCTCGACCTCGTCGATCGCGTTGTAGATGACCGAGTAGAACTTCATCTCCACGCCCTCGCGCTCGGCGAGGTCCGTGACACGCTCGGCAGGACGGACGTTGAAGCCGATGATCACGGCGTTGTCCACCGTGGCCAGGTTGACGTCGTTCTGCGTGATGGCGCCCACGCCGCGGTGGATCACGCGCAGCTGGACCTCGTCCCCCACGTCGATCTTGAGCAGCGAGTCCTCGAGCGCCTCCACGGCACCGGACACGTCGCCCTTGATGATGAGGTTGAGGGTGTCGATCTTGCCCTCGGCCACGGCCTCGTCGAAGGACTCCAGCGTGACGCGCTTGCGGCGCTTCGCCAGCTGGGCGTTACGATCCGCGGCCTCACGCTTCTCGGCGATCTGGCGCGCGGTGCGCTCCTCCTGCGTGGACAGGAACGTGTCACCGGCGCGCGGCACGGTGGACAGACCCAGCACCTGCACGGGACGCGACGGCAGTGCCGCGTCCACGGTGTTGCCCATCTCGTCGAACATCGCACGGACGCGGCCGTAGGCCGCACCGGCCACGATCGAGTCGCCGACCTTCAGCGTGCCGGACTGCACCAGGACGGTGCAGACCGCGCCGCGGCCCTTGTCCAGGTTGGCCTCGATGGCCACGCCGCGGGCGTTCTTGTCCGGGTTGGCCTGCAGCTCCAGGGCACCGTCCGCGGTGAGCACGATCGCGTCCAGGAGCTCCTCGATGTTGAGGTTCTCGCGGGCGGAGACGTCCACGAACATGGTGTCGCCGCCGTACTCCTCGGGCACGAGACCGTACTCGGTGAGCTGGCCGCGGATCTTGTCCGGGTTGGCGTCCGGCTTGTCCACCTTGTTGACCGCGACGACGATCGGCACGTTGGCCGCCTGGGCGTGGTTCAGCGCCTCGACGGTCTGCGGCATGACGCCGTCGTCCGCGGCCACCACCAGCACGGCGATGTCCGTGACCTGGGCACCACGGGCACGCATGGCGGTGAACGCCTCGTGACCCGGGGTGTCGATGAAGGTAATGAGCCGTTCCTGGCCCTCGAGCTCCATGGAGATCTGGTAGGCACCGATGTGCTGGGTGATGCCGCCGGCCTCACCCTCGATCACCTTGGTGTTCCGGATGGCGTCCAGCAGACGGGTCTTGCCGTGGTCCACGTGGCCCATGACCGTGACGACCGGCGGGCGCGGCGCGAGGACGTCCTCGCCCTCCGCCTCGAGCTCGGCGTCGAGGTCGATGTCGAAGGACTCGAGCAGCTCGCGCTCCTCGTCCTCCGGCGAGACCACCTGGATCTGGTAGCCGAGCTCGGCCCCCAGCAGCTGGAACGTCTCCTCGTCGAGGGACTGCGTCTGCGTGGCCATCTCACCCAGGTGGATGAGCACCGTCACGAGCGACGCCGGGTTGGCGTTGATCTTCTCCGCGAAGTCCATCAGGGACGCGCCGCGGCGCAGGCGCACCACGGTGCTGCCGTCGCCGTGGGGAACCGACACACCGCCGACGGTGGGTGCCGACATCTGCTCGAGCTCCTGGCGCTTCGCCCGCTTCGACTTGCGGTGCTTGCCGCGGGCTCCGCCGCGGCCGAACGCACCCTGCGTGCCGCCGCGGCCACCGCGGCCGCGGAAACCACCGCCGCCGCCGGGTCCACCGCCGGGCCCGCCACCACCGCGGCGAGGGCCGGAACCGGGAGCCGGGCGGCTGCCGATGGGCGCCACGCCCGTGGTGTGGCCGGGCATCATGTTCGGCGAGGGGCGCGGGCCACCGGGGCGAGGACCGCCCTGACCCTGGCCCTGACGCGGGGCACCCGTGCGGGGAGCGCCCGGACGGGGTCCGCCCTGACCGGCCTGCGCGGGGCGGGGACCGCCCGGACGCGGGCCGCCGGGGCGGGGGCCGCCCTGGCCGACGTTGCTCGTGCGCATGCCCTGCTGGGGCGCGAACGGGTTGTTGCCGGGGCGCGGGGCCCCGGGCTTGGAGGAGCGCTGCTGGCCGGGACGGGGCGCCCCGCCGCGCGGCGCACCCTCACCTCTGCGGCCCATGCCCTGCTGCGAGGCGTACGGGTTGTTGCCCGGACGCGGTGCGGAGGACTGGCCCGGCTTGGCGCCACCGGGCTTGGGTGCACTGCTGCGCGGCGCAGGGGTCTCCGAGGACTCGGCGGGAGCAGCACCCTGGGCGGGCTTCGCGGCCTCCGAGGACGCCGGGGCTGCCGCGGAGGTCTCAGCGGCGGGCTGCTCGGTCTTCGGGGCGGGCTTGGCCGCACCGGAGGCCGGCTTGGCCGAAGTCCGGCCACCGGGCTTGGGGCCCGACTTTTCGGCGGGCTTCTTGGCACTCTGCGCGGGCGCGCCCTGAGAGGCGTTGCCACGGGCCGCGGGCTTGGACTGGTTGGCGGTGTCCCCACCAGCGGGGAACGCCGAACGCAGCTTCTTGGCGACGGGCGGCTCTACCGTGGAGGAGGCACCGCGAACGAATTCGCCGAGTTCTTGAAGTTTGGAAATTGCTTCCTTGGACGTGATTCCGAGCTCTTTCGCGAGCTCGTGGACACGGGGCTTGGCCACTGTTCTCCTGTCTCGGTCCGCACCGACACAGGCACGAACCACTTATCTTCCGTTGACGTAGCCACCGGAAGCGGGCGCGGGGCGCGCGCTGCCTGCGTGGCTGCGGGGTGAGTACGTGGAGGTACTCATCGGCCGGCACTCATCGGTTTTCCATGGTCTTCTGACTCGCTTTCCTTGTGTTCGTCCTCCCGCACAGGCGGCAGAACGCGGAGTTGCTCGGCGAGGCCGTCCGTCGCCACGGGCCGTCGGAACGAGCGGTGGAACGCTCTTCTCCGGATGGCCTGCTCGACGCACTCCCGGGTGGCATGCACCCAGGCACCTCGCCCTCCCAGACGACGGTGGTGGTCCACGACGACCCGGGGGCCGTGCGGGGTGTCCTCCACCGTCACGCGGACGAGTTGACCAGGTGAGGACACGTTCCGGCATCCCACACAGGTGCGAAGGCTCGCAGTGCTCATCCTCGCTCCTCGTGCGCCATCCACCGATCCCCCGGCACGCGGACGCGCGGAATCACGCGAGATGGGTGACCTGATCAGAGGACAGTCTAGCGCGCCGCCCGCGATTCGCCCGAATCAGCGCGCCGGGAAGGCTCACCGGGCCTTGGACTCCGCGACGATGTCGATCTTCCACCCGGTCAGCCGCGCGGCCAGGCGGGCGTTCTGCCCCTCCTTGCCGATGGCCAGCGAGAGCTGGCTGTCCGGGACCACGGCCCGGGAGGACCGGGTGGCCTCGTCCAAGATCTCCACGCGGGTCACGCGCGAGGGCGAGAGCGCGTTGGCGATGAACGTGGCGGGGTCCTCGGAGTAGTCGATGATGTCGATCTTCTCCTCCCCCAGCTCGTTCATCACGGCGCGCACGCGGGATCCCATGTCCCCGATGCACGCGCCCTTGGCGTTCGCACCGGGACGGGTGGCGACCACGGCCATCTTGGTGCGGTGCCCGGCCTCGCGGGCCAGGGTGACGATCTCCACGGAGCCGTCCGCGATCTCCGGGACCTCCATCTCGAAGAGCCGGCGCACGAGGTCCGGGTGGGAGCGGGAGAGCGTGATGGAGGGGCCCTTGAAGCCGCGCTTGGCCTCGACCACGAAGGCGCGGATCCGGTCACCGTGCTTGTAGCGCTCCCCCGGCACCTGCTCGTGGGGCGGCAGCAGGGCCTCCACGGTGCCCAGGTTGACCTGCACCATCTTCGGGTTGTTGCCCTGCTGGATCTGCCCGGAGACGAGCTCGCCCTCGCGGCCCTTGAAGTGGCCCAGGACGTTGTCGTCCTCGACGTCCCGCAGCTTCTGCAGGATCACCTGGCGCGCTGTGGCCGCGGCGATGCGTCCGAAGCCGGCCGGGGTGTCGTCGAACTCACCGATGCGGTGGTCCTCCTCGTCGAGCTCCGGGGCCCAGATGGTCACGTGGCCCGAGCGGCGCTCGACCTCCGCGCGCGCACCGTTGATCGCGCCCGGCGAGCGCATGTAGGCGAGCAGCAGCGCCTGCTCGATGGTGGGGATCAGGACGTCCACCGGGATGTCGCGTTCGCGCTCCAGCAGCCGCAGTGTGCTCATGTCGATGTCCATGTGTCCCGCCTTCCCTCGCGCCGCGCGGGGTTCCGCCCGGATGGGGCCGGGAACCAAACAGCGCGCCGCACGGTGGGTGCGGTGCGCTGCTGCGTGGTGTTCGTCGTCTTCTCTCCGGTAATCGTACATCCACCGGGCAGGGCTCAGACCTCGACCTCCACCCGGGCCGCGCGCACGGTCTCGTAGGGCACGGTCTCGGGGTCCAGCAGTTTCACGGGCATCCCCTTCTTGGGCTGGTGCGAGCGCTGCAGCACCGCATGGTCCTCGTGCGCCTCGAGCAGCCGGGCGGTGTAGCGCTCCCCCTCGAGCGGGCGGATCCGCACGAGCCGCCCCACGTTGCGGCGCCAGTGCCGGGGCGTCTCCAGCGGGCGGGTGGCGCCGGGCGTGGAGACCTCCAGCTCGTACGGGGGCCCGGGAACGGGGTCCTCCCGGTCCAGGGCGTCGGAGATCTCACGGGCCACCGCGGCCACGCCGTCCAGGTCCAGGGCGTCGGTCCCGTCCGGGAGGTCCACGAGCACCCGCAGCGTGCGCGTGCCGCCGGCTCCGGTGAGCTCGCACTCCTCGAGGAAGAGACCGGCGGCCTCGACCACCGGGGCCACGGTGGCGCGGATGGTGGCGTCGTCCTGCGATGTCATGCGGTACGTCTCCTGATCGTTGTGCGGTCGTTCGTGGTGGGCGGGCACCGTCTGCCCGTCGGTGCCCCCCCTATCATGGAGCAGACCCGTCCCCCGGAGGAATTCGTGAGTTGTCGCCCGTCCGCCGCCCGGCCCCGCGCATGGCGCGCGCTGGCCGCCTGCCTCGCCGCGCTCCTGCTGGTCGTGGTGGCCGTGGGCCTCTGGGCCCGCTGGCGCCCCCTCTCGGACGACGACGCCGCCCGCCTCCGTGCGCTGTCCGTCGCCCGGGCGGTCCGCACCGACCTCCACCCGGACGCATCGGTGCTGCCCGGGACCGCCCTGGACCGTCAGGTGGACGCGCTCGGCCCCGCGGCCACGCCGTCACAGGTCCGAAGGCTCGGGGACCGAGGAAATGCCGCCCCCGCGGTGTCGTCCCTGGATGACGCCGCTGACCAGCTCAGGCGGGAGGCCGGCACCGTGCAGGACGGCGACCTCGCCTCGACGATGGCCTCCGTGGCAGCCTCCTGGTGGGCCGCGAGCGTCACCGCGTCCGGCAGCACCTCCTCCCACTCGGCCGCTCAGGACCCTGCCTCATCGGGGAACGGCTCTCCCGGTTCGTCAGGGTCGTCAGGGTCGTCAGATGATTCTGCGGTGGCCGGGGACTCGGACTCCACCGGGGCTTCGTCCGCGCGGGGCACGGACAAGACGAGCACCGCGGCGTCGCCGGAGGCACCAGCCTCCCCCACGCCCTTACGCACGTCAGAGTGTGAGACCACCGAGCTCGCGGCCGTCACCGCGCTGGACCGGGCCGCGTTCACCGCGGAAGCGGCACAGGCCCGGCTCTCGCCCGGCGCGGCCGCGGACGCCGTGGCCGCCGCCTCGGCGCACGGCCGGGACCTGCTGCGGGAGGACGCCGTCGCGCCGCTGCTGTCGTGCGATCCCCCTCCCGTGGCCGCCCGGCACGAACTGCCCTCCGGCTTCCACGGCGACCCCGCCGCGGCCGCGGGCGAAGCCCAACACGAGGCGACGGAGGCAGTCGTCCGAGCCGTGGCGGCGTCGTCCCCCGAGGAACGGGACTGGTGGTGGGATGCCCTCCGCAGCACCTCCCGCGACGCGCAGCGGCTCGACCCCGAGCAACCCGTCGCCGCCCTGCCCGGACGGGACTGACCTCGGGCGGCAACGCCCCTTCGCCGCCCCAACCGTCCCGTCCTGCGTGCCCGGTGGTGCCGCGGCGGAGGGTCAGCGGCCCGTCAGCACGTCCCAGCCGAGTTTGAGGATCAGCACCGAGACGACCACGAAGAACACCACGCGCACGAACGAGTTGCCGCGCGCCACGGCCGTCCGCGCTCCCACGTAGCCGCCGGCCATGTTGCTCAGCCCCAGCACGAGCCCCAGCCCCCACAGGATCGAGCCGTGGGCGCCGAAGACCACCAGCGCCCCGAGGTTGGTGGCGAAGTTCGCGATCTTGGCCTTGCCGCTGGCCTCGAGGAAGCTGTAGCCCAGCAGCGAGACCAGACCGATGATCAGGAACGATCCCGTGCCGGGACCCATGACGCCGTCGTAGAAGCCGATCACGGCCGCCAGCAGCACGGCCAGCGCGTAGTGCCTTGCACCAGTGTGGCGCAGTTCGGTCACCCGCCCCATGGCGGGCTTCGCCACCGTGAAGGCCAGCACGGCGACGAGCGCGACCACGATGATCGGCTTGAACACCCCCGCCGGCAGCAGCGCGGCCACCGCCGCACCGGCGCCGGCGGCCACGAACGCGGTGAGCGCCATGGGCAGCACCGTGCGCGGGTCCGGAGGGATACGGCGGGCGAACGTCACCGCCGAGGTCGCGGTGCCGAAGACCGAGCCCATTTTGTTCGTCGCGAGCGCCTGCACCGGGGTGAGTCCCGGGATCATCAGGGTCACAGGCAGCTGCAGCAGCCCGCCGCCACCCACGACGGCGTCGATGAACCCCGCCGCCAGGCCGGTGAGGACGAGCAGCGTCACCAGCCCCGGGGTCGCGGTGTCGAACCCGGAGCCGGTGAGGAAGGACAGATCCACGAGGGAGAAAGACCCCGGTGGGTCAGCGGGAGCCGGTCGCGGTGCCGCGGACCTCGGCCGTGAGCTCCTCGACGACGGCGTCGCGCGCGATGTCCCGGCTCGTGCCGCTCGCGCGGTCCTTGAGCTCGAGCATCCCGTCCTGCAGACCGCGGCCCACCACGAGCACCGTGGGCACGCCCAGCAGCTCGGCGTCCCGGAACTTCACGCCCGGGGAGACCTTGGGGCGGTCGTCGAAGATCACGGTGATCCCGGCGGACTCTAGCTCCGCGACGATCTCCTCGGCGGCCTCGAGCACCTCCGCGCCCTTGCCCGTGGCGACCACGTGGACGTCCGCGGGGCTGAGGTTGCGCGGCCACAGCAGGCCCTTGTCGTCGTGGTAGTACTCCGCGATGGCGGCGAGCGCACGGGTCACGCCGATGCCGTAGGAGCCCATGGTCACGGTGACGAGCTTGCCGTTGCTGTCGAGGACCTTCAGGCCCAGGGAGTCGGCGTACTTGCGGCCGAGCTGGAACACGTGGCCCATCTCGATGCCGCGCGCGATCTCCAGCGGGCCCGAGCCGTCCGGGGCCGCGTCGCCCGCGCGCACGGCGCAGGCCTCCAGGGTGCCGTCCCACGTGAAGTCGCGCCCGGCCACGAGGCCGTAGACGTGGCTCTCCGCGAGGTTCGCGCCCGTGATCCAGGCGCTGCCCGGCACCACGCGGGGGTCCACGAAGAACGGGATGCCGGTGGTGGACTTCTCGCCCAGGAGGGGCTCGTCCGTGCTCAGGCCGGGACCGATGTAGCCCTTGACGAGCTGGGGCACGGCCCGCAGTTCCTCCTCGCTGGCCGCGGCGACCTCGGGCTCGCCCGCGATGCCGAGGGCCGCACCGATCCCCGCCTCCACGCGCTTCAGGTCGATCTCGCGGTCCCCGGGAACGCCCACGGCCACGAGCTGTTTGCCGCCCTCCGGCAGCGTCACGGAGAGCACGACGTTTTTGAGGGTGTCCGCGGCGGTCCAGGGCTCGCCCTCGCGCGGGTGCAACTCGTTGGAGCGCTCCACGAGCGTGTCGATCGTCGGGCTCGAGGGGGTGCGGTGCACCTGGGCGGCCGGGGCGTCCGAGGCATCGATCGCTTCCGGGGCCACCGTGGTCACGGCCTCGACGTTCGCCGCGAAGCCACCGGCGGAGCGCACGAACGTGTCCTCCCCGACCTCCGAGGGGTGCATGAACTCCTCGGAGCGCGAGCCGCCCATGGCCCCGGAGGTCGCGGACACGGCGACCACGGGCAGGCCCAGGCGCTCGAAGATCCGCACGTACGCCGCGCGGTGCTTGGCGTAGGACTCGTCCAGCCCGGCGTCGTCGACGTCGAAGGAGTAGGAGTCCTTCATGATGAACTCGCGCCCGCGCAGCAGCCCGGCCCGGGGGCGGGCCTCGTCCCGGTACTTGGTCTGGATCTGGTAGAGGGAGACGGGCAGGTCCTTGTAGGACGAGTACATGTCCTTGACCAGCAGCGTGAACATCTCCTCGTGCGTGGGTGCCAGGAGATAGTCCGCGCCCTTGCGGTCCTGCAGCCGGAAGAGGTTCTCGCCGTACTCGGTCCACCGGTTGGTGGTCTCGTAGGGCTCGCGCGGCAGCAGCGCCGGGAAGTGCACCTCCTGCGCGCCGATCGCGTCCATCTCCTCGCGCACGATGCCCTCGACCCGGCGCAGCACCGAGAGGCCGAGCGGCAGCCAGGTGTAGATGCCCGGCGCCGCACGGCGGATGTAGCCGGCGCGCACGAGCAGCTTGTGGCTGTCCACGTCCGCGTCCACGGGGTCTTCGCGCAGGGTGCGCAGGAAAAGGGAGCTCAGGCGAAGCGCCACGAAAAGGTCCTAACCGCCCGGGGAACGGGCCGATCTGGGCAATGGGTGTCTCCCGCGAGTGTATCGCTGCGGGACGGGCACCCGGGGCTCACATCAGGACCGTGGCGAATTCCCCGTCCTCCCGGAAGCCCACGTGGCGGTAGGTCGCGAGAGCTGCGGCATTGAACGAGTTCACGTAGAGGCTCACCACCGGGGTGCGCCGGCGGGCCAGGGCCACGGTGGCCGCCATGCACGGCACGGCCAGGCCTCGACCGCGGTAGCGGGGGTCCACCCACACACCCTGGATCTGGCACACCTCGCCGTGCTGGGAACCGATGTCCGCCTTGAAAACGACCTCCCCCGCGCGGTTGCACAGCACCGCCGTGCGCTCCTCGCGCAGCAGCGAGCGGACGCGCTGCCGGTAGCCCTCGGCGCCGCTGGTCATTGGCGAGTAGCCCACCTCCTCGGTGAACATGGCCACCGCCGCGGGCAGGACGCGGTCGAACTCCTCCGGGAGTCCCCAGCGCACGCCCGACGCCGGGCCGTCCAGCACCTCGGGCGAGGGCTCCTCCCGCATCACGAGCAGGGGCTGGTGCGCCCGGACCGCGAAGGGTGCGGGCCACGTGGGACGCACCCGGTCCCACAGCCCCAGCACGGGTGCTGCGGGGCCGAAGAACGAGGCGAACCGCGGGCCGCCGCGCAGCAGCACGTCCGCCATCAGCCGCGTGCCGGTCTCGTCCAGGACCACGGGCACCACGTTGGTTCCCACCCAGCAGGCCCCTGCGAGGCGGCCTCGCTCGTCCGCGACGCCGAAGACCGGGGGCGTTCTACCGCCCCCGGAGCGCATGCGGTCCACGTGGCCCGCCACGAACACCGAGGACACGGCGTGCTCGTCGAGGAGCTCCGAGAGCTCCTCCCGTCCCACCGCAGCGGGGGCCAGCACCCTCGGGCCGCGACGGCGGGTCACCCGGCGGTCACGACCGGGGCGCCCTCGACGACGTCGCCGTTCTCGTCCACACCCATCTCCTCGGCCATCTCGTTGGCCTGGGCGAGCAGGGTCTCCACGATCTGGTCCTCCGGCACGGTCTTGATGACCTCGCCCCGAACGAAGATCTGACCCTTGCCGTTGCCCGAGGCCACGCCGAGGTCCGCCTCGCGCGCCTCCCCGGGCCCGTTGACGACGCAGCCCATGACGGCCACGCGCAGCGGCACCGTGAGGTGCGCGAGCCCCTCGTTGACCTCCTCCGCGAGCTTGTAGACGTCCACCTGGGCGCGCCCGCAGGACGGGCAGGAGACGATCTCGAGCTTGCGCGGCCGCAGCCCGAGGGACTGCAGGATCTGGTTGCCCACCTTGACCTCCTCCACGGGAGGTGCGGAGAGGGAGACGCGGATCGTGTCGCCGATGCCCTGCGAGAGCAGGATGCCGAACGCGGTGGCGGACTTCACCGTGCCCTGCAGCGCGGGACCGGCCTCCGTGACGCCCAGGTGCAGGGGCCAGTCCCCGCGCTCGGCGAGCAGCTGGTAGGCCTTGACCATGGTCACGGGGTCGTTGTGCTTGACCGAGATCTTGAAGTCGTGGAAGTCGTGCTGCTCGAACAGCGAGGCCTCCCACACGGCGGACTCCATGAGCGCCTCCGGGGTGGCCTTGCCGTACTTCTGCAGCAGCCGCTTGTCCAGGGAGCCCGCGTTCACACCGATGCGGATGGACACGCCCGCCGCCTCCGCCGCACGGGAGATGCCCTCGATCTGGTCGTCGAACTTGCGGATGTTGCCCGGGTTCACGCGCACGCCCGCGCACCCGGCGTCGATGGCCGCGTACACGTACTTGGGCTGGAAGTGGATGTCCGCGATCACGGGGATCGGGGACTTCATGGCGATGATCGGCAGGGCGTCGGCGTCGTCCTGGGACGGGCACGCCACGCGAACGATGTCGCAGCCGGCGGCGTTGAGCTCCGCGATCTGCTGCAGGGTCGCGTTGATGTTCGTGGTGGGAGTGGTGGTCATCGACTGGACGCTGATGGGGCTCTCCGAGCCCACGCCCACCGATCCCACACGGATCTGACGCGTGGCGCGCCGGGGTGAGAGCACCGGCTGGGGTGCTGCCGGCATGCCGAGGTTGACCGAGGTCACGAATTTCCTCCAGGGAATTTGGCGTACGGGGCCCGTGACGCGCGCCCCGCGGAAAACACTTCCCCCATTGTGCCCCACTCCTCCGACGCGCGGCAGCCGGGAGTGACCCGGCGGACAGCGCGACGCCCCCGGCCGCGCGGAGGCGGGCGGGGGCGTCGTCGTCGTGGGGAACCGGCAGATCAGCGGCGCATGATCCTGCGCGCCAGCCAGTTGCCGAAGAACTGCACGAGCTGGACCAGGATGATGATCACGATCACCGCGGCCCACGTGACCTGGTCGTTGAAGCGCTGGTAGCCCAGGCGCAGGGCGAAGTCGCCCAGCCCGCCGGCCCCGATCGCGCCGGCCATCGCGGACATGTCCGTGATGCCGATGACGAGGAACGTGTAGCCCAGGACCAGCGGTCCCATGGCCTCGGGGATGATCACGGTGGTGATGATCTTCCACCGTGACACGCCCATGGACCGGGCGGCCTCGATCACGCCGGGGTCCACGGTCATGAGGTTCTGCTCCACGATGCGCGCCACGGCGAACGTGGCGCCGATGGTCATGGCGAAGATCGCGGCGTTGGGCCCCAGCCGGGAGCCCACCACCTCCTCCGTGACCTTGCCCAGGGCGGCGAGCAGGATGATGAACGGGATCGGTCGGACGAAGTTCACCAGGAGGTTCAGCACGGTGAAGACCACGCTGTTCTCCATGATGCTGCCCCGGCGGGTCACGTAGAGCCCCATGCCCACGGCCAGGCCGATCAGCCCGGCCAGGACCAGGGTCACGGCGACCATGTAGAGCGTCTGACCCGTTGCGCTCAGCAGCTGCGGTGCCAGTGCGGACCACTCCATTACTGCTCCACCTCCTGCACCTTGGTGATGACACTGAGGGCCTCGACGGTCCGCTCCACCGCGGGCGCGGGGCCCGTGAGCGAGAGCGTGAGCGTCCCGAAGGACTGCGACTGGAGGATCGAGATCCCCCCGAACGCGATGTTGAAGCGCACGTCCTCGCGGGCGGCGTCCGAGAGCACCTCGCCGATCCGGTTCTCGTCCCGCACGTCCACCATGACCAGTCGGCCCGGGTGCTCACGGCGCAGCTTCTCGATCTCGGCGTGGTTCGGCACGGTGTGCATCACCGAGCCCACGAACTTGCGCGTGGTCTCCGCCCTGGGGTGTGCGAAGACCTCCGCCGTGGTCCCGACCTCCACCACGCGGCCGCTGTCCATCACGGCCACGCGGTCCGCGATCGCGCGCACCACGTCCATCTCGTGGGTGATCAGCACGATGGTGATCCCGAGCTCCCGGTTCACGCGCCGGAGCAGGCCCAGGACCTCCTGGGTGGTCTCGGGGTCCAGCGCGGAGGTGGACTCGTCCGCGAGCAGCAGCTCCGGGTTGGACGCCAGTGCACGGGCGATGCCCACGCGCTGCTTCTGCCCCCCGGAGAGCTGCTCGGGGTAGTTCCCGGCCCGCTCGGTGAGCCCCACGAACTCGAGGAGCTCCTTCACGCGGGCCTTGCGGTCCTCCGCCTTCCACCCCGCGCGGCGCAGCGGGTACTCGATGTTCCCGGCCACGGTGCGCGACGTGAAGAGGTTGAACTGCTGGAAGATCATGCCGATGTTGTGGCGCACGGACGCGAGCTGCGACTCGGTGCGCCCGCTGACCTGCTGACCGGCGACCTCGAGCGTCCCGGAGGACGTGGTCTCGAGGCCGTTGATCAGCCGCACCAGGGTGGACTTGCCCGCCCCCGAGTACCCGATCACGGCGAAGATCTCACCGCGCCGGATCTCCAGGGAGACCGCGTCCACCGCGGTGACCTCCCGGGCCCTGCGCTTGGGCCCGACGCTGAAGACCTTGCTGACGTCGCGGAAACTGACCAGGGTGTCCCCGGTCGCTGCGTGCTGGCTCACTTCTGGTCCTTGAGGTCCTTCGCGTACCGGTCGAGGAGATCCTTCAGCTCCTGCTGGTCCACCTTGGTGGGGACCGCGGTGCCCTTGGTCTCCTTCTTCTCGGCCTCCAGGACCTTGTCGTCGTAGTAGAAGCTCGCGACTTTCTTCAGCGTCTCGTTGTCCGCGTTGGCGGAGGTGGCGGCGAAGAGGTTGTCGTAGACCTTGGCGCTGTCGGCGGTGGGGTCGTCCTGCGCCAGGGCGTCCTTGGGCTCGAGCTTCGCACGGTCCAGGAAGTCGTTGTTGACCACGGAGCCGGCCACCGAGTCCATGGACAGCACGGTCTGCTCGGCGGAGACCGGGCGCACCTTGACCTTGGACTTGGCGGTGTCGATGTCCTGCTCGGTGGGGGCGATCGTGTCCTTGGTGAAGCTCACCAGGTTCTGCTGCTTGAGCAGGTTCAGGGAGCGCGAGAGGTTGATCGAGTCGTTGGGCACGGCGATCTCGTCACCCTGCTTGAAGTCCGCGACGGACGTGGTGGACTTGGAGTACAGGCCCAGCGGGAAGATGGACGTGGAACCCACGGGGGTGATGTCGTCCCCGGAGTTGTTGTTGTAGTCCGCGAGGTACGCGATGTGCTGGAACCAGTTCATGTCGATGTCGCCGCTCTTCAGGGCGGGGTTCGGCTGGCTGTAGTCGCTGAAGTCCACGAACTCGACCGTGACGTCGTTCTTGGCGGCCACCTCCTTGAAGGCGTCCTGCACGGGGGTGGCGCCCACGATGCCGATGGTGATCTTGCCGTCCGCGGCCGGGTCCGAGTTGTCGGAACCGCCACCGCACGCCGTCAGGGTCAGGCCCAGGGTGGTGGCCAGGACGAGGGGGATCAGACGCTTGGTTCGCATGGTCGTGCCTTTCCAGGGTCGGGAGTGGTTGCGCCGCGCAAACAGGTCCCACACTGGACGGAGGGTGCAGATCAGGCATGTGCCATTTCAGAGAAAAACCGCACTTGCCGTAATCGCATCGAATCGCGGCCGGATGGTCATCTGGGGCACCCCGCTACGGGAGAGGGTTGCCGTCCGGCCAGCCAGAGCTACGCGCCGGAACTCGTCATCCACCGGAAACTTTAGCATGGCGGATGTGACGAACCGTGACCGGGCCGGCGGGTCAGAGGCCCTTCGCGATGTGCTCGTCCGCCACACGACGGGCCCACCGCTCGGCCGACAGGACGTCCTCCAGGGAAGGCTCCGCCATGACGTCGTGCTCCCCCAGCACCCGCTCCACGAGGTCCACGATCCCCGTGAAACCCAGCTGCGAGCGGTGGAACGCGAGCACGGCCTGCTCGTTGGCGGCATTGAACACCGCAGGTGCCGTGCCGCCCGCGCGGCCCGCGCTCTTCATGAGCTCCACCGCGGGGAAGGCGTGCGCATCGAGCGGCTCGAAGGTCCACTGCGCCGCCCGGGTCCAGTCGCACGCCGCCGCGGCGCCCGTGACCCGGTGCGGCCAGCCGAGCCCCAGGGCAATGGGCAGCCGCATGTCCGGCAGGGAGACCTGCGCCAGGGTGGAGCCGTCCACGAACTGCACCATGGAGTGCACCACGGACTGGGGATGGACGGTGACGTCGATGCGCTCCAGGGGGACGTCGAAGAGCAGGCTCGCCTCAAGCACCTCCAGCGCCTTGTTGACCATGGTGGCGGAGTTGGTGGTCACCATCAGCCCCATGTCCCACGTGGGGTGGCGCAGCGCCTGTTCCGGGGTCACACGGGAGAGCTGCGCACGGTCCATGCCGCGGAAGGGCCCCCCGGAGGCGGTGAGCACGAGCCGGCCCACCTCACCGGCGGTCCCCGAGCGCAGGGCCTGCGCGATCGCGGAGTGCTCGGAGTCCACCGGGATCAGGGCGTCCGTGAGGCCGGTGGCCGCGGCGGCGCGCTTGACGAGCGGCCCGCCCGCGATCAGCGACTCCTTGTTGGCCAGCGCCACGCGGCGTCCGGCACCCAGGGCCGCGAGCGTGGGGGCCAGACCGATGCTGCCCGTGATGCCGTTGAGCACGAGGTCCGTGCCCTCCCACGCCGCGATCCGCGCGGCGGCATCCGGACCGTGCAGCACCTCGGGCACCGACGACGACGCGCGCGCGGCGCCGTCGGTCACGGCACCCTCGATCCCGGCACGCTCGATAACGGCGCCCTCGGCCGAGGCCGCCTCGAGCGCGGCGGCCTTGAGCGCGTGGCGCAGGTGGGCGGCGTCGTCCGGGGTCCCGCTCGTGCCCACGACCCGCACCCCGAAGGCCACGGCCTGCCGGGCCAGCAGCTCGAGGTTGCCGGCACCGGCGGCGAGCCCGACCACCTCGAACGGGGGATGGCCCACGCCCCCGCCCGGACGGCGCAGCGCCGCGGCCGAGCCGACGACGTCGAGCGCCTGCGTGCCGATGGAGCCGGTGGATCCCAGCACCACGATGCGGCGGGGTGCCTCACGGGTGGCGGTGTCGAGGTCGGGGGTCATCACGGCGTCAGTCATGCCCCCAGTATCGCGCGTGAACTCGTCCCCCGCGCACACGGTCGCGCGAGAACACGCCCCGGACATGCAGCAAGGGCGCCACCCGGAGGTGACGCCCTTGCGGTCGAGGCTGTGGTGCCCCGCAGTGCGATCAGCGGCGGCGGTTGACCACGGCGCCGTAGATCAGCAGCACGATGATCGCGCCGATGACCGACGTGATGATGGTGCTGATGCTGATGCTGTTGATGCCGTTGCTCAGACCCGGGATGAAGGACCCAAGCCAGCCACCGAGGAACGCGCCCACGATGCCCAGCACGATGGTGACGATGATGCCGCCACCCTGCTTGCCCGGAAGGATCAGCTTGGCGAGCGCGCCGGCGATCAGACCGAGGATGATCCAGCTAAAAATGCCCATTGCTACACCTCAAGTTGTGTTGGTCACGTGCGGTTGCCCGCAAGTTGCCATAGTCAGCGAACTGCCTTTCATCCTGCAGGTGACACGTCAGCTGTGACGGGTGCGGCACAGTGGCGTGCAACACTGTTTCGCCCCGGGGAGCCGGGGGCTCAGTGGTCCACGGGCTTCTCGGCGCCGACCCCGGTGAGCGAGCGCACCTCCATCTCCGACTGCTTCACCGGGTCCTCCCTGCGGCGCTCCGTGATCGACCCCAGGAAGCCGAGCAGGAAGGAGGCCGGGATGGAGATGATGCCCGGGTTCGACAGCGGGTAGACGGCGAAGTCCGCGTCCGGGATCATGGACGTCTCCGAGCCGGACATCACCGGCGAGAAGACGATCAGGACCACGGAGATGATCAGCCCGCCGTACATGGACCACACCGCACCGCGCGTGGTGAAACGCTTCCAGTACAGGGAATACAGGATGGTGGGCAGGTTGGCCGAGGCCGCCACCGCGAACGCGAGGGCCACGAGGAACGCCACGTTCTGGCCCTGGGCGCCGATGCCGCCGGCGATCGAGATCACTCCGATGATCACCACGGTGGTCTTCGCCACGCGCAGCTCCTGGCGCGGGTCCGAGTCCCCCTTCTTGATCACGGACGTGTAGATGTCGTGGGCGAAGGACGCCGACGCCGTGATGGCGAGTCCCGCGACCACGGCCAGGATGGTCGCGAAGGCCACGGCCGCGATGAGCCCCATGAGCACGGAGCCGCCCAGTTCGTACGCGAGCAGCGGTGCCGCGGAGTTGACCCCGCCCGGAGCGTGCTTGATCCGGTCCGAGCCGATCAGCGCGGCGGCACCGAAGCCCAGCACGAGCGTGAACAGGTAGAACAGGCCGATCAGGGTGATCGCCCAGACCACGGACTTGCGGGCCTCCTTGGCCGTGGGAACCGTGTAGAAGCGCATCAGCACGTGCGGCAGGCCCGCGGCACCGAGCACGAGGGCCAGGCCCAGCGAGATGAAGTCCAGCTTGGAGATCTCGCTCACCCCGTACTTCAGACCCGGCTCGAGCATCGCGGGGTTGTGGTTGGTCTCCACGGCAGCACCGAGGATCGAGGAGAAGTTGAAGCCGAACATCGCGAGGATCCACACGGTCATCACGGCCACGCCCGTCACGAGCAGGCACGCCTTGATGATCTGCACCCACGTGGTGCCCTTCATGCCGCCCACGAGCACGTAGACGATCATGATGACGCCCACGACCACGATCACGAGCGACTGCCCGGCCTTGGAGCCGATCCCCAGCAGCAGGGACACCAGCGCACCCGCACCGGCCATCTGGGCCAGCAGGTAGAAGAACGTCACCGCGAGCGTGGAGATGGACGCCGCCACGCGCACCGGGCGCTGGCGCAGCCGGAAGGACAGGACGTCCGCCATGGTGAACTTGCCCGTGTTGCGCAGCGGCTCGGCGATCAGCAGCAGAGCGACGAGCCACGCCACGAAGAACCCGATCGAGTAGAGGAATCCGTCGTAGCCCTGCAGCGCGATCGCG
Source organism: Kocuria varians (assembly GCF_006539885.1). Classification (GTDB taxonomy): domain Bacteria; phylum Actinomycetota; class Actinomycetes; order Actinomycetales; family Micrococcaceae; genus Kocuria; species Kocuria varians. The sequence continues at coordinate 4,020 of NZ_BJNW01000015.1, read as the reverse complement.
CCCACGATCCCCAGGAACGACGCCGCGGAGAGGTAGTCCCCCGCGATGGCCAGTCCGTTCTGGGTTCCGGAGAACGAGCGACCGCCCGCGTAGTAGTCCGCCGCCGTGGCGGTGGACTTGGACGCGCGGATCACCACGACGAGCGTGACGAGCACGAACGAGAGGAAGATCGAGATGTTGATGGCCGGGTTTCCCACCGTGGAGGTGGGGGTGTCCGCCATGGGGACGAACGGCAACGACGCTGCGGGGACGGGGATCATGGCCGGGCCTCCTGGGTGGTCTCAGCCCTCAGGGCCTGGGCTTCGAGGTCTTCGCGCAGCGCGGTGGCCTGCGGATCGAGCTTGCGGTTGGCGAAGCGCACGTACGCGGCGGTGATGCCGAACGTGGTCACGAACTGCAGCAGCCCCAGCACGAGACCAAGGTTGATGTTGCCCGCCACGCGCACGGACATGACGCCCGGCGCGTAGATGGCGAGCACCACGTAGAGCAGGTACCAGACCAGGAACGCCACCGCGAGCGGGAAGACGAAGGACCGGTGGGTGGAGCGCAGCCGTTGGAACTCGCTCGAACGCTGCGCTGCGGGGAAGTCGATGCCCTGGGTCGCGACGGAACCGTTGGGGTCGACAGGGGGCGTGGACGCCATGTGTGCCTCCTTGTGTGATGAGGACCACAGTAGGGCTTGTGTATCCAACATCACAGCGCGGAGCGGAGTTCAGCCGAAAAAGCCGCGAGATGACGAGGGTTGCTTAGGCCACCACACTAAATTCTTCGGTTTGTGTATACAGAACCGCCGGGGAAGGCCGCCGAAGGGCGCTCAGGCCCCGGCGCGCAGCGCCAGGACGAACTCCACGGCACGGTCCAGGAAGGCGTCCACCTGCTGCTCCTCGTAGCAGTTGTGACCCTGCGCGTGGCGGAACACCGCGGCACGCAGCAGCTGCGGGTCCACCTCGGAGTCGTTGCGCAGCTGCTCCATGAACCGGTCGCACAGGACGTCCACGTCCGCCACGGAGTAGCCGGTGGTGCGGTGCTTGGCGGGGCGCCGAAAACGCTGCGTGCGGGGTCGGTTGAGCCGGCCCAGCAGCAGCCCGCCCAGGAACTCCACGTGCTCCTCCCAGCGGAGCGCACCGTGCTCGGCCACGAAGGCCCGCTGCTCCACGGCGAAGAGCTCGTCCTCCACCCGGTCCAGCCCGGCGTCCACTGCGGCCGGTGCATATCCCCCGCGCACACGGTCGAAGACGCGCTCACGCACCTGCCGGCTGCCCACCGGCGTGGTCCGTTCCTGCGAGGTGTCGTCCGCGGAGCCGCTCACGGCAGCCCCTCCCCCGGCGTGCAGCGCCCGCACGCGGTCCAGGAAGTCGTCCACCTGCACGGGGTCGTAGCCCCACTCGTGCGCGGCCACCCGCTCGAAGCGGTCCTGCGTTTCCATGAGAGCCCTTTCCATGCGCCCGGACGAGCACCGCGGGAGCCGGCGGCGAGGACCGGCCGCGGCCGCGTCAGCCCAGGACGCTGAACAGTTCGAAGATGACGTAGCCGGTGATCACGGCGAAGAGGATCGAGTCGATCCGGTCCATGACGCCACCGTGCCCGGGCAGCAGCGTGCCCATGTCCTTGATGCCGATCTCCCGCTTGACCATGGACTCGGAGAAGTCCCCGAGGGTCGAGACCGCCACGATTGCCACCGCGAGCACCGCGCCCTGCCACCAGGGAATCCCGAGTAGCAGCACGGCGCACAGCACCCCCACGACCACGGCCCCGGAGACGGAGCCGGCAAAGCCCTCCCATGACTTCTTGGGCGAGATCCGCGGAGCCATGGGGTGCTTGCCCCACACGACACCCACGGCGTAGCCGAACGTGTCGGAGCTGATGGCCAGCAGGATCACCGTGAGCACCTTCTGGGGCCCGTCCGCCGTGTGGTAGAGCAGCACCGCGGTGCTGAGCAGGAACGACGCCCACACGAGGGCGAAGATCGAGCCCATCATCGACAGCATCATGCCGGGACGAGGGCCGAACGTGCGCCAGACCACCACGAGCGTCACCGAAAGCACCAGGGCCATGGACAGCCACTCCGCACCCCCGAAGAAGGCGGCAAGCGGCATGGCCACCGCGGCCAGCACCGCGGGGACCTTGGGGATCAGGATCCCCCTGTGGGTCAGCGAGCGGGCGATCTCCCACACGCCGATCCCCGCCGCCGCACCCGCCATCAGGGCGAGGACGAGCGGCACGAAGAACAGCCCCGTGACCAGAGCGGCAATGAGCACGACCGCCACGGCAATGGCCGCCGGCAGGTTGCGACCCGCACGGGACGGGGCCTTGTGCTCGGTGCTGCGCTGGAACGGGCGCGTGAGCACCTGTCGCAGCAGCCCCGTGGAGACGAGGGGTTCGTGACCGGCGGCCCCGGAGCCCGGTCCGCCCTGCACGGAGGGCGAGGGACCGGTGTCCGGGGCGTCCGGCGGGGTCTGCGGGGAGTCAGCTGAGGCCATCAGGCACCGAGGAGTTCGGCTTCCTTGTTCTTGAGGAGCTCGTCGACCTGGTCGATGTGCTTCTTGGTCACGGCGTCGAGGTCCTTCTCGCCGCGCTTGCCGTCGTCCTCGCCGACCTCGCCGTCCTTGACGAGCTTCTCGATGGCCTCCTTGGCGTGGCGGCGGATGTTGCGGATCGACACGCGCCCCTCCTCCGCCTTGGTGGAGACGATCTTCACGTACTCCTTGCGGCGCTCCTCGGTCAGCTCAGGCATGACCACGCGGATCACGTTGCCGTCGTTGGCCGGGTTCGCGCCGATGTCCGAGTCCCGCAGGGCCTTCTCGATGTCGTTGAGGGCCGAGCGGTCGTAGGGCGTGATCAGCAGGGTGCGAGCCTCAGGGGTCTGGAAGGACGCGAGCTGCTGCAGCGGGGTAGGCGTGCCGTAGTACGACACGAGCAGGCTCGAGAACAGCGCCGGGTTGGCGCGGCCGGTGCGCACGCTGGAGAAGTCGGTCTTGGCCGCGTCCACCGCCTTACCCATCTTGGTGGTGGCATCCGAGAGGACATCTGAAATCACGGGTGATTCTCCTTATGCGATGGCCGGCGCGCGGGACCGCGACCGGTGGCGTCGGTTCGTTGACTCCACTCTAACGGGCCGGACCACGCGGCGTGCGCGGACCCGGACCGTCCAGGATCACGGGGTGACCAGCGTGCCGATCTCCTCGCCCAGCACGGCGCGGGTCACGTTGCCGGCGCCCTCCATGCCGAACACGCGCATGGTCACGCTGTTGTCGCGGCACAGCGCGAACGCGGTCTGGTCCATCACGCGGATGTCGCGGGACAGCGCCTCGTCGTACGTCAGGCTGGCGAGCCGCTCGGCCTGCGGGTCCTTGCGGGGATCCGCGGTGTACACGCCGTCCACCCCGTTCTTGGCCATCAGCACCTCGGTGGCGTGCACCTCCAGGGCCCGCTGCGCGGCCACGGTGTCGGTGGAGAAGTAGGGCAGCCCCGCCCCGGCACCGAAGATCACCACGCGGTCCTTCTCCATGTGCCGGATGGCGCGGCGCGGGATGTAGGTCTCCGCGACCTGCTCCATCTTGATGGCCGACTGCACCCGGGTGTCCACGTCGCACTGCTCCAGGAAGTCCTGCAGCGCCAGGCAGTTCATCACGGTGCCCAGCATGCCCATGTAGTCCGCGCGGGAACGGTCCATGCCGGCCTGGGAGAGCTCCGCCCCGCGGAAGAAGTTGCCGCCGCCCACCACGATGGAGGTCTCCACACGACCCACGGTCGCGGCGATCTGCTCCGCGATCTCGCGCACCACCGTGGTGTCCACGCCCACGCTTCCACCACCGAACACCTCGCCGGAGAGCTTCAGCAGGACCCTGCGACGCGCGGGAGCCGTGCGGCCCGGGCGCAGCGTCTCGTCCTGGGGTTCCGAATCGTTGGTGGTGGGCATGGATCCTCCCGGAGCATGGTGGGGACTGGGTGAACTCCGCTCGTGGCGGACCGCATCCCAGCATACAGAAACGGCGGGGCACCCCCTTGTCGGAGGTGCCC
>NZ_BJNW01000014.1 GCF_006539885.1 Kocuria varians | reverse complement strand
AGGGTTCAGACCCGCGCTACACCCTCGATTGCGATGAGCCGGTTAAATTAGAGGTCGAGCCTAGTGAGTTAGATACAAGACTGTCGCGTAGAATGTGGGAAAAGCATCAAAATTATATAGACTTTAAAGAAGCTATTGATTCCCTTTCTCCGGGCGCGCTATTTATCAGTGCAAATAGGTTAACCGAAGCTTATCAGGGTGAACTGCATGATCGCAGAAGTGGTAGTCAATCGGCCGGAGGGAGCGAGGCAAAAAATCCGATAGGTAGCTTACTGTCCACCCTAGAAAAAATGTTTACACAATTGGCGCTTGCAGAGCTTTCATCCGAAGGCGCCAGCGATCAATCAATGGCGTATAGCAATACCACGGATGCGATCTTAAGCATGCAACCCGCGCCTTCGGGATCAGTTGCAAGAGAACAATTGGAAAATACAATTGTAAATCTCTTGGAGCTAGGGCCTCCCTATGAGAAATACGGTCTAATTTCCTTGCGACAAGTTAGAGATATTAAAGATAAAATTTCTGACGTTCGTTCAAATCACCGTAATCTTATGTACTTACACGCGGCATTGATGCCATATTTTGATACCCTTCAGGAGCAAATCAATAGTTTACTAAAGGCTCAATCCCTGATTGACCGATATGTAACAACAATAAACTATTTTCTCGACCGGAAGCAGCTGCAGTTTTCTTCAAGCCGAGGCTTTAGCTTGGAGGGGAGTGACGGGGAGTCCTTGGACCCGGCACTTTTATCTAGCGGCGAGCAGCATCTAATTTATTTAATTACCCAAACGGTACTGGCGACGAAAACGTCAAAATTTGTAATTATCGATGAGCCTGAAATCTCTCTGGGGATCGATTGGCAAAGGGATCTTTTGTATCGTTTGTTGTTTTGCACCGAACCACAACCCACCCAAATATTAGTGGCATCACACTCCATCCAGGTTATGGATTTCCTTGATGATGAAGCAATTGTAATTCCAGGGGAGTTGGAGTGACTAATAGACCAAGAAAATTGTTGTCCGAGCTCTTCCGTGAAGTACGACTGACGGGTGGATCTTACGTAATAGTGGAAGGGAGGTCGGATGTAACATTTTTTCAAGTTTGGGCAAGGAAGCTTCATTTTAACCCTGCTCCAATATTTCTCGAAGTCGACAGACTCGAGGTTGGACCTGACATCCTGATGTCATACAATTTCAATGATAGTCAAAGATCGAGGGTTGTAGTCGTAGCGCGAGAAGCTTTTGAGAGGGGAGTATCGCTCAGATGTGTCGCCGACCGGGATACTGGGTGCAATGTTGAGAATAACAACTTCGAGACATTATTGTGGACCGACTACCCGGCCATCGAGAGCTATGCGATGACCCGTTCAGTACTTGATCTTATGAATATTTCGATATTCCGGAATCGCTACAATGCAGATGATTTATTTAATGACCTTTCGCGCATTTTGTCATTAATATATTCCTTGAGATTAAGGGTATCCAATTTACCAGCCTTAAATTATGACAAGGGCTTCCCTCAGAGGGGAGTGCTGGATAAATTCACTCTAGAGCGCGCTGTATCGGACCAGCATAAAGAGTTGGCCAAGACCTGCGCCCCGAGCAAAGCCACGGACCCGCGAAAGGTGTCGTATGGCCACGATATTGCCAGCCTGCTATTCTTTCACGATAAGCAATTTTTTAAAGGCACCCTTCACATAACGGATGTAGCACAATTAGAGGATCAGATGCTGAAGGTTGTGGAGATGGATGGAAATTATCGCACGGAGCCATTATTCCAACAACTCGAACACTGGCTGAATGCATAATATCTAAATTATCATGAAGTCGCACCGACCTGATGGGTTTAACATTTAAGTGCATCTCCATATAGTTCAATTTGACGAGGTGCGAAACCTGCAATAGATGGCTCACAGGCTGGCATTGTCGCATGAAGGGCCACGGGGAAGGTGGCCGTCTTCGCCCGCCCGTTGAGAAGCTTGTGGGTGGTGTGGACGAAACTGTCGCAGTTTGTGGTATGGCGAAGGTTTGCGAGAGTCCGCGAGCAGCTCTGAGCTGAATCCAGCTGCACTTCGGGAGGCTGGCCGACCTGTGCGATCCTCTCCCATCCCTCGCTACTCACTGCTCGTAAATGCGCCCGATATATCAAGGCGGAGACGCTTGCCGAACTCTACGACCGAGTCGCGTGATCGCGATCGCGTGCCCTGAACGTCGAACCCAGAGGCCTTCAAAGGCTTAGTGGTGCCATGATGTTGTACCAGCCAGAACGGCAAAAACGGAGAAGGGATTGTCATGGCCATTAGTGCCACCGAGGCCCGCAAGATGCTGTTCCCGCTCATCGAGCGTGTGAACCAGGACCAGGAGGCCGTCGAGATCGTCTCCCGCAAGGGCAACGTGGTGCTCATGCCCGCTGACGAGTACGCGGCCTGGCAGGAGACGGCCTACCTGTTCCGCTCGCCCGCCAACGCCCGCAGGCTGCTCGACGCGTACGACCGCGCCCGCGCAGGGAAGACCCAGGCCCACGAACTCGATCGTTCTGACGAGACTGCCGGCCAGACCCGGGACCACTGAGTGCGACTGGTCTGGGACGAGGCCGCCTGGGAAGACTACACATACTGGCAGACGGCCGACCGGAGGATCCTCAAGCGGATCAACCTGCTCATCGATGCCTGCCTGCGCGAGCCGTTCGAGGGCATTGGCAAGCCCGAGCAGTTGAAGTACGGGGCGCAGGGGGCGTGGTCGCGGTGGATCAATGAGGAGCATCGACTCGTCTACCTCGTGGACGACGGGGATCTGATTATCCTCCAGGCCCGCTACCACTATTGATCCGGGCTGCCCTACGGATGGTCGGCTTGCTGTCGCGTTGACGGCGGGTGTGGCACGGCGAGAGGCCTGCACAGCCCGCCCCTTGACGCGCGGGCTCTCCCGCTCCTCCACACGGGCGGCGCATCGGGCCCACGTCAGCTCGGTTGTTGGGTGGAGTGGGCCGCATGAGCGGCATCGATTTCAGGGGACGACGGCGGTTTCGGGACAGCCCGGCCACCGAGCGGTTGGCGGCACTGCTGGGAGAGGACGAAATCTCCGGGGCAACGGGTGAGACCGCCCTGCCCGGGGACCGCGATCCCGCGGGGGAGCCACCGGCGGAGGACGCGCATTCTCGTCACCGCGAGGATGTTCTCGTGCGGCGTCGGCTCTCCCGCCCCGCCGTGGTCGTGCTGTGCGTGGTGCTGCTGCTCGCGGTGGTGCTGGGCGGGATGTCCCTGCTCCTGCGCGGAGACGACGCGGCCGTGGTCACATCGGCCGCGGTCTCCGGTGGGGGAGCGGGAACGTCGGACGACGACGGCGCGGCGTCCGGTGACGGGGCGGGAGCCGGAGAGTCGTCGGGCGCGTCCGGTCACGGCCGCACCGGCGCGACGTCGCACGCCAGCCCAGAGGTAGCCAAGGCCTCGAATGGGGCGACGGCGGGAGCCCAGGACACGGGTGTGCTCACCGTGCACGTGGTCGGGGAGGTCAAGGATCCCTCCGTGGTCACCCTCTCCCCGGGTGCACGTGTCATGGATGCCGTGCAGGCCGCCGGGGGATTCACCTCCGCTGCGGTGAAAGACCGCCTCAACCTCGCCCAGACCGTGCAGGACGGTGCACAGATCATGGTTCCCAACAAGGGCAACGCGGACCGCGTGGCGGCCGAGCAGAGTGGTGGAGCGGCGTCGTCCTCCGGGTCTGCGGCGGACACCGGCTCTGGTGCCGCATCCGCTGCTGGGGGAACGGGTGGTACCAGCGGGGCGGCGGGCGGTGGTTCCGGAGGAACAGGTGCTGGCGCCGGCAAAGCCTCCAGAGGGGCGGCCGCGGGCGGGACTCTGGTGAACCTGAACACCGCCACGGCTGCGGAGTTGGAGACATTGCCGCGCGTGGGGCCGGTGCTGGCGCAGCGGATCGTGGACTTCCGCACGCAGCACGGGCCGTTCACCGCGCCCGAGCAGCTAGACGACGTCAGCGGTGTAGGGCCCATGATGCTCGAGGCACTGCTGCCGCTGGTCACGGTATGACGGGTCAGTGGGACCTGCGGCTGTTGCCCGTGGCGGTGAGCACGTGGCTGTGCTCGATCCGCACGCTCCTGGACGGCTGGGAGGCCGGGACCTGGGGTGCCGTCATCAGCGTGGTCTTCTTCACGGTGGCGTGGTTCGCTCCCACGTGGCTTCGTGACCACGTTTCCCGCACCCTCCACTGTCTCCAGACCTGGGCCCCGCGGGCCCGTCGTGGCGGACGGGCTCGTCGCCGCGAGCGGGGCGAAGATACGTCACCACGTTTCCCGGGTGCAGCACTCGGACAAGTGGCACCGGGGCAGACGTCGTCACGGCCAGCGGGCGCAGGCGCGCGACGTCGTCTGGGGCCCGCGCTCGTGCTGCCCGTAGTCATCGGGATCGCGTCCGCCGCGGGGATCGTCACGGCGCTCGCCGCCGCGGCGCCCGCCCGGGAGTTCCTGGTCGCCCACCCCGCCGGGTCGGTGGTGCGGGTTCAGGCAGACGTCCAGGGAGCGCCGTCGTCGTACACCTCAGGACCGGCGCCGGGGGAGCAGGAGGCGTCCCACGGTGTGGCCGTAGACCTGCGCATCGCCGTCGCGGACGGCTCGCCACAGGACGTTGCCGCCACGGTCTTCGCCACGGACCCCGCGTGGGGCACTGTCGAGGTCGGGCAGCGCGTCGACGCCGTTCTGAGCGTGACCGCCACCGCGGACCCGGCACACCTCACCCTGCGGGGCTCCTCGCCGCCGACCCCTGCGAGGGAGGGCGACGAACAGGAGCACGGGAACGGCCTGCCGACGACTGTCCGCGAGGACCTCGCCCGTCTCGCCGGGGAGCACGGCGCGGTGAGTGCGGGACTCGTGCCCGGCATGACCGTGGGGGACACCTCCCGGCTGCCCGACGCGCTGGCCCAGAGCATGAAGGACACGGGGCTCACCCACCTCACCGCCGTCTCCGGTTCCAACTGTGCGCTCGTGATGACCCTGACCGGGTACACCGCTCTCGCGCTCGGAGCGGGGCGCCGCGGGTGCGTCCTCGCGGGGCTGGCGGCGCTCGCCGGTTTCGTGGTGCTGGTGGGACCGGACCCCTCCGTGCTGCGGGCCGGCGTGATGGGCGCCCTGGGAGGGCTGTCCATGCTCACCGGCCGCCCCGGGGTGAGCCTCAACGCGCTGTGTGCCGCCGTGACGGGGCTCGTGCTCGTGGAACCGCAGCTGGCCATCGACTACGGGTTCGTGCTCTCCGTGCTGGCGACGGCGGGCATCGTCGTCAGCGCCCGCCCTGTCACCCGGCTGCTCGCCATGCGCGTGCCCACGGTGCTCGCGGTGTGCGTGGCCGTCCCAATGGTTGCCCAGCTGTGGTGCGGGCCCGTGCTGCTTCTGCTCAATCCCACACTGCCGCTCTACAGCCTGCCCGCGAACATGGCGGCCTCCCCGCTCGTCCCGGTCGTGACTGTCGCCGGGCTGCTCGCGGTGTGCGTCCTGCTCGCGGGCCACCTCCTCACCCCGGTGCTGCAGCTGCTGGTGCCCGGCACACCCGACCCCGCCGTGTTCACCGCCTGGGAGCGGACCGCCGGACTGCCCGTGGGCCTCGCCTCCTACCCCGCGCGCCTGCTCGGCCGCATTGCCGACACCTTCGCCGGACTCCCCGGCGCGCACCTGCCCTGGCCCCCGGGGATCGCCGGGATCGTCCTGCTCACCGCGGCAACCCTGCTCGCGCTCGCCGCTCTGCACGCCCTCGACCACCGCATGCGTCGCCCCGGACCCACCCGAGGCACGGTCACCTCGACCCCGGCCGAGCCGCCCCTGCCCGACGCCGTGTGGCGCGTCCGCGCCCGGGAGCACCGGTTCCGACGCCGCGCCCTCGCCATCACCGCGGCCCTCACACTGCTGGCGCTGCTCGTCACGGCCGTGGTGTGGTGGCTGCGCCCCGCACCAGCGTGGGAGTCCGTGGTGTGCGACGTGGGGCAGGGCGACGCCGTGCTGCACCGCACGGGGGAGCACAGTGCCGTGCTCGTGGACGGCGGCCCCGACCCCCGGGCACTGACCCAGTGCTTGCGGCAGGCCGAGGTCACCCACCTGGACGCGGTGATCGCCACCCACGACCACGCCGACCACGTTGCCGGATTGGAGGGGCTCGCCGAGGCCGTGGCCGTGGACCGCGTCTGGTACTCCGCCGCCGGGGACATCCCACCGGACGAGCTCAGCCAGTGGGCGGACATCGCCACGCGCCCTGCTCCCGGCGAGCAGCTGCGCCTGGGGCCGCTCACCGTGGAGGTTCTCGCCCCCGCACCTCCGCCCACTGTCCCTGATGGCTCCCCGACGGCAGGCACGGCGCCGCCAGGCACCGGGGCAGGCGGCTCCGGCGGCAGCACGACACCACGCCCCCCGCACCGGAAGGTCACCTCCGAGGACGAGAACAACGCCTCCCTCGTCCTGCTGCTGACCCTCGACGGCCCCGACGGCACCACCACCTGGCTCAGTGCAGGCGACCTTGAAGCGGACGGCTACCGCCGTACGCTGCACACCCTCCCCGGCGGACACCCACCCCCGGTCGACGTCCTCAAGGTCTCCCACCACGGCGCCCGCAACGGCGGCATCGACATCATTCGTGACACCCACCCGGCGCTCGCCGTGATCTCCGTGGGGGAGGACAACAGCTACGGCCACCCGCACCCCGGGACGGTCGCCGCGTTGCAGGAGGTGGGCGCTGCAGTGGCCCGCACCGACCAGAACGGCGCGCTGTGGGTGCACCGCGAAGGAGATCGCGTGGTCGTGTCACGGCGCTGAGCCGGGGAGCACCAGCAGAAATATCGCGAGGGAAAGATCTGTTGTGCACCACGAAACACCGGGCATCCGCGCCGGTCACCCCGGGGTCGTGCGTCGTCAGGAGCCCGCCCCCCGGCGCCCCCGTGCTCGTGCCACTCAATGGAAGGACTCCCATGCGCTCCACCCTGTTCGAACCACTCACCCTCCGCGGCCTCACGGTCCGCAACCGGCTGTGGATCCCGCCCATGTGCCAGTACTCCGCGTTTGGGGAGGACGGCGTGCCCACGGACTGGCACCTCGTGCACTACGGATCGCTCGCCGCCGGTGGGGCGGGGGCCGTGATCGTGGAGGCGAGCGCCGTCGTGCCCGAGGGCCGGATCAGTCCCCGGGACCTGGGACTGTGGAACGACGAGCAGCGGGACGCCCTCGTGCGGATCGTGGACTTCGCCCACCAGCAGGGCGCGGCCATTGGCGTGCAGCTGGCCCACGCGGGGCGCAAGGCCAGCACGGAGGCCGCCTGGGGCTCCGAGAACCCCGGCCGGTCCATCGCGCCGCAGAACGGGGGCTGGCAGACCGTGGGCCCCTCCGCCGTCGCCTTCCCGGGGCTCGCCGAGCCAGTCGCGCTGGACGGGCAGGGCCTCGACGACGTCGTGGCCGCGTTCGCCGCCTCGGCCCGCCGTGCCGTGGAGGCCGGCATGGACTTCGTGGAGCTCCACGGCGCCCACGGGTACCTCCTCCATGAGTTCCTCTCCCCGCTGAGCAACGAGCGCACGGACGAGTACGGCGGCACCCTGGAGAACCGCGCCCGGCTGCTGCTGCGCGTCACCGACGCCGTCCGCGACGTGATCCCCGAGGACATGCCCCTGCTCGTGCGCCTCTCCGCCACCGACTGGACCGAGGGCGGGCTCACGGTCGCCGACACCTCCCGCGTCTCCGGGTGGCTCGCCGAGCACGGCGCGGACCTCATCGACGTCTCCTCCGCCGCCAACGTGCCCGCCGAGATTCCCGTGGGCCCCGGCTACCAGGTGCCCCTCGCCACCGAGATCAAGACCACCGCCGGAGTCCCCGTGGCCGCCGTCGGCATGATCGACACCGCCTGGCAGGCCGAGCAGATCATCGCCACCGGCCTCGCCGACGTGGTGCTCATGGGCCGCGAAGCCCTCCGCGACCCCCACGCGGCCCTCACCGCCGCCCACACCCTCGGCGTCCCCGACGCCCCCGTCCCCGGCCAGTACGAACGCGCCTACCGCCGCCCACCCCGCACCCGGTGAGCCCCGGCGCTCGCCGGACGACGAGGCGAGCGTGATCCGGCGGTGAACACCGAGCACGTGAGCCCGGGCGCTCGCGGGACACCGCTTGATCTGCGATGCGGAGTGGAACGACGAGCAAGGGTCGGGGTGGACCCGGGACGACGACGCGGCCCCGGCACGCGTCCGCGGTGCCGCACGCGGCTGCGCCGGCTCCCGCCCTGCACAGACCCTCCGGGGGTGTCTGCACCCACGGCTAGCATGGGGACGCAGCGTCGGCGTCCCGACCCCGCACCTTCCGGTGAGGGGGCTCGCTCGCACCCGGTCCCGGGCGGCGTCGTCGCCCGAGCAGTCGGCCACGATCGAGGAGCACCATGACCCCGGCACGCACGTCTTCCCGCCGACAGGCGCCCACGGCCCCGCAGACCTCCTGGCGTGAGGCCGTTCCTCAGCCGCTCGTGCTGGCCTCCGGCTCGGACGAGTACATCCTGCAGCGCATCAGGGAGACCCTCCGGGACACCATCCGTGCGGAACGGGGTTCCTGCGAGGTCACGGACATCGCGGCCGGGGACTACGAGCCGGGCCAGCTCGCCGTGGTCACCAGCCCGTCCCTCTTCGACGACCCCAAGCTCGTGTGCGTCCAGGAGCTCGCGGGCATGAACGAGCACCTGCTGGCGGACGCCCTGGCCTACGTGGCCAACCCGGATCCGGACGTCACGGTGCTGTGGCAGCACTCCGGCGGGAACCGCGGCAAGAAGCTGCTGGACGCCCTCAAGGAGAAGGCCCTCGTCCTGGACTGCGCCCCGCCCAAGTCGGACCGGGACAAGTCCTCGTTCGTCCTCGCGGAGTTCCGTGCGCAGAACAAGCGCATCGAGCCCGACGCCGCCCGCGCCCTGGCCGCGGCGGTCGGCACCTCCACCGCCGAGCTGGCTGCCGCGTGCGCCCAGCTGATCGCGGACGGCCCCGTGACCGTGGACCTCGAGCTCGTGGAGAAGTACTACGGCGGCCGCGTGGAGGTCACCGCGTTCCGGGTGGCGGACGCCGCGGTGGCCGGCAACGCGGAGCAGGCCCTGAAACTGTGGCGTCAGGCCGTGGACGTCGGGGTGGACCCGGTGCCCATGGTGGCCACGCTGGGCTCGAAGATGCGCCTGATCGCCGTCACGGCCGGTTCCCGCGGGGGAGCGGGGCAGATCGCCCGTGACGTCGGGGCTGCGCCGTGGCAGGTGGAGCGCGCCCAGAACGAGGCGCGCCGGTTCACGGCCCAGGACGTCACCCGGGCGCTGCAGGCCATCGCCGAGGCCGACGCCCAGGTCAAGGGGGCCTCCCGGTCCCCGTACTTCGCGGTGGAGCGGGCCATCACGGTGATCGCCACCTCCGGGCACCGCTGAGCGGGCACCACAACACCGACAACGGCGGGGCCACCGAGGATCGCGAACGCGGGCACCGTGCAACCGCACGCCGCGGCACCGCGCGCAAGGGTACGGGGCCACCGTGACCTGAACGGTCAGTCCTGGGCGGCGCTGAGTAGCGACTCCGCACCGACGGACCGCTGGCGGGACACGACACTGTCCTCACACGAGAACGGGCCCGGTACTCGCGAGGAGTGCCGGGCCCGTGTGCTCCGTCAGTGCGACGGTGTCAGCCGATTCAGATCTTGGCGACCTTCTTGGCCAGACCGGACTTCTTGTTGGCCGCGGTGTTCTTGTGCAGAACGCCCTTGGACACGGCCTTGTCGAGCTTGCGGGACGCGGTGCGCAGGGTCTCGGCGGCGGCGTCCTTGTTGCCGGACTCGACAGCGGCATCCACCTTGCGGATGAGCGTCTTGAGCTCGGACTTGTACGATTTGTTGCGCAGGCGAGCCTTCTCGTTGGTGAGGATGCGCTTCTTCTGCGACTTGATGTTGGCCACGTGTAACTCCTAGAACGATTGCGGAAGTAGGTCAGTGAGGGCTCACGGATGGTCATCGACTGAGTTGTGAGAGTGGGGATGCTCGGTGGCAACCATCCGCTGTGCCCGACGACCAGCGCGGACACACAGCGGACTACTTTAGCAGACCAGAGCCGCGGATGCCCGCTGCGCCGCGTCGGGGTGTGCCGCCGGGTCCGTGCTGGGGTGACGCTCCGCGGCACGGGCGGGCACGGACCGAGTCGAGAGCGGGCGTCCGGCGCCGCCCCGGTGCCACCAGGACTCCACCCGGCTCAGCGCCGCCGCGTCAGCTCCGCGGCCACGGCCTCGAACCGAGCGCGGTCCAGCACCGCCCCCTCGCGCCGCACGTCCTCCGGCCGCACCGGGATGATCCGGTCAATCCGCGCCTCCGAGGGCCGCCCGGAGCGGTCCCAGCCGCCCACGCCCACCTCCACGTAGGAGGGGTCGTCGTGACGGGCGGTGTCGTGGTTCTTGGAGGTCAGCATCACGCACAGCAGGTGCTCGCCGGCCCGGTCCACGATCAGCACGGGCCGGTCCTTCCCGTGCGAGTGGTCCTCCTGGTAGGGCACCCAGGCCCACACGACCTCCCCGGGATCGGGCCGACCGTCCGGTTTCGCGGCCCACCGCGGGTTCACGGGCCCCGTCCAGTCACCGGGGTACGGCGCGGAGGTGCCGGGTGCGCGGGTGCCCGGGGACGACGTCGCCCTGCCCGGCCGGGCGCGCGAGGTGCCGTTCTCGTGGGCGAAGGTGGGCGGCGGCGTCGTGCCCCGGGAGCGAGACGAGCGGGAGGCGGGACCGCGGGAGCCCGCGTAGCGCTGGTACATGCGGACGAGGCGCAGCCCCTGGTTCAGCAGTCGAGTGATGTCGGCCATGGGGACATCGTAGGGGGACCGGTTCGCCCCCGGCCCGGGATCATGGGAAACTGGGGAGTCATCCTGAGAACGAAAGGACCGCCCGTGTCACCGTTGGCCGTCAATCCACCGGCACCTGCCTCGACCGACCCCTCGGTGATCAGGAACTTCTGCATCATCGCCCACATCGACCACGGCAAGTCCACGCTGGCGGACCGGATGCTGCAGGCCACGGGGGTGGTGACGCCCCGGCAGATGAAGGCCCAGTACCTGGACCGCATGGACATCGAGCGCGAGCGCGGGATCACCATTAAATCCCAGGCGGTGCGCATGCCGTGGAACGTGGACGGCACGGACTACGCGCTGAACATGATCGACACCCCGGGCCACGTGGACTTCACGTACGAGGTCTCCCGCTCGCTGGCGGCGTGCGAGGCCACCATCCTGCTGGTGGACGCCGCCCAGGGCATCGAGGCGCAGACGCTGGCGAACCTGTACCTGGCGCTGGAGAACGACCTAACGATCATCCCCGTGCTCAACAAGATCGACCTCCCGGCCGCGCAGCCGGAGAAGTACGCCGCGGAGCTTGCCAACCTGATCGGCGTGGAGCCCGAGGACGTCCTGAAGGTCTCGGGCAAGACCGGTGAGGGCGTGGAGGAGCTGCTGGACCGCATCGTGCGGGACGTGCCCGCGCCGCAGGGAAAGAAGGACGCGCCGTCGCGCGCCATGATCTTCGACTCCGTGTACGACACCTACCGCGGCGTGGTGACCTACGTGCGCGTGGTGGACGGAACCCTGGTGCCGCGCGAGCGGATCCAGATGATGTCCACCGGCGCCACGCACGAGCTGCTGGAGATCGGGGTGATCTCGCCCGAGCCGATCCCGTCGAAGGGGCTGGGCGTGGGGGAGGTGGGCTACCTCATCACGGGCGTGAAGGACGTCCGCCAGTCGCGCGTGGGCGACACGGTCACCAACCAGCAGAAGCCGGCGCAGCAGTCCCTGGGCGGCTACGAGGATCCCAAGCCCATGGTGTTCTCGGGCCTGTTCCCCGTGGAGGGCTCCGACTACCCGGTGCTGCGCGACGCCCTGGAGAAGCTGCAGCTCAACGACGCCGCCCTGGTCTACGAGCCCGAGACGTCCACGGCGCTGGGCTTCGGCTTCCGCTGCGGCTTCCTGGGACTGCTGCACCTGGAGATCACCCGCGACCGTCTGGAGCGCGAGTTCAACCTGGACCTGATCTCCACCGCACCGTCCGTGTCCTACAACGTGACGCTCGAGGACCACTCCGAGGTGGAGGTCACCAACCCGTCCGAGTTCCCGGAGGGTCGGATCCTGGAGATCCGCGAGCCCATGGTCTCCGCGACGATCCTTGTGCCCTCGGAGTTCATCGGCGCGGTCATGGAGCTCTCCCAGTCCAAGCGCGGTGAGATGAAGGGCATGGACTACCTGTCCGAGGACCGCGTGGAGCTGCGCTACCGGTTGCCGCTCGCGGAGATCGTCTTCGACTTCTTCGACCAGCTCAAGTCCAAGACCCGCGGCTACGCGTCCCTCGACTGGAAGGCGGACGGCGAGCAGGCGGCAGACCTCGTGAAGGTGGACATCCTGCTGCAGGGCGAGCAGGTGGACGCGTTCAGCGCCATCACCCACAAGGACAAGGCCTACTCCTACGGCGTGCTCATGACGGGCAAGCTGCAGAAGCTCATCCCGCGCCAGCAGTACGAGGTCCCCATCCAGGCGGCCATCGGCTCGCGCATCATCGCGCGCGAGAACATCCGCGCGATCCGCAAGGACGTGCTCTCCAAGTGCTACGGCGGTGACATCTCCCGCAAGCGCAAGCTGCTCGAGAAGCAGAAGGAGGGCAAGAAGCGCATGAAGATGGTGGGCCGCGTGGAGGTCCCCCAGGAGGCCTTCGTGGCCGCGCTGTCCTCGGACGAGGACAACGGGAAGGACAAGAAGAAGTAATGCCCGCCCAACCCGAGGGGGACCCGGCGCCGTCGGACGGGGCCCTCCCGGCCTCTGCGGTCGCGCGCGCCGCGGACCGCACGCTGAGCCTCTACGTCCACGTCCCGTTCTGCGCCGTGCGCTGCGGCTACTGCGACTTCAACACGTACACCATGGAGCAGCTCGGGGACGGGGTCTCGCGGGACGACTACCACGACGACGCCGCGGCCGAGGTCCGCTTCGCCCGTTCCGTCCTCGACGCCGCGGGGGCGCCCCCGCGGGCGCTGCACAGCGTGTTCTTCGGGGGCGGCACGCCCACGCTGCTGCCCGCCCGGGAGCTTGTGAGCATGCTGGAGCAGGCCCGCGAGAGCTTCGGCCTGGCACCCGGTGCCGAGGTCACGGTCGAGGCCAACCCGGACTCCGTGACCCCCGAGACCTTCGAGGTGCTGGCCGGTGCCGGTGTCACCCGCGTGTCCTTCGGCATGCAGTCCGCGGTTCCGCACGTGCTGGCCGTGCTGGAACGCACCCACACGCCGGCCAACGTGCCGCGCGCCGTCGGCTGGGCCAAGGCGCAGGGTCTCGGCACGAGCGTGGACCTGATCTACGGCACGCCGGGGGAGTCCGTCGCGGACTGGGAGGCCTCGCTCGACGCCGCCCTGGCCATGGACTCGGACCACGTCTCCGCGTACTCGCTGATCATCGAGGACGGCACCAAGCTTGCCGCCCAGATGCGCCGCGGCGAGGTCCCCCTGGTGGACCCGGACGACCAGGCCGAGAAGTACACGCTCGCAGACGCGAAGCTCACCTCCGCCGGGTTCCAGTGGTACGAGGTCTCCAACTGGTCCCGCGCCGCCCATGGTCGCAGCGCCGAGCAGAACCGCAGCGCGCACAACCTCGCCTACTGGCGCAACCAGGACTGGTGGGGGATCGGCCCCGGGGCGCACTCGCACAGCGACGGCGTGCGGTGGTGGAACCTCAAGCACCCCCTGCCGTACACAAACAGGGTGCGGGAGGGCATCTCCCCGGCGGTCGGACGCGAGACCCTGGACGCCGAGACGCAGTACGTGGAGCACGCGATGCTCGGCATCAGGATCCGCGAGGGCCTGGAGATCTCGGGGCTGCGTCCCGAGGGGCGCCGCGCCGTGGCCGGTCTGATCGCGGACGGCTGGCTCGACGGTCCGGCGGCGCTCAGGGGCAGCGCGGTGCTGACGGATGCGGGACGGTTGATGGCCGATGCCGTCACCCGGCGCCTGCTCGACTGGTGAGCGCGGCTCACACGGTGAGCCGCACGGGGTGCCCGGAGACGGCGCCCGTGTGCCGGACGCCGGGCGGGGATCAGTCGCGGGAGGCCACGATCCGGTCGTAGAGGTGCGTGTTGCCGCGGTACTGGTACGGCTCGCCGCGGTTGACCTTCACGCCGGCGACCACGGAGGCGATCGCGAGCCACAGCCACGTGACGGCGGCGATCACGGAGAACAGCCAGCCCACGGCGGGCACGAGCGAGAGCACGATGCCGGCGAGGACCACGATGCTCGGCAGCAGGGTGAAGTTCAGGGCCTCCCGGGACTCCTGCGCGGTGAACGGGCCGCGGTCCGCGAACACGCGGTGGATCACGTAGCTGGGCAGCGCGCCGACCACTCCACCGAGATGGGCGAGGGTGGCCCACTGACGGTCCTGTCCCACGTCGAGGGGCTGGGCCTGCGCGGGCACGGCCTCGAAGGCGGGTTCCTCGGTGGGGGTGGAGGTGGTGGGGGCGGTCTCAGTCACGGGTGGGTGTCCCTTTCAGGGGCGGTAGCCGAACCGGGTGGATCACGGTCCCGGTGGGGCCATTCTACGGTGCTTTCCTGGGAACGGACCCGTCCCGGAGCGGATTGCCCCTGTGACTCCGGACATGCCGAATCAGGTCAGTCGGCGCCCGGGGCGGTCAGGAAGTCGATGAGCTCCTCGACCCGCCCGAGCAGCGCGGGTTCGAGGTCCGAGTAGCTGTCCACGCGGGAGAGGATGGCCTGCCAGGCCCGGCCCACGTCCTGCGGGGTGCGGTGGGGCAGCCCGAGCGCCTTGGCCATGCCGGTCTTCCAGTCCACCCCGCGCGGGATCTCCGGCCACGCCGCAATGCCCAGCGCGGAGGGCTTCACGGCCTGCCAGATGTCCACGTAGGGATGGCCCAGGATCAGCACGTTGCCGCGGGCACCGGGCACCGCGAGCGCCTGCTCGGCGATCCGGGACTCCTTGGACCCCGTCACGAGGTGGTCCACGAGGATGCCCAGGCGGCGCTGCGGCCCGGGTTGGAAGTCGGCGATGGCGGCCGGGAGGTCGTCGATGCCGTGCAGGGGTTCCACGACGATGCCCTCCACGGCGAGGTCGTGCCCCCAGACCTTGGCGACGAGCTCGGCGTCGTGGTAGCCCTCGACCCACACGCGGGACTCCTTGGCCACCGAGGCGCGCAGGTTCTCCACGGCCACGGAGCCCGAGCGGGTGATGCGCGGTCCGGCGGGTGCTGCGCGCGGTGCGGGCGAGGTGAGACGCACCGGTTCGCCGTCGAGCAGGAAACCGGGGCCCAGGGGGAAGGCCTTGACGCGGCCGTGGCGGTCCTCCAGGCCCACGACGCGCATGCCGCCCACCACCTCCACGCTGACGACGGCGCCCACCCAGCCGGTCTCGACGTCCTCCAGGACCATGTCGGGTGCCACGGGGACCTCGCGGGCCGCGGGGGAGCGGCGGGAGACCTCGGGGCTGCCGAGGTCCTGCGGGCCCCAGCTCCAACCGGGTGCGTTCACGGGGTCTCCATGGGTAGGTTCGGAGGCGGTGCCCGGGCGGGCAGAGCATTGGGTCGGACGAATCAGCCGCGAGCGTATCAAAGGCCCGGCCGGGACCACGGGCAATAGACTTCCCTGATTAGCACTGTGATGTTTCGAGTGCCAACATTATTCGCGGCCCGTGAGGGCCCATCCGCACTCGTGACGTGAGGCACGGGGTGGCGCACCGCCATCCCGCCGGGACCGGGAGGTGAGAGACATCGAGCATCCGCGCAGGGCGCAGATCCTGCGGACCATCGTGGAGGACTACGTCCACTCCCGCGAGCCCGTGGGGTCCAAGGCGCTCGTGGAACGCCACCGTCTGCCCGTCTCCTCGGCCACCGTGCGCAACGACATGGCGGCGCTGGAGGAGGACGGGCTGATCGCCGCACCCCACACGAGCTCGGGGCGGATCCCCACGGACCGCGGCTACCGCGTGTTCGTGGACCAGATCGCGGCGCTGCAGCCGCTCACCCCCGCTCAGCGACGGGCGGTGCAGGTCTTCCTTGACGGCGCGCACGACCTCGACGACGTCATGGAGCGCACCGTGCGCCTGCTGGCGCAGCTGACGCACCAGGTCGCGGTGATCCAGTACCCCGTGCGCACCGGTGACACCGTCCGTCACGTGGAGCTCGCGGCCGTTCAGGGGGACGCCCTGCTCGTGGTGCTGATCCCGTCGAGCGGACGGGTGGTGCAGCGCACCCTCGTGCTGGGGGAACCTGTGGACGAGGCGGGCGTGCTGGAGCTGCGCGCGGCGGTGCTCGCGCGCGTGCTGGGCCGTCCGCTCGAGACCGTGCCGGGCGCCGTCGTCGACCTCCCGGCCGCACTGCCGGAGCCGCTCCGCGGGGCGGGGCGGGCCGTCGCCGAGGCGCTGACCGCGCTGGCCGCCGCGTCCGACGACCACCGGCTCGTGATGGCGGACACCGCGAACCTCGCGCGCTTCAGCGGGGACTTCCCGCAGAGCATCTCCCCGGTGCTCGAGGCGCTCGAGGAACAAGTGACCATGCTGCGGTTGTTGTCGGAGATGCAGCAGGACGAACGCGGCGTTGCCGTGCGGATCGGCTCCGAGGAGTTCGACGACCCGCTCGCGGAGGCGGCCGTCGTCGCCACCGGCTACGGTCCACGGGACGCCTCCAAGGTGGGGGTCGTGGGCCCCACACGCATGGACTACCCCACCACCATGGCCTCCGTGAGGGCCGTGGCCCGATACCTCTCCAAGAACCTCGGGGACTGAGCGCCCCACGGCGCCGCCCCGGCACAGACCACCGACCCAGAGACGAAAGCAGAAGCGACAGCATCGTGAGCGACCACTACGAAACCCTCGGCGTGAGCCGTGACGCCAGCGCCGAAGAGATCAGGCGCGCCTACCGCAAGAAGGCCAGGAAGCTGCACCCGGACGTGAACCCGTCCCCGGAGGCGGCCGAGGAGTTCAAGCGCGTCTCCCACGCCAACGACGTCCTCTCCGACCCCGAGAAGCGGCGCGTGTACGACGCCACCGGCAACGAGAACGGCACGGATACCGGCTTCGGCGGGGGCTTCCCCGGCAGCGGCTTCGGCTTCTCCGACATCTTCGAGACCTTCTTCCAGGGCGCCGGCGCCGGTGGGCAGCGCGGACCGCAGTCCCGCACCCGCCAGGGCCAGGACGCGCTGATCAACGTGCGGATCTCGCTGAAGGACGCCGTGTTCGGCGTGGAGAAGGACATCACCGTGGACACCGCGGTCACGTGTCCCACATGCGAGGGCACGTGCTGCCAGCCCGGCACGAGCCCCACCACGTGCAGCATGTGCAAGGGCTCCGGGCACATGCAGTACCAGCGCCAGTCGATCCTGGGCATGGTCACCACCCAGGCGCCGTGCTCCCAGTGCAACGGCTTCGGCACCGTGATCGAGCACCCGTGCCACGAGTGCTACGGCGAGGGCCGCGTCCGCGACCGCCGCCCCCTCACCGTGAAGATCCCCGCGGGCATCCAGTCCGGCAACCGCATCCGCCTGGGTGGACAGGGCGAGGCCGGCACCGCCGGGGGACCCAACGGGGACCTCTTCGTGGAGCTCAAGGTGGACCCGGACCCCACGTTCGTGCGCGAGGGCGACGACCTCCACGCCCGCCTGCGCATCCCCATGACCGCCGCCGCCCTGGGCACCACGGTCACGCTGGAGACCTTCGACGGCACCCGCAGCGTGGACGTCAGCCCCGGCACCCAGTCCGGGGCGACCATCACGCTCGACGACCTCGGCGTCACCCACCTGCGCGGCAAGGGCCGCGGCGACCTCCAGGTGCACTTCGAGGTGGAGACCCCGCGCGACCTCACCGGGGAGCAGAAGGAGCTGCTCGAGCGCCTGGCCGAGCTGCGCGACGAGCAGGCCCACGACGGCACCACCGTGGGGACCTCTCCCTCCGGCGGCTTCTTCTCCCGCCTGCGGGACCGGTTCAACGACCTGTGACGAACCCCGTCTTCCACGCGCCGCACCTCACCGGGCTCCACCCCGGTGAGGTGCTCGACGTGCACGGTCCCGAGGCCAAGCACGCCGTGACCGTCCGGCGCCTGCGGACGGGTGAACCCCTGGACCTCGTGGACGGCCACGGCACCCGCGCGAGCTGCACCTTCACCTCCGGGGAGAAGGACCGCATGAGCGTCACCGTGGCGGACATCCGCCACGAGGAACCGCGCACGCCACGGTTCACGCTCGTGCAGGCCCTCGCCAAGGGGGACCGAGACCTCCAGGCCGCGGAGACCGCCACCGAGCTGGGTGTGGACCGCGTGATCCCGTGGCAGGCGGACCGCAGCATCGTCCGCCTGCGCGGCGAGCGCGCGGAGAAGACCATGGCCAAGTGGGACTCCACGCTCACCACGGCCGCCAAGCAGTCGCGCCGGGCCCACTGGCCGCACCGTGAGGACTGGGTGGACACCTCACGCCTCGCCCGGCTCGTCGCCGCGGAGACGGACACCCTCTGGCTGCTCCTCCACGAGACCGCCACCACCACGTGGGCGGCCTCGGACACGGCCGCCTGGGCGGAGCATCCCCGGATCGCCGTGATCGTCGGTCCCGAGGGCGGCATCGGCGAGGACGAGACGCGCACGCTGACCGAGGCCGGTGCGCAGACTCTGCGCCTGGGAGACACCGTGATGCGCTCCTCGACCGCCGGTCCCGCCGCACTGGCGGCACTGCAGGCCGTGCTGGGCCTCTGGGGCTGAACGCCGGGACACACGAGGCACAGCCCGTCAGGACGTCGTCGCGTGCGCGTCACCGTACGCGCGCGCACCTCCGGTGGGCCTCCTGCGGGACTCTCAGCCGGCGGGCTGGACCGTGATGACGTGGTCGTCCGAGAACTCGGTGCCGTGGTCGTCGGTGCCCGTGACCTTGATCCGGTAGTCGCCGGGATCGAGCTCCAGCGTGGTCCTCAGCTCGGTGCCCACGGTGGGATCGGTGCCGGGGGACGCGGCCTGGACCTTGCCGCTCTTCACGGTGCGGTCGCCCTGCAGGACCTCCCAGCGGACGTCGTGCACCACGGGCAGCGCGCGCAGGTAGAGGGTCAGCGGACTGCCCGGGTTGGAGTCGGTCTGCGGGTCGATGAGCCACACGGGCGCCGCCAGGGACGAGTCGCGGGTGAGCGGCTGGGACAGGTCCACGGAGCCGAAGGCCTTGAAGCCGCTCTGGCCGTCCACGAGGATGCGCACCTCCTTGGCCGTGGAGGCGTCGAGCAGTCCGGCGGTGACGGCCGCGGCCGACACGGTGTAGACCATCTGCTGCAGCGCGAGGCGCGCGTCCTTCTCCGAGAGCTGCGTGCTGAACGCGGCGGCGGGCAGATCCACCGTGATGGTGCCGTCCGGCGAGACCGAGGTCCCCACGGTGCCCACGGGAGACCACAGCGTGCGGTAGTCGGGGTCGTCGGGCGTGGACTGCGTGACCATGGCGGCCGCCTGGGCCACGGGGTCTGCGGTGCTCGTGTCCTCGGGGTCGCCGAACTCCCGGAAGAGGTAGCCGGACTGGTCGCCGGTGCCCACCCAGTACACGGGGGCCTGCTCGGTGGCCACGCCGTCGAGGGCCTCGCCCGTGTTCCCGGGTGCCGCGCCGATGCCCGGTGCCGCGGCAGAGTTGGTGCCGGGGCGGTCCGCGGCGGTGCCGCACGCCGCCAGGCCGAGGGCGAGGGAGACCGCCACCACCGCGGCGGTGGCGCGCAGGGAGCGACGGCGCTGCACCCGTCGACTCGGTCTCACGCGGCTCTCGCCCTCCCTCTCTGCTCCGTCTCTGATGCGTGCTGCTCTGCGATCCTCGTGCTCGTCGCCGTGCTCCACTCCCACGCGGCCGTCACGGCGACGGCGCGGGAGATTTTATCGGCTCCACAACATACCGACGAGCAGTGGCACGCGCTAACCCGCAGGCTCTCCCGGAGCAGACCGTTACCGGATCGAAACCCACGTCGGGGGTCGAACCCGTGAACAGGGAGGTGCCCTGGGCGGAAAAGCGCTGTGGACCGGAGCGTGACGGAGCGGACCGGTAGGCTGGTGCCCGATGACGCACCAATCCGCGCAGCAACCCGAGGGGATGGCACCACTGACCACTGCACCCAGCGAACGCACCCGTGTGACCGTGCACATGCCGGACCGAGACACCGCCGTGCGGTGCCTGGGACAGTCCGACCACACGCTGAGACTCCTGGAAGGCGAGTTCCCCGCGGTGCGCATGACCGTGCGCGACCTCGACGTCGCCCTGGAGGGCCCCGTTCTCGACACACGGCTCGCGGCGTCGCTGCTCGAGGAGCTGCTGGCCATGGCCCTGCGGGGCACGGAGATCACCGAGCGCACGGTGCTGCGCGTGTCCCGCATGATGCGCGAGTCACAGCAGGTGCGCCCGGCGAGCGCCCTGTCCACGAGCATCCTCTCCACGCGCGGGCGCACCATCCGCCCGAAGACCGTGAACCAGAAGACGTACGTGGACGCGATCGACGAGCACACGGTGGTCTTCGGCATCGGTCCCGCCGGCACAGGCAAGACCTACCTGGCCATGGCCAAGGCGGTGCGCGCCCTGCAGGCCAAGGAGGTCAACCGGATCATCCTCACGCGTCCCGCGGTGGAGGCGGGGGAG
The DNA here is from genome assembly GCF_006539885.1 of Kocuria varians. Taxonomy (GTDB): domain Bacteria; phylum Actinomycetota; class Actinomycetes; order Actinomycetales; family Micrococcaceae; genus Kocuria; species Kocuria varians. The sequence goes on along the minus strand of NZ_BJNW01000014.1, from coordinate 63,123 downwards.
CGGCTGGGCTTCCTGCCGGGTTCCCTCAACGACAAGATCGACCCCTACCTGCGCCCCCTCTACGACGCCCTGCACGACATGATGGACCCCGAGTCCATCCCGCGGCTCATGGACGCCGGCACCATCGAGGTCGCCCCGCTCGCGTACATGCGCGGGCGCACCCTCAACGACGCCTTCGTGATCCTGGACGAGGCGCAGAACACCACGCCCGAGCAGATGAAGATGTTCCTCACCCGCCTCGGCTTCGGCTCGCGCATCGTCGTCACGGGTGACGTCACCCAGGTGGACCTGCCCGGTTCCACGAAGTCCGGGCTGCGCCAGGTGCAGCACGTGCTGGGGAAGATCGACGACATCGCCTTCTGCGAGCTGACGGCCGAAGACGTCGTGCGCCACGAACTCGTGGGGGAGATCGTCGCCGCCTACGACCAGTTCGACACCACCAACCGGCACCGTGTGGAGCGCGCCCACCGCAAGGAGGACCGCCGTGCGGCGGCCCAGCACCGGGACACCGGGCACCAGGGGATGCCGGAGGGGGATGCGCGGTGAGCGTGTCCTTCGACCTGCCGTGGGACACGGCCGGGGAGCTCGCGCAGCTTCCCGCGTGCTACCGCGCCGTAGACACCGAGCAGCTCGAGGCACTCGTGGCGCTCGCCTTCACCCGGTGGCACCTGCACCCCGACACGGAGGTCTCCATCGCCGTGGTGGACGAGGAGCAGATGGCCGAGCTGCACGTGCAGTGGCTGGGCCTCCCCGGCGCCACGGACGTGATGTCCTTCCCCATGGACGAGCTGCGCGAAGGCACCGCCGAGGAGCCGAGCCTGGGTGTCCTGGGGGACGTCGTGCTGTGCCCGCCGGTGGCCGAGCGCCAGGCGCAGGCCGCGGGACACAGCACCCAGGACGAGCTCTGCCTGCTCACCGCCCACTCGCTGCTCCACCTGCTGGGCCACGACCACGCGGAGGAGGACGAGCGCACCCGCATGTTCACCGCACAGCGCGCCCTGCTCGAGGAGTTCCTGGGCCGCGACGCCCCCGTGGAGACCATGGCATGAGCGCAGACCAGCGCGTGATCCACCGCCCGCGGCACGGAAGCCCGGCGCACGGCGCGCTGCTCCGGCAGAGTGCCGCACATCCCCCGACCCACCGTACGAGCGAGGACACAGCATGACGCAGGATCTCACCGCAGAGCACGATCCGGACTTCCGGGCCGGTTTCGCCGTGTTCGTGGGGCGCCCCAACGTGGGCAAGTCCACGCTCACCAACGCGCTCGTGGGCCGCAAGGTCGCGATCACCTCCAACCGGCCGCAGACCACCCGGCACACCATCCGGGGCATCGTGCACCGCGAGGACGGTCAGCTGATCCTCGTGGACACCCCGGGTCTGCACCGGCCGCGCACGCTGCTGGGCCAGCGCCTGAACGACGTCGTGGCCGAGACGCTCGGACAGGTGGACGTGATCGGCTTCTGCGTCCCCGCGGACCAGAAGGTCGGCCCCGGCGACAAGTTCATCGCGCAGCAGGTCGTGGCGGCCGTGGGCCGCACCCCCGTGGTCGCCATCGTCACCAAGGCGGACCTCGTCCCCGGGGACCGGCTCGCGGAGCAGCTGATCGCCGTGAGCGAGCTGGGCCGCGAGGTCGTGGGGGAGGAGCGCGCCCACCGTGAGGCGCGGCGCCGACGGCGCGAGGCGGCGTCGTCGGGCGGCAAGGGTTCCCGGGGTGCCGGGGGGAGCGGCGCGGGCGCCACGTCCGGCGCCGAGGAGGCCGACGCCGGCTGGGCGCACGTGATCCCCGTGAGCGCCACGGACGGCTACCAGATGGAGGAGCTGGCCCAGCTGCTGGTGTCCCTGATGCCCAAGTCTCCGCCCCTGTACCCGGAGGGCGACCTCACGGACGAGCCCGAGATCACCATGATGGCCGAGCTGATCCGAGAGGCCGCGCTGGAGGGCGTGCGCGACGAGCTGCCGCACTCCCTGGCCGTGGTTGTGGACGAGGTCTCCGAGCGTGAGGGCCGGCCCGCGGACAACCCCATGCTCGACGTCCACGCGAGCGTGTACGTGGAGCGCTCGTCGCAGAAGGCGATCGTGATCGGCAAGCGCGGGGCGCGGCTGCGGGAGATCGGCACGCAGGCCCGCGGGCAGATCGAGTCGCTGCTGGGCACCAGGATCTACCTGGACCTGCACGTGAAGGTCGCCAAGGAGTGGCAGCGCGATCCCAAGCAGCTCTCCAAGCTCGGATTCTGAGCCGCCCCACACCCAGCACCGAGGCGCGGGGCGTATCGTGACCAAGCGGTCCCGGTACGCGCCCGGATCGCCCCAGCCCGAGGAAGACCCCCAGGAGACGTCACCGGTGGATCGCAGCCCAATACCCCGTCGCGGACGCCGCGCGCAGGAGAGCCAGGCCCCCTGGGCCGCGCACCCCGCGCGCCGCACCGACCGGGAGGGTGAGCCCTTCGACCTCGCCCAGACCGGGCGCCACCACCGGGCACGCGAGCACCGCGCCTCCGCCCGCAAGGTCACCGTCATCCTCGTGGTGCTCGCGCTGATCGCGGCCATAGGCATCGGCGGGATCGCGGCGCTGTGGCTCACGGGCAACCTGCAGTCCAGCCCCCTGAACCTCTCGGACGGTGCGGACGCCGTGGACGACGGTCCGCTCGACATCCTCGTCATGGGCTCGGACACCCGCAGCGGCACCGGCAACTCGGAGTACGGCAGCGAGGACGACGCCGAGGGCCGCACGGACGTCATGATGCTCGTGCACGTGACCGAGAAGCGCGATGCCGTCTCCGTGGTCTCCTTCCCGCGCGACCTCATGGTCGAGATCCCGCAGTGCACCGATCCGAAGAGCGGCAAGGTGTACCCGGCGCAGAAGGACATGCTCAACAGCGCCGTGGAGCGCGGCGGTCCCGGCTGCACCGTGGCGGCCATCAACAAGCTCACCGGCGTGAACATCGACCACTTCATGCTCGCGGACTTCAACGCGGTCAAGGAGCTCTCCTCCGCCGTGGGTGGCGTGGAGGTCTGCGTCAACAACGCCGTGGACGACCCCAAGTCCGGGCTGAAGCTGCCCGCCGGGATCTCCAGCGTGGAGGGCGAGCAGGCGCTGGCGTTCCTGCGGTCCCGCGCGGCGTTCGGCAACGGCGGGGACGAGTCCCGTATCCGCTCGCAGCAGTCGTTCCTCGCCTCCCTGACCCGCAAGATCCAGAAGGACGGCACCCTCACCAACCTGCCGGAGCTCTACCACATCGCCGAGGTAATGACCCAGAACCTGCACGTGGACGAGGGCCTGACCTCCATCCCCACGCTCGTGGGCATCGCCGGGACCCTCAAGGGCATCGACCCGGGCAAGATCGCGTTCGTGACCGTTCCCACGGAGGAGTACCCGGAGAACCCGAACCGGCTGCAGCTCGACGACGCCAAGGCGGAGAAGCTCTTCACCACCTTGCGCCAGGACGTCTCGGTCACGGACCCCGAGGATGCCTCCGCGTCCGCCACGCCCTCGTCCGGTGCGTCGGGCGGCGCGGCCCACCCGGGTGCTGCGGCGACGTCGCCCTCCGCCGCGCCGAGCGCGAGCCCCAGCTCCACCGCACCGGCCCTGGACCCGAAGATCGTGCCGATCGCCGTGAGCAACCGATCGGAGACCGGCGGCCGGGACAGCCAGCTCGTCTCTGTGCTCGAGAAGGCAGGGTACGACCAGGCGAAGACCGAGTCCTCCGGGGCGCAGCTGGCGGCCACGCAGATCTTCTACAACCCCAGCTGGGCACTGGCGGCGGACGACGTCGCCGAGCTGCTCAACATCCCCTCGAGCCAGCTCACCGCGTCCTACGACGTGCAGGGCGTGGAGGTGGCCGTTGGGCAGGACTTCCGCAGCGGCGAGAAGATGGACCAGAACTCCAGCCTCCCGGACGACCTCCAGGGCCAGACCGCCGAGCAGTTCACGTGCCAGGCCACCGCGGACGAGTGAGCCGCCGTTCGTAACGCGCGGGTGCCCGTCGGACCGGGTGGTACGTTGGATCACATGCGGCAGGACATGATGCTTCTCGTGCTTACGTGCCGCAGCGGGGCCTGAACCGATCCTTGACGGCCGACCACCCGCTGCGGAGTCTCGTGGTGCCGGCCCACAAGTTTCAGATCGAAAGGCCCTTCCCGTGAAGAACGTGCAGCGCGCATCCGGAATGCCCGTCCACAAGTACACCCCGTACCACCAGAACTTCCCGTTCGACATGTCCGACCGCACGTGGCCGGACAAGGTGGCCACCACGGCCCCGCGCTGGTGTGCCGTTGACCTGCGGGACGGCAACCAGGCGCTGATCGACCCCATGAACTCCGAGCGCAAGCTGAAGATGTTCGAGCTGCTCGTGCGCATGGGCTACAAGGAGATCGAGGTGGGCTTCCCGTCCGCCTCGCAGACCGACTTCGACTTCGTGCGGACCCTGATCGAGGGCGGCCACATCCCGGAGGACGTCACCATCCAGGTCCTGACGCAGTCCCGCGAGCACCTGATCGAGCGCACCTACGAGGCGATCGACGGCGCCCCCCACGCGATCGTGCACCTGTACAACTCCACGTCCACGCTGCAGCGGCGCGTGGTGTTCAAGCAGGACATGGACGGGATCGTGGACATCGCGCTGACGGGTGCCCGGCTGTGCCGCAAGTACGAGGAGCAGCTCAAGCACACCGCCGTGACCTACGAGTACTCGCCGGAGTCCTACACGGGCACCGAGCTGGAGTTCGCGGCGCGGATCTGCAACGAGGTCGCGGAGACCTTCGAGATCGGCAACGGCCGCGAGATGATCGTCAACCTGCCGGCCACCGTGGAGATGGCCACGCCCAACGTCTACGCGGACTCGATCGAGTGGATGGGCCGCCACCTGTACCAGCGCGACGACATCATCCTGTCCCTGCACCCCCACAACGACCGCGGCACCGGCGTGGCCGCCGCCGAGCTGGGCTACCTGGCCGGTGCCGACCGCATCGAGGGTTGCCTGTTCGGCAACGGTGAGCGCACCGGCAACGTGGACCTGGTGACGCTGGGCCTGAACCTGCTGACTCAGGGCGTGGACCCGCAGATCGACTTCTCGGACATCGAGGAGATCCGCCGCACCGTGGAGCACTGCAACCAGCTGCCCGTGCCGGAACGCAGCCCGTACGGCGGCGACCTGGTCTTCACCGCGTTCTCCGGCTCGCACCAGGACGCGATCAAGAAGGGCTTCGAGGCCATGCAGCAGGACGCCACGCAGCAGGGCGTGGGCGTGGACGAGCTCGAGTGGGCCGTGCCGTACCTGCCGATCGACCCCAAGGACGTCGGGCGCAGCTACGAGGCCGTGATCCGCGTGAACTCGCAGTCCGGCAAGGGCGGCGTGGCGTACCTGCTCAAGAGCGAGTACGGCATCGACCTGCCGCGCCGCGCACAGATCGAGTTCTCCGGCGTGGTGCAGAAGTTCACGGAGACCTCCGGCTCGGAGGTCACGGCCCAGCAGCTGTGGAAGATCTTTTCGGACGAGTACCTGCCCGCCAAGGACGGCGGGGACGCCACCTGGGGCCACTACCGGATCACGTCCATCTCCACCCACGCGGAGGACGAGGGCAACACGGTCCTGGAGATCGGCCTGGACGTCGGGGGAGAGCACCACGAGCGCAGCGCTCACGGCACCGGTCCGATCGACGCCCTGATCAACCTGTTCAACGACGAGGGCGTGGACGTCCGGCTGCTGGACTACACGGAGCACACGCTCTCGGCGTCCGCCAACGCGCAGGCCGCGAGCTACGTGGAGCTGGCCGTCGGAGACCGCGTCCTGTGGGGCGCGGGCATGGACAACAACACCACGCGGGCGTCCCTGAAGGCCGTCATCTCCGGCGTGAACCGTGCGGTGCGCGACGCGCAGCTGGCAGATCAGGCCTGATGCGTCGGTTCTGATCCTCCTGCGGCCCCGGTCTTCCTCGTGAGGGCGGGGGCCGTTGCCTGTCCGAGCTCCGATCGACGGCGGCGAGGGTCCGTGGTGTGGGAGAGGGGTGGCGTGCAAGGGGCCGACGACGCCGCGGCGCCGGCGGGCGTCGTTGCCGGTCCGCGTCCTTGTCGTGGGCCGGCGGCGCGGCCGTGTCCGAGGCTGGTGGCACAATGACTCCGTGGCTCGTTCAACCTTCGCTTCGCGTTCCTACAGCGACGACGCCGTGGTGCTGCGCACGTACAAGCTGGGGGAGGCGGACCGGATCGTGATCCTCCTGACCGCGGAGCACGGGCAGGTCCGGGCCGTGGCCAAGGGCGTGCGGCGCACCACGTCGCGTTTCGGCGCCCGGCTGGAACCGTTCAACGTGGCGCAGGTGCAGCTCGTCCACGGGCGCACGCTGGACATCGTCTCCCAGGCGGTGGGCCGCCGCTCCTACGGGGAGCGCATCGTGGCGGACTACGACCGCTACACCGCTGCGGCCGCGATGGCAGAGACCGCGGAGAAGCTCACCGCGGACGACTACGACACCGCCGCCCAGCACTACCGGCTGCTGACCGGGGCGCTCTCCGCGGTGGCACGCGGACTGCACGAGCCCGGGCGGATCCTCGACTCCTACCTGCTGCGGGCGGTCTCCCTCGCGGGCTGGTCGCCCAGTTTCGTCGACTGCGCCCGCTGCGGCGCTCCCGGTCCCCACCGCTCGTTCTCAGCGGCCCTCGGCGGAGCCGTGTGCCCGCAGTGCCGCCCGCCGGGTTCCGCGGCACCGGACGCCGCCACCTTCGTCCTCCTGGACGGGCTGCTGCGCGGCGACTGGACCGTCGTCGACGCCGCCCATCCCCGGACCGCACGCGCGGCCGCCGGTCTCGTGGCCGCCTACGTCCAGTGGCACATGGAGCGCACCGTCAGGTCCCTGGCACTCGTGGAGCGCGCGGGGGACTGAGACCCGCTCCGCAGGTCGGGCGCGGCGCCGGTCGAGCCCCGGAAGTTCTAGGGTGGGGGAGACACCCATCGTCGCTTCGACAGGATCCCCGCGTGAACCGTTTCTCCCCGCCGCCCCTGCACCCGAGCGGAGCCACCGCCCCGCGTCTGAACCGCTCCGACCTGCCCGAGCACGTGGCCCTGGTGATGGACGGAAACGGCCGGTGGGCCAACGAGCGGGGCCTGCCCCGCACCGAGGGACACCGCGCTGGTGAGCGGGCGCTGATGGACGTCGTGGCCGGCGCGATCGACCTCGGCATTCCGTACGTCTCCGCCTACGCGTTCTCCACCGAGAACTGGAAGCGATCCCCCGCGGAGGTCGCCTTCCTCATGAACTTCACCGGGGACGTCATGGCCCGCCAGCTGCCCACGTTCCAGGAGTGGGGGATCAGGGTGCGGTGGGCCGGCCGGCGTCCCAGGCTCTGGAACTCGGTGATCAAACGCCTTGAGACGGCCGAGCAGGAGACCCGGGACAACGACGTCATCACCCTCACGATGTGCGTGAACTACGGGGGCCGCGCGGAGATCGCAGACGCTGCGGCCGCGATGGCTCGAGACGCCGCGGCGGGTCGCCTGAAGCCGGGCTCCATCTCCGAGGCCACCGTCCAGCGCTACCTGGACGAGCCGGAGCTTCCGGACGTGGACATGTTTCTGCGGTCCTCGGGAGAGCAGCGGCTATCCAACTTCATGCTGTGGCAGTCCGCCTATGCGGAGATGGTCTTCCTGGACGCGCTGTGGCCGGACATGGACCGTCGGGTGCTGTGGCGCGCCGTCGAGGACTATGTGGACCGGGACCGCCGGTACGGGGGAGCCGTAGACCGAGTCCCGGCGAGCCCGCACGAGGGGTAACGGTCACCGGGGTGGATCCAAGTTGAAGGTGAAACGTGATATTTATCCCCCAAGTCTCACGTGAAACATGAATTTATGGGTGGCCCATGGTGGTGACCCATGCACCGTTCGACAGATGCACACGGCGTCATCCACCACCCGCGCCCCGCGAGTCCCCGCCGCTCGGCCCCGTCACCCGTGTGGAAAACTGGGGGGCATGCGCGTGTATCCCACCTTCTTCAAGCTCGCCTTCTCCTGGATGGACCCCGAGCTGGCCCACACCCTCGGCTTCGCGGGCATCAAGCTGGCCCACCGCTGCGGCATCGGCCGTGTGCTGAGCCGCCTCACGGCACCGGCCATCGGCGGCGAGGTGCGCGTGATGGGGCTGACGTTCCCGTCCGCGTTCGGCCTGGCGGCCGGCTTCGACAAGGGCGCGACCGGCACCCACGCCCTCACGAACCTGGGTTTCGGCCACGTGGAGATCGGGACCGTGACCGGACAGGGCCAGCCCGGCAACCCCCGCCCGCGGCTGTTCCGCCTGGTGGAGGACCGTGCCGTCATCAACCGCATGGGCTTCAACAACGACGGGGCGCAGGCCGTGGCGCCGCGCGTGGTCGCCGCGCTGCAGAGCCTGGCCCAGGAGGCCGCCCGCACGGGCAGGGCCCGCCCGGTGATCGGCGTGAACATCGGCAAGACGAAGGTCGTGGGTCTCGAGGACGCCGCGCAGGACTACGTGAGCAGCACCCGCGTGCTCGCGCCCTATGCGGACTACCTGGTGGTCAACGTGTCCTCTCCGAACACCCCGGGGCTGCGCCAGCTCCAGGAGCTCGACTCCCTGCGACCCCTGCTCGCCGCGGTGCGGGAGGAAGCGGACCGGGTGACGTCCCGCCGCGTGCCGCTGCTCGTGAAGATCGCCCCGGACCTCGCGGACGAGTACGTCCTGGCGGTGGCGGACCTCGCCCTGGACCTCGGCCTGGACGGGATCGTGGCCACCAACACGACGATCGCCCGCGAAGGCCTGGGGCTGCGGACCCCGGCGGAGGAGGTCGCGGCGGACGGCGCGGGCGGGCTCTCCGGCGCGCCGCTGGGCCGTCGTTCCCTCGAAGTGCTGCGCCTGCTGCGCGAGCACGTAGGGGACAGGCTCGTGCTCGTGTCGGTGGGGGGAGTGACCACGGCGCAGGACGTGCAGGAACGGCTCGACGCCGGGGCCTCGCTCGTGCAGGGGTACACCGCATTCCTCTACGAGGGCCCGTTCTGGGCGGCACGGATCAACCGCGGTCTCGCGCGCCTGGCCCCTCGGGGCCGCTGAGGCGTCCTCGGCGCGACCGCGTGGGAAGCCCATCCCCGCGGCGATGCGGGCGGCGTACCCACGAGCACACGGGCAAAGACGAGGGCCGGTCCACCGCGCGGTGGACCGGCCCTCGTCCTACGGGGTGCGGCGACCTCAGGCGGGACGCTCACCCCGGCGCACCTGGGGCTTGGGAAGGCGCAGGCGGCGGATGGTGAACGTGCGCATGGCGGCGTACCAGCGGGTGCCGCGCTGGACCGTTCCGAATTTGCGGCGCATGGCCGCGTGCATCCGCGTGGTCATGATCACGGCGTCGAGGACGCAGAGCAGGATGTAGCCGTAGACGATCCAGATCAGGGTCAGGGCCACGGACTGCACGGGCAGCCACATGAGCACGAAGATCAGCAGCAGGAAGATCAGCACGTACTCGCCGATGTTGAAGCGGGAGTCCACCCAGTCGCGGGCGAACCGGCGCTGGGGCCCGGCGTCGCGCGGGCCGAGGTAGCGCTCGTCGCCGGCCGCCATGCCGGCCTGGGCCACCTTGCGCTGCTCACGCACGGCCAGCTTGGACTCGGCCTTCGCGGCCTTGCGGTCCTCCGGGATCAGCGGACGACGCCGCGCGGCCTCCTGCTCCTTGCGGGTGGGCGTGGGCCTGCCCTTCTTGGCCTGCGGGGAGTGGCCGTCGCGGCCCTGTGCCCCGTGGGCGGAGGGTGCGGGGGAGTCCTTCACGGCCGCTGCGCGCACGGCGGTGGAACCCGAGGATTGATCTGCCTTCTTGCGTCCAAACACCCGACCAGCCTAACGGAGATCCCGCGGGTGCCGGCCCGCTTGACCGGCGGGCGTCCAGTGCGCGTGACTATGGTGGGATGCATGAGCACAGACTTCACCCGACCCGGTTCCGAAACCGTCGAGGCCCTGCGCCGCAGCGTCGTCGACTCACGCGCAGCCCTGCTGGAGGACCTCGGTGCCCTCGTGGCCATTCCGGGGATCGCGTGGGACTCCTTCGACGCCGCAGACCTCGACCGCAGCGCGGAGGCCGTCGCCGGGCTGCTGCGCGAGCTGCCCTTCGACGGGGTCGAGGTGCTGCGCGCCCCCACCGACTCCGAGGACAGGCCCGGGCACCCCGCCGTCGTCGCCCGCAAGGCCGCGGCACCCGGGCGCCCCACGATCCTGCTCTACGCTCACCACGACGTGCAGCCCCCCGGAAAGCGGGAGCTGTGGGAGACCGAGCCGTTCGAGGCCGTCGAGAAGGACGGTCGGCTCTGGGGGCGTGGTGCCGCGGACGACAAGGCCGGCGTGATGGCCCACGTGGGCGCCCTGCGCGCGTTCTTCGCCCAGCACGGCAGCGAGCCGGGCCTCGGCATCACCGTCTTCGTCGAGGGCGAGGAGGAGGCCGGCTCGCCCGGTTTCGAGGCGTTCCTCGCGGCCCACCGCGACAAGCTCGCCGCGGACGTCATCGTGATCGCCGACTCCGCGAACTGGGAGGTCGGGGTGCCGGCGCTGACCACGAGCCTGCGCGGCGTCGTCGGCGGCATCGTGGAGGTCGCGGTCCTGGACCACGCCGTGCACTCCGGGATGTTCGGGGGACCGATCCTGGACGCGCCCACCGTCCTCTCCCGCCTGATCGCCACGCTGCACGACGACGACGGTGCCGTGGCCGTCGAGGGCCTGCTGAGCGAGGACCACACGGACGTCGACTATGACGAGGCCCGGTTCCGCGCGGACGCGGGCGTGCTCGACGGCGTTCGGCTGGCCGGGCGCGGCTCCATCTCCTCGCGGATCTGGACCCAGCCGGCCATCTCGGTCACGGGCATCGACGTCACGGAGGTGGACAAGGCCTCCAACACCATCGCCGCCACGGCCCGGGCCAAGCTGAGCCTGCGGATCGCTCCCGGGCAGGACCCGAAGGTCGCGGGGGAGGCGCTGCGCAGGCACGTGGAGGAGCACGCTCCCTTCGGTGCGCACGTGACCTTCCACCTGGAGGAGACCGGGCAGTCCTTCCGCGCGGACACGGACGCCGTGAGCTCCCGGATCGCCCTGTGGGCCTTCGAGGAGGCGTGGGGCCGCCCCGCCGTGACCGCGGGCATGGGCGGCTCCATCCCCTTCACCGCGACCCTCACCGAGGCGTACCCTGAGGCGCAGATCCTCATCACCGGCATCGAGGACCCGGACACCCGGGCCCACAGCGCCAACGAGTCCCTGCACATCGAGGACTTCCTGCACGCCGTCACCGCGGAGGCCCTCGTGCTCTCCGCACTCGCGGAGCAGGAGACGTCCCCCGGCTCCTCACCCGCGGAATGATTCCCCGGACCTCGACGTTGGACGTCGCAGAAGGCATCGGCCGCACCCGGGCGTGAGACCCGGGTCGTAGAAGAAAGAAAGTGAGCACCATGAGCGTCACGACCGAGAACGAGACCACGCAGGACCTGCCCACCCACGAGGTGCTGCTCACCGACAACGCCGCCCAGAAGGTGCGCGACCTCCTGGAGCAGGAGGGCCGCACGGACCTGCGCCTGCGCGTCGCAGTGCAGCCCGGCGGCTGCTCCGGGCTGATCTACCAGCTCTACTTCGACGAGCGCGTCCTCGACGGTGACCACGTTCGCGACTTCGGCGGCGTGGAGGTCATCGTGGACAAGATGAGCGTGCCCTACCTCAGCGGCTCCACGGTGGACTTCGAGGACACCATCTCCAAGCAGGGCTTCTCGATCGACAACCCCAACGCGCAGGGCTCCTGCGCGTGCGGCGACTCGTTCCACTGATCCCCGCGGCACCGAAGGGGTGTGCGTCGGCCCGAAGGCCGCGCACACCCCTTCGGCCTCTCTTCGTCACATGCCTCGTCCGCGTCCCTCTGAACCCCCGGTGGGTCCGCCACGGCCCCCCCCGGACCGGGTCCGGGAGGGAGGATTCAGAGGAGATGACCGCGCGTTCGTCGAGCTGCTGCGTCGTGGCCGAGCAGCTGCCGAGCCGGGTGCGCAGGCGACACGGCGCGCTGACACAGTGTCAGCACATCGAGGGCCTGAGGGGTAAGCTTCCTACGGAGAACAAGTAACGGGCGACGCGTCCTGCCTGCCCTCGGTGCAGGACAGATGCCGACCCCACGTACAGAAGAGGAAGGGCCGTCTGTGAGTTCGCAAACTCGAACCGGCACCCGCCGCGGCCGAGCGCTCAAGGTCTCGGCAGTGGCAGTCCTGGCGACGATCTCGCTCACCGCGTGCTCGGAGCAGTCGAAGGTTGGCTTCCTGCCCACCGAACGGGGCACCACCGACAACGCCGACCAGGTCATGGACCTCTGGATCGGCTCGTGGATTGCCGCCCTGGGCGTCGGTCTCCTGGTGTGGGGCCTCATGCTCTGGTGCATGGTCGCCTACCGCCGGCGCAAGAACGAGACCGGCTACCCCCGCCAGCTCGCCTACAACGCGCCGCTGGAGATCTTCTACACGATCGTGCCGATCGCCATGGTCGTCAGCCTGTTCTTCTTCTCCTTCCGTGCGCAGACCGCCATCACGGAGCGCTTCGACAACCCGGACACCAAGATCCAGGTCTACGGCAAGCAGTGGGCGTGGGACTTCAACTACCTCGACGAGGACGTCCACTACCAGGGCGTGCAGGCGCACCTCACCGGTGAGACCGGCGTCGAGAAGACGCTGCCCACCCTCTACCTCCCCGCCGACAGCAAGGTGGAGCTCGAGATCTCCTCCCGCGACGTCATCCACTCCTTCTGGGTCCCCGCCTTCCTCGAGAAGATCGACATGGTCCCGGGCCGCACCAACTACATGAGCTTCACCACCGGCCGTGAGGGCACCTTCGCCGGCAAGTGTGCAGAGCTGTGCGGTGAGTACCACTCCGAGATGCTCTTCAACGTGTCCGTCGTGAGCAAGGACGAGTACAACGCCCAGATGAAGAAGCTGCGCGACGAAGGCAACACGGGAATCATCGGCGACGAGTACAACCGCAACCCGAACCTCAACGCAACGTCCAACAACTAGGGGATAGGCAATGTCTACGCTCGAATACTCGCGGGACGACGCGGCTACCGCCGCACCCCGTGTTGTCCCACGCTCCAAGGGCAAGGTGATCGTCAACTGGCTCACCTCGACCGACCACAAGACCATCGGGTACATGTACCTGATCTCGTCCTTCATCTTCTTCTGCGTGGGCGGCGTCATGGCGCTGCTCATCCGTGCGGAGCTCTTCGAGCCCGGCATGCAGATCCTGGAGACGAAGGACCAGTACAACCAGCTCTTCACCATGCACGGCACGATCATGCTGCTGATGTTCGGCACCCCGCTGTTCATCGGCTTCGCGAACGTGATCGTTCCGCTGCAGCTGGGCGCCCCTGACGTGGCCTTCCCGCGTCTGAACGCCCTGTCCTTCTGGTTCTTCCTGTTCGGCTCCCTCGTGGCCGTCTCCGGCTTCATGTCCCCCCAGGGCGCGGCCTCGTTCGGCTGGTTCGCCTACGCACCGCTGAACAGCACCACGTTTAGTCCGGGTGTCGGTGGCGACCTTTGGGTCTTCGGCCTGGGCCTGCAGGGCTTCGGCACGATCCTCGGTGGTGTCAACTTCATCACCACCATCGTGTGCATGCGCGCTCCGGGCATGACCATGTGGCGCATGCCCGTGTTCACCTGGACCGCGCTGATCACCGCCATGCTGATCATCATGATCTTCCCGCCGCTGGCCTCCGCGCTCTTCGCGCTCGGCATGGACCGTCGCCTGGGCGGCCACATCTTCGACGCGGAGAACGGTGGGGCCATCCTGTGGCAGCACCTGTTCTGGTTCTTCGGTCACCCCGAGGTGTACGTGTTGGCCCTGCCGTTCTTCGGCATCGTCTCGGAGATCGTCCCGGTGTTTTCCCGCAAGCCGATCTTCGGGTACAAGGGTCTCGTCTTCGCGACCATCGCAATCGCGGCGCTGTCCGTGACCGTGTGGGCGCACCACATGTACGTGACCGGCGCGGTGGCCCTGGGCTTTTTCTCCTTCATGACCATGATGATCGCGGTGCCCACCGGTGTGAAGTTCTTCAACTGGATCGGCACCATGTGGCAGGGATCGCTCACGTTCGAGACGCCCATCCTGTGGGTGCTGGGCTTCCTGTTCACCTTCCTGTTCGGTGGTCTGACGGGCGTCATCCTGGCGACGCCGCCGCTGGACTTCCACGTGTCCGACACCTACTTCGTGGTGGCGCACTTCCACTACGTGATCTTCGGAACCATCGTGTTCGGCATGTTCGCGGGCTTTTACTTCTGGTGGCCCAAGTTCACCGGCAAGATGCTCAACGAGCGCATCGGCAAGATCCACTTCTGGCTGTTGTTCGTCGGCTTCCACATGACCTTCCTCATCCAGCACTGGCTGGGCGTGGACGGCATGCCCCGCCGCTACGCGGACTACATGCCCGAGGACGGCTTCACCTGGATGAACCAGTTCTCGACCATCGGCTCCATGTTGCTGGGCGTCTCCATGATTCCGTTCCTCTGGAACGTGTACACGACGCACCGCAATGCCAAGAAGGTCGAGGTGGACGATCCCTGGGGCTTCGGTGGCTCGCTCGAGTGGGCGACCTCCTGCCCGCCGCCGCGCCACAACTTCACCTCGCTGCCGCGCATCCGCTCGGAGCGTCCGGCGCTTGATCTCCACCACCCGGAGCTCTCCGCCTACTCCACCCAGCAGTTCGACGCCGAGAAGCCCCTCGTGGGCGGGACCACCGGAGGGAACGCACGATGAAGGCAACCATCAAGCTGTTCCTGATGCTGGCGGTCTTCTGCCTCATCGTCGGGTTCATCTACGGCTACGTGACGGACTTCCAGGAGCTTGCGGGCTTCCCCGCTCTGCTCGCCCTGTCGGCCATGAGCTTCATGCTCGTGATCTACCTCTGGCTCGTGCAGCGCTCCACCGGGGGAACCCTCCCGGAGGACCGTGAGGACGGCGAGATCGTGGAGATGTCCGGCGACTACGGGTTCTTCTCCCCGTGGAGCTGGTGGCCCCTGCTGCTCGGCATCGGTTGCGCGCTGTTCGTGACCGCGCTGGCCGTCGGCTGGTGGATCGTGGGCCTGGCCGTTCCGGTGGCCCTGCTGGGTCTTTTGGGCCTGATCTTCGAGCACTCCCGCGGGGAGTACTCGCACTGATCGGGATCTGACAGTCGGCACCGACACAGCCCGCCCCATCCGTCATGGATGGGGCGGGCTGTTTTTGTCGTGGGGTGACAACTGGCGTGCGCGGCCTTTGCACGCATCATGAGGCATGAGTCCCGAGCTGGCTGATGATCACGTCATCGGTCGCTTCCGCGGAATGCTGTCCACCGGGGTTCTTCAGCTGTGAGATCGATGCCAGGTCTGGCGGCCTTCCCTACGGAGCCATGGGATTCGCTCGCGCTCGGCTCGGGGGGGGTGCGGCATGATTTCAAGCATGAGGATCGAAACGCCCACCGCACAGCTGCTGCATGAAGCCGCCACTATGGCGACCACGTCCGGGATCGGGATGACATCTGCCGAGATCGAGACCGAGATCGGAGCCGGACGTCTACGGCCTCAGTGGTCGCAGGTCGCCATCGACGATGCTGGCCAAGTCATCGGCCGGGCCTTGTGGTGGGGCGGGACCAACAGACCCCCCTGGCGCTTGACGTGTGGGATGTCGTGGCGGGTCACACGGAGGCGGCAAAGGTCCTCCGCGCGCTTCTTAAGCGCGGCCACGCCGTTCTGGCCGCTCGCGGTATCCCTGTCCCGTTGCCGCACACCCTGCGTGTCCCCGTCGCCTGGCGCGAGGACGCCGCGGTGGCCCACGAGGTCCACACGAAGATCGTAGAGGCCACGGGCATGGGTCTGGGGCACCACAACGAGCGGCGGCAGTTCGAGTGGAAACAAGTGACCCCCGTCATCCCTCCCAGCTCGCGGCTGCGGTTTGAGCCAGCTGATGACGACACGTTCATCAGTCTCTTCGCCCGCGTCATGCCCGGCTCCCTCGACGTCATGACCCGACGCGAGTTGGCCACCACCGATGCGCTGAGCTTGGCGCGAGACGAGGTGGACTACTACCGTTCCTGACCCGGCGACCGGGACTGGTGACGCCTCGCGTACGACGAGTACGGCTCCGTCGTGGGGATCGCCATCCCCTCAGTCACCCCGACGAACCGCAACGTCGGGTATCTGGCGGTCCTGCCAGAACACCGCGGGCGCGGATACGTCGACGATCTCCTCGGGTTCATCACCGCTTTTCATGCCGCGTCCGGAGCTGACAGGATCACTGCCACCACGGATGCCGTGAACACGCCGATGGCTGCAGCGTTCGAGCGGGCCGGCTACCAGTGCACCGAGACACGAATCGACCTCGAGCGCTGACACACCTTCCGAGCCCATCTGCCCCACGCAGTCTCGCTGCGGAGCACGCATCACGATGACAGGGCACCGGCAATCTCGTTGAGGGCGTCGAGGAGGGCGCTGTGTTCGAGCGTGGGTGACTTCGCGCCGGAGAGACCCACTTGGGAGGGCGAGCCGGACGTCCTAACCCGTATCAGCGACGCCCAGTTCGACCCCTGAGGGGCGTAGCGGGGTGTCTTAGCCCCCTTAGAGCTGGCACCGACCGACGAGCCCGTCGGTGCCCCACGAGCCGCGAAGACGGTACTGCCCAGAGCGAGCGAAAGGGCCCGTGGTGGGCGGTGCATTTCTGCACGCCTCCACGGGCCCTTTCGCGGACGCACCGAGGTGCGCCGGGGATAGTGCCTACTTCTCGAGCTCACCGCCGGGGGACCCGGCGCCGACGCCCGCGGGCTCGGCGTGGTGACCGTGGTCGTGAGCGGCCTCCAGCTCGGCCGGGGTGACCGGAGCAACGCGGTCCTCGAAGAACAGGCGGCTCAGACGACCGCGGAGCTTCTCGGTACCGGTGACCTTGCCCTCGGCATTTGCACGGGCGGGGAGCACCTGACGGTCCTGGAAGTCCACCAGCTTGTAGCGACGGTACTCGTCGAGCTGCTCGTGGACCTCCACGAACTCGCCGTGGGGCAGGGCCTGGATGCGGCCCGACTCGCGGCCGTGGAGCACGATCTCACGGTCCTTGCGCTGCAACGACAGGCAGAACCGGCGGACGATGATGAACGCCAGGATGGGACCCAGGAAGTACAGCGCGCGCAGCCAGTAGATGACGTCGTTCACGGCCAGGTGGAAGTGCGTGGCGATGAGGTCACCGCTGGCGGCCATCATCTGCACGGCGTAGAACGTGATGCCCGCAGCACCCACCGCGGTGCGGAAGGGGGCGTTGCGCGGACGGTCCAGGATGTTGTGGACGCGGTCGTCGCGGGTGACCCATCGCTCGATCCAGGGCCAGGCGAACATGACCACGAACATGCCAGCCATGGGGATCAGCGGCAACAGGATCGCCAGCGGAACCGCGAGGCCGAAGATGCTGACCTCCCAGGAGAACGGCCAGTTGCCGGGCATCAGGCGCAGTCCGCCGTCGGAGAAGCCCATGTACCAGTCAGGCTGCGAACCGGCCTGCACGGGGGAGGGATCGTAGGGACCGTAGTTCCAGATGGCGTTGATCGTCGTGGTGCCCGCGATGGCAGCGAGGATGCCGAAGACAATGAAGAAGAAGCCCCCGGCTTTGGCCGCGTAGATGGGGCCCACGGGGAAGCCGACCACGTTGTCCTCAGTGCGGCCGGGGCCGGGGTACTGGGTGTGCTTGTGGACGACGACCATGAACAGGTGAATCACGATCATCACCAGGATCAGCGCGGGGATGATCAGCACGTGCACGATGTAGAGGCGGCCGATGATCGCGTGACCCGGGAACTCGCCACCGAACATGAACATGGAGATGTAGGTGCCGACGATCGGCATGGACTTGGCGATCGCATCAGCGATGCGCAGGCCGTTGCCGGAGAGGACGTCGTCCGGGAGGGAGTAGCCAGAGAAGCCGGCGACGATCGCGAGGATGAAGAGCACGCAGCCGACGACCCAGTTGAGCTCGCGCGGGCGCCGGAACGCACCGGTGAAGAAGACACGAAGCATGTGCACGGACAGCGCCATGACGAACATCAGCGCGGACCAGTGGTGCAACTGGCGAAGGAAGAGGCCGCCTCGGATGTCGAACGAGATGTTCAGCGCTGAGGCGTAGGCCCCGGACATCTCCACGCCCTGCATGGGCACGTAGCTGCCCTTGTACTCCATGGAGGTCATGGTCGGGTCGAACCAGAATGCCAGGAACGTGCCCGAGAGCAGGAGGATGACGAAGCTGTAGAGCGCCACCTCACCGAACATGAAGGTCCAGTGGTCCGGGAAGACCTTGCGGCCGAACTCCTTGACCATGGCGGAGGCACCCACGCGGGTGTCCACGAAGTTGGCAATGCGACCGGTGACGGTGCTGGGCCGATACTCGAAGTCTGACGAAGTAGACATTAGTTCCCCTCACCCTGCATTTCCTTGACTGCGAAGTCACGCTGGGAGTATGTCGGTCCCACGGGCTCGTGGAAGTCGCTGCGCGCCACGAGGTAGCCGTCGGAGTCAACGGAGATGGGCAGCTGCGGCAGCGGGCGGGAAGCCGGGCCGAAGATGACCTCGCACTCGTTCACGAGGTCGAAGGTGGACTGGTGGCACGGGCACAGCAGGTGGTGCGTGTGCTGCTCGTACAGAGCGATCGGGCAGCCCACGTGGGTGCAGACCTTGGAGTAGGCGAAGATGCCGTCCACGTTCCAGTTCTTGCGCTCCTCGGAGACGTTGACCGTGTCCGGGTCCAGGCGCATGAGCAGGACGACGGCCTTGGCCTTCTCGTTGAGGTAGCCGTCTTCGTGGCTGAGGCTGCTGAGGCTCTCGGGTACGACGTGGAAAACGGAGCCCAGGGTGACGTCCGACGCCTTGATGGGGGTGCCGGAGGGGTCACGGACGAGGCGGACACCTTCGTCCCACATGGTGTGGCGCAGGACCTTGAGGTCCGTGGGGCCGAGATCCTTGAGCAATCCGACGAAGGGGAGGGGCATCAGCACGGCGGCACCGATGAGCGTGTTGCGCAGCAGCGGGCGACGCTTGACCCCGGACTCGTCGTAGATGGTGTTGAGGATGCTCTGTGCTTCGGCGCGATCCTCTTCACTTCGGATGTCGTGGCGCATCTCGACGATCTCGTGATCCGGCATGAGCGTGCGGGCCCAGTGGACCACGCCGATGCCGATGCCGAACATGCCGAGTGCGATGCCAAGACCGAGCAGCGTGTTCTGAAGACGCAGCTGGCTCGTGGGCTCGGTGTTCACCGCGTCGTACAGGGGGCCGTCCACGCGGATGCCGAAGTAGGCCACGAAGAACAGGACTGATCCGACCATGGAGAGCAGGAACAGGATCAGAACCTGGTGCTCCGCACGTTTTGCAGCCTTGGGGTCTACGTCGGTCACGCGGGGGCGGTGCGGGGGAAGCCCCGGGTTGGGGAACTGTTCCTGCTCCGCGCCGTCCGAGGTGACAACCGCCCCGCTCTTGTGGGGAGTGCCATCACGATGGTCGCCCATGTGGTCCCTCATTCTTCTCTTGGTGCTGTGAATAGTGTCAGGGGTGCCGACCCGGGGCCGGCGGATGCTCTCAGGCGGAGCGGGAGGTCAGCCAGACGGTGAAGCCGATAACGACCACCAGACCGATGGTCCAGATGAACAGGCCCTCCGAGACGGGGCCGAGCGAACCCAGGCTGAATCCGCCGACCGTGGTGTTGTTGTCGAGCGTCTTCAGGTAGGTGATGACGTCGCGCTTCTCGTCCGGCGTGATGTTGGCGTCGTTGAAGACGGGCATGTTCTGCGGGCCGGTCTGCATGGCCTCGTAGATGTGCTTCTCGCTCACGCCCATGAGGGAGGGGGCGAACTTGCCGCGGGTCAGGGCGCCGCCCTGGCCGGCCGCATTGTGGCACATCGCGCAGTTGACCAGGAACACCTGGGCGCCGTTGGCGGAGTTGCCCTTGGAGATGTCCAGGTACTCTTCGGCGGGAACACTGGGACCCGCGCCGAGGGAGGCGACGTACGCGGCGAGCTGGCCGGTCTGCTCCTCGGTGAACTGCGGCGGCTTGACCTGCGCCTGGGGGCCCTGCATCTGCATGGGCATGCGGCCGGTGCCGACCTGGAAGTCCACGGAGGATGCGCCCACACCGATCAGGGACGGACCGGAGTCCGTGCCCTGGGCCTTCATGCCGTGGCAGGTGGAGCAGTTGGACATGAAGAGCTTCTGTCCCTGCTCGATGTCCTGAGCCGAGTAGGTGGTCGTCTCGGCCTTCGCTTCGTTGGTGGTTGTGGCAACTGCGTAGAGTCCACCGGTGAGAAGCAAAGCCATGACCAGCAGCGCGAGGGCTGCCATGGGATGGCGGCGCTTTTGTGAGAGTGCCTTCACGTCAAACGTTCCTTTTACTCGGTTCTGAGACTTGGATGGGTGAGGTCCTGGCTCCGGCTACTTGATGAAGTAGACCAGGAGGAACAGGACGATCCAGACCACGTCGACGAAGTGCCAGTAGTAGGACACCACGATGGCCGAGGTGGCCTCGTAGTGGCCGAAGCGCTTGGCGACGAAGGCGCGGCCGATGATGAAGAGGAATGCGATGAGGCCGCCGGTCACGTGCAGGGCGTGGAAGCCCGTGGTGATATAGAAGGCGGAGCCGTACGCATTGGCCGCTATGCTGACGCCCTCGGAGACCAGGGACGCGTACTCGTAGACCTGCACGGACACGAAGACCGCGCCCATGAGGAACGAGAGGGCGAACCATTCGGTGAGGCCCCACTTGCTGAGCTGGAACAGGCCGCCGGTGCGGCGGGGCTGCAGTCGCTCGGCCGCGAAGACACCGAACTGGCAGGTCACCGAGCTGAGCACGAGGACGATGGTGTTGATCGTGGCCATGGGCACGTTCAGCATCTCGGTGTTCTCGTGCCACACCTCAGGAGAGGTGGCGCGCAGGGTGAAGTACATGGCGAAGAGGCCGGCGAAGAACATCACTTCCGAGGACAACCACACAATGGTGCCCACGGAGGTGAGGTTGGGGCGAGTGATGCTCGCCGTCACCGGTTTGGCTGGGGTATGAGTCGCAGTTGTCACAGAGACATTATGTCGCCAAAACTCTCGGCGGACCAACCACCGCGACGTTCGGCGCGCACCGTGTCGCGCGCCGCCGCCGTGATCTGGGTGACGTTCCGAGCACGGACCGGGGCGCGCCCGCCCCGGGAATCCGGGGCGCGGCGGTGCCGGGGGAGTGATCCGCGCCTCAGCGAGCCGGACGGTAGAGTCGGCAGCGTGACTACCTCGAACGACGCACGGACCTCCATCCAGTGGCCGGATCTCCTGGCGGCCCTCAGCCAGCGGCAGGACCTCTCCTGGGACCAGTCCTTCTGGGCCATGGACAACATCATGTCGGGAGAGGTGCCCGATGCCGTGATCGCGGGCTTCCTGATGGCGCTGCGGACCAAGGGCGAGAGCGTCGCCGAGCTCAACGGCCTGGCGGACGCCATGGTGCGCCACGCTCGTCCCATCACGGTGGAGGGGCCCGCGCTGGACATCGTGGGCACCGGGGGAGACCGGCTGTCGAGCGTCAACATCTCCACGATGGCCGCGCTGGTCTGCGCCGGCGCCGGCGCGCGCGTGGTCAAGCACGGCAACCGGGCGTCGTCGTCGAAGTCCGGGTCCGCAGACGTCCTCGAGGAACTCGGTGTGCAGCTGGACGTGCCGGTGGACCGCGTCCAGCAGGCCGTCTCCGAGGTCGGGATCACGTTCCTCTTCGCGCAGACGTTCCACCCTTCCATGCGCTTCGCCGCGGCGGCCCGCAAGGCGCTCGGCGTGGCCACGGCGTTCAACTTCCTCGGCCCCATCACGAACCCGGCCCGCGTGGGCGCGTCCGCGATCGGCGTCGCGGATGCCGCCCTGGCGCCCCTGATGGCCGGCGTGTTCCAGAACCGCGGGGACCGCGCGCTGGTGTTCCGCGGAGGTGACGGGCTCGACGAGCTGACCGTGACCGCGCCGTCCGCCGTGTGGGAAGTCCGGGACGGCCGCATCACGGAGCACACGCTGGATCCCCTGGATCTGGGCATGCCGCGGGCGTCCATCGCTGACCTGCGCGGCGGGGACGCCTCCTACAACGCCGGGGTGGTGCGCGACGTGCTCGACGGCGCCCCCGGCCACGTCCGCCATGCCGTTCTGCTCAACGCCGCGGCGGGGCTCGTGGCCGTGGACGAACGAGCGGACGAACCCTTCCAAGAACGCTTCGCGGCCACGGTGGCGCGAGCTGCGGAGGCCATCGACTCGGGGGCCGCCCGGGACGTGCTCGCGCGCTGGGTGGCCTTCGCCGCGGCGTAGCGCGGCCACTGCGGCGTCCCTCTTCGCGTGGGCGCTGTCCTTGGTGCGGGAGGGCGCTGACGCACCCTGACCGCCGTCCCGGCGTGCCACATACGGTGGTCATGGCCCACCAGTGACGACGACGCCCGCCCCGGTTCTCGGGGCGGGCGTCGTGCTGCGCGGGCTCGGCAGGTCAGTCGTCGATGCCGAGGGCGAAGGCGGCGTCGAGATCGTGGGTGCTGTAGGTGCGGAACGCGATGTTCGTGTTGGTGGAGACCACCCCGTCCACCTTGGAGAGCTCGTCCGCGATCACGTCGGCAAGGCGCTCGTGCTGCTGCACGCGCACCAGGGCGATGAGATCCCACTCGCCGGTCACCGAGTAGACCTCCGTGACGCCACGGATGTCGGAGACCTCCTGAGCGACCTCGGGGATCCTGTCCGAGGTGGTCTTGATCAGAACGATGGCGGTGAACATGGGGGTTCCTTTCCGGACGGCGGCCCCGGCCCACGAGCGGGTGCTGCGCGGTGGTCAGGGATTTTCAGGCGTAGTAGTAAGAGGAGAAGACCTAACGGGCCTCAGCGACGGCGGGCCCGTCGCACACCGGCGACGATCGCTCGGTAGCCCAGCAGGAAAACACCGAGCACCACGAGGCTCACGATCATGAACGACACCGCGGTTCCCTGATCCGTCAGAGCGCGCAGCAGCATGCCGACGACTTCCGTGGCCAGCCACACGACGACGCCGGTGGGCCACAGGGCGGCGGGGGAGCGGGCACCCCGGGAGACGAGCCAGCCCACCAGCGTGCCCACGAGAAACGGCCACGCCGTGAGGAACATCCCGCCCCCATCCTCACCGTGGCTGGCCCGGCCAATGGCCGCGAAGACCACTACGAGGACAAGGTCCGCCAGGAGGTAGAGGGGCCACCGGGAGGTTTCGCGGCCCGGGGCTACGGCCGTGGGAGTCATTCGTGTTTCAGGGGCCCGGTGGTTCGTGGAGTCAGGGGTGGGGGTCGAAGAAGTGCTCATGTCTCGATCGTAGCCTCCGTATGTATATGGAGTCGTACGTGAAACTTGAGTTCACAGTGTCGAGTCTCACGTGAGTGTTGAATACAAGAGGACGGTGCTTCAGCCCTCGAGGGCTCGCAGTTCGACCTTCTGGCCGCACGCCGCCGATGCCTGGGTCGCGCGCTCCAGGGCCGCGGCCTGATTGACGGCCTCGATGATCCAGAAACCGCCCAGCGCAGCGGCGGCCACGGAGAACGGTCCGGGCGTGACGTCAGGCTCCAGGGGGACCGGCCCGGCTGAGTCCACTGTGATGGCGGATTCCGGGGGAGTCAGTGACCCGGCGTAGACCCACTGGCCCGCCGCCTGGCAGGTCCGCATTGAACTGAGTGACGGCCGCGAACGCCGCCTGCATGTCCTCCTCACTGCCGTAGGCCGCGCCGGCGCTCTGAACGCCCGGCTGGTGAAAGACGGAGATCATGAACTGGGCCATCCCAGCTCCTTTCACATGGTGGAAACGCACGAATGCGGTAGGTCACATCCATCTAACCGGATGTCGCGGGGTCGCACCATGGACGTCGCACAGAACGCGCCGACGGTGACCAGTAGGACGCCGAACGACGATCTGCTCGCACGTGGCATTCTGCGGCGCACCGTTTGTACCAGTCGGATGTGCGGGGCGGACGGAGTGGCGTGTGGTCGTTGCGCGGTCAGTCGACGTCCGGCCCGCGTTGGAGACCCGTGTGACAACTCGGGCGCCGTGTGAGGTTGTTGTCGCGTCGCTGCCGGGGCTTCCTGAGAGTCGAACCTCTCAACGGCTGATCATGGTCTATCAGCGCATCACCGCGGATATCCCAATGTCCGATAATGTACATTATGTAAAGTAGACCGGAAGGGGCCCCGCCCGCACACAGGATCTGCACCAGATTCAGCCCCCGGGGGCGCCCCCTGCTTCCGGTCACTCGTCCCACTCGACGCGGTGCGCAGCGCACACACGAACCTGCCCTCCCCACCGAGGTGACGGTGCGGAGGGCGGGTGGCGCGGCGTCGTCGTGCGTGCTGGTCGCTGACGGCGGCGCCGCGCTCTCGTGCCGGGTGCGGCCGGAGTTTATGCGCGCTGCGGCGCGTTGGCTCCGTAGCCATCGGCGGTGCCGGTGCCATCGGCGTCAGGGGTCTCGGTGACGGACTCCCCCGTGGCTCCGTAGCGCGCGGCGGTACTATGCTGCGCCGTGTGCGGGTGGCGTGGCTCATGATGAAGGATGGGCTGCTCTGGCTCGTCCTTGCCCGTGATGGACGACTCGTTCTTGTGGTGCCCCAGCAGGGTGAGGACCACGCCCAGCGCGACCCACCCGATCAGGGCCCAGAACCGGGCCGCGATGTTCGCGTCCGGGAAGTAGGACAGGTCGCGCAGCAGCGTGCCGGACAGCCCCGGGACGAGCCACTGCCCGATCTCCCCGAAGGGCGCGACGATGAACTCCTTGGGTGAGGTCAGGGCGGAGATGGGGTTGTCGATGAACATGGTCAGAACGGCGCCCACCGCGAGTCCTGCGCGTCCGATCAGCGAGCTCAGGCCCACGATCACGGACGCCGTGGCCGCGATGCCCAGGCCGATGCCGGCCCAGTTGGCGAAGAAGTTGGACTGCATGATCGAGGCCAGTGCGAGGCCCCCGAAGATGCCGTAGAGGGCGATGGCCAAGAGATGCTTGCGGGCACCGGTGACGAGCGTGGAGATCAGGATGCCGCCGATCATGCCGCCCATGGTCAGGGGCAGGCCGGCAATGGCGAGGCCGCTCCCCCACGGATCGTCCTCGGACAGGGGCACGACGTCCGTGGTCTTCACGGTCGGCGGGGTCATGGCCTGCTGGCCGGAGCCCTGCTGCTGGCCCTGCAGGGCTGCGAGACCGCTCGGGCCCTGGCTCAGTGCGCCGGTGATCTTCTGCAGCGCCTGGGTGGTCTTCTCGATGACCTGCTGGTCGATCCCCCGCTGCATGGTGGTGCCCATGCTCGTGAGCATCTGCGACGCCACGGGGCTCGCGGCGCTGGCGGTCAGGATCTCGGGTGAACCGCCCAGCACGATCCCGCCGTAGACCTCGCGGGTCTTGATGCCGTTAACAATGTCCTCGCGGTCCGCGACCGGGTGAATGTCCGGGAGGTTCTCCGGCATCTTCTCGGTGACGGTGTCGATCTGCTCCTGCGTGCCGACCACCGCGACCGGCAGGTTCTCGGTCTTGGACGTGACGGTGGGCCACGCGAACGCCAGCAGGACGATGGACACCACGACCGTGGCGATCAGTGCGGCACGGACGCTCTCGGTCCATGCAGGCCGCTGGCGCGGCTCGGGGGTCTTGACGTGCGACACAGCGCACTCCTTCCACAAAGAATGTTTGTTCTTGAAGAGTGTGGCCCCGTCCGGTACCGTGTCAAGAACGATCATTCGTTTTTGGAGGTGGACGTGCCCAAGGTCAGCGAAGAGCACAGGGAACAGATGCGGCGTCGGATCCAGGACGCCGCGCTCATGTGCATCGGGCGCAAGGGGTTCTCGGGCGTGTCCATGGCGGACATCATTGCGGAGTCGGGACTCTCGGCCGGTGCCGTGTACGTCTACTACAAGGGCAAGGACGAGCTGTTCCTGGACGCCAGCCGCGGCGTGATGCGGGACCGCCTGGGGATGCTCGAGGGACTGCGCGAGCAGCGCCCGCTCCCCCATCCCGCGCGCGCCCTGGCCTACGTGGTCCAGGACATCCCCCAGCGCGGCACCTTCCCCGGTCTGCCGGTCCAGGTCTGGGGCGAGGCCGTGCGGCGCCCAGAGATGCAGGGCGCGGCACTGGCCATCCTCAAGGAGGCCCGGGCGCAGCTCTCCGCCTACCTCCGGGCCTGGCTGGCCGCGGAGCGGGGCCTCCCCGAGAGCGACGCCGCCGCGCTGGCGGAGCGCCTGGCCCCCGCCTTCATCGGGATCGTCCAGGGCTACATGGTGCAGGTGAGCCTGTCACCGGACCCGGACGTCACGCACGACCGGTACGTGGAGGCCGTGGAGGCGCTGCTCAGCGGGGTGCTCGCACCCCGAGGGGTTCAGGCAGCGGCCGCTCAGAGCACCGAGCGGTAGACCTCGAGCGTCTGCTCGGCGATCGACTCCCACGCAAAGTGCTCCGCCACGCGGCGTCGTCCTGCCTCGCCCATGCGGCGGGCGCGGGCGGGGTCGGTGACGACCTCGGTGAGGGCGGCGGCGAAGTCGTCGACGAACTTCTGGGGGTCCAGGGGCGTGCCGGTGCCGTCCGTGACCTGTTCGATGGGGACGAGCAGCCCGGTCTCGTCGTGCACGACGACCTCGGGGATGCCGCCGGTGGCGGAGGCGACGACGGCCGCTCCGCAGGCCATGGCCTCCAGGTTGACGATGCCGAGGGGCTCGTAGACGGAGGGGCACGCGAACGCGGTGGCGTGGGAGAGGATCTGGATGACCTCGCGGCGCGGGAGCATCTTCTCGATGAGTACGACGCCGTCGCGTTCGCGGCGCAGCTGCTCGATGAGGCCGTTGACCTCTGCGGCGAGCTCGGGGGTGTCCGCGGCGCCGGCGCACAGCACGAGCTGGACCTCCGGGGGCAGCTGGAGGGCGGCGCGCAGCAGGTAGGGCACACCCTTCTGGCGGGTCACGCGGCCCACGAAGACCACGGAGGGGCGTTCGGGGTCGATGCCGTACTCGTCGAGGACGTCGGTGTCCGTGTCGCGGTGCCACTGGGAGACGTCGATGCCGTTGTGGACGGTGCGCACGCGCTCCGGGTCCACGTTCGGGTAGGAGCGCAGGATGTCCTGGCGCATGCCCTCCGAGACGGCGATGATCGCGGCGGCGGCCTCGTAGGAGGTCTTCTCCACGAAGGAGGATATGCGGTACCCGCCGCCGAGCTGCTCGGTCTTCCAGGGGCGCAGGGGCTCCAGGGAGTGCGCGGAGAGCACGTGGGGGATGTCGTACATGAGCGAGGAGAGGTGCCCGCCCATGTTGGCGTACCAGGTGTGGGAGTGGACCAGGTCCGCGCCCTCGATGTCCTGGATCATGGTGAGGTCCACGCCGAGGGTCTGGACGGCGGCGTTGGCGGCGTCGAGCTCGGCGGGCACCGGGTAGGCCGTGACGTGGGCGCCGTGGAAGTCCGGTTCGCGCGGCTCCCCGAAGCAGCGGACGTTGAGGTCCACGAGCGGTGCGAGCACGCGGGAGAGCTCGGCCACGTGCACCCCCGCTCCCCCGTAGATGGCCGGCGGGAATTCTTTGCTCAGGATGTCTACTCGCACGCAGTGAGCGTACTGCACATCACACGGCGGCCGCAGGGGCAAAAACTCGGCAACACTTCGGACAGCGTGGTGGCGGGGTGCTCGCCGTGGTGGACAATGGCGGCAACGACCAGTCAACGTCGACGCCGCGTCGGGGTCCTTGGGGGCCTGACCTGCTCGGGAAGTAAGAGGTAGGAATGTCACGTCAGAAGAAGGTCCTCGCGATCGTGCTGGCCGGCGGTGAGGGCAAGCGCTTGATGCCGCTCACGGAGGACCGTGCCAAGCCGGCCGTGCCGTTCGCCGGTGGCTACCGGCTCATCGACTTCGCGCTGTCCAACCTGGTGAACTCCGGGTACCTGCAGATCGTGGTGCTCACGCAGTACAAGTCGCACTCGCTGGACCGTCACCTCTCGGAGACGTGGCGGCTGTCCACGCAGCTGGGCAACTACGTGACGTCCGTGCCGGCGCAGCAGCGTCGCGGCAAGGACTGGTTCCTGGGCTCGGCGAACGCGATCTACCAGTCCATGAACCTGATCGACGACGCCGATCCGGACATCGTGGTGGTGGTGGGCGCGGACCACGTGTACCGCATGGACTTCTCGAACATGGTGCAGAAGCACGTGGAGTCCGGGGCCAAGGCCACGGTTGCGGCAGTGCGCCAGCCCATGGAGATGGTCAAGTCGTTCGGCGTGATCGAGACGGACGAGCAGGATCCCACGCGGATCGCCCGGTTCGTGGAGAAGCCGGACACCACCGCGCCCCTCGCGGACGACCCCAACTCGTTCCTGGCCTCGATGGGCAACTACGTCTTCGACCGCGACGCCCTCGTGGAGGCGCTGCGCAGCGACAACCGCAAGGCGGACACCCACCACGACATGGGCGGCGACATCATGCCGTACTTCGCGCAGCGCGGTGCGGCCCTGGTCTACGACTTCACGAACAACGACGTCCCCGGCTCCACCGAGCGGGACCGTCAGTACTGGCGGGACGTGGGCACGCTGGAGTCCTACTACGACTCCCACATGGACCTGATCCGCCCGCTGCCGGTATTCAACCTCTACAACTACGACTGGCCCATCTACACGCACCAGATCATGGCCCCGCCGGCGAGGACGGTGCGCGGTCCCAACGGGCAGGCGGGAGTGGCCTTCGACTCGATCGTCTCCCCCGGTGTGCTGATCACGGGTGGGCACGTGGGCTCCTCCGTGCTCTCCCCCAAGGTCAAGGTGGAGCACGACGCCCGCGTGACGGAGTCGGTGCTGATGCAGAACGTCCAGATCGGGGCGGGCGCCACCGTGCACCGCTGCATCCTGGACAAGAACGTGGTGGTCCCGGAGGGCTTCACCGTCGGTCTGGACCGCGAGCAGGACCTCGCCCGCGGTCTCACGGTCATGGACTCGGGGCTCACGATCGCCCCGAAGAACTACCGCTTCGAGAAGTAGCCGCACCACCGTTCTCGGCTCACGCCCGAACCCCGGCGCCCCGCCACGGACCCGTCGTCCGTGCCGGGGCGCTGCCCGTGTCCGGGGCGTTTCGTGCCTGCGGCGCGAGTGCCTGCGGTGTGGTGTCCGGGGCCCCGGGCTGTGGCGTCCGGGCTCGCGCACCGGCCGTGGCGGGTGGAGTTCCCGGCAGCCGGGGACGACGCCGCGGCGGGGCGGCGCGCCAGCCGCGCCCCGCGGCGTCGTCGTGGGCGCGGCGGTGCCTACACTGGGCCCATGGGATCCTCGAGCCTGACCAGAGACGAAGCGACGACCAGGGCCGAGCAGATCAGGGTGGTGGACTACCGGGTGGTCGTGGACCTCTCCGGGGCGCAGGATCCGGGGCGCACGAGCTTCGGCTCCGAGGTCAACGTGCGGTTCACGGCGGAGGAGGGCGCGGAGTCGTTCATCGACTTCATCCACGACTCGGTGTCCAGCGTGGAGCTCAACGGCGAGCTGCTGGACGTGGATGACGTCGTGGAGGGTTCCCGGATCCGGCTTCCGGAGCTGGGCGAGGCGAACGAGCTGCGCGTGGTGGGACGCGGCCTGTACTCCCGTTCGGGTGAGGGGCTGCACCGCTACGTGGACCCGCAGGACGGCGAGGTCTACATCTACACGCAGTACGAGCCCGCGGACTGCCGCCGGGTGTTCGCGGTGTTCGAGCAGCCGGACCTGAAGGCCGAGTTCCAGTTCACCGTGATCGCTCCCCCGCAGTGGCTCGCGGCGTCCAACGGTGAGCTGGTGGCGAGCCGGCCGTGCGACGACGGCGACGTGCCCGGAGCGGTGAGCCACGAGTTCGCCCCCACGCAGCGGATCTCCAGCTACATCACCACGATCCTCGCCGGCCCGTACACGCGCGTCACGGACGAGTGGAGCGGCACCGACGCCCAGGGCGAGCCGGTCACCATCCCGTTGGCGCTGTACTGCCGCAGGGCGCTCGCGGACGCCATGGACTCCGAGGAGCTCTTCGCCCTGACCAAGCAGGGGCTGGACTTCTTCCCGCGGCTCTTCGCCTTCGCCTACCCGTTCGGCAAGTACGAGCAGGCGTTCGTGCCAGAGTACAACCTGGGCGCCATGGAGAACCCGGGGCTCGTGACGTTCACCGAGGACTACCTCTTCCCGTCCGGGGCCACCCGTGCGCAGCTGGCGGGGCGCGCCAACACGCTGATGCACGAGATGTCCCACATGTGGTTCGGGGACCTGGTCACCATGCGCTGGTGGGACGACCTGTGGCTCAAGGAGTCCTTCGCCGAGTTCATGGGCGCGTACGCGTGCGTGCACGCCACCCAGTACACGGACGCGTGGGTCACGTTCGCCCTCGCCCGCAAGGAGTGGGCGTACCGCCAGGACCAGCTGCGCACCACGCACCCGGTCGTCGCGGACATCGTGGACCTGGAGGCTGCGCGCCAGAACTTCGACGGCATCACCTACGCCAAGGGCGCGTCCGTGCTGAAGCAGCTCGTGGCCTTCGTGGGCGAGGAGTCCTTCGTGGACGCCTGCCGCGCGTACTTCCGTCGCTTCGCGTTCCGCAACACGGACCTCGCGGACTTCCTGGACGTCCTCGACGAGGCGTGCGACCACGATGTCCGCGCCTGGGCCCAGCAGTGGCTGCACACCACCGGCGTCCCCGTGCTCTCCTTCGCCGTCTCCGGGGACGCCGCCGCCGGGTCCGGTTCCGGGGCCACGCTCACCCAGAGCGCGCGCGAACCCCGCCCGCACGTCCTGACCGTGGGCGTCTACGGCCGCTCCGCCGCGGACGCGCCCGTCACGGTCACCGAGCGTGTGGAGGTCCGCGTGCCGGCCGAGGACGGCCCCACGGACCTGCCGGAGGACCGGGCGGCGGTGCTCGCGGGCGCGCTCGCCGGGGACGACGCCGTCGTCGGCACCACGTTCGCGCTCCTCAATGACACCGACCTCACGTACTGCCTGGCCCACCCGGACGCCCGCTCGCTCGCCGCGCTGACCCGAGTGGTGGGAGGGATCGAGGACCCCCTGGCGCGCGCCGTCGGCCACTCCCAGCTCTGGGCGGCCGTCCGCGACGGGCGGCTGCGCCCCGAGGACTACGTGCGCATGGTCGCGCAGCGCTGCACCGGGGAGACCCACGCGGCGATCCTCACCACCGTGCTCGACCACGCCCGCCAGGCCCTCGGCGAGTACGTGCCCGTGGCCCACCGCGTGCACGTGCGCCGGGTGCTCCTCGACGCCCTGCGCGACGCCCTGCTGCGGGCCGCCCCGGGTTCCGACGCCCAGCTGATCCTCGCCCGCGCGTTCTCCCGCGAGGCCGCGCGGGACGGCGCCTACGCCCGGCCCATCCAGGAGTGGCTCGGCGGCATCCGCAGCATCGAGGGTCTGCCCCTCACCCCGCAGCTGCGCTGGTCCATGCTCACCGCCGTGACCGCCACCGGTCACAGCACCATGTCCGAGCTGCGCTCCGAGCGGGCCCGGGACTCCTCCCGCGACGGACACCTGGGACACCTCCAGGCGCTCGCGGCCATGCGCTCGGACCGCGCCAAGCAGCAGGCCTGGGAGCGGATCCTCTCGGGAGAACTCTCCAACGACGAGCTCAGCGCCACGATCTCCGGCTTCCAGCTGGCCTCCCCCGCCGTGCTGCGCCGCTACGAGGACGCCTACTTCGAGCAGGTCACCCGCTGGTGGGACGAGCGCTCCATGGAGATCGCCACGCGCATGGTACGCGGTCTCTACCCGCGCACCCTGGACGTGCGGGCCTCCTCCGCGGCGGTCACGGACGTCGTCGCCCGGCACCGCGTGGTGCGGGCGACCACCCGCTGGCTCGACGAGCACCAGGATGCTCCGGCGGCCCTGCGACGGATCATGACCGAGCTGCTGGACGAGGCCCGGCGCAGCGTGGACCTGCAGGCCAGGTGCCTGACCCGGTGACCCGCGGTCGGTGTCCTCACAGTGGATGAACCTCGATGCACCGCGATCAACGGATAGCATGAGACGGACACGCCGCGGGGGGACACCCGCCGGCGCTACAGCGAGGGAGACCATGACCGATTACGCGCTCAACGACCGGGGATCCTTGGACGTCGTCACGGAGAACTTCTACGACACCGAGATCATGCGGGTGTTCGGCGGACTCTCCGCGGGGCGCGCCCAGACCTGGCACGGGCTCGCGGCGCTGGTCCCGGAACCGGACAACCCCTTCGACCCCCGCACCGTCTCGGTGCGCGTGGGAGAGAACAAGGTCGCGCACCTCAGCGCGCAGGACGCCCACCGCTACTGGCACCCGCTGTCCCGCGTGATCGCCTCCGGCTACACCCCCGTGGTTCCCCTCCACCTGGAGGCAGACCTGCTGCGGCAGGACGGCGTGGCGGAGGTGGACTCCCGCGCGGTGATCGACATCGCTCCCCCGGACCTGCTCTTCCCCCTGAACACCGCCCCCGCCCAGGCCGCCGTCCTGCCCCAGGGATCCTCCATCAAGGTCCTGGACGAGCAGGAGTTCGCCGAGTACCTGCACTCGATCGTCCCGGCCTCCGGCGAGGGCCGCGTGATCCTCACCCTGGAGGTCAACAAGGTCCGCAACAGCCACGGCGTCACCGTGGACACCGTGGACGTGCTCTACGAGCGCAAGCAGGTGGGCCGGCTCTCCACCCAGATGTCCGAGCAGTTCATCCCGATCATCCACTACGCGTTCGAGCACGACCTGCTGACCGCAGTTTGGGGGACGATTCGAGGATCTTCGTTCGAGGTGTCCATGACCCTGCAATCCGTCCGCGCCTCCGAGGTGCCGGCACAGTGGTTCGAGGAGCTCCCCAACGACGTCCCCGAGCTGCTCCCGGACGCCGAGCACTTCGACGTCCCCCCGGCCTACGTGGCGGTGGAGTCGGACCACGGCCGCAACGCCAAGAAGTGGCGCAAGGGCTTCGTGGCCGCCCACCCGGACACCCCCGCCCCCACCGGCGCGCGCGGTTTCGCCGCACGATTCTTCGGTGAGCGTTCCCGGGGCACGGAGCAGCGTCGCGCCGCCGCCTCCACCGCGGCCTCCCCGACCGACGCCGCCTCAACCGGTGCGCCCGGTGCGGGCCACGCTGGCGGCCCCGGCAGCACCGC
Organism: Kocuria varians; assembly: GCF_006539885.1. Classification (GTDB taxonomy): domain Bacteria; phylum Actinomycetota; class Actinomycetes; order Actinomycetales; family Micrococcaceae; genus Kocuria; species Kocuria varians. Next base: position 30,017 of record NZ_BJNW01000014.1, on the reverse strand, counting down.
GGCCCGCACCGCCACCGCGGAGGCCCCCGCCGCAGACGGCGGCGTGGCCGCGCTCATGGACGGCCACGACGGCGAACTGGTCCCCGCGGGCGAGACCCGCGAGGGCACCGGGACGCGGGCGGCGTCGTCGTCGGACGCGAAGACGCTGGTGGGCGGCATGACGCCGCTCGTGACGGGGCTGCTGGTGCTCACAGCGATCCTTGTGGTGCTGGGCGTGGTCCTGCTGGGCGTGGAGCCGCTGGCCACCACGCTCGTGCTCATCGTGGCCGTGGCCACGGGCTTCATGGCCGTCTACCTGCACCGCACACTGTAAGGGGCACTTCCACCCGTATGATTTCCCGCCGAGAACGGTTCCTCCAGATCGTCGAAGTGCTCACGAAGCACGGCTTCGGATTCGCCCTGGGTGGGTTGAAGCCCCAGTGGCGCGCTCCCCTGGCACGCGTGCGGCTCGTCGACCCGGACACCGTGCACTCCCAGCCCGAGCACCTGCGGATGGCGCTGGAGGAGCTCGGTCCCACCTTCATCAAGCTCGGTCAGCTCGCCTCCACGCGCCCGGACCTGCTGCCCCCGGGCTACTCCCAGGAGCTGCTGAAGCTGCAGGACCACACCCCGCCCATCCCCGTGGAGCAGATCCGGGCGATGATCGAGGCGGAGCCTGACACCGCGGCGGAGCAGATCCTCCAGCACATCGATCCCGTGCCCGTGGCCACAGGATCCATCGGCCAGGCCCACGCCGCCACGTTCGAGGGGCGCCAGGTGATCGTGAAGGTCCGCCGCCCCGGCGTCACGGACGAGGTCAACCGGGACCTGGAGATCCTCACGGAAATGGCCACCTGGGTCTCGCGCTACTGGACGGCCGCGCAGGACTACGACATCAAGGGCATCGTCGAGGAGTTCAGCGAGTCGCTGCGGGACGAGCTCGACTTCGTCCAGGAGGCCAAGAACGCGCAGCGCATGGCCGAGAACTTCATGGGCCACCCGCAGATCCACATCCCCGAGATCTTCTGGGACGCCACGACCTCCCGCGTGCTGACCATGGAGCGGATGTTCGGGGTCAAGATCAACAACTACGAGGCGCTCGAGGCGGAGGGCATCGACCGCCACCTGCTCGCCAAGGAAGCCACGGACGCCATCTGCAAGATGGTCTTCGAGGACGGCTTCTTCCACGCGGACCCCCACCCCGGCAACCTCTTCGTGGAGCCGGACGGGCGGATCGGGATCATCGACTTCGGGATGGTGGGCAACCTCACCGAGGAGTTCCGCGACCACCTCATCACGCTGCTGCTGGGCGTGGTGCAGAACAACCCGCGACGTGCCGCCACCGGCCTGCTGGGTCTCACGGACAGCGGCGAGCACGCGATCGCCAAGCGGGAGATCGAGAAGGACGTGGCGGTGATGATGCGCCGCTACGCCAACAGGCCGCTCGAAGAGGTGCGGGTGGGTGCCCTGATGGCGGACCTGATCTCCGTGCTGCGCCACCACAAGCTGCAGCTGCCCCGCCAGTCCGCCCTGCTGCTGCGCATGCTGGTCACGGCAGAGTCCATGGGCACGGGACTGGACCCCGGCTTCGACCTCGTCTCCTCCGTGAAGCCCTACGCGGAACGGTTCATCATGCAGCGGCTCTCCCCCGAGGTGCTGCTCAACCGCCTGCGCGCCACGGTGGAGGACGCCGTGCAGATGGGCGTTGACGTGCCCGAGTACGTCCGCCGGTTCATCCTGGTGCTCGAGCGCGGCGGCTTCGACGTGCACCTGCGCACCGACGAGCTGGAACCGCTGGTCAAGAGCAGCGCGAAGATCGGCCACCACGTGGTGGCCGGCGGCGTGATCGCCGCGACCATCAACGGCACCGCGCACATCATCGCCTCGGACCCCGAGCGCTGGCAGAAGCACCACACCGCGCTGATCGTGGGCGGCATGTCCACCGTGGGCGCGCTCAGCGGCTACCTGGCGGTGTCCTCCAACGTGGACCGGGTGCGCCACCTGGCCAGGGTGCTGCGGGGCAAGAAGGTCAAGAAGACGGTGCGCTGAGCGCTCGGGCCGCGGCGAGATCCTCCGTGGTCAGAGGCAGCGGGGCGCCCGCCGCGAACCGGCGCAGGGCGTCCGTGGTGGAAACTTGTGTGCGCCGCACGTACTTCAGCCCCGGCGTCTGCTGCGTGAGCGTGGCGTAGGCCAGCCCCGGCTGCTTGAGGTTGGCGACCAGTGCGCGCAGCACCGCCATGCCGTCCGGCTGCAGCAGCTTCTCCAACGGGCCCGACTCCACGGCCAGGACGGCGCGCCCCTGGTCGAACAGCTCGTAGTACGGGCCGAAGTCGTCCTCCACGTAGCGCACCGTCACATCCGGGTGGTTGGCGATGTAGACCCCGGCCGTCCCCACGCTGGTGAGCACGTCCGTGAGGTGGTCCAGCAGTGCGGTGACCGCGAGCTGGTCGTAGAAGGCCTTACGGCTGAAGAAGCGGTAGTCCTGGGTGGAGGAGGCGCGGACCTCGATCCGGAAGGTGGAGGGGCCCATCTGCATGATGGTGAAGTCCTGGGTGAACCCGGACAGCAGGTCCCCTGCGAAACCCAGTACGCGCTGCGTGAGCAGCTGCAGCCCGGTGAAGCTCTCGCGGGTCTGTGCCTGGGGAAGCGGCAGCTGCCGGCCCTCGGCGTCGCGGTAGGCCACGAGGACCGAGACCTGAGGGGTGCTGGATCGTGTCCCCAGCGGGTTGCGTGCCACGGTGCCCTCTTTCGGGTCACTGACCGATAAATGAACGTCTCGTTCCGCGGTCCACGGTGCTTGACTCCCCGTTCGACGGAACGTCGGTTACTGACGAGAAGTTTGCAAGCGTCAAATCCTGTATTCGTATGCACACAGTGTAAATGAGTCTGACTAGTGGAAACGCTCTGCGGGACACATATCGGTGTCAACACTATGGTGGACAGATGCCCCTGTGTCATGCCGTGTCACGGGAGGGGTCCCCCTAGACTGGTGACGAGCGGCCCCGGCCGCGTTAATGATCATCAGACGTGGTGCCGGTGCATTCTCGGCCCAAGACAAGGATGTTTCCCAGTGTTCACGATCATGCCGATCTACGGCACGCGCCCGGAGGCCATCAAGATGGCGCCCATCGTCAAGGTTTTGCAGGACAGCCCCGACTTCGAGTGCGTGGTCACGGTGACCGGTCAGCACCGCGAGATGCTCGACCAGGTCAACGAGATCTTCGGCATCACCCCGGACCACGATCTGAACATCATCCAGCCGCGCCAGACCCTCAACGGCGTGCTCACGCGCACCGTGGAGGGTCTCGACAAGATCTTCGCGGAGACTCCTCCGGACGCCGTGGTGGTCCAGGGCGACACCACCACGTCCACCGCCGGCGCGATCGCCGCGTTCTACCGGGGCATCCCGGTGATCCACGCGGAGGCCGGGCTGCGCTCCTTCGACCTCTTCTCCCCGTTCCCGGAGGAGGCGAACCGCAAGATCACCTCGCAGATCACGTCCCTGCACCTGGCGCCCACGAGCACCTCCAAGGAGAACCTGCTGCGCGAGGCCATTGCGGAGCAGGACGTGGTGGTCACCGGCAACACGGTGATCGACGCCCTGCTGCACACCGTGGAGCAGCAGCTGCCCTTCACCGATCCCCAGCTCGAGGAGATCGCCTCTTCCGGCAAGCGCGTGCTGCTGGTGACCACCCACCGCCGGGAGAACCAGGGTGAGGCGATGCGCGGCGTCGGGCGCGCCCTGGCGCGGATCGCGGACGCCGAGCCGGACCTCACCATCGTGCTGCCCGCCCACCGCAACCCCGTGGTGCGCGAGGCCGTGCTGCCCGCCATCGAGGGCAAGCCCAACGTGGTGGTCACCGAGCCGCTGGCCTACGGCGAGTTCACCCGCATGCTCTCCGTGGCGCACGTGGTGCTCACGGACTCCGGCGGGGTGCAGGAGGAGGCACCGTCCCTCGGCAAGCCCGTGCTCGTGATGCGCGAGAACACCGAGCGCCCGGAGGCGGTGACCGCGGGCACCGTGAAGCTGATCGGCACGGACGAGGAGCGCATCGTCACCGAGGTGGACCGCCTGCTCAACGACGACGCCGCCTACCGCGAGATGGCCAACGCCGTGAACCCCTACGGTGACGGCCGGGCAGCCGAGCGCTCCCTGGCCGCGATCGCCGAGATGTTCGGTGTGGGCGAGCGAATCGCGGATTTCGAGTCGCAGGCCTGACCTGCCCCCGCCCCCCCCGTCTCCCCCGCGGAAGGATCCCCCACCCATGCGCATGACCGTCATCGGCACCGGGTACCTGGGCGCCACGCACGCCGTGGCCATGGCCGAGCTCGGGCACGAGGTGCTCGGTCTGGACGTGGACCGTTCCAAGATCGATGCGCTGAACGCGGGGCGGGTCCCGTTCCACGAGCCCGGTCTGCCGGAGCTGCTGCGCAAGCACGTGGCCACCGGCGCGGTGCGGTTCACCACCTCGTACGGGGAGGCCGGGGCGTTCGGTGACGTCCACTTCATCGGGGTGGGCACGCCGCAGAAGCGCAACGGTCACGCCGCGGACATGACCTACGTGGACTCCGCGGTGGAGCAGATCGCGCGCGCCGCGGACCACGACTGCGTGATTGCGGGCAAGTCAACGGTTCCCGTGGGGTCCGCGGCGCGCCTGCGGGAGGTGGCGCGGGCGGCGTCGTCCCCGGGCGTGACCGTGGATCTCGCGTGGAACCCGGAGTTCCTCCGGGAGGGCCACGCGGTGGAGGACACGCTGCACCCGGACCGCATGGTGCTGGGTGTGGAGCACGACGACGCCGCGCGGCCGGCTCCCGGGGGCCGGCGCGCCGAGGCGGTGCTGCGGGAGGTCTATGCGCAGCAGCTGGCGGAGGACACCCCGTTCATCGTGACCGACTACGAGACCGCGGAACTCGTGAAGGTGGCCGCGAACAGCTTCCTGGCCACCAAGATCAGCTTCATCAACGCGCTGTCCGAGATCACGGAGACCGTGGGCGGTGACATCCGCACGCTCGCGGACGCGATCGGGCTGGACGAGCGGATCGGACGGAAGTTCCTCAACGCGGGTGTGGGCTTCGGCGGCGGCTGCCTGCCGAAGGACATCCGTGCCCTGCGGGCCCGCGCCTCCGAGCTCGGGCTGGACCAGTCCCTGCGGTTTCTCGCGGAGGTGGACGACATCAACCTGCGCCGCCGCGAGCACACGGTGCAGCTCGTCGTCCACGAGTGCGGCGGGACGCTGCACGGAGCGCAGATCGCGGTGCTCGGCGCCGCCTTCAAACCCGACTCCGACGACGTCCGCGACTCCCCCGCCCTGGACATCGCCGCCCGCCTGCACTCGATGGGGGCAGACGTGCGCCTCTACGACCCCCAGGCCAACGCCAACGCCGCACAGCGCTACCCGCGCCTGGACTACGTGGACTCGCTCGACGCCGCCGTCACCGGTGCACAGGTGACTCTGCTGCTCACCGAGTGGCGGGAGTTCCGGGACATGGACCCCCGCCGTGTCGCCCCGCTGGTGGCCACTCCCACGATCGTCGACGGGCGCAACGTGCTGGACCCGGCGGCGTGGCAGGATGCCGGGTGGAAGTATCTGGCGCTGGGGCGGCGGTCCTAGACAAAAGTGCCGAGGCCGCCGCCCTGAAGAGCGGGAGTGGTCAGCGCCACAGCCCCTTGGTGTCCACCACAGCCTTGCCTTTCAGCGCCGCGGCGGGCAGGGCCTTGAACTCGTCGTGGTCCACGAGCAGCAGGACCACGTCTGCACGCTCGATGGCGTCCTGGTACTCGGCGAACTCCACGTTGGGCAGACCCTGCAGGGCCTTCGGCAGCTCGGAGACGTTGGGCTCCACGGCCAGCACGGTCGCGTGGCTCACGTGCTGGGCGAGATCCTTGGTGATGTTCATGGCCGGGGACTCGCGCAGGTCGTCGATGTTCGCCTTGAACGCGAGACCGAGTGCCGCGATCACCGGGGACTCGATGTGCGAGCAGGCCTCCTCGACCTGGCGGATGACCCACTTGGGCTTGCCGTCGTTGACCTCGCGGGCCGTGCGGATCAGGTTCGAGTTCTCCCGGTCCGCGGCCACGATGAACCAGGGGTCCACGGCGATGCAGTGCCCGCCCACACCGGGGCCCGGCTGCAGGATGTTCACGCGCGGGTGGTGGTTGGCGAGCTCGATGAGCTCCCACACATCGATCCCCAGGTTGTCCGCGATCAGGGACAGCTCGTTGGCGAACGCGATGTTCACGTCCCGGAAGCTGTTCTCCGTGAGCTTGGACATCTCTGCCGTGACGTCGTCGGTCTCGAGCAACTCGCCCTCGCAGAAGGACGCGTAGACCCGCTTGGCGCGGCGCCCCGCCTCCGGGGTGCGGCCGCCGATGATGCGGTCGTTGGTGATCAGTTCCTCCAGCGCCTTGCCCGGCAGGATGCGCTCCGGGCAGTACGCGAAGTGCACCACGGGCTTGCCGTCCTCGCCGTCCAGCGAGAGATCGGGGCGCAGCTCCATGATCTTCGCGGCAAGTTTCTCCGTGGTGCGCGGCGGGGAGGTGGACTCGAGGATCACGGTCTCGTCACCTCGCAGCTGCGGGGCGATCGACTCCGCGGCGGACATGATGTAGGTCAGGTCCCCCTCGTGGTTCTCCTTGAAGGGGGTGGGCACGGCGATCACGAACGCGTCACCGTGCTGCATCTCGGTGGTGGCGGTGAGTCGGCCGCTGTTCACGGCCTGCTTCAGCTGCTCCTCCAGACCGGGCTCCACGATGGTGACCTCACCGCGCTGGATCCGCTCGACCGCCGAGGCGTTGACGTCCACACCGTGGACCCGCACCCCGTGGTTCGCCATCACTACGGCGGTGGGCAGGCCGATGTAGCCCAGCCCCACGAAGACGACTTCCAGCGGTTCACTCATTGACACACCTCATCTGCTCGTCACGCCGTCCGGTTCAGGCAGCGCGTGGTTCGTGCACTGGTCTGCAGGAACGCCGACGATCATACCGACCTTTGGGTTCCATTGTCCCCGAAAGGGACTACCGACCACGGAGGACGACGCCGCCGCGGCGCCGCGGCGCCGTAGTCCTCCGGAGAGGCGACGGCGCCCGGGCGGATTCCCTGCCCGGGCGCCGGATGTCACTGGCCCTGCTGGTCCAGCGACTGGACGTAGCTGTCCAGGGTGCCGTTCGAGATGGCCTTGCCGATCGCCTTCATGGCGTCCTCGTCGGCGACGATGATCGACTGGCCGTCCGCGGATGTTCCCACGCCCTTGTTGGGCACGGTGAACATGTGGATGTCGCTGCTACTGAGACCCACCAGTTGGGGCGCGCGCTGGGCGATCCACGTGGAGGTCAACCCGTCGCTCACGGTCAGGTACGGGGAGATCTGCTTGACCACCTCGTTGAGCTTCACGGGGTTGGAGACGGTGCCCGTGCTCAGCAGCTTGTTCATCATGGCCTGCAGGTAGGCCCGCTGGTTGCGCACGCGCTGGTAGTCGCCGTCGGAGAACGCGTAGCGCTCCCGCACGAACGCAAGCGCCTGCTCGCCGTTCATCTCCTGGGGGCCGGCCTCGAAGTGCTGCCCGCCCTGGGCGGTGAACGTCTCGGGCACGTTGACAGTCACCCCGCCGAGGGCGTCGGTGAGGCCCTCAAACCCGGCGAAGTCCACCATGGCCACCTCGTCGATGCGGGTGTCGAAGTTCTCCTCCAGTGTCTGGACCATCAGGGGCATCCCGCCCTGGTCCAGTGCCGCGTTGATCTTGGACTCGCCCACGCCGGGGATGTCCACCCACGTGTCGCGCATGATGGACATGACGTACATCTGCCCGCCGTCCTCCGGGATGTGCAGCAGCATGATCGAGTCCGCCCGGGAGCCGGTGACGTCCTTGTCCACGCCCTCGGGGCGCTTGTCCGAGCCGAGCAGCAGCACGGTGGTTCCGCTGTCCTCCGCGGAGCCCTTCGCGGGTCGGGAGGACTCGTCCGGGAACGCGTTGTCCAGGCTGGCCGTCCCGTTGTCGAAGTTGCGGCCCAGGTTCCACATGAACAGGCCCGCGGCCACGGCCAGGACCACCACCAGGGACAGCAGGACCAGGATGATGTTGCGCCCGGTGTGCTTCTTCCTCACCGGGCGGGGCTCGTGGGCGTCTGACTCGTACTGGGGCTGGGACACGTGGCTCTCCGGGGCTGGGGGGTCATCATCATGCGACGCTCACCCGATCCCTGGCTTCGGGATGCGGGCGGCATTCCGAAGCCAGGTGGAGCGGACGCAGTGGTGATTGCGTTTGCACATACTATTACGGCACCCGGTGAATCCACTCCTCGGTGCCGAACTTGTGCTCGATCAACTCCCTGGCCGCGGCGAGCTCGCTGTCTGAGACCTTACCAATCCTCGCCGCGTAGCGATCGGTGAAAGTGCGCGAGAGAGCGGCGATCACGTCCTCGCGCGCCATGCCCGTCTGGCGGCGCAGCGGGTCCACACGCTTCTTCGCGGAGCGGATGCCCTTGTCGGAAAGCTTCTCCTTGCCCACGCGCAGCACCTCGCTCATCTTCTCCGCGTCGATGTCGTAGCTCATGGTCACGTGGTGGACCATGCCCCCGTTGGAGAAGCGCTTCTGGGCCGCCCCGCCGATCTTGCCCTGGGGCGTGGCGATGTCGTTGAGCGGGACGTAGAACGCCTCCACGCCCATGTCCTTGAACCCCTGCATGACCCACGCGTCCAGGAACGGGTAGGAGTCCTTGAAGCTCATGCCGTCCACCAGGGTCTGCGGGATGTAGAGCGAGTAGGTGATGCAGTTGCCGGCCTCCATGAACATGGCCCCGCCCCCGGACACCCGGCGCACCACCTGCACCCCGTGGCGCGCGGCGGCCTCCGGGTCCACCTCGTTGACCACGGACTGGAAGGAGCCGATCACCACGGCCGGCTCGTCCCAGTCCCAGAAGCGCAGCGTGGGCCTGCGGCGTCCCGCGCCCACCTCCCGGGCCAGCACCTCGTCCAGGGCGAGGTTCTCCAGCGTGGGACGCACCTGCGCGGGGATCACCTCCCACTCGTGGTCCGTCCAGCTCGTGGCCCGGGCCAGGGCGCGGCGCACCGCGATCACGACCGCGCGGGCGTCGAAACCGAACATCACCGTGGCCGGTGGCAGCGCGGCCTCGATGCGCTCCCCCATCTCCTGGGGGGAGGTCTCCTCCGGCAGCCCGGTCAGCGCGGCGTTGATCTGCTCCAGCGCCTCGTCCGGCTCCAGGAAGAAATCCCCGTTGACGGACACCCGTTCCAGGCGCCCGTCCAGGACGTCGAAGTCCGCGACCACCAGCTTCCCGCCGGGGACCTTGTACTCACCGTGTGCGTGCGACGTGCCCATCAGCCGTTCTCCGTCTCGTCGTGGGGTTCGTCCCGATCGTAGGCTTCCCCGACGCCGCGCGGTACGGCCCCGATCACACCCGCAGCGCACGGGACTCGCCCCGCCGCACGCGCGGGCGTATGCTGGTGCCTTGGTGCCCGCTTCCGAGCGCACCGCATCCGAGCAACGCCGTGCCTGGCAAAATCCAGGCACCTACAGAAGGTTGACACCATGAAGGCTGACATCCACCCGGACTACCACCCGGTCCTCTTCCGCGACCTCGCCTCCGGCAAGGTCGTGCTGACTCGTTCCACCGCCACCTCCTCCAAGACGGAGACGTGGGAGGACGGCAACGAGTACCCGATCATCGAGGTCGAGATCTCCTCCGAGTCCCACCCGTTCTACACGGGCAAGCAGCGCATCATGGACTCCGCCGGCCGCGTGGAGCGCTTCAACCAGCGCTTCGCGAACTTCGGGAAGTCCTCCAAGTAGGTCGGAGCACCTCTCCCCCGGACGCCCGGTCCCACCGCACGGTGGGACCGGGCGTTCTTCGTGTCCAGCCCGCTGCGGGCAGGCTCCGGGCACGTTCCAGCTCCCTCCCGGGACCCGGCCCGTTCCTGCCCGTCCCTGGTTCATCGACACGTCACGACATCTCCGTGTGCATCGTCACCAAACCGTGATCTTCCCCTAGGATGGGACCGGCTCAATCCCCCCAGGCCACGACGATCCCCCCTTCCTCGCGTCGCGGTCACCGAAAGGTCTCCCCCCCACCGATGAACACACCCCTGTCACAGCGCTGCCCTCTGCACACTTCACACCGGCCCACCTCGGGCGGGTCCACTTCGCGCACCCGCCGCGCCACCGCGTCCCGGACGGGCGAGGGCTCGGCCCGCGCCACGCACGACGACGCCGCGGCGACCGCCGGCGCCCGGGTGGCCGCGGCGGCGTCGTCGCCGTCCGCCCTGACCCGCGTGCTGCGCCACACCGTGCTGCCCCTGGCCGTGACCGCTGCACTCGCGTTCTCCGCGCAGCCCGCCCAGGCCGCGCCCGAGAGTGGCCCCGAGGCCCCCGCGAGCACCGTGCCGAACGACCCGCCCAAGGAGTCAAACCGGGTGATCGTGAAGTTCCACGACACCGCCGCCGCCGAGGCGAGCAAAGAGAAGGTCGTCGAGCAGGCGGCCCGGGACGCGCTGAAGGCCAAGGCGCCGGAGGTCACCGACCGGGTGAAGACCACCGCCACGCAGGCGGACGTCATCGAGCTGGACCGTGAGCTGGACGAGACGGAGCAGAAGAAGGTCGTCGCCGAGATCGAGGCGGATCCCGCTGTGGAGTACGCGGAGGCGGACCGGCTGGCGTCCTCGTCCTGGATGCCCAACGACACCTACACCAAGTTCCAGTGGACCCTGCTGCCCAGCAGCAGCGGGGTGGACTTCCCAGGCGCGTGGGACCTCTCCCGCGGCAACGGGCAGACCATCGCGGTCCTGGACACCGGCATCACCTCCCACGGGGACCTCAACCCCAAGGTGCTGCCGGGCCGTGACTTCATCAACGACACCGCGCTCTCCCGTGACGGGAACCTGCGGGACGCCAACCCCCAGGACCAGGGCGACTGGAGTGCGGCCGGCGAGTGCTCCACGGCGGCCCGCACCTCCTCGTGGCACGGCACCCACGTGGCCGGCCTCGCCGCCGGCGTGACGAACAACGGCGTCGGCATCACCGGCGCCGCCCCGGGCGCGAAGATCCTGCCCGTGCGCGTGCTCGGCAAGTGCACCAACGGCTGGGTCTCGGACATCGCCGACGCCGTGACATGGTCCTCCGGTGCGGCCGTGGCCGGCCAGCCCGCGAACGCGAACCCGGCGTCCGTGATCAACATGTCCCTGAACTACCCCGGTGAGTGCGGGGCCACCATGCAGAACGCGATCAACACCGCCGTGAGCCGCAACGTTCCCGTGGTCGTGGCCGCGGGCAACAGCGCGGTCAACGCGGGCGGCACCGCACCGGCCAACTGCGGCAACACCATCGTGGTGGGTGCCTCGGACACCACCGGCCACACCGCGAGCTACTCCAACACCGGCGCGGTGGTGGACGTGCTCGCCCCGGGCGGCACCGCGCAGAACCCCATGCTCTCCACCATGAACGCGGGCACGAGCACGCCGGGTGCAGCCACCTACGGCAACCTCTACGGCACGTCCATGGCAACGCCCCTGGTTTCCGGGACCATTGCCATGATGAAGCAGCGCAACCCGTCGCTGTCCCCGGCCAGGATCGAGCAGATCATCACCTCCACGGCCAGTGGACCGCTCGGTTCCCTGAACCTCAACCCCGCGGCCGCCGTCCGTGCGGTGGCTCCCTCCGGGCAGGGCGCCTACTCCACCTCCGGAGGCATCGGCGCCAAGTGGCGTGCCACCGGCGGTGCCGCGACGTGGGGCAACCCCGTGATGAACGAGGCCGCCGCCGCGAACGGCGGGCGCTACCAGGAGTTCGTGAAGAACGGCCGGAAGGTCACCATCTACTGGAGCAGCGCGACCGGCGCGAACATCGTGGAGAACGCCACGGTGATCGGCAAGAAGTTCATCTCCGCGGGCCGTGAGCGCGGCTACGGCTACCCGGCCACGGGCGAGGCCCGCGTGCGGGGCGGCTCCTACCAGGTCTACCGCAACGGTGCCGCCACGACCAAGGTGCTGTGGAGCAGCGCCTCCGGGACCCACGCGGTCAAGGAGAGCGGCGCCATCGGGGGCGCGTGGAAGAAGGCCGGGCTTGAACGCGGCTGGGGCTGGCCCACCACGGACGAGTACACCGTGAACGGCGAGGTGCAGCAGCGCTTCTCCAACGGGGTGACCGCCCACTGGACCCACCAGCGCGGGCTGTGGACCACGCGCTGATCCGGTAACTGCCTGAACGACGACGGCGGGCGGTCCCTCCTGGGGGCCGCCCGCCGTCGTCATCTGCCATCGTCGGCGTGTGCCGGGAGCGCGCTACCGCGGTCGCGTCTCCCAGAACGCTACGGCACTCGCGGCGGCCACGTTGAGGGAGTCCACCCCGTGGCTCATGGGGATGACGACGTGGCGGTCCGCGTGGTGCAGCGTGGCCGCGGAGAGCCCCTGGCCCTCGGTGCCCAGGATCAGCGCGAGCTTCTCCGGGTGCTGCGCGGCGAGCTCGTCGACGGTCACGGCGTCCTCGGACAGCGCCAGCGCGGCCGTGAGGAAGCCTGCGTCCTTGACCCGCTGCAGGTCCGCGGTCCAGTGCTCCAGGCGCACCCAGGGCACCTGGAAGACCGTGCCCATGGATACCCGCACGGCCCGCCGGTAGAGGGGATCCGCGCAGCGCGGGGTGACCAGGACGGCGTCGACGTCCAGGGCCGCCGCGGAACGGAAGATGGCGCCCACGTTGGTGTGGTCCACGATGTCCTCCAGGATCGCCACGCGCCGTGACGCCGCGAGCACCGATTCGAGGTCCAGCGGCTCCGGGCGGTGCATGGCGGCCATGGCCCCTCGGTGCAGGTGAAAGCCGGTGATGCCCTCGAGCACCTCGTCGGAGCCCACGTAGACCGGGACGTCGTAGCGTTCGAGCACGTCCGTGAGGCCGTCCAGCCACTTCTCCGCCATGAAGAAGGAGCGGGGTTCGTGCCCCGCGTCCAGCGCACGGCGCAGCACCTTGGAGGACTCGGCCAGGTAGAGCCCGCGCTCCGGTTCGAGCTTGCGGCGCAGGGAGACGTCCGTGAGTCCCGTGTAGTCGGCCACGCGCGGATCGGCGGGGTCCTCCAGGCAGACGATGCGTTCGGACAGGGGTGCGGGAGAGGTCACGGGGTTCCTGAGTCGACGGAGCAGGACGGGTTGTGCGAGGCGGCGCAGGACGCGCGCACAGGGGCGTGCCACGCGGCACACCAGCGCCCGGCGAGAGGGTTCAGAACAGCTTGGAGACCATGTTCGCCAGGGCCACGAGTCCCAGGAGCACGATCACGGTGCGCAGCGCCACGGGCGACATCCGCTTGCCGATCTTCGCGCCGAGCCACGAGCCCACGGTGGAGCTCAGGGCGATGAACAGCACGACCCACCAGTTGATGCGGTCGAAGGCGAAGAAGACGTAGGACAGGGCCGCCACGATGTTCACGGCGGCCACGAGTGCGTTCTTCACGGCGTTGGCCGACTGCAGGGGCGCCAGCAGGAACACCCCGAGGATGCCCACGAGCAGCACGCCTTGGGCGGCCACGAAGTACCCGCCGTAGATGCCGGCCAGGAAGACGAGCAGGTAGAGGACTGCCGGCTGCCGGGCGCCGTCCGCCATGTCCACGGTCCCGGGGGACGACGACGCCGCAGCGGCAGTGCCGCCGGAAGTCGCCGCGGCCACGGGGTTGCTGCCCGCGGGCACCCCACCCGCCGCCGTCGTACGCGGGGCGCTCGCCACGGCGTCGTCGGCCTTCTCCCCCGCCGTCACCGGTGCCTGACGCTGCTTGCGTGCGCGCACGGCGGCCTGCAGCCGGGGCTGGAATACGACGAAGAGCAGGGCGACCACGATGAGGAACGGAGCCGCAATGCCGAAGACCTCCTCGGGAAGGTGCAGCAGCAGGTAGGCGCCGATCACACCGCCCACGAGCGAGCACGGCAGCAACTTCAGCAGCGTGCGCTTCAGGCCCTTCAGCTCGCTGCGGTAGCTCCACGCGCCGGTGACGTTGCCGGCGATCAGTCCCATGGCGTTGGACATGGACGCCGTCACCGGGGGCACACCCAGGGTGACCAGCACCGGGAAGGTCACGAGCGTGCCGGAGCCCACGATCGTGTTGATCGTGCCGGCCCACAGACCCGCGACCAGGATCAGGAGGACCTGCCACCACTGGAAGCCCATGGCGCTGCCGGACCCGAAGAGCTCGGCAGGAAGCATTGCGGAGGGAACTGCCACCATGGGGGCGCTCAGCCCGCGAACGCGGCGAAGCGGTTGGCCACGCGCACCAGCTTGAGGGGCATCCCGAACGTCTCCGAGAGGTTCTGCTGCGTCATGACCTCCCCCACCGGCCCGGCGGCCACGATGGCACCGTCACGCAGCAGCAGCGCGTGCGTGAACCCGTCCGGGACCTCCTCCAGGTGGTGCGTGACCATGACGATCGCCGGTGCGGCCTCGTCCCGGGCGAGCTCGTCCAGGCGCTGCACGAGCTTCTCGCGACCACCCACGTCCAGACCCGCGGCGGGCTCGTCCAGCAGCAGCAGCTCCGGGTCCGTCATCAGGGCACGTGCGATCAGCACACGCTTGCGCTCGCCGTCCGAGAGGGTGCCGTAGCGGCGGTCGTGCAGACCCTCCAGGCCCCAGACCCGCAGCAGCTCCTCGCTGCGCTCCACGTCCGCGGAGTCGTACTCCTCACGCCACCGCCCGGTCACGCCGTAGGCCGCCGTGAGCACCACGTTCGCCACGGTCTCCGCGTGCGGGATCTGACCCGCCAGCGGGCCGGAGCTCACGCCGATGCGCGGGCGCAGCTCGAAGACGTCCACCGCCCCCAGGATCTCGTCCAGGATGTCCACCATCCCGCGCGTGGGGTGCAACCGCGCCGCGGCAATCGAGAGCAGGGTGGACTTGCCCGCCCCGTTGGGCCCCAGGATGACCCAGCGCTCGCCGTCCTGCACGGTCCAGTTCACGGCGTCCAACAGGGTCTTCTCGCCGCGGACGACCGTGACGTCCACCAATTCCAGAACTGAACTCATGAGGGCAACTCTAGTGCCCGGGCCGTGTCCGGTCGCAGTCCGGCGCACCGACGCCCCAGGTCACCGCGTCCGCCACCGGGCTGTCCACGGGCTCAGGGACCCCGAGTTCAGAGACCCATGAAGAAGCGCAGGGCGTCCAGGTTGGGGATGTTCAGCTGGGTGTCCGCGATCTCCCGCAGTGCGGGCTTGGCGCGGTAGGCCACGGAGAGCCCTGCCAGGCGGGCCATGTCGATGTCGTTGGCGCCGTCCCCCACGACCATGACGTCCTCGGGGTCCACGGCGAGCTCGCGCGCCCACTGCTCGGTGAGCTCGGCCTTGGTCCGGCGGTCGACGACGCGTCCGGTCACGCGTCCCGTGAGGACACCGTCCTCGATCTCCAGGGTGTTCGCGGCCGCCCGGGTCAGTCCGAGCGAGGCGGCGAGCGGTTCGAGCACCTGCTCGAAGCCCCCGGAGACGGCCGCGACGGCGTGACCTTCGCGCAGCAGGGTCTGGACCAGCACCTGGGCGCCCGGCGAGAGCCGCACGCTGCGGGCCACGTCCGCGATCACGCTCTCGGGCAGCCCCGCGAGCACCTCCACGCGTCGGCGCAGGGACTCCACGAAGTCGATCTCGCCGCGCATCGCGCGCTCGGTGACCTCGGCGACCTCCGCCTCCCGCCCGGCGTGGGCGGCGAGCAGCTCGATGACCTCCTGGCGGATCAGCGTGGAGTCCACGTCCAGCACCACGAGCTTGCGGCGGGAGGGGTCCATCCAGGTGCTCTCGAGGGCGTTGAGGTCCAGTCCGGGCAGCAGCTGCTGCTGCGGGTCCGGGCGCAGCGCGTGCCGCAGCCGGGGCAGATCGTCCGTGCGCACGTGCACCGTGAGGGCGTTGTAGCCCTCCACGTCCGTGGCCTGCTCGTCCGAGGCGCTGCCCGTGACGCGCACCCAGTTGTGGGACTCCACGGTGGCCCCGGCGCCCGCCACGAGCTCCAGGACGGCGGGAGTGGATTCCTCATCCGGGGTGGCGGTGAAGGCGACGACGGCACAGTGATCGGACATGGCCGCAGTGTACCGGCCGGTGGGAACGGGGCACAAAGGCGGGGGCCGCCACCGTCCCGTGTGACGCCGCCGCCGGGGCAGGGTTCCGGGGCGTTCCCCCGCTCGTTGCGCGGCCGGCCCGGGCGGTGAGGCGCGCCGCCCTAGCCGCCGAGCGGCGTCGTCGTGCCGGAACGACGCCGGATCAGTCCACGGGCGCCGCACCGGCCCGGTGACGGCCGGGAGTGCCCACGCGCGAGGGCCACCACGAACGCGGACCCATGTCCAGCACGAGTGCGGGGACCAGCAGGGAGCGGACCACGATGGTGTCCAGGAGCACACCGATGGTCACGATGATCGCCAGCTGCACCAGGAACAGGATGGGCAGCACGCCCAGTGCGGCGAACGTGGCCGCCAGGACGATCCCGGCGGACGTGATGACCCCGCCCGTGGTGATCAGACCCGCGAGCACGCCGGCGCGGTGGCCCACCGAGACCACCTCCTCGCGCACCCGGCTCATCAGGAAGATGTTGTAGTCGATGCCCAGCGCCACGAGGAACACGAAGCTGAACAGCGGCACCGTGGGATCCGCCTGGTTGATGCCCATGAGGGTGAAGACCAGGGTGGCCACTCCCAGGGCCGCCAGGAAGGAGAGCACGGTGGTGGCGATCAGCAGCACGGGCATCAGCACGCTGCGCAGCAGGACCACGAGGATGAGCAGGATCACGGCCAGGATGACCGGGATGATCAGAGCGCGGTCGTGCTCGGAGGCGGCGATGGTGTCCACCTGGACGGCCGTGGTGCCGCCGATCCTCGCGTCCGGTGCGTCAGCGGCGAGGTCCTCCCGCAGGCGCTTGACGGTGTCCTGCGCCTCCTCGGAGTCTGAGGCGTGCGTGAGGGTCGCCTGCAGCAGCACGTCCCCGTGGCTCTGCGTGGGCTTCACCCCGGCGAACGGGCCGGCCTGCGGGGTCGGGTAGGGCAGCGTGCCGATCGGGGAGTCCTTGGCGGTGAAGGCCACGGTGTCGACGTCGTCGTCCGCCGCGAGGGTCGAGGCGGACGTCTCGGCCTGGTCCTCGGGAACGAGCACGTACACCGGGTCCCCGGAGCCGCCCGGGAAGTGCCGCTCGATGGTCGCCAGACCGTCCCGGGCCTCGGACTTTCCCGTGACGAACTCGGACTGCGGCACGCCACCGGCGTCCAGCTGGGTGGCCCCGACCGCCGCGCCGGCCAGCAGGACGGTGCACACGATCCACACGGCGCGGGAGCGGCGGTCCACGAGCCGGGCGACGGCGGGCCAGAGCCCCTTGTGGTCGTAGGGGTTCATGGCCTCGTCGTGGGACTCGGGGTTCTCGTCCACTCGAGGCATCTTGGGCCACAGCGCGGCGCGTCCGAAGATCGCGAGCAAGGCGGGCAGCAGCGTGAGCCCGGCGAGGACCGCGAAGACGACGCCGATCGCGGTGGCCGGGCCCAGCCCACGGTTCGAGGTCAGCTCGGAGAGCAGCAGGCACAGCAGGCCCGCGATCACCGTGGTGCCGGAGGCCAGGACGGCGGGCACGCTGCCCTTCCACGCCACGAGGGTGGCGGTCCAGCGCGACGGCGTGTGGTGCAGGGCCTCACGGAACCGTGCGGTGTAGAGCAGCCCGTAGTCGGTGGCCGCCCCGATCACGATGATCGAGAGGATCCCCTGGGTCTGCCCGCTGAGGTCGATCACCCCGGCCTGCGCCAGCGCGTACACGGTGATGATCGCGCCGCACAGCGCCGCCACGCTGGTGAGCAGCACGAGGAACGGCAGCAGCGGCGAGCGGTAGACGACCACGAGGATCACGAGCACCGCCACGAGGGCCACGAGCAGCAGCAGACCGTCGATGCCGGAGAACGCCTGGGAGAGGTCCGCCACCAGACCCGCTGGTCCGGAAACCGCCACGGTGAGACCGTCGGGAATGTCGGAGTGAAGGCGGTCGCGGATCTCCTCGACCACGTCCTTCGTCTCGGCCTGGGAGTCCACGAGCGCGACGACCTCGACCGCCTCACCGTCCTCGGAGGGAATGGGCGGGGAGACCTCCAGGACCCCGTCGAGATCCTTCAAGGATCCGGCGAGGGACGTGATCTTCCCCAGCTGCGCCTCGGAGAGCTTCTCCCCGGACTCCACGACGACGATCGCCGGCAGCCCGTCCGAGTCCTGGAACTCCCCCAGCCGGTCCTGGACCTGCGTGGCCTGGGACGAGACCGGAAGGAAGTCCGACTGCGAGTTGGACACCACGTCCGAGATCTTCCCGAAGGTCGTGCCGCCCACGCCCATCACGGCGAACCACGCGAGCACGAGCACCACGGGCACGAGCCACCGCACCCAGCGGCTGCTCTCCCGGGCGGGCACGGCCTCGGCGGCGCCGGGCTCGCGCTCCGCGCCGGTCCCCTGCTCCGGGGTGGTCACCGTCCCCTCGCGCTCGCCGGATCGGGGTGCGGGTCTGCTCGGCATGGCTCACCTTCGGGGGTCTCGGTTCGTGGACGACCGCTCCGTGCAGCACGCACCGGCCCTGACGACGCCCCACCGCCGGTTCGGTGGCGCGGGTCACCTGCTGGTCATCGTACGGGTGCCGGTGACCCCGGCGCGTGACCGTGGACTTGCGGCGGGCAGCGGGCCATCAGATGGCGCCGCCTCGAGGGCAGCGTCGTGCTCGGCCCTCCGGCACGGGAACGATGTGGGTGCTTGTGTGGACATCGTCCCGGAGATCGTCGTGCCAGGATGTGTGAAAGCAAATACATCCGTTTGCAATTCTTCTGGTGCCCGACCGGCACTCCTCGTGGAAGGCCACACCTTGGCACACCCCCGTTCCCACTCCCTCGTCCTCTCCGGGGGCGTCCTCGCCCTCCTGCTGCTCACCGGGTGCGGGACGAACGCGCCCGCCGCGCCGCCCCAGTCCACGCAGAGCTCGACCGCGAGCTCCACCCCGCCCGAGCACGCGGCGTCGGCGGCTCCGGCCACGGACGCCACCACCCAGCAGGTGGCGGAGGCGACCACGACGGATACGACCGGTTCGGACGGTGTGGGCGTCGCGGGCCCCACGTCGGAGGAATCGGCGTCCTCGGAGCCCGGACGAGAGAGCACGCCCGACACCGGTGCCACCACCGGCGGGTCGACGTCGGCGGCTGACGCGGGTGAGGACGGCGGCCACCGGTCCACGTCCGTCTCGCAGGACAGCGCCGTGCGCAAGGCGCAGGACTACCTCGCGATCAGCGGCTTCTCCCGCTCGGGGCTGATCCATCAGCTCGAGTACGAGGGTTTCACCACCCAGGAGGCGACCGCCGCGGTGGACCAGCTCAGCACCGACTACGACGAGCAGGCCGCGAAGAAGGCCGACGACTACCTCTCGGTCATGGCGTTCTCGCGTAGCGGTCTGATCGAGCAGCTCCAGTACGACGGCTTCACCCCGGAGCAGGCCGCCCACGGCGTGGACGCGGCCGCCCCGGACTACATGGCGCAGGCGGTGAAGAAGGGCAAGGAGTACCTGGACATCAGCGGCTTCTCGCGCCAGAGCCTGATCGAGCAGCTCACGTTCGACGGGTTCACGCCCGAGCAGGCCGAGCACGGCGCGGACGCGAACGGGCTGTGACCCCTCTGCATTGAGATGACAGGGCCCCGGCGTGCGCCGGGGCCCTGTCGGAGACATGAAAGAACCCCGCTCGACCAGTGGTCGAACGGGGTTCTTCTCTGTGCGCGAGGGGGGACTTGAACCCCCACCCTCTAATACGAGGACTAGCACCTCAAGCTAGCGCGTCTGCCTATTCCGCCACCCGCGCAGGTGTCCGAACCGTGAACTTCTTCCGGAGAAGAACCTCGTGGGCCCGTGGCAACGACAGAAAATTTACCACAGTTGTCCGGGCGGTTCGAACCGATCCGTCTCAGGGGCCGGAAGCACCGCTGCACCCGGCGCCTCCCCCCGGGAGGTGCCCACCACAGACGGCGACGACGCCGCACGCCGGTTCGCGTGCGGCGTCGTCGCCGTCTCGGAAAGAAGGGGCAACGCCCCGGAGTGCTACTTGCCGGCCTGCGCCAGGAAGTCCTCCGCGCCGCCCACGAGCTCCACGTGGCCGGTGGGCACGTCCGCCGTGACCATCTTCGCGATCTCGTGCGCGAACTCGTTGACCGTGTAGAGCTTGCCGGCGGCCTCCCGCCGCTCGTCCAGCGCACCGGGGCGCGCACGGTTGAGCAGCGTGGCGGTGACGGTGCCCTCGATCATGTCCGCGGAGACCACGACCAGGCTCACGCCCTTCGCCTCGAGCTCGGGCACGCGAGCGGTGAGGGTGTCCTCCCCCGCACGCTTGGAGCGGGCGACGGCGTCGTACTCGGGCATGGTCGCGACGTCGTTGATGAAGTGCGCCTGGTGGCTCGTCACGAACACCACGCGCCCGCCCTCGGGCAGCAGCTCGAGCGCGTCGGTGAGGGTGTCGTTCTGGGCGTCCCGGTTGAGCTTGAGCGCATAGTCCTCGCCGAGGTCCGTCTCCATGCCGCCGGAGGCGTTGAGGACCAGCACGTCCACGCCGCCGAACGCGTCCTTCGCGGCCGTGAAGAGACCGCGGCGGGACTCGGGATCGGTGATGTCAGCCTGCACGGCCACGGCCTTGCCGCCGGCCTCCGTGATCTCCTTGACCACCTTGTTGGCGCGCGGCGCCTTCTGGCGGTAGTTGATCACCACGTTGGCGCCCTCGCCGGCGAGGATCTTGGCGGTGTCCGCGCCCACGCCGCGCGAGGATCCGGTGATGACGACCGTCTTGCCTGCCACTGAGCTCATGCGTTGTCTCCTTCGAGGGGAACTTCTCGGGTCCGGGAGGGGCGTCAGTGCCCCACGCCCAGCCCGCCGTCTACGGGGATGATAGCGCCGGAGATGTAGGCGGCGTCCTCCGAGGCCAGGTACTTCACCGCGGAGGCGACCTCCGCGGTGCGCCCGAAGCGGTTCGCGGGAATCATGGAGCGGTAGTTCTCCTTGACCTCCTCCGGCAGCTCCTCGGTCATGGCGGTGTCGATGTAGCCCGGTGCGACCACGTTCGCGGTGATCCCGCGGGAGCCGAGCTCGCGGGTGATGGCGCGCGCCATGCCGATCAGACCGGCCTTCGAGGAGGCGTAGTTCACCTGGCCGGGGGCGCCGGTGTAGCCCACCACGGAGGAGATGAACACGATGCGCCCGCGCTTCAGGCGCATGAACCCCTTGGTCGCGCGCTGCACCACGCGGAACGCGCCGGTGAGGTTGGTGTCCACGACGTCCTGGAAGTCCGCCTCCGACATGCGCACGAGGAGCGAGTCCTTGGTGACGCCGGCGTTGGCCACGAGCACCTCCACGGGGCCGAACTCGGACTCGATCTGCTTGAACGCGGCGTCCACCGAGGCGGAGTCGGTGACGTCCGCGCGCACGGTGTGGGCGCCCTCGGGCCCGTCGTCACCCGAGCGGGACGTGACGACCACGGTGTCCCCCGCGGCCACGAACGCCTCGGCGATGGCGCGGCCGATGCCGCGGTTGCCTCCCGTGACGAGGACGGTGCGGGGGGACGAGGACTGCTCGGTCATAGGGGAAGCCTTCCGTGGGCGGGTGGTCGCGGCAGATCCGGCCGCGGCCGTGGATCTGGACTCCCAGCATCCTAACCGCCGCCCCACCTGCGGCGCTCTCCCAGGTAGCGGTCAGTTGGGGCCGCCGCGCAACGGTGAGACAATGGGCACCGCGCTCCCGGCCGGTCCGGGGCCCGGGGCAGCCCCCGCGGACGATGTCTCCGAAGGACGTTCACCATCACTCGATCCCACGCTCAGCCGAACGGTTCCACCGAGGTGCACTCGATCACCTCGGCGGCGGATTCCCACACCTCGGACATGAGCCAGCGGATGAAGGTCTACTCGATCCAGATGGGTCTGCGCGTGGTGTGCATCATCGCCATGGTGCTCGTCGACAACCTGGTGGCCCGCATCCTGCTGCTGCTCGGGGCGGCGCTGCTGCCGTGGTTCGCGGTGCTGCTGGCCAACAAGGGGGCGGACCGCTCCCAGCGCGCGGGCTCTGCGTACACCCCGCCGCAGCGCACCGAGCTGCCGACCGCGGCGGAAGCGCAGGAGCACGAGCCGGACCCGGAGGCCGTGGTGGTGGACGGCGAGTACACGGTCCACCGCCCGCCCCGGGAGCTGCCCCGCCCGCCGCACACGGCCACGCGCCGCAACTGAGCACGCCCACGACCCCGCACGGACAACCGCACGACCAGCCCCGCACCGCGACCCCGGGAGGACACGCACACGGTGGAACTCGATCTCCTCGGCTCTCTCGACCCGCAACGCCCCGCGGGCTCTCCCACCCCCTCGCGCTCGGAGGAGGACGTCGCGCCGCGCGCCGTGTGCTCGCGCCGCGGCTGCCGGGCTCCCGCGCGCTGGACGCTGCTGTGGAACAACCCGCGCGTGCACACCCCCGAGCGCCGCAAGGCGTGGCTCGCGTGCGACGCGCACCGTGAGCACCTCGCGGACTTCCTGGGTCAGCGCGGCTTCCTGAAGAGCGTGGAGCCGTTCGACGACGGCGCCGCGGTACCCGGGGCCGCAGGGCCCGGCACCCGGGAGGGCAGCGGCGTCGGCCCCGGAGGCGCGAGCAGCCACGGCGCAGCCGGTCGGGGACTCGGCAACCAGGGAAGCGGCGACGACGCCGAGAACCACGACGGGGAGCACGACAAGTGATGCGCAAGTACAAGTTCCTGGGCACGCCCGCGTGGATCGGGTGGTTCGTGCTCACCTGCGTGGCGGCCGTGCTGTGCGTCTACCTGGCGCAGTGGCAGATGTCCCGCAACGACCACCTGGTGGCCGAGAACGCCAAGATCACGGGCAACTACGACGCCGCCCCCTACGACGCCGCGACGGGTCTGTCCCTGTTCCAGCACTACGACGACGCCAAGACGTGGCACCCCGTGCAGCTGCGCGGCACGTACCTGGCAGACGAGACCGTGGTGGTGCGTAACCGACCGCACGACGGCCGCGTGGGCTACGACGTGCTGGTGCCGTTGCGCACCGACCAGGGCACCGTGGTCGCGGTGGACCGCGGCTGGATCCCCACGGACGACTCCGCCAACGGCATGCCCTCGACCGTTCCCCCCGCCCCCCCCGGGACGGTGGACGTCACGGTGCGGCTGCGCCCCTCGCAGGGTCCGCTGGACCGGGGTGCCCCGGAGGGCCAGGTCGCGTCGATCGACCTTCCGGACCTCACCTCCCGCTGGGGGGCGCAGCTGGCCACGGGCGGCTACGGCGAGCTCGTCGCCGAGGACCCCGCCGCGGCCGTGACCCCGCAGGCCGCCGAGCGTCCCGAGGTCTCCTACGGGCCGCACCTGTCCTACTCGCTGCAGTGGTACGCGTTCGCCGTGCTCGTGTTCGTGGCCTACGGCTACTCCGCGCGCCAGCACGTGAAGAACGTGGAGTGGGACCGCGCCTACGCCGCGGAGGTCGAGCGGCGGCTGGCCCGCTACTACGACGCCGAGGGCAACTACATCGGGGACGTGGACGAGTCCCTCGTGATCCGCCAGCTGCAGATGGCCGACGACATGCCGGCGCACCTGAAGTCCCTGTACCGCCCCAAGCGCACGCGGGCCCGCTCCGGCACGAGCGACGAGCACGAGGAGGACGCACTGCTCGACGCCCTGGAGGAGCGCGGCCGCGGCTGACGCACGGCGCAGCCCAGGACGCGTGACCCACGACGACGCCGCGGGGCCGCGTCCCCGGGGCCCCGCGGCGTCGTCCTCCCGCTCGGCGCAGGCCGGTGGCCCGTCTGAACCACCCGTTCGACAAACGAATCCGTGACGAAGGAGTCGCCGTGAAGATCACCGCAGCCGTGCTGGACGAGAGCGGGCTGTCCCGCCCGTACGCCGAGTCCCGCCCACTGTCCGTGCAGGAGCTGGAGCTGGACGATCCCGGCCCCGGTGAGCTGCTGATCCGGATCCGGGCCGCGGGGGTGTGCCACTCGGACCTCTCGGTGGTGGACGGCAACCGGCCGCGCCCCCTGCCCATGGTGCTCGGCCACGAGGCGTCGGGAATCGTGGAGAAGGTGGGCGAGGGTGTCACGGACGTGGCCGTGGGAGACCAGGTGACCACTGTGTTCCTGCCCCGCTGCGAGCAGTGCGAGAACTGCGCGACGGACGGCAAGCTGCCGTGCTCACCCGGGACGGAGACCAACAACGCCGGTCTGCTGCCGGGCTCGGCGCTGCGGCTGCACCGCGCGGGGCAGGACGTCCACCACCACGTGGGGGTCTCCGGCTTCGCATCCCACGCCGTGGTCAGCCGTGAGTCCGTGGTGCCCGTGGGCGCGGACGTTCCGGCGGAGATCGCCGCCGTGGTGGGCTGCGCCGTGCTCACGGGAGGCGGCGCGGTCCTCAACGCCGGGCGGCCGCGCGAGGGCGACACCGTGATGGTCGTGGGTCTCGGGGGCGTGGGCATGGCCGCGCTGCTCACGGCGCTGTCCCTGGAGAAGGGGCCGGTGATCGGCGTGGACGCGAATCCCGAGAAGCTCGCACGCGCCACGGAGCTGGGGGCCTCGGCCGTCCACTCCCCCGAGGAGCTGGCGGACAACGGCGTGCGGGCGGCCGTGGTGGTCGAGGCCGCCGGGCATCCCCGGGCCTTCGAGACCGCGGTCGCGGCGACGGCCCCGGGCGGCACGACCGTGACGGTGGGTCTGCCCTCCCCCGACGCCCGGTCCACGATCGCCCCGCTCGGTGTCACCGCCGAGGCGCGCACCATCGTGGGCTCCTACCTGGGCTCCGCGGTTCCTTCGCGCGACATCCCGGTCTACCTGGACCTGTGGCGCGAGGGGAAGCTTCCCGTCGAGGAGCTGATCTCCGAGCGGGTGGCCCTGTCCCAGATCAACGAGAGCTTCGACCGGCTCGCGGACGGGCAGGCCGTGCGGCAGGTCATCCTGTTCGAGGACTGACGCACCACGCCTGGGCCCCACCGTCTGGCCCACAACGGCTGACGCACGACGACGCCGCGGCGCTCCGAAAACGGGGCCCCGCGGCGGCGTCGTGGTGGTCGGGTGTCAGGCCAGGCTGATGAGGTCCTGGTACTCCTGGCTCCACAGGTCCTCGACGCCGTCCGGAAGCATCACCACGCGCTCCGGCTCGAGTGCCTCGACGGCGCCCTCGTCGTGGGAGACCAGGACCACCGCGCCCTCATAGTTGTGCAGCGCGTTGAGGATCTCGCGGCGCGAGGCCGGGTCCAGGTTGTTGGTGGGCTCGTCGAGCAGCAGCACGTTCGCCGACGACGCCACGAGGGTTGCCAGGGCCAGTCGCGTCTTCTCGCCGCCGGAGAGCACCCCGGCGGGCTTGTCGACGTCGTCGCCCTGGAACAGGAACGAGCCGAGCAGCGTGCGCACCTGGGTGTCCGGGAGGTCCGGGGCGGCGCTCTTCATGTTCTCGAGCACGGTGCGCTCGGTGTCCAGGGTGTCGTGCTCCTGCGCGAAGTAGCCCAGCTTGAGCCCGTGGCCCGGGATCACCTCCCCGGTGTCCGGCTCGGACTGGCCCGCGAGCATGCGCAGCAGCGTGGTCTTGCCGGCGCCGTTGAGACCGAGCACCACCACGCGGGAGCCGCGGTCGATCGCAAGGTCCACGTCCGTGAAGATCTCCAGGGAGCCGTAGGACTTGGACAGGCCCTGGGCCGTCAGCGGGGTCTTGCCGCAGTCCGCGGGCTTGGGGAAGCGGATCGCGGCGACCTTGTCCTGCACGCGCTCGCCCTCGATGCCGGCCATGAGGCGTTCGGCCCGGCGGATCATCTGCTGGGCGGCGGAGGCCTTGGTGGCCTTGGCGCGCATCTTGTTGGCCTGGTCCATGAGGACACCGGCCTTCTTCTCCGCGTTCGCGCGCTCCCGCTTGCGCCGGGCCTGGTCCTGCTCGCGCTGCTGCAGGTAGTTCTTCCAGGTCATGTTGTAGACGTCCACCACGCAGCGGTTGGCGTCCAGGTAGAGCACCTTGTTCGCGACCATCTCCATGAGCTCCACGTCGTGGGAGATCATCAGCAGACCGCCCTGGAAGCCCCGCAGGAACTCGCGCAGCCACACGATCGAGTCGTGGTCCAGGTGGTTGGTGGGCTCGTCCAGGAGCATGGTGTCCGCGTCCGAGAAGAGGATCCGGGCGAGCTCCACCCGGCGGCGCTGACCACCGGAGAGGGTGTGCAGCGGCTGCTCCAGCACGCGCGCGGGAAGGTTCAGATTGTTGGTGATCGTGGCAGCCTCGGACTCCGCCGCGTAGC
The DNA here is from genome assembly GCF_006539885.1 of Kocuria varians. Lineage (GTDB taxonomy): Bacteria > Actinomycetota > Actinomycetes > Actinomycetales > Micrococcaceae > Kocuria > Kocuria varians. The sequence goes on along the minus strand of NZ_BJNW01000014.1, from coordinate 3,774 downwards.
CGCCCCCGGCCAGGAACTCGGACTCCAGACGGTCGTAGCGGCGCATGGCCTTGGCACGGACGGCGTCGTCCTCCGAGGCCATCTCCTCCTCGGTGCGGCGCAGCTTGGAGATCACCCCCGCCAGGTTGCGGGCGGAGAGGATGCGGTCCCGGGCCAGCTGGTCCATGTCGTCCACCTTGGGGTCCTGCGGCAGGTAGCCGATGGACCCGGAGCGGGTCACCTCACCGGCCGCCGGCAGCGTGAGCCCCGCGAGCACCTTGGTCATGGTGGTCTTCCCGGCACCGTTGCGGCCCACCAGGCCCACCTTGTCGCCCTTGTCCACCCGGAAGTTCACCTCGTCCATGAGCAGGCGTGCTCCGGCGCGCAGTTCGAGGTTCGTGACGGTGATCAACGGTGCAAGGCCTTTCGTGGGCGGTGTCGCTCGGGGGTGCCGCCGGGAGGAACGAGGTCGCGGGCCGGTGCCGTCCGTGACGCGGTCACGGCGTCCGGCCCTCCCGGGGCAGACAGAAACCCCGTGGATCCGGGGCACACGCCCAGTCTACCCGGGCCCGCAAATCCGGGCCGCGGCGTCGTCGTCCCACCTCCGGAAGCGGGCGGAGGCCGCCAACTAGACTGCCTTCCATGACTTCTCCCGCGCCGGAAACCCGCGCCGTGACCTCCTTCGACCTCGCCAACATCGCCGTGTTCGCGGCCCTCACGTGCGTGCTCGCGCTCGCACCCGCGATCCCCGTGGGTGCGATCGGGGTGCCCATCACGCTGCAGACCCTCGCGGTGTTCCTGACCGGCATGGTGCTCGGCGGCCGGCGCGCGTTCCTCGCGCTGCTGCTCTACGTGGTCGTGGGCCTGCTGGGCGTGCCCGTCTTCGCGGGCTTCGTGGGCGGCCCCGCGGTGCTGGCGGGCCCGTCCGCCGGCTACCTGGTCTCCTTCCCGTTCGCGGCCGCCCTGGTGGGCGCGCTGGCGCACCGCAGCGTGCGGGGCGAGCGCGTACGACGTCGCGACGGTGCGGCTTTCGGGGCCACCTCCGCGGCACCTGAGCGGCGCGGCGGTCTCACGCTGAAGCTGATCGGCGCCGGCCTCGCCGGTCTCGTGCTCTCCCACGTGGTGGGCATCGTGGGCATGATGGTCAACGCCGGGCTCGCACCGGGTGCCGCCGTGGTCACGGACCTCGCGTTCATCCCCGGGGACCTGGTCAAGGTCGTGGTGGCCGCGCTGATCGCCGTGGCCGTGCACCGCGCGTTCCCCCGCATGGCGGGCGCGGTCCTCTGAGTGGCGGACGCACCACCTGACGAGCTCCGCGCGTCCCTGTACTGCGCGGACGTGACCGTCACCATGGACGGCCCCCACGGTCCCGTGACCGTCCTGGACCGGGTCTCGTGCGAGTTCACCGCCCGGCGCACCGCCGTGGTGGGCCTCAACGGGTCCGGGAAGTCCACGTTCCTGCGGCTGTTCAACGCCCTGGTCACCCCGGTCTCAGGGGTGGTCCGCACCGGCAGCGTGGACCCGGTGGCGTTCCCCCGGGACGCGCGCCGCCAGGTGGGTTTCGTCTTCACGGACCCCGCCTCGCAGATCCTCATGCCCACCCCGCTCGAGGACATCGAGCTCTCCCTGCGCCGCGGCGTGAAGGACCGGGTGGAGCGCACCGAACGGGCCATGGCCTGGCTGCGGCGCATGGGACTCGAAGCCCGCGCCCACCACAGCGTGTTCGACCTCTCCGGCGGTGAGCGTCAGCTCGTCGCGCTCGCCGCCGTGCTCGCCGTGGAGCCGCGCGTGCTCGTGCTCGACGAGCCCACCACCCTCCTGGACCTGCGCAACCGGCTGCGGCTGCGCGAGCTGCTCGACTCCCTCCCCCAGCAGCAGCTCGTCAGCACCCACGACCTCGACCTCGCCGCCACGGCGGAGCACGTGGCGGTCGTGCACGACTCCCGCATCATCGACCAGGGCCCGCCCGAGCGGATGCTCCCGCTGTACCGCGCGTGGTGTGCGAGCGGATTCCCCGGGGAGGCGGGCGCGTGACGGGCGGCGCGGCGGCGTCGTCACCGGGCAGCACGCTCGAGCCGGGCGCGGCCCGCGCCCCGGGCCGACGCCGGGGTGGCGGCCGCTCCCGCGGCGACGACCTGCTCGGCACCTACGTCCCTGGCACCTCCCCGCTGCACCGCAGCCCGCTCTGGCTGAAGGCGGCCCTCGTGCTCGGCGCGTGCCTGGGCGTGATGATCGCCCGCGACTGGCGAGTCTCCCTGGCAACCCTCGCGCTCACGTTCGTGCTGTCTGCCGCGTGCGGGCTCGGAGTGCGGCGCTGGGCCCGCTCGCTGCGTCCCCTCGCGCTGCTGGTGGCGATCCTCGCGGTCTACCACGTCGTCGCCAACGGCCCGGCCCGCGCGGCGGACGTCGTCCTGTCCCTGCTCGCGGTCGTCACCCTCACGCGCCTGCTGCTCACCACCACGCCCCTGCCCCAGCTCGTCGACGGGCTCGTGCGGCTGTGCTCCCCTCTGCGCCTCATCGGTGTGGACCCCGAGCGCATCGGCCTGGCCGTCTCCCTCATGATCCGCTCGGTCCCCTGGCTCTTCGGCGTCCTCTCCAGCCTGCGCGACGCCGCGACCGCCCGCACGGTGCGCACCGACCCGGTCCGCCTGGTCACCCCCGCGGTCATCGCGACCGTGGACTACGCCCACCGCACCGGGGAGGCGCTCGCCGCTCGCGGGCTCGAGTAGGTCATGCCGGGCATTCCTGCCCCGGGAACCGTCCTCGTCACGCTCCTGTCTGGTGACGACGACGCCGCCCTCCCGCTCCAGTGGGCCGCCGGGTCCGTTCCCCCTCACCGCGCCACGCGCCGCACGGTGTCCCGCGCCACGCCCGGAGCGTCCGCTGGCCCTATGCTTCCCCCATGAGCTTCAACGACAACTCCCAGCTGAATGCCGGACGCGTGAGCTCCGGAGGCGGTGGCGGCCGCGGGATCGCCGTGGGCGGCGGACTGGGCGGTGTGGTGCTGCTGCTGATCGCGGGACTGTTCTTCGGCCAGGACGGTATCGACGCCCTGACCGGCGGCTCGGAGCAGGACACCGCCGCCACGCAGCAGGTGGACTCCGGGCTGGCGCAGCGCTGCCGCACCGGCGAGGACGCGAACTCGGACACCTCGTGCCGCATGGTCGCCACGGTGCAGTCCCTGGACCAGTTCTGGGGCTCGTACTTCCCGCAGGCCACGGGCAAGAAGTACACCCAGCCGGAGGTCGTGCTCTTCAACGGCTCGGTCAGCACGTCCAGCGGCACGGCGTCCTCGGCCACCGGCCCGTTCTACTGCCCGCCGGACTCCACGGTCTACCTGGACACCGGGTTCTTCGACCAGCTGCGCACCCAGTTCGGCGCGGACGCGGACGCCCTGGCCCAGGAGTACGTCATGGCGCACGAGGTGGGCCACCACGTGCAGGACCTGCAGGGCACCCTGGGACGGGCCCAGCAGGACCCGCACGGCGCGACGTCCGGTGCCGTGCGCACCGAGCTGCAGGCCGACTGCTACGCGGGCATGTGGGCGCACCACGCGTCCGAGCCCGGCGGTCAGGTGCAGCTGCAGCCCATCACGCGCGCCCAGCTCTCGGACGCGATTGAGGCGGCCGGGGCCATCGGCGACGACCGCATCCAGGAGGCCGCCCGGGGCCGCGCGAATCCGGAGTCCTTCACCCACGGGACGTCCGCGCAGCGCCAGGCGTGGTTCCTCACCGGCTACCAGACCGGGGAGCTCAAGGCCTGCGACACGTTCTCCGCCTCAAACCTGAACCACCC
>NZ_BJNW01000013.1 GCF_006539885.1 Kocuria varians | reverse complement strand
TGTTTGCCCTGGTGCTGGCCGTCTCTGAGGGGGTGGAGGTGGGCCGGTTGCCGTTGTCGGAAATCGCGGAGACCCTCACCGGCCAGTACGGGGTGATGGGCCGGTCCCTGTCGCTGGTGGCCCAGCCGATCCGTTCCACCCCGGTGCAGACCGCGGTGGAGACGATCACCCGCACCCTGTCCGCGGTGAACTGGGGGCACATGGCCAGCGGTCGTTCGGACCTGTACCTGCACCTCTATGAGCACTTTCTCGCCGCCTACGACCCGGCGTTGAAGCAAGCCTCGGGGTCCTACTACACGCCGGTGGAGCTGGTGGATGCGATGGTGTCCTGGGCGGATGAGGCGGTGCGTGAGCACCTGGGGCGCCCGCGGGGGTTGCGTGATCCGGTGACCTCGGTGATCGACCCGGCGATGGGCACCGGGACGTACCCCCTGTCGGTGCTGCGGCGGGTCGCTGCGGACGCTGCCGCCGAGTACGGGCCGGGGGCTGCCGCGGAGGCGGTGTCCTCGATGGTGGGCAGGTTGTACGGGATCGAGCTGCAATCCGGCCCGTTCTCGGTCGCGGAGCTGCGCATCTCCCAGGCCGTGAAGGAAGCCGGGGCCAGTGTCCCGGCCTCCGGGTTGCGCATGTTCGTGGGCGACACCTTGGAGGACCCGACGGCCACCGCCGCCGATGAGGGGTTGTCGTGGAACGCGGGTCTGATCGCCCAGCAGCGGGTGGAAGCGAACCGGGTCAAGCGGGACGAGAACATTCAGGTCGTCATCGGCAACCCGCCCTACAAGGACAAGGCCGGGGGCCGGGGCGGGTGGATCGAGACGGGGGTGGACCCGGCCACGGGCCGGGCGCCGCTGGACGAGTTCAGGGCGCCGGGCAACGGGCGCAACGAACGGCATCTGAACAACCTCTACACCTACTTCTGGCGGTGGGCGACATGGAAGGCGTTTGAGTCCACCGCGCACCGTGAGCTGGAAGGCGCGGATCAGGGGGTGGTGTGCTTCGTGACGGCTACCGGGTATCTCACCGGCCCCGGTTTCGCGGGGATGCGCGAGTACCTGCGTCGGCAGTGCTCCGCCGGGTGGATCATCAACGTCACCCCCGAGGGGTTGAACCCGCCCCCAGGTCATGGGGTGTTCGCTATCCAGACCCCGGTGGCCGTGGGCGTGTTCGTCCGCGGCCCACGCACCGACACCGACACCTCGGCGCCGATCTACTACCGGAACGTGACCGGCACGAAGGCCCAGAAGTTCGAGCAGTTCCCGGACATTCACCTGGCAGGGGGCGGGTGGCAGGAAGCCCCCTCCGCGTGGCAGGCACCGTTCACCCCGCAGTCTGGGGCCGCATGGTCCTCGTTCCCCTCGGTGCGTGACCTGTACCCGTGGTACTCCACTGGGCTGTCCACGAACCGGACCTGGGTGTACTCCCCGTCCCCGGACACGTTGCAGTACCGGCTGAACACCGTGGTCGCTGAGACCGACCCGGCGGAGAAGTCCGCGCTGTTCAAAGAGTCCCGGGACGCGAACCTGCGCAAGACCAAGGCACCCCTGCCGCCTTCGCGTCCCCGCACCGGAGAGCCGGACACCTACCAGAACACCAGGGTGCCGTTCGAGACCGAGACGTTCATCCCGCACGCGTCCCTGGTGCGGGTCGGATACCGGTCCTTCGACCGGCAGTGGGTGATCGCGGACTCCCGGCTGATCCACGACTGCCGCCGGCCCCTGTGGGAGGCCCGCATCCCCGGTCAGGTGTACGTCACGGAGCAGCACTCTTTCCACCCGAAGCAAGGCCCGGGCCTGTCGTTTTCTGGGTTGCTGCCGGACATGCACCACTTCAACAACCGCGGCGGGCGGGTGCTACCGATGCTGAACCCGGACGGCACCGCGAACCTTGCCGCCGGGCTGCTCGACACGCTCACGGGCTGCCTTGGGGCCAGGGTCGCTGGCCCTGACGTCACCGCCTACGTCGCCGGTATCACCGGACACCCCGGCTACGTGGAGACCTTCGACGACGAGCTGCGCACCCCCGGTATCCGGGTGCCCCTCACCGCAGACCGAAACCTGTGGGACCGGGCGGTGGAGGTGGGCCGCAAGGTGCTGTGGTGCCACACCTACGGTCTAGCCGGTGACTGGGAGGGGCAAGCCTCTGTCGCGTCCCCGGACCCGGACCTGGAACTGCCCCGCTACGAGCACAGCATGGGATCAGCCCTACCCTCGACGGTGGACTACGACGAAACCACCCACGTCCTGCACCTGGGCGCCGGGGTGTGGAGCCACGTCACCCCGCAGGTGCGCGGGTACACGGTCGGCGGCACCAACGTGATCGACGCGTGGGCCGATAAGCGTTCGGCCACCCCCGGGGGGAACAAGACCTCCCCGCTGGATCACATCGTGGCCGAGACGTGGGAGGCGGAGTGGTCCACAGAGTTCACAGAGCTGCTGTGTACCCTCACCCGGCTTGTGTCCCTAGAAGCCGACCAGGAGGCTCTGCTGGCCGCGGTGCTCGACGGGCCGCTGCTGTCCCGGGACGAGCTGGGCGAGGCCGGCGTGGTGTGGCCCCCGGCGAACAAGTCCGTGGCCCCGCCCAAGGCATGAGAAACGCCCCGGCCCACCATGGTGGGCCGGGGCGTCTGACCGCATGGGTCGTTTACGATCAGCAACGCCCCTCGTCTCTACCCCCCCCAGATTGGCGGTTCCCCCATGCCTTCACGTTCCTTGCTCGTCCTGCCCGTGCTGTTGCTGGCCCTCGCCGGCTGCAGCACCTCCGACCAGGGGGAGGACACCGCACCGGCGGCAGCCGCCCAGAGCACCGAGACGAACACCGAGCAGAAGCCCAGCCAGTTCCCGGGCTACCCGGTGCTGGTAGAGCTGTCCTCCATCGACTCCCGGGTGGCATCGTCGATGGAGGGCCAAACCGCCGGGGGGAAGGCTGTCGCCCTGGCACCGGGTCTCTACACCGCGTACAACGCCCAGGTCCCGGAGCTGGACCGGTACTACCAGGACCCGGTGCTCTACGGCGACCAGATGATGCACCAGCAGCACTTCCCCCAGGCACCCGGATCGTTCTGGGGCGGTGTCCAGCCCGGCAGCCAGGAACCCAAGGGCTGAACCAGCGCCCCCGCCAGCACGTGGCCTCCCCTCGAAAAACGGGTAGTTTCGTGCGGTGTCAGGGCTGTCGCGCTGATAATGATGTCTTGAATGTAAGAAGGTGTGACGCGGTTGTTCTGGGCCGGGGCTGGCTGTACCGAAAGATAGCCTTTGGCTACGGACGGGAGCCATCAGGGGGGCGTTTCGGTCAGCCCCCAACCCCCGGCACCGCCCCATGCAGCCGCCGCGTCAGCGCCTCCGCCGTCCGCCGCACGTGCCCCACCAGTTCCGCCCGCCGCTCGTCGTCGATCTTGTGCCCCAGGAACGTCAGCGCTACCCCCGCCACGGGTAGCCCCCGGTGGTCGTGCGCCGCCACTGCCACCGAGGCGAAGTTCGGCGTCACATCCCCCTCCTCCACGGCCCAGCCGCGTTCACGGGTCCGCGCGAGTTCCTCGCGCAGCTGCCCCGGCGTCGTAATCGCCGTGCTCTCCCACCGGGACGCGAACGACGCCCTGTCCGGGTACAGCGCCCGCACTTGCGCGGCGGGCAGGCCCGCGAGCATCGACCGCCCACTCGCCGTGAGGTGCGCCGGAATGCGCACCCCCACGTTCGTCACCAGCGACGGCTCGTACGGCGCCCGCTCCTCCACCACGTAGACCACGTCCCGCCCGTGCATCACCGCCAGGTGCGCGTTCTCGCCCACCGCGTCCACGAGTGCGCGCAGCAGCGGCTCACCCAGCCGCGCCATCGGGTCCTGCCTCGTGTACGCCGACGACAGCTCGAACGCCGCAATCCCCAGCCCGTACAGCCGCTCCTCGGGCAGGTGAACCACGAACCCCTGCTCGGTCATCACCGTCAGCAGGTGGTACACGCTGGAGCGCGGCAGCTCCAGCGCCGTCGCGATCGACGACGCCGCCACCGGCCCCTTCCGCGACGCCAGGAACCGCAGGATCCGCAGCGTGCTCTGGGCGGCAGGCACCTTGGGTCCCGGCATGGCATCTCCTCCGTTGAGCAGCGGTGGGCGACGACGCCGCGCGGCCACCGCGCGTGCCCCCGGTCCGGTGTGTCGTACGATCTGCGTGTCTGGAATACCAGACGATATCTGGTGTGTGCCCTCGTCGCCGCGCCCCGTGGTGGGATTGGCTGGGGGCAGCGTAATTCAGATCACACTCGCGGGCGCCCGGCACCGTGCCACGCTGGGGGCAGGCACCGCAGGAAAGGGCGTTCCATGAATCCCACCCGGATCATTCCACCGGACGACTCCGTCTGGAGCGGACGAACGGACGGGGGCACCCCCGAGCACCTGCGCTGGCACCAGAAGGTGCGCCCAGAATCAGGCGACCAGGGCAGCGCCACCGAGGGCCCCGCCGTCGAACTCATCGGCTTCTCCTGCGACGAGGGCGTGCGCCGTAACAAGGGCCGCGTGGGCGCCTCCGAGGGTCCGGACGCCCTGCGCGGTGCACTCGCCCCTCTGGCGATGCATACCAACTTCGGCATCCACGACGCCGGCACCGTGGTGGTCCTGGACCGCAACCTGGAGGACGGCCAGGACACCCTGGGCCATCAGGTCGCACGCCTCCTGGACACCGGCAACCCCGTGATCGTCCTGGGTGGCGGCCACGACACCGCGTGGGGCAGCTACGTGGGCCGCACCCGCAGTGAGCGCCTGCAGGACAAGAGCGTGGGCGTGCTGAACCTGGACGCGCACTTCGACCTGCGCCAGGCGGACGAGCCCTCCTCCGGCACCCCGTTCCTGCAGATGGCTCGCGCGGACCAGGAGGCTGGCCGCAGGTTCGACTACACGGTGCTGGGCATCAGCGAGCCCAACAACACCGGTGTCCTCTTCGAGACGGCGGACGAGCTGGGCGTCGAGTACCTCACGGACGAGCAGTGCTCCCCGCGCCACCTGGACCGCGTGCTGGAAACCGTGGATCGCATGCTGGAGCGGGTGGACGCCGTGCACCTGAGCATCGACCTGGACGTCCTCCCCGCCTCCGTGGCCCCGGGCGTGAGCGCCCCGGCAGGGTACGGCGTCCCGATGGAAACGATTCAGGCGGTGTGCCACCGCGTGGCCCGCAGCGGCAAACTGGTCCTGGTGGACGTGGTGGAGCTGCTGCCCCGCATGGACGTGGACGGTCGCACCGCCCGCGCCGCCGCCCGCCTGATCACCACCCTGGCCCACGACGCGCTGTGCCCGACGACGCCGCTCCCGGCCGCCGCGGGCACGTCCCCGCACGCCGGGGGCGCCGCCGCGACGTCGTCCCGCGCCTCGATCGACGACGAAGCACCCAGTCCAGCCACCGGCACCGCCGGGAACACCACAGGAGAGCGCCATGAGTAGTCCCGCATCCCCGCCGTCAGCACCGCAGCAGGGCGGGGCGGGCCACCCCACGCTCGCCCGCGGCCTGAACATGCGCCACATCCAGTTCATCGCGCTGGGCTCCGCGATCGGCACGGGCCTGTTCTACGGTTCCGCGACCGCCATCCAGAAGGCCGGCCCGTCCGTGATCCTGGCGTACATCCTCGCCGGCGCGGCCGTGTACATGGTGATGCGCGCGCTGGGCGAGATGGCCGTGCGCCACCCCGTGCCCGGCTCGTTCGGCCAGTACGCCGCCCGCTACCTGGGCCCCTTCGCGGGCTTCGTGACCGGCTGGACGTTCGTGTTCGAGATGATCGTGGTCGCCATCGCGGACGTCACCGCGTTCGGCGTGTACATGGGCTTCTGGTTCCCGGACACGCCCCGCTGGATCTGGGTGACCGCGGTGATCCTGTTCATCGCCGCGATCAACACCCGCAACGTGAAGATCTTCGGCGAGCTGGAGTTCTGGCTGACCATCGTCAAGGTGGGTGCCATCCTCGCGATGATCGCCGGTGGCATCGTGCTGATGGTCATCGGCGTCTCCTTCGCCCCGGGTGAGACCGTGGGGCTGCAGAACCTCGTGGACCACGGCGGTTTCATGCCCAACGGCGTGGGTGGTCTGATGGCGGCACTCGCCGTCGTCGTCTTCGCGTTCGGCGGCATCGAGACCATCGGCATCACCGCCGGTGAGGCCGGGGACCCGGCCCGCTCCATCCCCAAGGCCGTCAACGCCGTGCCCGCCCGCATCCTGCTGTTCTACGTGGGCACCATGGTGGTCATCATGTCCCTGGTCCCGTGGGACACCATCACCGGGGACGCCAGCCCGTTCGTGCAGATCTTCTCCGCGCTGGGCATCCCGGCGGCGCCCACCATCCTGAACATCGTGGTGATCGTGGCCGCGATCTCCGCGATCAACGCGGACACCTTCGGCGCCGGGCGCATGCTCTTCGGCCTCGCCGAGCAGGGCCAGGCCCCCAAGGCGTTCACCAAGGTGTCGAAGGCCGGCGTCCCGTGGCTGACCGTGGTGGTCATGGCCGTGGCCCTGGGCATTGGCGCGGTGCTCAACGTGGTCATCCCGGAGGACGTGTTCCTGGTGATCGCCTCGATCGCCACGTTCGCCACCGTGTGGGTCTGGCTGATGATCCTGCTCTCGCACATCGCGATGCGCCGCGAGATCGAGAAGAAGGGCCGCCCCGAGTCCGAGTTCAAGGTGCCGCTGTGGCCCGTGGCCTCGTGGCTCGCGACCGCCGCGATCCTGTTCGTGGTCGTGCTGCTCGGCTGGTTCGAGGACACCCGCGTGGCCCTGGTGGTGGGCGTGGTCTGGCTCGTGCTGCTGTGGCTCGGCTACGTGCTCTTCGTCAAGGGCAACGGGCGCAACCGCCCGGCGCTGGACGACCACACGGCCCTGATCACGCTGCCGCGCACCTGATCGGTGCGGCCTTCCCGTCGCTCGTCGTGGGCTCGCCACGGACGGGGTGACGGAGACGGGGCGCCGGAGACGGCAGCGCCGGTGACGAAGCGCCGAGACGACAGCGCCGAGACGACAGCGCCGGGAACGACCGCGCCGAGAATGACGGCGCTGGGAATGGGCGCGCCGGGTACGACGACGCCGCACGGCCCGCCGCCACGAACCTCACGTTCGTAGCGGCGGGCCGTTCTCGTGCGCGCGTCAGCTCCGGGCGGTCGCACCGGCCGCGACGAGCGTGACGACCTCGCGCATCCTGCCCAGCACTCCGGCCATGTCCGTGCGGCCCTGCCGTGCCCGGTTCAGTTCGGCGAGTCCGGTGGTCATGATCATGCGGGCGCCCACGTCCAGGCGGGTGGTCTCTGCATCGGACGGCGCCCCGCGACCGCCGCCGAGGATCCCGGCGATGTGGTCCTCGAGCACCTCCACGAGGCCGAGCACGGCCAGGCGGTGGGGCAGCTCGTCCCCGAAGAGGATCTCGCGGGCGATCCACACGGTGGTCTCCGGCCAGTGCACGGCCATGTCGAAGATGGGGGCGAGCGAGTCCATGATCGCGTCCACCACCGCGGTGGGGGAGGCGGGAGTCGTCTCCGGGGTGGCGCGCAGGGCCCCGCGGACATGGTCCGCCCAGATGCTCTCGGTGACCATCATGAGCAGCTCCGCCTTGCTGGTGGCGTACTGGAACACGGTCCCGGCGGCCACGTCCGCGCGCTCGGCCACCTCGCTCATGGACATGTGCGCGTAGCCCTTCTCGCCGATCAGCCCGCGGGCCGCGGCGAGGATGCGCGCGCGCTTCTCGGCCTTCGCGATCTCCCGACGTCCCCGGGGGCGGCCCCCGGCACGGCCCGAGGGGCGATCCCCGGCAGGGCTCGAGGTGCGCTCCGCGGCGTCGCCCGAGGGGCGACCCGCGGGGTTGCCCGAGCCGCGACCAGCGCGGCGGGTGCGTGCCGCGCGGACGGGGGCGGGCGGCGTCGTCGACGTGTCTGAAGTTTTCTCCACGCGATTATTGTATTGCACTCAAAATTGAGTAGGCTCAATTATGAACGCACAGGGCGCCAGACCGGCGTCCCGCGCCACGAAGGAGGAGCGACATGAAGTTCACTGCAGGCAACTACGAGGCCTTCATGCGGCCGCGTCCGGCCGCCCACGCCCAGGACACCCACGCCTGGATCGTGGGCTCGGGACTCGCCGGTCTCTCGGCCGCCGTGTTCCTGGTGCGCGACGCCGGCGTGCCCGGATCGAACGTGACGGTCGTGGAGAAGGGCCACCTGGCCGGCGGTGCCCTGGACGGACTGGACGTGCCCGAGAAGGGCTTCGTGATCCGCGGCGGCCGCGAGCTCGAGAACCACATGGAGTGCCTGTGGGACATGATGCGCACGGTGCCGTCCCTGGAGATCGAGGGCGCGTCCGTGCTGGACGAGTTCGCGTGGCTGAACCTGGACGACCCCAACTACTCGCTGCGCCGCGCCACCGTGAAGCGGGGCGAGGACGCCGGGCACGACGGCAAGTTCGACCTCCCGCAGCGCGCCCAGAAGGATCTGCTGCACGTCTTCCTGGCCACGCGTGAGGAGATGGAGGGCAAGCGCATCCAGGACGTGATGAGCAAGGAGTTCCTGGCGTCCCCGTTCTGGATGTACTGGCGCACCATGTTCGCGTTCGAGGAGTGGCACTCGGCGCTGGAGTTCAAGCTCTACCTGCACCGCTTCGTCCACCACATCGGCGGGCTGCCGGACTTCTCCGCGCTGAAGTTCACCAAGTACAACCAGTACGAGTCCTTCGTGCTGCCGCTGATCAAGTACCTCACCGAGCAGGGCGTGACGTTCCAGTACGACACGGACGTCACGGACATCGACTTCGAGCACCGCAACGGCGAGGTCCGCGCGTCCGCGATCCACTGGGTGCGCGAGGGCACCGAGGAGACCAAGGAGCTCGGCGAGCGGGACCTGGTCTTCACCACCATCGGCTCCCTGGTGGACAACTCGGACGACGGCGACCACGCCACCGCCGCGAAGCTCGACCGCGGCCCCGCCCCGGCGTGGGACCTGTGGAAGCGCATTGCCGCGAAGGACCCCGCGTTCGGACGGCCCGAGGTCTTCTGCTCCTCGATCGACGAGACCAAGTGGGAGTCCGCCACGGTCACCACGCTGGACGAGCGGATCCCCGAGTACATCCGCAAGATCGCGCAGCGGGATCCGTTCAGCGGCCGCGTGGTCACCGGCGGCATCGTCACCGCGGAGGACTCCTCGTGGCTGCTGAGCTGGACGGTCAACCGCCAGCCGCACTTCAAGAAGCAGCCCAAGGACCAGATCGTGGTGTGGGTCTACTCCCTGTTCGTGGACACCCCCGGCGACTTCGTGAAGAAGTCCATGTCCGAGTGCACGGGCGAGGAGATCACGCAGGAGTGGCTCTACCACCTGGGCGTCCCCGTGGAGGAGATCCCGGAGCTCGCGGCCACCGGTGCCAAGACCGTGCCCGTGATGATGCCGTACGTGACGAGCTTCTTCATGCCCCGCAAGGCCGGCGACCGCCCGCAGGTGGTGCCGGAGGGTGCGCAGAACTTCGCGTTCCTGGGCCAGTTCGCGGAGACCGGGCGCGACTGCATCTTCACCACCGAGTACTCGGTGCGCACCGCCATGGAGGCGGTCTACCAGCTCATGGGTGTGGAGCGCGGCGTTCCCGAGACGTGGGGCAGCACGTACGACGTGCGCGTCCTGCTCGACGCCCTGACCCGGCTGCGCGACGGCGAGAAGGTCAAGGTCCCCGGACCCGAGCCGATCCGCCGCCGGCTGCGCAAGCGCCTCGAACAGGGCGAGGTCGGGGAGCTGCTCGAGGAGTACGGCGTGCTCTGAGCCGCCGGCCCTGAGCCGCTGATCCTGATCGGTCTGTCCTGGATGGCACGGTCGGCTGCTCACCGTGGCGCCGGTGAGCAGCGGCCCGCGGGCACAGTCAGCCGCGGGCACAGTCGCCGGCAGCTGGTAGCTGACGACGCCGCCTGGAGCGGGGCGGTCCTGACGGGCCGCCCCGCTTCGCCGTGCCCAAGATGCTTGGGGGCAGTGCCACGGCGCACTCGACGGCGGGGCGTGGTCCGGGGTGGAGAGAGGCTCAGAGCACTCGGCAGAGCTGCTGCGCCAGGCGCTGCAGGGTCATGCGCTCCTCGGTGCTCATGTCCAGGGAGTCCAGGAGACCCGTGTGGATGTGCGCGGCCTCCTTCTCCAGCCCCCGGCTCTTGGGGGTCAGGGAGATCACTACGGAGCGCTCGTCCGTGGCCGAGCGGGCACGGGAGACGAATCCGCCGTTCTCCATGCGCCGCAGCAGGGGCGAGAGGGTGCCGCTGTCCAGCATGAGGGCCTCGCCCAGCTGGTTGACCGTGCGGTGGTCCGTCTCCCACAGGGCCAGCAGCACCAGGTACTGGGGGTAGGTCAGGCCCAGCTGCTTCAGGGGTTCCCGATACGCACTCGTCACCTTGCGGGAGGCGGAGTACAGCGCGAAGCACAGTTGCGTGTCCAAGCGGAGGTCGGGAGACATGAGCCCATGCTACGGGACGGCGCACCACCCCTCCGGGGGGGATGCCCCGGTGAGGTGGGAAACGGCGTCGTCGTCCTCCCATTGTTGAACAACGGGTGGGTTTCGCGTATATTTATCGCCCGGGTCACACAACGGCCCGTTCCCCGCCCCACGGAGACCACAGTGCCGGAGACCCCCGGAAGCACCGCAGCCATCCCATCCCACGAGCCCCCGGTGAGAGGTGGTCAGCCCGGTGGCGAACCCGCCGCGCACATGGTGGACCGGCGCTTCGAGACCAACTGGGCGATCTCCCTGTTCGGCACCGCGGTGGGTGCGGGCGTGCTGTTCCTGCCCATCAACGCCGGGCTGGGCGGACTGTGGCCGCTGCTGGTGGTGACCGTGCTGATCGGACCCATGACGTACCTTTCCCACAGGGCGCTGTCCCGGTTCGTGTGCGCCTCGCCCGTGCCCAGCGAGGACCTCACCGGAGTGGCCCGCCGCGCCTTCGGTGAGGGGCTGGGCCGGGTGCTCACAGTGGTGTACTTCCTGGCGATCTACCCCATCGTGCTGATCTACGGCGTGGGCATCACCAACACCGTGGACAGCCTCCTGGTCAACCAGTTCCACCTGACCTCCCCGCCGCGCTGGCTGCTCTCCGGGCTGCTCGTGGGGCTGCTCATGCTGGTCATGTTCACCGGCCAGCGCATCATGCTGATGGTCACCCAGTGGCTCGTCTACCCGCTGATCCTGATCCTCCTGGGCGTCACGCTGTTCCTCATCCCCAGCTGGGACCTCAGTGTGTTCCAGGGGGTGCCCGCGCCCGGGGAGTTCCTGATGTCCGTGTGGCTGGTCATCCCAGTGCTCGTCTTCGCGTTCAACCACTCCCCGGCCATCTCCCAGTTCTCGGTGGCCATGAAGCACGAGTACGGCTCCCGTGCGAGCGAGCGCGCCTCGGTGGTGCTCAAGCGCAGCACCCTGCTGCTGGTGGTCTTCACCATGGGTTTCGTGTGGTCCTGCGTGCTTGCCCTGGGCCCCCACGGGCTGCAGGCCGCCAAGGACCAGAACCTGCCCGTGCTCTCCTACCTGGCCAACGAGCACGGCAGCCCGTTCATCGCCTACCTCGGCCCGGCCGTGGCGCTCGCGGCGATCGCCTCTTCGTTCTTCGGCCACTACATGGGTGCGGCGGAGGGTGCCACCGGCATCGTGCGCTCCATGGTGGACCGGGACGGCACGAAGATCAGCGACAAGGCCCTGCGGACGGCCGTGGCCGTGTTCATCTTCGTGACCACGTGGTTCGTGGCGATCGCCAACCCCAGCATCCTCTCGCTCATCGAGTCCCTGGCCGGACCCGTGATCGCCGTGATCCTCTACCTCATGCCCATGTACGCGATCCGCAGGCTCCCCGCGCTGGAGCCGTACCGCGGGAAGATCTCCAACGTGTTCGTCACCGTGGCCGGCATCGTGGCCGTGAGCGGGATCGTCTACGGGCTGCTGCCCTGAGTCCCCGCCCCGGCAGGCTCCCACGCCCGGGCGGCGACGCCTGACCCGCGGACGACGCCGCTCCACCCGGCTCCGCGCCCCGGCGCACGGGTGCCGGGGAGCCGGGTGGAGCGGCGGCGTCGTCCGCGGCGGGACCTGCGGGATCACTCGTTCGACGGAATCACTGGCCCGGGGCGCCGCCGGGACCGCCCGCGCCGCCCGGTGCTGCGGCGGCCGTGGGCTCGGTGCTCGTGTCGACGGGGACGTCGATCGTCACCGTGTACCCCTTGGCCACGCTGCCCGAGACCTTCGGCATCTGCATGTCCACCCCGTCCGAGAAGACGTTGTCCGTGGCCAGGGTGATCTGGGACATGTTCGTGGCCGAGTCCGGGTAGCGGGAGTCCTTGTAGACCGTGTTGGCCATCTCCTCCGGCAGCGCGATCTGCGAGGTCAGCACCGCGTTGGTGGCGTCCGTGATCGAGCCGATGTCCGGGAAGACCTCGAAGTGGATGTGCGGCCAGCGGCCCGCGTAGCAGCCCGGGACGATCGACGTGAAGGTGACCTTGCCGTCGTCACCCACCACCTGGACGCCGCGCAGGTACGTCTCGTCCTCCACGCCCTCCGAGTACATGGAGTAGTTGCCGTCCGGGTCGCAGTGCCACACGTACACGGCCGCGCCCGTCATGGGGCCGTTGTCCTTGACCATGTCCACGATGTTCATCGTCAGGGTCATGGCTACGCCGTCCACCGCGGCGCCGCCGTCGATGCTCGCGGTGATGTTGCTGCGCTCCACCCCGGAGACGTCCAGCGCGTCTGCACCGTTGGAGCCGTCACCGGGGTAGGGCCCAGCGGTCTCCTGCGGCATCTCCTCGTCGTAGGTCTTGGAGGGCGATGGCGTGGCGCTCGCGGTCTCGGACGCCGATGCCGTCGCGGAGGCGGAGCCGGACGAGCCCGACGTCGTGGTGCCCGTGCACGCCGCCAGTGCGAAGACGCTCGCGCCGGCCCCGAAGATGCCGAGCGCGCGGCGGCGGTCGATCAGCGTTCCGAGGTCGAAAGCGAGGCCCTGGTCCTCGACGTCCTCCTCCGGGCGGTCCAGAGGGCGCCCCTCGAAGGTGGGCTGCTCGTGGGTGGTGCCGGCCTGCTGCCCGGTACCTTGCTGGTCGGAGCGCGCGGAGTCCGCGGGCGACGTCGTGCCCTGCGCTCCCGGGGCGGCGTCCCCTGTGCCGTTGCGCACCCGCGGCGCCTCGGACGCGGCCGGGTAGGCGCGGATGCTGCGGCGGGGGAAAATCGGGGTCATGGAGGGTCTCCTCATCGACAGGTGGTGGTCCTGGTTTCGTGCTGCCCACGACGCTACGAACCGAGGCTTTGTCGGGTGTGGGGCGGTGCTGTGCCGGGGCTGTGAGGGCGTAAGAGACAGTGGCTACGCTGGGGTCCACGAAGATCGCAGTGCTGGGAGCAAGTGGAAACTTCGGGACGAACGTGGCGGACGTCATCGAGCAGAGGGGTCACACAGTGGTACGCGCGAGCCGCAGCACCGGCGTGGACGCGGTGGCGGGCAAGGGGCTGGCCCGGGCGTTCGAGGGTGCTGACGCCGTGGTGGACGCGCTGCACATCAACACGTTCGGGGCGCGGAAGTCCGTCCCGTTCTTCACCGCGGCCGCCGGCAACGTCGCGTCCGCCGCGCACGAGCAGGGCGTGTCCCGGATCGTGTGCCTGTCCATCGCCGGTGCCGCGGATCCCCGCGTGAACGGCGGGTTCGACTACTACAAGGGCAAGGCCGTGCAGGAGAGCATCTACCAGCAGGCCCCGGTGCCCTCCACCACGGTGCGCTCCACCCAGTAGTTCGACGTCGTCCCCGCCACCGTGGGCATGGTCTCCAAGGGGTCCGTGGCTTTGGCGCCCACCATGCTCATGGCGCCGGCCCTGCGCGAGGAGGTCGCGGACTTCGTCGCCGACGTCGTAACCGCACCCGGGCAGGCGCGGCACGAGATCCGCGCGATCCGCGGCCCGGAGGCGGACACCATCGCGAACTTTGCACGCCGCATCCTCGCGGCCGGCGGGGACCTGGGCGGTCAGCGACCCCGCACGGTCAAGGAGGCGCCGTACCTCGGCCGTGGGATCGCGAACGGCGGGCTCATCCCGCAGGACGCGTTCGTCACGAGCACGCGGTTCGAGGAGTGGCTTGCGGGGTAGGGCTGCCGGGAGAGTGCGGCGGGGAGGATCTCACCCGCGGCAGACACTTGATCGGCGCTGGACGTCAATGACGTAAATGGTCACGATCTCATCGTGGATCTCGCAGATGACGCGGTAGTTGCCCACACGGTATCGCCAGAGCCCCGCGAGGTTTCCGGTGACTCCCTTGCCGCCTGCTCGCGGGTCGTCCAGGGAAACCACGTCACGGAGATATGCCGTGATTTGCCTGGCGACCTGTCGGTCGAGTTTTTTCAACGCTCGCAGGGACGTTTCAGAGAACTCAATCACCCAGGTCAAGGATCTTCTCTACCTCGGCAAGGGTGTAGGTGCGTTCCCGCCCAGCTCGGACGTTCTGGGCGATCTCGAGGATCTCGTATTCCTGTACCAGCCGGTTGATGTGGGTCTCTACTGCCTCACGAAGGTAGTAGCGCTTGGAGCGCCCGGTTCGGCCGCCAGCCGCTCGAGCTTCGCCGCCGTCTCGTCGGACAGTTTGACTGATGTCGCAGTGGTCATGATGGTTTTCCTCTCCTGCTGGGAGCAAGAGGACTACTTGTAGTCAACTGTAGATTCGGGGTCGGTCATACCCCGTGTCGGCAGCCGGACGGGTCAGCGGACGAGGGGCGGGCCGCTGCTGGCGCGTTCGTGCAGGCGGGTGGGCAGGACCACGTGGCGGGGGTCTACGCCGTCGACCATCTCCAGCAGGAGGCCGGCGGCCGCGCGTCCCTTCTCGCTGAACGGCTGGGCCACGGTGGTCAGACCCACTTCCGCGGCCCGGGCGACGTCGTCGTAGCCCGTCACGGTCAGGTGGTGCGGGACCTCGATGCTGCGCTCCCGCGCCCAGCGCAGCACCCCGAGCGCGTAGGTGTCCGCGATGCAAGCGCTCGCGGTGACCCGCGGGTGATGTGACCAGAGCGCGGCGGCCGCCCGGGCGCCGTCGTCCTCACTGACCCGCCACCGCTCCTCCACCGTGACGGTGCGGCCGAGGCCCTCCTCCAGTCCGCGGATCCGCCAGCGGGGGATGTCGTAGACGCTGCGGCGGCGCCGTGCCCCGCCGGCCCGGCCGTCGTAGGGCCGGGTGGACAGGCGCGAGGTGATGACGCCCACGTGGCGGTGGCCAAGGTCGCGCAGGTGCTCGCCCACGGCGCGCATTCCGGCGACCTCGTCAAGGCCCACCCATCCCAGGCCGGGGACGGGGCCCGGCTGGTCCACCACCACAGCGGGTGCACCGCGGCGCTCGAGCAGGTCCAGGGTGGCGTTGCGCGAGGGCAGGGAGTGCAGGATCACCCCGTCCACGGCGGCACGGTCCAGTTCCGCCAGCCGGTCCCGGTCCGGGGTGCCCGTGGGCAGCAGGACCAGGTGGTTGCTGCGGGCCATGAGCTCCCGGCCCACCCCGGCGAGGAAGCCCGAGGAGGCGGGGTCGGAGAAGGCGAACTCGAGGTCGTCCGTGAACACCACCCCCACGCCTCCTGTCCGGCGGCGGCGCAGGCTGCGGGCCACGGGGTCCGGTCCCACGTAACCGAGGGAGGTTGCGACGTCGAGGATGCGGTTGCGCACCGCGGGTGAGAGCTTCTCCGGGCGGTTGTAGGCGTTGGAGATGCTCGAGACGGAAACCCCGGCGGCGCGGGCCACCTCCGACATGGTGATCCTGGAACGGTGTATGGCTCCATCCTTTGGTAAATCGTTTGACCACGCCACTTGGCCGGAACGGTGCTGCGGCGTGGATCCGGTGGCCGGGTGCTCAGCAGACTGGGGAACGACAGCGGAAGCACACCGAGTCCCACGAGGAAGGCACCCCCGAATGATCACCATGACCATGTTCCTGAAGAAGGCCCCGGGCATCACCCACGAGGAGTTCGTGCACCACCACGTGACGGTGAACGGCGCGCTGATGCGCTCCATTCCGGAGGGGCGCCAGCACATCCTGCGCTACCTGCAGACCCACCCGGGGGACACGGGCATCTCCTCGGGCACGCCCGCGGACTTCGACGGCACCGCGCAGCTGTGGTTCGACAGCCCCGAGGGGCTCGACGCGGTCATGGGCTCCGAGACGTTCAGGAACGTGGTGGCAGCGGACGAGCCGAACTTCCTGGACCAGCGGGCCACGCTCGTGGTGGTGGGCGAGGCCCACCCGATCATCGGTGACGCGACCACCGAGACGTCCGCCGTGCTGCCCGTGGGACCCCGGGAGGACCGGTTCGGGACCCTGCCCCGCGGGTGCAACCACGTGGGGCTGACCGTCCCCGACATCGACTCCGCCACGGATTTCCTGCGCGCGGCCTTCGACGCGAAGCTCGCCTACGACGGCCTGGGACCCGGCGATCCGCCGCGCGAGGGCGAGGAGACCGAGCAGCAGCTGGGGCTGCCGTCCGGGGCCGCGATCACCCGGCAGCGCATGGTGCAGATCGGGACGGGCCCGAGCATCGAGATGTTCCAGGTCGAGGGGGCCCAGCAGCAGGCCCCCGCGAAGCTCAGCGACCTGGGGCTGAACCACCTCTCGGTGTTCGTGGACGACGTCGACGACGCCCTGCGCCGGGCTGTCGCGGCGGGCGGCGAAGCCCTCTCGGAGCCCCACCCGAACTCCCCGCACGAGGACACGGAGGGCAACGCGAGCGTCTACGTGCGCGCGCCGTGGGGAACGCTCTTCGAGCTGCAGGCCATCCCGGGCGGGCACTGGTACGACGACACCGCTGAGATCCAGGTCTGGACGCCGCCGGCCCGCTGAGGGCCCCGTGCGTCGCACTCCGGGGCCGGGTCAGCCGCAGTCGATCCCCAGAAGCGGCGCAGCGCCTCTGCGCCCTCGCAGGCCACGGGCATTTCGGGAAGGTGCCCACCGCTTATGGGCGGGCGTCGTCAGTCTGCGAAGAACTCGAAGTCGTTGCCGGCATCCAGCTCCCGCAGCTTCTGGAAGGCCGTGCGCCGCTGTGCTTCGCGCTCCTCGCGCAAGCGGAGCACGTCAGTGCGGCGGAACCGGGCATGGGATCCGACCTTGAAGGAGTCGATCATGCCCTCGCGAGCCCACCGCAGGAGCGTGGGGCGCGAGACGCCCAGGAGATCGGCGGCCACGGTGCTCGTCAGCTCCTCGGGCGTCTGGGCGATGTTCACCGAGCCGTGTTCCGCGATGGCGGACAGCGCGCGGAGAAGTGTTCTCTGAACCTCCGCCGGGAGGGCTACATCGTGGCCTGCGGCATCACGAAGAACCAGGCTCGTGCCGTGCTGTGCCGGGGCTTGCGCCTCCCGCACGGTCTGTGCCGAGATGTTGATCCGTTCGACGGTGGTCGTCATGGCGTGCTCCTGGAGGGCAGTGGTCACTGTTCGTGCAGTTAGACCTAACGCATTTCCACTTATAAACGAACGACTGGTGCTCTCACCGCTCCAGGTCCAGGAGCTTCAGCGCTTCCTCGCGCATCTCCACCTTGCGGACCTGGCCGGTCACGGTCATGGGGAACTCGTCCACCACGTGCACGTAGCGGGGGATCTTGTGGCGGGAGATCTTCCCGTCCGCGAACTCCAGGATGGCTTCGGCGGTGAGGGCGGGAGCGCCGTCGCGCAGCCGCAGCCAGGCCATGAGCTCCTCGCCGTACTTCTCGCTGGGCACGCCGATCACCTGGGCGTCCACGATGTCCGGGTGGGTGCAGAGGAACTCCTCCACCTCGCGCGGGTAGATGTTCTCGCCGCTGCGGATCACCATGTCCTCGATGCGCCCGGTGATCTGCGCGTAGCCGTCCTGGTCCATCACGTCGATGTCCCCGGTGTGCAACCAGCCGTCGGAATCGATGGTCTCGCGGGTCTTCTCCTCCTGACCCCAGCAGCCCTCCTGACCGAGTAGCCGCGGGTGTGGAACTCCCCGACCGTGCCGCGCGGCACGGTCTCACCCACGGAGGGATCCACGATCTTGACCTCCACGGGCGGGTGCACCCGGCCCACGGTCTCCACGCAGCGGTCCAACGAATCGTCCGCGCGCGTCTGGAAGCTCACCGGCGAGGTCTCCGTCATGCCGTAGCAGATCGCGACCTCGCTCATGTGCATCTTGTCGATCACCTTGCGCATGACCTCCATGGGGCACGGGGAACCAGCCATCACGTCGCTGCGCAACGAGGACAGGTCGTAGTCCCCGAAGTCCGGCAGCTCGAGCTCGGCGATGAACATGGTGGGCACCCCGTACACACTTGTGGCCTTCTCCTGGGAGACGGCGCGCAGCGCGGCCCGCGGGTCGAACCCCGGCCCCGACAGGATGATCGCGCTGCCGTGGGACGTGGCCGCGAGGTTTCCGATCACCATCCCGAAGCAGTGGTACAGCAGCGGCGCCGGAGAACCATGTGGCACGTGGCGCCACGGTGCTCGTCAGTATCCCTGCGAGTACCAGGGACCCGGCGGTCAGTCGGACCTGGCGTTCCAGATCCCAGCGTTCGCGGCCGGTGCGTACCGTGCGTCCGGCGTCGCGCCATGCGTCGATCCCGCCGGTCAGGACGGTTGCGCTCGTCATACCCGCCGAGGCCAACAGCTCCGCGGCGCGCGTTGAGCGAGCTCCGGAGCGGCAGATCACCACGGTGTCGCGGGGTAGTAGCTGCCCGATCTGCCGTGTGTGCTTCTCGATGAGAGCCAGGGGAGCGTTGACGGAGCCCGGAATGTGACTGATGCCGAACTCCATGGGGGTCCTGACGTCCAGGAACACCGGTGCACCCTCATGGGGGTCCTGGAGTTCGGAGGCGGAAACGGTGGCGGGTGAGGACATGGTGTTCTCCTTCTGGAGTGGTTGTCGGACGGGACGGTGCCCGGCTCGGGTGCGAGGTGTCACAGGGTCAGCCCAGGAGCCGGGGCACGCTTTGCAGGGCGGTGTAACACCCCGTGAGCACCAGCAGACCGGCGAAGCCCAACGACAGCAGGCGCGTGTTGATCTGGTGGCCCACGCGGGACGGTTCTCGGGGTCGTCGTGGTTCGAGGACGGGCGGGACCAGGCCCGAAATCGCACCCGAGATCACGACCACCAGGGAACCCACCGTTGCGTGGGTCGGGGGAGTCCCGGGGCGAAGGTGAGCATCGGCACGGTCATGATGGCCCCGCCGCTGCCCAGCGCGCCCATGACGAGCCCCACCAGCAGCCCTGCGATGACGACGATGAGCGCGATCACCCCCGCAGGATGATGACGGTCCTGGGGTGCGTGCCGAAGCGAGCCGTGCTCGCTGCAGCACATGCCCCCGGGGGTAATTTTGGAGCGAGGGAGAACGGTGTGCGGATCACGCGGTGGGGTGCAGGGGAGGGGGATTCCGGGTGGCCCTCACCGGCCCGTCCCGCATGAAAAGTGCACGTCTAGATTGTGGACAATCCAAATACCGCGACCTACCATCGATTGCGGTCGCACCACCCGGCGTTCAGTGCCGGGGCTCAC
Source organism: Kocuria varians (assembly GCF_006539885.1). GTDB lineage: Bacteria > Actinomycetota > Actinomycetes > Actinomycetales > Micrococcaceae > Kocuria > Kocuria varians. The sequence goes on along the minus strand of NZ_BJNW01000013.1, from coordinate 66,371 downwards.
CGGCCACGGAAAGGACGAGGAATCACCATGAACGCTATGTACACCGCGGAAGCGCTTGCCCAGGGCGCGGGCCGCAACGGCAGCGTCGCCACCAAGGACGGGTCGCTGCAGTTCGACCTGGCCGTGCCGAAGGAGATGGGGGGATCCGGGGACGGCGCCAATCCCGAGCAGCTTTTCGCCGCCGGGTACGCGGCCTGCTTCCACTCCGCCCTGCAGATGGTCGCCCGCCAGCAGAAGGTCTCGCTTGGTGATTCCGCCGTGGGGGCCCGCGTGCAGATCGGCGACAACGGGGCAGGCGGGTTCACCCTGGCCGTGCAGTTGGAAGTGATCATCCCCGAACTCGAGCACGACGCGGCCCAGGAACTCGCGGACGCCGCGCACCAGGTCTGCCCCTATTCCAACGCCACGCGCGGCAACATCGAGGTCACCGTGACCGTGGTGGAGGATTGACGAGCGCGTCGCACCGCGCCCGATGAGAGCGCACGGCACGTCCCCGGCGTTCTGCGGCCCACTGAGGCCCTGACGGGGCCGTGCCGTGATGCACGGGCGGGGGCCACGAGCCCCACGGCGCCGAGGGGGATGTCACGTCCCCTCGGCGCGACGTCGCCCTCAGACGCTCTCGGGGACGCGCACCTCGGTGCGCAGGGTCGCGGAGCGGCGGTCGGCGAGTTCGCGGCGCACGACCCAGGCGACCGCGACGATCCACAGCAGGGCGAGCGCGCCGAGGATCGCGTAGTACGCGGCGTCGCCGGGGAGGCGCGCCTGCACGGCGTCCAGGCGCAACAGGGTACGCGTGTTCGTGAAGATGATGAGTCCGCCGGCGCCGACGGCGAGGATGCGCGGGGCGAGCCAACGCACGAGCCACGCGGCGATCGGCGCGGCCACCACACCGCCGATCAGCAGAGCCAGGACCATGCCGAAGTCGACGCCCTGGCTGCCGAGTGCCATCAGGAACCCGATGGAGGCACCCAGACTGACCACGAACTCGGACGTGTCGATGGATCCGATGACCTTGCGCGGGGCGATCTTGCCGGAGGCCAGCAGGGTGGGGGTGCCCACGGGGCCCCACCCACCGCCGCCGATCGCGTCCATGAAGCCCGCGACCGTGGCCAGGGGGATCAGGAAGAATCCGCGCACCTTGCCCGTGAAGTTCGGGCGCCGCCCGCCGAGCCGCAGGAAACGCCACACCACGTAGATGCCCAGCAGCAGCAGGATCACGGACATCACCGGTGCGGCGGCCTCCCCGGAGAGGGTCAGCAGATGGGCGCCCGCGAACGCGGCGATCCCACCGGGGACCGCCATGAACCCCACCACGCGCCAGTCGATGTTGCCGAAGCGCCAGTGCGAGAGCCCGGAGGCCAGGGTGGTGCCCACCTCCGCGAGGTGCACGGTCGCGGAGACCGAGGCGGGGGTCAGGCCCACGGCCAACAGCAGGGTGGAGGAGGTCACGCCGTAGGCCATACCGAGCGAACCGTCCACGAGTTGCGCCCCGAAACCCACCAGGGCCAGCAAGATCAATGTGCGCACGGTGCGACTCCTGTGCAGTCGAAGGGGTGAGATGGCTCAGCCTAGGAACCGGGCGGGCGCTCACCTAAGGAATGTTGCGCCGTGCGTCACAACGTGTAGTGCGATGACATCCGCTTGACATCGGCCGGGGGACGTCTCCCCTTGTCAGCCGTCAGTACGCTGACGAGGATGGGAGGGTCAGCGATTCCGCCGACCGAGACGTCCGAGGAAAGGACAGCACGTGGCAGAGAAGAATCCCGCCAACGCGGGCGAGGAATCCATCAAGATGAGCCCCCAGGAAGAGAGTGCGGCCCTGGGTCGGGAGACCCAGGAGGACGCCGAACCCGCCGACGAGGGCGTCGGTGCCATGACGGACAACAAGGGCGACGAGCCCGCCACCGAGAACTGACCTGAACCACCACGCGATCGGCCCGTGGCATGTGCCACGGGCCGATCGCGTATTCAGGTCTCTGGTGTCCGGCTCAGTCCTCCTCGCCGGGATCCTCGCGGGGGTTGCCGATGTTGTACCGCGGCGGGCGGGTGCGGAAGTTCGCGAGCTTGTGCGAACCGTCGCAGAACGGCGCGATCGAGGACATGTTGCACCGGCACAGGGCGACGACGCGCCGCGGCGGCTTCTGCGGCTCGGCCCCCGGTTCCGGGGCGATCAGCACGTCACCGCGCACCAAGAGCGGTCCGTCCGGGCACGGGGTGATCACCACGGGATCCTCGGCGTCGTGCGCCACCGAGAGGACGGGGCTCCCGTCGTCCGTGGTGCGTGGATCCTGCTCGCTCACAGGGCCACCCGCTCGGCGACCGGGGCCTCGGAACCCACGGTCTGCAGTCCCGGCATGTTCCCGCGCAGGGAGGTCCGCCCGTCTGACCAGCACTCGAGCATGTGATCACCCATGAGCCCGTCCACGTACAGGCACGCGGCCGCGCCGAACAGGATGTCCTCGAGCAGCTCGGGCTCGTCCTGGGCGAGCGCCCCGGCGAGGTCACGCGCGGCGATCTGTTCGTGAACGGCGTCGGCCTCCACGTGCTCGTCGTAGTACCAGGTGACGTCCGCGTCGTAGCCGAGCTTGCGGAACGCCCGACCGTAGTACTTGTTGGGGATCGAGGACGTCATCTCGAACGCCGCGAGGTGACCCGCGATGGCCCCGCGCAACCGGCGGTGCAGTCCGAACAGGCTCATGAGGTTCATGGACGCGAGCGTGGGGGCGGGCACGAGGTCCAGGTAGTGGTCCGGGGTGTCGTCCAGGCCGAAACCTCGCATGGTCTGCGCGAAGATCGTGGCGTGCACGCGCTCGGGACGGCCCCCGCCGTACTCGTCCGACTGGATCTCCACGAGCGCTGCCTTCGCGCGGCCCCGCAACCGGGCGATGCCCCACGAGTGGGGGTCCGCCTCGCGCAGCGTGTAGATGGAGCGGTGGACCAGGAACTCGCTCAGGATCTCCTCCCTCGGGTGCCGGGCGAGCCACGTGGCCAGGGTGGGCTTGGCGTCCCCGCCGGTCATCGCGAACATCGTGTCCACGAGCTGCGCGGAGTCACCGGGCAGGGGATCGGGCAGGGGCACGCGACGGCGCAGCTCGGCCTCGAAACCGGCCTCGAGCACTGTGCGCACGCGCAGCAGCTCGGGATCCCACTCGCGGTCCGCGGTCACGAATTCCGCGGGCCCGTAGTGCAACAGGTAGAGCAGGAACAGGGCCAGCTGCAGGTCCTCGTCCGCGAGGACGTCCTGCGACGCGTTAACCGCGGTGGCCGTTGCTTCGGACAGCGCCGCGTACCCGCTCGCCGGGGTCTCCTCCGGGCCGGTAAGGATCTCCAGGAGGGCCGTGCTCACGGGTCCGCGAGCGGTCGGGGCCACGGTTCGGGTGGGGACGGTCGTCATGATGGTGTTCTCCGCTCGGGAAGGTGGGTGCTCGGCGCGGGTGGGGGGGTGTCTCTGAAGACGGGGATTGCCCGCGGACCGCAGTGGAGCGGTCCGCGGGCAATCGGCGGAAATAGTACGACTACTTCCTATTCATTAGGCCAACATACCCGTGGTCGGGAAACGTTCCCAGACCCGGTGGCTGCCGAGCAGTTCCACCACGGTGCTCAGTACGTCCTTGGCGGAGTCCGCGCTCACGACGCCGGGCGTCTGGGCGATCTGCAGGGCGTCCAGCACGTCCGTGCCGGGGCCGAACGCGGCGATCGCCTTGGCATGGCGCCACATCTCGTTGAGCAGCAGGCTCACGCGGGGGTCGATGTCACCCGGGCTGGGTGCACCGGCCTTCGCGTCCAGGCCACCGGCCACGGGGTTCACAGGAGTGCCGGCGGTGGCGACCACCACGGCGTCGAACTCGATGGACCGTGCCGTGAGCAGGGTGCGGTGCGCCACGATGCCCGGGGCCACCTCACCGCCCTGGGGTGCGATGACGAGCGGGACCATGTCCGCGCCGTCGATCTCGGAGACGAGCGTGGCGAGCTGGTCGGCGTCCGTGTCCGGACCCACGAGAATGCCCACCTGGCGGCCTTCGACGGGCCACGTCTCGCCCACCTGGGTGAGGGCCGGGGAGGCCTGGACGTCCTGGGCGGGAGCCTCGGTGGGCTCCTGCTCGGGCAGCCCCAGCGCCTGGGCCACGGTCTTGCCCAGCGCGGGGTCGATCGCGAACAGGTGGCGCAGCTGACGGGTGCGGATGTTCTCGTCCCAGCACTTGCCGAGCTCGAACGCGTAGGCCTGCGCGGTGTGCTCGCGCTCCACCTCGCTCAGCGAGAGCCAGAACAGGCGTGGCTGGCTGAAGTGGTCCTCGAAGGACTGGGGCCGCACGCGCTCCTTGACGGACGCGGGGACCGGGGCCGGGTAGTCGATGAACGCGTGCTCGTCCTCGGGAGTCTCCGCCGGGTTGCCGCCGTCCAGCGAGTTGGGCCGGTAGGGGGCCACACCCGAGTGCACCGCACTCTGGTGGAAACCGTCACGCAGCATGTCGTTGACCGCCGCGTGCGGGCGGTTGATGGGCAGCTGGTTCCAGTTGGGCCCGCCCAGGCGGGTGATCTGGGTGTCCAGGTAGGAGAACAGACGCCCCTGCAGCAAGGGGTCGTTGGTCACGTCGATGCCCGGGACCAGGTTGTTGGGGTTGAACGCCACCTGCTCCGTCTCCGCGAAGTAGTTGGAGGGGTTGCGGTCCAGGGTCATCAGACCCACGGGCTCCACGGGGACGAGTTCCTCCGGGACGATCTTGGTGGGGTCCAGCAAGTCGATGCCCTGGAACATTTGGTCCTCGGTGTCCTCGAACACCTGGACGCCCAGTTCCCACTGCGGGTACGCGCCGGCCTCGATGGCGTCCGCGAGGTCCCGGCGGTGGAAGTCCGGGTCCGCACCGTTGATCAGCTGGGCCTCTTCCCACGCCACGGAGTGCACGCCCAGGCGCGGCTTCCAGTGGAACTTGACCAGCACGGTGGAGCCGTCCTCGGCCACCAGACGGAACGTGTGGACGCCGAAGCCCTCCATCATGCGGAACGAGCGCGGGATGCCGCGGTCGGACATGTTCCAGATGGTGTGGTGTTGGGCCTCGGTGTGCAGGGACACGAAGTCCCAGAACGTGTCGTGGGCGGACTGGGCCTGGGGGATCTCGCGATCCGGGTGGGGCTTACCGGCGTGGATGACGTCCGGGAACTTGATGGCGTCCTGGATGAAGAACACCGGCATGTTGTTGCCCACGAGGTCCCAGGTGCCCTCGTCCGTGTAGAACTTGGTGGCGAAACCGCGGGTGTCACGGGCCAGATCGCCCGAACCGCGGGAGCCCAGCACGGTGGAGAACCGCACGAACACCGAGGTTTCCTTGTCCTTGGCAAACAGGCCCGCGCGGCTGAGCTTGGTGGCCGAGCCGTAGCCGCGGAACGTGCCGTGGGCACCCGCGCCGCGGGCGTGCACCACGCGCTCCGGGATGCGCTCGTGGTCGAAGTGGGAGATCTTCTCCCGGAAGTGGTGGTCCTGCAGCAGCACGGGACCGCGGGCCCCGGCCTTGAGGGACTGGTCGGAGTTCGTTAGGCGCACGCCGTGCGCGGTGGTGAGGTACTCACCCTGCTGGGCCATCGCGGACATCGGGGCATCGGTGGGCGCACCCGTGGGCGTGACCCGCTCGGGGGCACCCTGATCGGGCTTGGGCGGAAGCGGCTGACGGGGAGCGGTGGGCTCCTCGATGGTCGGCTCACCGGTCCCGGGAACTCCCGGGATCTGGGGGGCGTTGTTATCGCGTGCGGACATGACGATCCTTCTACGAAGCTGACGCACGCCGCGGTCATGGAGTGCGACGTGGTTCTCCCATACTGTCAGCACCCTTGGGGGTGGGCATACACCTGTAGGGAGGCAGTCGCTGTCCTGCGGGGTTGTGAACCCGTCAGGGGCTGCGCCCGCGGGCCGCGCGGCGTCGTCGTGAGACAGTGATCCCATGACGTGGACACCGGTGACACTGCGCGGGCGGCTGGTCCGCCTGGAACCCCTCAGCCGCGAGCACCTGGACGGGCTGATCGGGGCCACCGAGGACGGGCGCATGTGGGAGCGCTGGTACACGAGCGTCGCGGACCCGGACGGGATGGCGGCGGCCGTGGAGCAGCGGCTCACGTGGCAGGACGAGGGATTCATGCTGCCCTTCGTGACCGTGCGGCAGGCGGACGGCGCCGTGATGGGGATGACCACGTTCTACGACCCCCAGTGGGCGGTGCCGCGCGTGAGCGTGGGCCACACGTGGAACCGGGCCTCCACCCACGGAACGGGCACCAACGCGGAGTCCAAGCTGCTGCTGATGACCCACGCGTTCGAGGAGCTCGGCTGCCAGTGCGTGCGCTACGAGACCAGCTGGGCCAACCAGCAGTCGCGCACCGCCATCGAACGCCTTGGCGCGCACCTGGACGGTGTGCTGCGCGCGGACCGGTTGGAGCGCAACGGGGTGCTGCGGGACACCGTGGTGTACTCGGTCCTCGCCCACGAGTGGCCCTCGGTGAAGACCGGGTTGGAGGCGCGGGTGGCCCGGCGCTGAGCCCGCCACCCCAGGAGAAACGATGGCTCAGTCCGTTCAGTGGCTCGCGCTGGCGATTGCCGGGCTGGTGGTCCACAGCCGGATCGTCACGTGGGTGCGCCCGAGGTGAGCTGCTGTGCGGAGGGCGCGTGAGCGGCGTCGTCGTCCGGCAGGCGGACGGAACTTGTCAGGGCGGTGAGGCTCGGGCGGCGCGGGGTGGAGCTGAAGCCGAAGTCCGGGGCGGGGGTCATGTCCGTGAGGGGGCCCAGATCATGGCCGCCCCACGTGGCATGCGAGAACGTGATGGTGTGGAGGTCGTGCGCGGAGTACCACTCGGTGCGGCCGCCGCCCGCGGTGCCCAGCGTGCGCACGCCGGGCATGACGCGGCGCGCCACCGGATCCGTGAGGCGGGCGAAACCGAGCGACGCGCCGAGCGGGCGCGGCACCGCCTGCAGGAGGTACCCCAGCGGTGCTCGCGGGCCCACGCTGAACTGCCAGGCGAGGGGCCCGGCGGTGACCGTCCAGCGCGAGCCACGGGAGAACCCGGTGCGGGTCACGCTCACGGGCACGCGGGTGACGGCGTCGAACGTGTAGGTGGCGGAGACGAACTCGGCGACCCACGGGTCCGGGGCGAGCAGCTCACGGCGGCCGTCCGGGTGCGCGACCATCACGTCCGCGAACGGCCCGTGCGGGGTGCTCGACCAGCAGCCGAGGACAAGGCGCGTGCCGCCTTCGGTTCCGACGCCGGCGATGTGGCCCGTGAAGCGGTGGGTGGGGGAGGAGGTCATGGGGCCAAGGGTAGTGAGTGCGGCGGCGCAGAGCACCGGTCGCCAGGTGGTTGGGGCTCAATGAGTCCGTGATGTCGTCCTGGCTGAAAACATATGTTCGAGTGCTGAATGTCTGTGCTCACCACGGTCGTCTCTGAAATGTTGGCCTGGGAGTGCACCCCGCCATTCCCGCCGGCCGTTGCGCTGAGGCCCAGGGGAATGTTCGAGGGCTGGGCGGATGATGCTTTCTGGCGTGACTACCTCCCACAACAGATGTCCTGAAGTTTCGACCGCATGATCGGCGCCGCAAAAGCATAAAATTGGGGGCAGGACGCGGGACGTCCGCGTCCGCCTATGGGAGGAACCCTTCATGAGAGCGGCACGCTACTACGGACGCAAGGACATTCGCATCGACGACCTGCCCGAGCCAGAGGTCGGACCCGGCATGGTGGGAATCGATGTGGCCTGGTGCGGCATCTGCGGCACGGACCTGCACGAGTACCTCGAGGGTCCCATCTTCTGCCCCACGCCGGACACCCCGCACCCCATCTCGGGCGAGACGTCCCCGGTCACGTTGGGACACGAGTTCTCGGGCGTCGTGTACGCCGTTGGCGACGGTGTGGACGACGTGGAGGTCGGCCAGCACGTCGTCGTGGAGCCGTACATCATCGGCGAGGACGTGGACACCGGTCCGGACAGCAGGGACTACCACCTCTCGGAGAACATGAACTTCATCGGCCTGGCCGGTGGCGGCGGCGGTCTGGGGGAGAAGATCTCCGTGAAGCGCCGCTGGGTGCACCCGATCTCCAACGAGATCCCCCTGGACGAGGCCGCTCTGATCGAGCCGCTGTCGGTGGGTTACCACGCGGTCGAGCGCTCCGGTGCGAAGGCCGGCGACGTCGCCCTCGTGGGCGGCGCGGGCCCCATCGGTCTGCTGACGGCCGCGGTCCTCAAGGCCCTGGGCGTCACCGTGGTGATGTCCGAGCTCAGCCCGCTGCGCCGGCAGAAGGCGGTCGAGGCCGGTGTCGCCGACTACGCACTGGACCCCCGGGAGACGGACGTGGCTGAGGAGGTCCGCAAGCTCACCAACGGCAAGGGCGCGGACGTCGCCTTCGAGTGCACGAGCGTCCAGGTGGTCCTCGATACCCTCATGGATGCACTGCGTCCCACAGGGGTACTTGTGGTCGTCTCCATCTGGGGCAAGCGTGCGGACTTCGACATGCACAAGCTGGTCATGAAGGAGATCGACCTGCGGGGCACGATCGCCTACGTGAACTCGCACCCCGCGACCATCGCGCTCGTGGAGTCCGGCAAGATCGACCTCAAGCCGTTCATCACCGGCAAGATTGGCCTGGAGGGCCTGGTCGAGGAGGGCTTCGACACTCTCATCAACCGCACCGAGACCGCGGTCAAGATCCTGGTCTCCCCCTCGGGCGAGGGTCTGTAGCCCTTATCAGGCCCAGTCCCCACGGACAGGCATGCGGCGGCCCCTGCGACGTTCTTCGTCCCGGGGTCGCTGCCCCTCTCTGGGCGGGTTCCCGGGACGGGTTGACCCGTTGCCGACGTCGCACGCGCACCTCCCGCGCTGTCGCCACCCCTCACCGGCACACACCCCACAGCCCCCGCACAGCCGCCGCCAGCACGGGCCACACCTGCCGTTCCTACCGTGGAAGCACGGGCCGACAGCCCGCAAGGAATCCACGAAGGAGAGTGCGACCATGACCACCAGCGCGTACGGATCCGCCCAGAGCACGGACGCCGTGACCCGGTACCGGTACCTGCTGTCCACGAGCAGCCCGGAGCAGATCGAGAAGGCCCACGAGGAGGCGTTCGCGGCGATGACGCCCACCGAGCGTCAGGAGGTTCTTGCCGCGCTCGCTCGGAACGGCGAGTCTCCCGCGGACACGTCCTCCGCGTCGCTCGCCCGCTCGGCGACCCGCCTGGAAATGCGCCAGCCGGGGAGCATGAGCAGCCTCATGGGCTCGCTCGGCGGGGGCGGTACGGTCCTGGCGTCGCTGGCGGCCGGGTTCGTCGGCTCCGCGGTGTGGAGCGGACTCACGGGCGGCGACGGTGTGGGCGGGCGTCCCGGGCTGCTCTCCCGACTGTTCGGTGGTGGCCGTCGCCCGGGCGGGCTGGGTGGACTCTTCGGCGGCTCCTCGTACGGGAGCGGCTACGGCGACGACCAGGGCTACGGCTCCTCCCGCGGCGGCCACCGCGGCGGGTTCTTCGGCGGCGGCGGGTCCGTCCGCGAGAGGGGCCCCGGTGGTCCCGACGGCGGATCCGGCGGTTTCGGGGGCCCGGGTCGTGGTGGCCCCGGCGTCGGTCCCGGTGGGGCCCCCGGCGGTCCCGGCGGTCGCGGCCCGGGCGGAATGGGCGGTGGCGTGGGCGGCAGCTTCTGAACCGCCCGCCCTTTCAACGACCAAGGCTCCCCGACGCGCCCGGAGCCCTGGCCGACCACCAGGAAGTGCCACCCATATGCATTCAATTGTGGACAACTTAGAAGCGAGCAACTAAACTCAATCGCGGCCTTTCCCGGCGCGTCCAGGATCCCGTCCCGGTGTCGTCGGTGGAAGGCAGCAGCACGCCTGCACCGGAGGTACCCTCTGCCCGAGGCAATGGAGTTCCGCCGTTGCTGAGGACCGCGTTCGACGCGAGACTCGGTTCTTGGGGGATCGAGACTCGCCGCGTGGGAAACCGTCCCGTGGGCGTGCTGCCCTGGGGGCGGGACGGGCCGTCACCACGGCCGTCGGTGGAAACCCACGAGGGCCGCTCCCAGCACCCCGGCCACGATGTCTCCGAGGGTGTCCAGCGGCGGGATGTGGATCTCCGGCGTCACGAACAGGAATCCCAGCAGCTCCATGCCTTCCCACACCACTGCGATCACGAGCCCCACCGCTCCGCGGAGCACGAACGGCTGCCACGGCCGGGAGGGGACGCGCTCGCGGGAGCCGAGACGGACGCGGAGGTCGGAGGGCGGGGATCCTGCGCAGGACGCCCGGGCCTCCGTGCGGTCTGGCATGCAGCTTCTTCCCGACGCCGACGTCGCCGCCAACGCCGGGGACGACGCCGCGGCGGGCGGCCGCGCCGTCGTGAGCTCGGTGCCCGGGGCACCCCGCGTGAGCACCCGGTTCCACCACAACCACACGAGCGCGTGCAGCGCGGCGCAGTGCATCACCAGGTCCCACCACCAGATCGCGCTGTAGACCTGCTCGGCCGCGCTCAGTGCCGCCGTCAGCAGGACCAGGGAGACCACCGCGCGTGGCAGCGCAGAGCGGAACCACACGAACGCCAGCACCTGTCCGAGCCCCGCGAGCAGCAGCACGGCCACGTCCACCCACCGACCCTCGAGCGCGTACCAGCCGGCGGCGACCAGTGCGGTGAAGCACAGCACCCCGCCGAGGGCCTCGCGTGTCTTCTCGAGGCTCATCTCGGACCGCCCTGCCCAGGGGCCCGCCGGGCCGTGAGGCGGCGCCCCCACCGCTGCCACGGCCGCTCCTCAGCCCAGTTGGTGAGCAGGGTGGTGGCCGCCATGCGCAGCTGCCGGCGGATGCGTGCGGGGGAGACGACGGCGCGCCACGAGACCACCGCCACGCTGCCCGGGTCCATGACCACGCGTTGGTGGGGCTGCACACGGAAGCTGAGGTCGAAGTCGTCGTGCACCCCGGCGTCGCGGTGCGCGTGGGCCGACACCTGCTGCCACCACTGCCGTGTGAAGGCCATGTCGGAGCCCCACAGCGCCCAGTGGCCCAGCGCGGTTCCCGCCACGAGCCGGTACGCGGTGATGTAGGCGGCACCCACGACCCGCCCGAGCCGGGGGTGCCGCGGCCCGAAACGGGCGATCCCTGACGCCGCCACGACCTCCCGGCCTCTTGGAACCCCGTGAGGCTCGGAGGAGCCCGCGGGGAGAACCGCCCCCGCCGCGATCAGGACGCGCACGTGCCGTTCGACCCATTCGGGCCCGGGCACGCTGTCCGAGTCGCAGCGCAGGATCACGTCCCCCCGCGCGGCGTCGTAACCGGTGGCCGCCGCGGCGGCGACGCCGCGCACCGGCTCCACCACGCACCGCACCTCGGGGTGCCGGGCGAGGACCGCGGGCAGGGCGTCCGTGGAGCCGTTGTCCACCACCACGATCTCGTCGGGCGGGCGGGTCTGGCCGCGCAGGGCCCGCAGGCAGCGCTCCAGGTAGGGGGCGTCGTTGCGCACGGGGATCACCACGCTGCACCGGACGCCGTGCTCCGGCCGCGTTCGAGCCACTCCGCCGTCCGTCGTCATGCGCCGGGGCGGGAGTCCCCGGGGCGCTCGCCGCGTTCCTCGCGGGCCAGCAGCGCCCGCTTCACGTCCTCGCCCCACGCGAATCCACCCAGGGACCCGTCCGCGCGCAGCACCCGGTGGCACGGCACGAACAGCGCCACCGGGTTGCGGGCACACACGGATGCGGCGGCCCGCACCGCCTGCGGGTTCCCCAGCTCGGCCGCGAACTCCGTGTAGGTCAGGGGGTGGCCGGGAGCGATCCGCCGCAGCGCCTCCCACCCGGCGACCTGGCCGTCCGTGCCGTGCAGCACCACCGGGACCGTCGTCACCGTAGCGTGCTCGCCGCGGTAGTAGGCGCCGACGGCGTCCAGCGCGGTCACGGTCCCGGCCTCCACCTCGGTGGGCCGGTGCTCGGGACGCACGCGGGAGAGCACATCCTCGACCGAGTCCGTCCATCCGGAGGCGAGCACTGCGCCGTCGGCACCGGCGACCGCGGTGAACGGCCCGTCCGGGGTGTCGATGGTCTGGGAGAAGTGGGTCATGAAAGGACGCCCTCCGTGGTGGTCGTGCGGAACAGGGGTGGACGAGGAGACGGGACACGGTCCCGGGCCCGTGGCCTCAGAGGATCCCGGCGAACGCGTGGGAGACCTCGCGGGCCACCAGACCGGTCATCTCGTCGTCGGGGACCGACGCCGTGCCGTCCCCCGGCTGGGCGCCGTAGTCCCCGAAGCTCGCGTGGTTGGCGCCGCTGACCTCCACGACCTCGGCGTCCTCGGGGAGGTTGCCGCGGGCGCGCATCACCTTCTCCGGTGTGGAGAGCCCGTCGTTGCGGCCGTTGATGCTCAGCGCCGTGACGGTCGTGTCGGAGAGGTTCGAGGCGCAGTAGGAGGCCAGGAGCAGCAGGCCTCGGTTCTCCTCGTCGGCGATCTGGCACGCGCGGACCCCGCCCATCGAGTGCCCGCCCACGATCCACGTGCCCACCCCGGGAGCCAGGTTCGTGAAGGTGGACAGCTCCCGGCGGTCGAACAGCGCGAGGTTCAGCCACGGCTTCACGATCACCACCGTCATCCCCTCCTGCGTCACCAGCCCGGAGAGCCGGGCCGCGTAGGCCTCCGGCTCCACCTTGGCACCGGGGTAGAAGACCAGCCCCGTGGAGGCGGCGACGGTGGTCGCGGGCCGCAGCGCCACGGCGTCGTCGTCCTCCGTGAAGGCGATCCCGGGATCCGAGCGCACGCCCTGCAGCGGGCGCGGTTCCGCGGCCATCACGCCGGTGCGGGCCCAGACGAGGAACCCGAGGAGCGTCAGGACGATCAGCAGCAGGAGGGCGATCCCCGCGGCGCGGAGCCATCGTCGGGAGCGTGCGCGGGAGGGCATGAGCCGATCATAGGGCCCGCCGCCCGGCACCCACTCCACCCCTGCGGGTTCTCAGTCCTTGACCCGCTCCCAGGACGCGACGGGACCGTCCACCCTGGTGAAGAGGGGGTGGGGCGGAGCGTCCTCTGCGGGCACGCCTTCGAGTGTCGACACCGCCCACTCCGGGTCCCGGCCCAGCACCTTCTGCCGCAGGAACGCGAACTCGTACGCCAGCTGCCCGCGGGTCACCGTCAGGCACTGCGTCGACTCCCCGGCGGGGCGCTCCAGGCGGGTGCGGTCGAAGGAGTAGCCGCGGTGGTTGGCCTCGTCCGCGATGCCGTGCAGGTACGCGACCACCGTGCCCACCGGATCCTCCGTGGCCCGGAAACGCTCCAGCTGGGGGTGGTTCGTGTACCCCTTCGTGCGGCCGAGCAGCACCTTCTGTGCGAGCAGGCCCTCCCGCCAGCAGGCCACGAGGGCCCGGCGGTCGAGCAGGGACGGGTGAACGGACCACAGACGCATGCACCCATTCAAACGCATCGCCCCGGCGGACGTTCACCGAGGGTCCGGGCAGCTCCCAGCCGCACGGCAGTTTGCTCCCGTACCGTGGTGGGCTCCCTGACGACCACGTGCGGAGAACACCCATGTCCCTGCCTGCCACCCTGGCCGCCACGCCTTCCTCCCTCTCCACCTCCCCCGAGGCCCCCGACGGCGCCTCCCAGCTCTCCGGCATCTCCGGGTGGGCGGTGGACGTCATGGAGTCCATTGGCGCCCCCGGCGCGGGCCTGCTCGTGGCCCTGGAGAACCTCTTCCCGCCCCTGCCGTCCGAGGTGATCCTCCCGCTCGCCGGCTTCACGGCGAGCCACGGGTCGTTCACCCTTGCGGAGGCGATCTTCTGGACGACCCTCGGCTCGGTGGTGGGCGCGATCGCCCTGTATTGGCTCGGTGCGGCGCTCGGCCGGCACCGGCTGCGGCGGATCGTGGCGCGGATGCCGCTGGTGGACCTCGCGGACCTGGACCGCACGGAGGAGTGGTTCGTGCGCCACGGCCGGGCCACGGTTTTCCTGGGGCGCATGGTTCCCGTGTTCCGCTCGCTGATCTCGATCCCCGCCGGGGTCGAGCGCATGCGCTTCGGCGTCTTCGTGCTGCTCAGTGCCGCGGGCTCGCTCGTGTGGAACACGGTCTTCGTGCTCGCCGGGTACGTGCTGGGCGAGAACTGGCACGTCGCGGAGCAGTACGCGGGGGTCTTCTCGCGCGTGGTCCTCGTGACGGTGCTCGCGGCGCTCGCGTGGTGGGTGGTCCGGCGGGTGCGCCGGAACCGTCGCCGCGACGTCCTGGCCTGACGGGGACGACGACGCCGTCCGCCCCGTTCGCGCGGCCCGTTCCGCTCGCTCGTGGGGCCCGGGCCCGCGCGTCGGCCTGACCCCGCGGGCCGGTCGGCCTCCCGCGCCCGCCCGGCCGCCGCGCACCCGGCCCGACCGCACGCCGTCGGCCCCGGTGCCGGTGGGATACTGGCGGTATGAGTACTTCGGAGACCTTCTCGTTCCCCATCGCCGACCGACTGGCGGGGGTGGACTCCTCGCCGGTGCGCGACCTGCTGGAGGTCGTCAACACGGAGGGGATCATCTCCTTCGCCGGTGGTGTTCCGGACCCCGCGTACTTCGAGGTCGAGGACGTCCGGGACGCCTACGCCTGGGTCTTCGAGCACCAGCCGCAGCGCGCCCTGCAGTACGCCTCCAGCGAGGGGGAGCCGGAGCTGCGCGAGCAGGCGGCGCTCCGGATCAGCCGTGACCTGCCCACCACCGCGGAGCAGATCCAGGTGACCACGGGCTCGCAGGAGGGGCTGTTCGTGGTGGCCCAGGCGCTCGTGAACCCGGGGGACACCATCCTGGTGGAGCGTCCCACGTACCTGGCCGCGGTGCAGGCCTTCGACCTCAACGGCGCGCACATGGTGGGTGTGCCCACGGACGAGCACGGCGTGCTCCCGGACGAGCTGGAGCGGCTCATCGGGGAGCACGACCCGAAGTTCGTGTACCTCATCCCGTCCTTCCAGAACCCCTCCGGGATCTGCATGTCCATGGAACGGCGCCGCGCGGTCGCTGACGTGCTGCTGCGCACCGGCACCGCCCTGGTGGAGGACGACCCGTACGGCGAGCTCTGCTACACGGGCGAGCCCATGCCGCCCATCGCGTCCCTGCCGGGGATGTCCGCGCAGACCATCCTGCTGAACTCTGTCTCCAAGATCATCGCGCCGGGTGTGCGCGTGGGGTGGATGCGCTCCGAGGGGCCCATCCAGTTCACGCTCACGGTCGCCAAGCAGGCCATCGGTCTGCAGTCCCCGGTCCCGGACCAGCTCGCGGTGGCGCGCTACCTGGAGACCGCGGACGTGGAGGCCCACCTGGACCGCGTGCGTCCCGTGTACGCCGAGCGGGCGAAGGCCATGTACGCCGCGCTGGAGCCCGTGCTCCCCGACGGCGCGCAGATCACCCGCCCGGACGGCGGCATGTTCCTGTGGGTGCGCCTGGGCCACGGGATCGATACCACCCGGCTGCTGCAGATCGCCGTGGCGGAGGGGGTGGCGTTCGTGCCGGGCGCCTCCTTCTACGCGCACGACCCGGACGAGTCCACCATGCGGCTCTCGTTCGTGACCCACGGCCCGGACGTGATCCGCGAGGGCGTGGAGCGGCTGGCGAGCGCCATCGAGAGGTACCAGCGCGAGAACTGAGTTCCACCCCAGGGCCTGCCCCACCCACCGAAAGGACCCCGCCATGAGCGTGAAGCCGCTCCCCGTGCCGCCTCTGGGCGAGACGCTTCAGCGTTTCCTCACCGCTGCCGAGCCCCTCGTGGACGCGGAGACGCTCGCGGCGACCCGTACCGAGGTCCGGCGGTTCGGGTCTGAGGAGGGCCCGCGGCTGCAGGCCGCCCTCGAGGGCTTCGCCCGCTCCGAGGACGCCGAGGGGCGCAGCTGGCTCTCCTGCCAGTGGTTGGACGGCTACCTCACAGTCCGCACGCCCCTGCCCCTGACCACGAGCGTGGGCTTCCAGATCACCGGGGACTTCGGGGCGCCGGGCGTGGGTCGTGCCGCCGAGCTCGTGTACCGGGCGGCGTCCGTGCACTTGCGGCAGGTCCGCCGGGAGACCCCGCAGGAGGTCGATCCGCGCGGCAACCCCGTGGACATGACCCAGTGGGAGTGCCTGGAGGGAGGCATCAGGCACCCCCTTCCGGAACGGGACGAGATCCGCAGACCGGGCTGGGCGGCGTCGTCGTCACCGCACAGGGAAACCACGGCGGAACCGGCCCCCGCCGCCGTTCCGGAGATCGGCGTGATCCACCGCGGCAGGCTGTACGCCCTGCCCATCGGCACCGCGCAGCTGCGGCCGCTGCCCCTGCGCTCCGTGGCCGAGGCGCTGCGGGCCGTCGTGGAGCGGGACGAGCCGCGCGAGACCGAGCTGCCCTTCGGCGCGCTGTCCTACCTGGGCGGCGAGGTGGCCGCGCCCCTGCTGGAGCGGCTCACCGAGGTGGAGCACAACCGCGAGGTCTACGAGCGGCTGACGCGGATGCTGTTCGTGGTCAACGTGGTGGAGGCGCGCGCGGAGGTCGTGGAGCACCTGGAGCGCTCCGCGTTCGAGGTGGGCCACGCGTGGGCGTACAAGCCCATCACGTACGAGGTGTGCCTGGAGGACGACTGGCTTGCCATGCACGTGGAGCACAGCACCGTGGACGGCGCCACGATCCTCGCGGTGGCCGGCGCGCTGCAGGAGGTCGTGATCCCGGACGAGGAACCGCCCGCCCAGACCCCCGAGCCCCGCGCGCTCACCTGGGAACGGGACTCCACCCTGCGCGAGGAGCTCGTGGCCGCGACCGCCGCGTACCGCAGCGAGGCCGCCCTGCTGGGCGTGCACCGCGTGTTCGTGCCCCGGCTGCACCGCGCCGAGCGCCCCTTCCGCATCAGCGACGACGCCGCCCAGCAGCTGATCATGCTGCTCGCCCAGGTTGCCACGTACGGCAGGCCCCGTGGCGTCTACGAGGCCGTGGACATGCGCGAGTACCAGGCCGGGCGCACCGAGTGCCTGCGCCCCGTCACCCAGCAGGCCGTGGCGTTCGTCCGCGCCCTGCACGAGGGCACCGCCACCGAGGAGCAGTTCACCGCCGCGCTGGACACCCACCGCGCCTGGGTCAAGGCGTGCAAGAGTGCCCACGGCGTGGACCGCCACCTGCTGGGACTCGCCACCGTGGCCGCCCAGCGCGGCGAGGAGTCCCCGTTCTTCGAGCTCCCCGCGCTCGCCGCTATGCGCCGGGACTTCCTGTCCACCACGTCCATCGGCAGCTCGGACCGGATCGTGCGCTACGCCTTCGCACCCACCACGCCCGAGGGCTTCGGGGTCACCTACACCACCCACACGGACGGCTACGAGCTCTGCGTGAACTACCGCCGGGACACGAGCGAAGACCTCGAGGGCTTCGCGCACAACCTCACGGCGGCCGCCGAGACCCTGTGGGAGTTCGTGCGCACGCTGCGGGGCTGAGGCGGGGGCCTTCCCTCGCCAGTTGACGGGGTGCGGAGCAGGTCACATAGTGACATGACCAGGGTCACGACGTCGCGAACGATCGGGAGCGCGCGGGCCCGCCCAGCCGTCCCCGACCCAGAGGTCCGCATGTCCCCCACGCCCGAGAGCCCCTCCGAGACCGCCCCGGTGCGCGAGCACAACCCCCGCAAGGCCCGCCGCGCGCTGATCGGCGCCTACGTGGGGACGTCCCTGGAGTGGTACGACTTCTTCCTGTTCGGCACCACCGCGTCGATCGTCTTCGCGCCGCTGTTCTTCGGCGGGGAGGACCCGGCGCTGAAGGTCATCCAGTCCTTCCTGCTGTTCGGCATCGGGTTCCTGGCCCGCCCCGTGGGCGCGCTGCTTGCCGGGCACTTCGGGGACCGGCTCGGGCGGCGCACCATCCTGATGGTCACCATCGTGGTGATGGGCCTGGCCTCCACGCTGATCGGTGTGCTGCCCACCTACGAGACGGCGGGGATCGTGGCGCCGGTCCTGCTGGCCGCTCTGCGGTTCGTGCAGGGCATGGCCGCGGGCGGCGAGTGGGGCGGGGCCACCCTGATGGCCGTGGAGAACGCACCGGAGGGCAAGCGCGGCTTCTACGGGGCTGTCGTGCAGCTGGGCTCTCCCACCGGCACCATCCTCTCCTCGATGATCGTGGCCGCCGTGGTGGGGCTGTCCGGGGAGAAGTTCCTGGAGGGCGCCTGGCGCATCCCGTACCTGATCTCCATCCTGCTGGTCGTGGTGGGCGTGTGGATCCGGCTGCGCGTGGACGAGACCGACGACTACAAGGACGCCCAGGCCGCCCGCGCCGCCGCACCGGAGGTGAAGGAGGGCCTG
This sequence comes from Kocuria varians, assembly GCF_006539885.1. GTDB lineage: Bacteria > Actinomycetota > Actinomycetes > Actinomycetales > Micrococcaceae > Kocuria > Kocuria varians. Next base: position 48,116 of record NZ_BJNW01000013.1, on the reverse strand, counting down.
CCCGCCGTCGAGATCGTGCGCACCGTGCCCGGCCGGCTGCTGCTGGGCATCGGCACGTACCTCTTCGGCAACGCCGGGTTCTTCGTGCTCACCACCTTCATGATCAGCTACGCCACCGGCCAGCTGGGTGTGCCCTCCACGGTGATCCTCACGGCCATCACGTGGGGCGCGGTCGCGGAGATCATCACCATGACCATTGCCGGCAAGATCGCGGACCGGACCTCGCCCTCCATCGTGGTGGTCGTGGGCTACGCCATCGCGGCGGTCCTGGCGTTCCCCATCTTCTGGCTCGTGGACACGCGCAGCACCGCGCTGATCACCGCCGCCATGGTCCTGGGCATCGGCTTCGCCTCCATCCCGTACGCCCCGGTGGGCACCGTGCTGACGCAGCTGTTCCCGGTGAAGGTGCGGTACTCGGCCATCGCCCTGTGCGCCAACATTGCGGGCGTGGTGGCCGGGTTCATGCCCGCCCTGGCCGCCTGGATCCTGGGCGCCACCGGCGGCACGTCCCTCGGGCCCACCCTGCTGCTGCTCGCGCTCGCGCTGATCTCCCTGGTCTCGTCGATCTTCGCGCGGCGGCTGATCCGCCGGGACGAGGCGCAGAACGTGGACCAGATCTCCGGCGACCTGCTGCAGCGCTGACGACGCCGCCGCACGGCCCGCAGGCCGTCGGGCCGCGCCGCAGAACCGAAGCACAGGGCTGACCGACGGACCGGCCCGCCGCACCGAGCCGCGGACTCGGATGTCCCCCCGGGTCCCGAGCCGCCGGACGGGGCCCGGCCCGCATTCCACCAACCCCCAGGAGACCCCCATGGAGCAGCCAGCCACCCGCAGCGTCACGGTGCTCGACGCCGTCGTGCACCGTTCCGAGGGGCGCTTCGAGCGCGAGCCCCAGGGGGTCGTGGTCGAGGACGGCGTGATCACGTTCGTGGGGGACCCGCAGGAGGCACGACGCCGCACGGCCCCCTCCGTGCCGGTCGTCGACGCGGGCGGGCGGTACCTCGTGCCCGGGCTCATCGAGACCCACGGCCACCCGGGCCTCTACGCGCGGCTGGCGCTGAACGCGGACTGCCGCCCGGCCACGACGCCGCGCGCGGGCGACGTCGTCACCGCCATCCGTGAGGCGGCGGAGGGCGCCGAGCCGGGGGAGTGGGTGGTCGGCTGGGGCTACGACGAGCACCGCATGGACGGCCCCGGGCCCACCCGCGCGGACCTGGACGAGGCCGCCCCGGACCACCCCGTGTACCTCAAGCGCACGTGCGCCCACATGGCCCTGGTGAACTCCGCGGCACTGGAGCGGATGGGTGTCACGGCGGACACCCCGGACCCCTCCGGTGGGCGGATCGTGCGGGACAGCACCGGCGAGCCCACGGGTCTGCTGCAGGAGACGGCGATGTCCCTGGCGGACCTGTCGGACAGCGGCCCGCGCGAGCTGCTGGACGGGATGCGCGTGGCGCAGCGGGACTTCGCGGCGTGGGGTCTGACCACGGTGCACGACATGAGCACCGGGCCGCTGGAGATGGGCACGTACCTGCGGCTGGAGGAGGCCGGGGAACTGACCACGAGGTTCCGTCCGTGGTACTTCGCACTGAAGCTGGGCGACTTCCACGGCAGCTACGACGAGGTGATCGGCACCGGCATCCGCAGCGGGCTCGGGGACGACATGGTGCGGATCCAGGGCATGAAGTTCATCCTGGACGGCTCCGTGGGAGGGCAGACCGCGGCGGTCGCGGAGCCGTTCGAGGGCGGTGACTCGTGCGGCATCCTCTACTACGACACGCCGGACATCGCCCCCATGGCGGCCCAGGCGCTGCGCAACGGGCTGCGGCTGGCCATCCACGGCATCGGCGAGCGCGCCGTGGCGCAGGCCCTGGACCTCATCGAGGGGGCGGGCCGGGAAGTCGCCGCGGAGGACGACGACGCCGAGGCCGCCTACCGCTCCCTCGTCACCTCCCGGCGGCACCGGGTGGAGCACTGCGCGCTGCCCACCGAGGAGGACCTGCGGCGGCTGGTGGAGAACCGGATCGTCGCGGCGTGCTCCACGGCGTTCGTCCACGAGCTCGGGGACTCCTACTGCCGGAACCTCGGCCCGGAGCGCATGGCCCGCACGTACCCCATGCGCACGTTCCTGGACCGCGGGATCCTCGCGCCCAGCAACTCGGACTTCCCCGTGACCACCGCCAACCCGTGGTTCGGGATCTCCGCGTGCGTCACCCGCACCACGGTGTCCGGGCAGGTGGCCGACACCGTCCAGAACATCACGGTGGCCGAGGCGCTGGACGCCTACACCGTGGAGGCCGCGAAGGCGTCCTTCGACGAGGACCGGCTGGGCCGCATCGAGGAGGGGTTCCTGGGGGACCTCGTCCTCCTGGACCGCAACCCGTTCGACGCGGACCCCTCCGAGCTCAAGGACATCGCAGCGGAGCTCACGGTGTGCGACGGGCGGATCGTCCACCGCGCGGACGCCGTGTGAGCGGAGCTCCGCTCAGGCCTGCACCTGCGTCTTCGGGGCCGGCGGGGTGGTGCCCTGGCCGGTGAAGTAGGCGACCACGACGCCGTCGGCCTCGAGCGCGACGTCGCAGATCTGGTTCCTGCCGAAGCTCACCCGGCGCGTGGCCGTGGCGGTGACGGTCTGGCCCTTGTGGGCGGGGGCCGTGAACGTGATCTCGGCGTTGCGGGTCACGATGGGTGCGCCGGCGGTCGCGCAGCAGTACGCGAGGGTCGTGTCCGCGAGGGTGAAGAGGTAGCCGCCGTGGCAGATGCCGTGGCCGTTGGCCATGAAGTCCTCGACGGTCAGGGACATGGTCACCCGGCCCTGCTCGATCTCGCCCAGCTCGATGCCCAGGTGCACGGGGGCGGGGTCGTTGCGCAGGATCTCGTGGAGGAGTTCCCGGATGGCGTTCATGTCGTTCGGATCGGCGTACATGGGCGTCCTTCGGTGTGGGCCCGGAGGCCGTGGAGAACCGCCACCGTGCGGGTGGCGAGCTGACATGTGAACACTGTAGAGCCACGCCCGGCGTGACCCCGGCCCGCGTACGATGCGGTGCAGGCAGAGCACGTGGCAGCGCGGAGAGGGGCGGTCATGCCGGAGGCACGGGAGCGGGAGGGAGCCGGAGCACGCCCGCGGGGTGAGCATCCCGGCCGCGCGTCGGGGCGGTTCGAGGACCTCACCATGGCGCAGTGGGGGGAGACCATCAACGCCTCCTTCGCAGCCCTGGACATCACCGCCCCGGTGGAGTCCGCGTTCCGCGCGAACCTGAGCACGGTGGAGCTGGACGACGTCCACCTCTTCGACATGGTCACCACCGCTCACCGGGTGGTCCGCAGCCCGGACCTCGTGGCGCAGGACGCCGGGGAGTACCTGAAGCTGAGCCTGCAGCTGGAGGGCGAGGCCCGGCTGAGCCAGGACGGGCGGGACTGCGTCCTCGCGCCGGGAAGCCTGGGCCTGTACGTGGCGTACCGGCCGTACGAGCTGGTCTTCGACGGCCCCCAGCACAGCATGGTCATGACGTTCCCCCGCTCCGTGGTGCACCTGCTGCCCGCCCCGCTGGACACCGTCACCGCCCACCGGGTGAGCCAGGACGAGGGTCTCGGGCGGGTGGCCGTTCCCATGTTCCGCAACCTGGCCGAGAACATGGACCTGCTGCACGGCCCGCACGCCATCAAGCTCGTGCGCTCCGCCCTGGACATGCTCGTGAGCGTGCTCTCCGCTGAGGTTGTGGAGCCAGCCCCGGGACAGGCGGGGGACCTGCTCGTGCAGCAGGCCACGGCCTACATCGACGACCACCTGGCGGACCCGGAGCTCTCACCGGGCTCCGTGGCCCGCGCCCTGTACGTCTCCGTGCGCCAGCTGCACAGCCGCTTTGCCGCGCAGGAACTCACGGTGGCCGCGCACATCCGGGCGCAGCGCCTGGCCGGGATCCGCACCGCCCTCGCGGATCCCGCCCAGTGCCACGACACGGTGCACACCATCAGCGCCCGCCACGGCCTGGTGGACCCCGCCCACGTGAGCAAGGTCTTCAAGGCCGAGTACGGGGAGACGCCCTCCGCCTACCGCCGCCGCGTGCGCGCGGCCTCGTAGCAGCGCAGGAGCACGACGACGCCCCAGCGCCGGTCCCAGGAAGCTGGCGCGGCGGCGGCGTCGTCGTCGAGAATTCAGGCGCGTTCGGGGACCACCGGGATCTCCTGGGACTCGGGGATCTGGCCCACGTGGGACATGGCGTCGTAGACGTCCGGGCGGGTGTGGCGCAGGATCTCGCCCCAGATCAGGTCCACAACGCCGGAGCCGATGATGATCCCCGGCAGCACGACCACCAGCGGGGACGGTCCCTCCACACCGATCAGCAGATCGAAGTTGGAGAGCACGAGGAGCGCGAGCGCTACGAGCGCGACCGCCGCGATCACGGGCGCCACCACGCGCGGCCAGATGCCGCGGCCGTGGTGGTCCCGGGCGAACCGGACGACCACCGCGATCGGCGTCACGGCCAGCAGGAACACGAGTCCGGACGCCGCCGCGTTGGTGAGCCACGTGGAGAGCGTGAGCACGGGAAACATCTCGCCGAGCTCGGAGCCGACGCCGGCGATCGCGAAGACCGCGTTCACTACCAGCGCGGTGGTGGACGGGTGGCGTCTCGCCAGCGTGGTGGGCTCGGACACGGGGGCTCCGAGGTCAGGTGGATTGGCCCACTGGTTGTGGGATGGCTCACACGGTTGTCTGTTGTCGCTCAGCGCGCCGCGCTTGTTCCTGACTGCTGAGCGTCCGTCCGCCCGGGCACCCGGGCGTGATCCACGGCACAATGAGGGCAGCTGCCCGCGCTCGCTGGCGCCACCACGAGTCTGAAGGAGTCACCGTGTCCACCTACCAAGACCTGCTCTCCGCCGTCACGGATCCGTCCGGCCGCGAGATCCTGGACCCCGCCACCGGTGAGCTGGTGGGCACCGTCCACGAGTCCACCGCCGCCGAGCTCGACGACGCCGTGGCCGCCGCCCGCGCCGCCCAGCCCGAGTGGGCGCGGCTGGGCCACGAGAAGCGCTCCGAGTACCTGCACAAGGCCGCGGACGCCGTCGAGGGCAACGCTGAGGCGCTCGCCGAGCTGCTGTCCCGCGAGCAGGGCAAGCCCGTGAAGAACGGCCCGAACGCGGCGTTCGAGGTGGGTGGCTGCTCGGCGTGGCTGCGCGCGAGCGCGGACTTCCCGCTGGAGCCGGAGGTGCTCGTGGACGACGAGTCCGGCTACGCCGAGATGGAGTACGTACCGCTGGGCGTGGTGGGAGCCATCGGGCCCTGGAACTGGCCCATGATGATCACGGTGTGGCAGGTGGCGTCCTCCCTGCGCATGGGCAACACCGTGGTGGTCAAGCCCTCCGAGTACACCCCGCTGTCCGTACTCGGGCTCGTGCACGTCCTCAACCAGGCGCTGCCCGCGGACGTGCTGCACGTGGTGCCCGGCGGCGGAGAGGTGGGCAAGGCGCTGTCCACCCACGAGGGCGTGGACAAGATCATGTTCACGGGTTCCACCAGCACCGGTCAGGCCATCATGCGTTCGGCTGCGGACGGTCTGGCGCGTCTCACGCTGGAGCTCGGCGGCAACGACGCCGGGGTGGTTCTGCCGGACGTGGACGCCACGGCCGTTGCGGAGGGCCTCTTCTGGGGCGCTTTCATCAACACGGGCCAGACCTGTGCTGCGCTCAAGCGCCTCTACGTGCACGAGGACGTGTACGACGACGTCTGCGAGGCCCTCGTGGCGGTGGCGCAGCAGATGCCCATGGGCAACGGACGCGAGGAGCAGAACGTGCTCGGTCCCCTGCAGAACAAGCAGCAGTACGACATCGTGGCGGGTCTCGTGGAGGATGCCAAGCAGGGTGGTGGCCGCGTGCTCATGGGCGGGGACCCGGATCCTGACCAGCCCGGCTACTTCTACCCCACCACGCTGGTGGCGGACCTGCCCAACGACAACCCCCTGGTCACGCAGGAGCAGTTCGGCCCCGCACTGCCCATCGTGAAGTACGCGGACGTGGAGGACGCCATCGCGATGGCCAACGGCCTGGACGTGGGGCTCGGGGCCTCCGTGTGGAGCTCCGACACGGAGAGGGCCGTGGCCGTGGCCCAGCGGATCGAGGCCGGCACCGTGTGGATCAACAAGCACGGCACCGTGGATCCCCGCATCCCCTTCGGCGGCATCAAGAAGTCCGGCTTCGGCCTGGAGTTCGGCGTCGAGGGGTTGAAGTCCGTGGCAGCCAGCAAGGTCATCTCCCGTTGAGCCTGCTCCACCCCACACATCGACCGGGGCGTCGACCAGGAGGAACGCGCATGAGCAGGCACACCACGGCAACGGCGGTGTTCACGGGGCTGGCGCTCACGTGCGCACTGACCGGGTGCGGAGCGCAGGAGGGCGGCGGTGCCGCGTCGTCGGCGTCTGCGGGCGCCGGGGCGTCGGTCGCGCCGGCCGCCGAGAACTCGCGCCTGGGACAGGTGCTGCGGGACCGGAAGATACAGGTGTGCACCACCGGGGACTACCGGCCGTACACGTACAAGGACCCGAAGACCGGGCAGTGGTCCGGGATCGACGTGGACATGGCCCGCAGCCTGGGGAAGTCCCTGGGTGCGGAGGTGGAGTTCGTGCAGACCTCGTGGGCGGACGTGGTCGCGGACATGGACCGCAGCTGCGACATCGCGGTGGGCGGGATCTCCTACACGACCGACCGCGCACAGAAGGCGGCGTTCAGCGACACGACCTCCCCGGACGGCAAGACGCCGATCGTGCGCTGCGGCGAGGAGGACAAGTACGCCACCGTGGCCGTCATCAACAAGCCCTCCGTGCGGGTCATCACCCCCGTGGGCGGGACCAACCAGAAGTTCGCGGAGAAGAACTTTCCGGACGCCAAGGTCACCGCGTACAAGGACAACAACACGATCTTCGACCAGATCACCCAGGGCAAGGCTGACGTCATGGTCACGGACGCCTCCGAGACCCGCTGGGTCGCCCACACCCACCCGGAGCTGTGCTCGGTCCACCCGGACAAGCCCTTCGACCACTTCGACAAGGGCTACCTGCTGCCGCAGGGGGACACCGTGTGGGAGGAGTACGTGGACAACTGGCTGGACATCGCCAGCCAGGACGGCACCAAGGCCGCCGCGGAGGAGAAGTGGTACGGCTGAGCAGGAGCCTGCCTGCAGGAACAGGGGAATGACCGGTTCCTTCGACGGGCCCCCACGGGGAGACGGGCCCGCGACCACTCGTCAGGGTGGGGCGGGCCGGGTTCGGCGTGACTGCGGGCAGGTTTTCTCTCGCCGACCCCCTCCTGGATGCCCACCAGGCACGACGGTGCGGGCGGCCCAGGTCTCGGGTCGTCCGCACCGTCGTGGGTGCCGGAGGCCACGAGCTTCCCGCGGGAACTTTCCGGGGGAACTGTGGGCGGGGGAATAGTGATGCGGGGAAGCGTGTTGGCCCTGATGACCAGTCAGTAGACCTCGTTCCGACGGAGGAAAACCCGTGCCCAGTCTTTTCGACCCCATGACCGTGGGTGCCGTGCACGTGAAGAACCGCGTGGCCATGGCGCCGCTCACCCGTATGCGCTCCGACGAGGACGGCGTGCCCAAGGATATGAACGTCGAGTACTACGCGCAGCGTGCCTCCGCGGGGCTCGTGGTCACCGAGGGGACGTTCCCCGCTGTGACGGGCCGCGGCTTCTGGGGCCAGGCGGGGATCGAGACGGCCGAGCAGGCCCTCGGGTGGTCCCGCGTGGCGGAGGCCGTCCACGACAAGGGCGGGGTGATGTTCTTGCAGGTCATGAACGCCGGGCGCGTCTCCCACCCGGAGCTCACGGGTGGTCCGCTGCCCGAGGCGCCGAGCGCCGTCGGCATCGACCAGTCCATCCACGTGCCCAGCGGCAAGCAGGCAGTGCCCACTCCTCGCGCACTGGAGACGGACGAGCTGCCCCGGATCCGTGAGGAGTTCGTCGCCGCCGCCCGCCGCGCGGTGGACGCCGGGATCGACGGCGTGGAGGTCCACGGCGCCAACGGCTACATCCTCCACGAGTTCCTCGCGCCGTCCGCCAACCACCGCACCGACTCCTATGGCGGCTCGCCGGAGAACCGTGCGCGCTTCGTGGTCGAGGTGGTGCGCGCCGTCGCCGAGGAGATCGGCGCGGACCGGGTAGGCCTGCGGATCTCGCCGGAGCACAACGTCCAGGGCGCTCTGGAGGACGACCATGAGGACGTCCGCGCCACCTACGCCGCGCTGCTCGCGGGCCTGCGCGGGTTGGGTCTTGCGTACCTCTCCGTACTGCACCGGGACATCGACGGCCCCTTCGTCCGCGAGCTGCGCGAGCAGTTCGACGGCGTCTTCTACCTCAACAGCGGGTTTTCCGAGTACACCGAGCTGGCCGAGGCGGAGCACATCATGGCCGCGGACCTGGCAGACGGCGTGATGGTGGGCCGCGAGCTCCTCGCCAACCCGGACCTCGTGGAGCGCTGGCGCGACGGGCTGGCTCTGAACACCCCGGACCCCGAGACCTTCTACCTGGGGGGTCCCAAGGGGTACGTGGACTACCCGTTCGCGGACTCGCGCGTCCGGGTGTGACACGGCAACCGTGGGAAAACGCTGAATACCCGCAAAGGTAAGCCGATGCTTACCTCCGATTTCGAGGGTGCGTCCGGCGCGCAGCGACCCAAGCCCGCGCTGTTCAAGGTCGGGGTTGGCCTGTTCATCCTCTACCCGCTGCTGCTGGCCACTGCCGCGCTCACGGCGTTTGCGCCACTGAGCGGAGGCACGCGGGCGATCATCGTCACGGGCATCCTGCTGACGTCCAAGGGAACCTTCATGCTTGCCACGGTCCGCGTGGGCAAGGAGGCGTACCAGGCGCTGACGGCGAAGTTCAGGGGCCGAAAGCGCCCGTGGGCTCAACGGCGGTGCAGTAGAGCGCCGCGCCTACCGCTACAAAAAACTGAGCAGATGCAGATTTGAGCCCCGAAATCAGCATCTGCTCAGTTTTTGCACGGGATGAGCTGCGGTGTCACTCGCCCAGGAGCATCCGCGCGCCCTTCTCGCCGATCAGCGCGGACGGGGCGTTCGTGTTGCCGGTGGGAATGGACGGCATGATCGAGGCGTCCACCACCCGTACGCCCGCCACACCGTGAACCTCCAGGGTGGCGGAATCCACCACGGCCAGCTCGTCCGTTCCCATGCGGCACGTGCCCACCTGGTGGTGGTACGTCGTCACGGCGCGGTCCATGTACGCGTCCTCGGACGCCTCGTCCGTGACCTCCGGCCCGGGGTAGATCTCCCGCGCACCCCACTCATCCGCGAGGGGCGGCGTCGCGACCATCGCGCGTGCCTGGCGGAAGGACGCCCGCAGGGCCTCGCGGTCCCGAGGGTCGGCGAAGATGTTCGGGTCGTACCGGGCGGGGTCCGTGCTGCTGGGCCCGGTCAGGGTGATCCGGCCGCGCGAGTACGGGCGCACCAGGCCGGAGTGCAGGGTGAAGGCGTTGCCCGGGCCCTCCATCCAGTCGTCGTACATGGGCACGCAGAAGTGGATGGGCTGGGTGTCCGGGCGGTCCTGGTCCTTCGTGGAGCGCCAGAACAGGTGGGTCTGGGTCACCGCGATCTCGTCCTCGGCGTGCGCGATGGTCCTCGCGGTGGCCTCAGCGATCACCGGCACCAGCAGGTGGTCGTGCAGGTTCTCCCCTACGCCGGGCAGGTCCACGACCGGCTCGATCCCCACCTCCCGCAGGTGCTCGGCCGGGCCGATGCCGGAGCGCATGAGGATCTTGGGGCTGTCCAGGGCCCCAGCGCACAGGGCCACCTCGTCCGCCTCGATCACCTCGCCGTCCGAGGACTCACCAGCCGTGGGCGGCTCGCCGGAAATGCCCTCCACCTCGGAGGTCGTCCCCGCGTGAAGCTGGACGCCGACCACGCGCCCGTCCCGGATGACCAGCCGCTCCACGACCGCGCCGGTGTGGACCTCGATCGCCCCCTTGTCCACCCACGGCTTCGCGTACGCCATGTACGTGGTCACGCGCTTGCCGTCCCGGACGGTGAGCTGCTCCTGGGACACACCGTCCTGGGTGGCCCCGTTGTAGTCCTCGTTGAAGGGCACGCCCACCGCCTCGGACGCGGCGATGATCGCGTCGAAGACGGGGCTGAGCTCGTACGTGCCCACCACGGGAACGGGACCGTCGGTGCCGCGGGGCGCCGCGGCGGCGTCGTCCGTGGTGGGGCCGTCGTAGGCCTCCAGCGCCTCGAAGACGGGGGCGACGTCGCTCCAGGCCCAGCCATTGCAGCCCGCCGCGGCCCAGTCGTCGTAGTCCAGCGGGTTGCCGCGCACCCAGATGGCGGCGTTCAGCGCGTGAGAGCCGCCGAGGACCCGTCCGCGCGGCCAGTGGATGACGCGGCCAGACGCGTGCTCCTGCGGGACCGTGAAGTAGTCCCAGTCCTCCGGGCCGTGCCACAGCTCTCCCAGGCGGGCGAGCCGTGTGATGACGGGGTTGGTGTCCTGGCTGCCGGCCTCGAGCAGCGTCACCCGGTGGCCCGCGGCGGCGGCGCGCCCCGCGACGATTGATCCGGCGGTTCCCGCGCCCACGACGACGATGTGGCGGGCGGGGTTTGTCTGTTCAGTCATGGGGCCATCCTGCCCTTCGGTGTGATGTGAGTCTCGTTTCTGGACGTGCGGTGGTTGTCTTTGCGTGCGGACTTGTGCGGGCCTCCCGGTAGCATCGTGGTGTTGCCAGGGGATTCTCCGCGCGTGTGGTCGGGTGCGCGGGCGTTCGCCCTACCCTGGAGCACTCTGATGACTTCCTCCCCCTCGCCCGGCACGGCGCCCGACGCCGCTGCCGCTGCCGCCCCGTGACGTCGTCCCACCCCTCTGAGGCGGGCGGGTCCCTGTCCCTCCCGGCTGTGGGCGGCTGGGCGTTCCTCGTCACCGCGCTGATCGGGCGCCTGCCCGCCGCGACCGTGCAGCTCGGGCTGCTGCTCTACGTGAGCGGAGCCGGGCTGGGTCTCGGGCTCGCCGGGCTCACCGTGGCCGCGGCCGGTCTCGGCTCCGCGATCGGTGCACCGCTGGTGGGGCGGCTGGTGGACCGGTTCGGGCCGTTGCCCGTGGTCGTCGCCGCCACAGTGGTGCAGCTTCTCGGCATGGGGTCGCTGCTGCTCGTGGTCCTCCATGACGGGCCCTCCGCCCTCGTGCTCGTTTTCGCCGCACTGATCGGTTCCGCGAACCCGCAGGTGGGTGCGATCGCGAGGGCGCGCTGGTCGGCGATCGCGCGGCGACGTCGGCTACCGGGACTTGTGAGCAGGGCGCTCGGCTACGAGACGGCGTGCGACGAGGTGGGGTTCATCCTGGGCCCCGTGATCGCGGGTGTGCTGGTGGGCCTGCTCGGACCGAACCCAGCGCTGGGGGTGCTGATGGCCTGGGTGGTGCTGGGGCAGGGGTGCTTCATCGTGTACCTGCTCAGCCGCCGCGGACTCGCCGTGGACACCCACACGCTGGACGTCGCCGACGGCACCGCACCCCGGATCCGCTGGGCCGCTGTGCTGCCGCCCATGCTCGTGTGCCTGTGCGTGGGGACCGTGTTCGGCTCCACGCAGACAGTGCTGACCGCCATCAACGACGCCCGCGGTACGGCCGGGTACACGGGTCTCATCTACGGCTGCATGGGCGTGGGCAGTGCGCTGGCGAGCATGCTGGTCTCCCGCCTGCCCCGGCGGCTGCCGCTGTCTGTCCGCGTGGCGGGCGGGGCGATGCTCGTCTCGCTCGTGGCGCTCGTGCTCCTGAGCATTCCCGGGCCCGCGGTGCTGGGGCTGCTGTTCATGGTGACCGGCCTGGGCGTCGGGGCGATGCTCGTGAGCGCCTACACGCGCGGCGAGCACGTGGCACCGTCCCGCCGGATCGCGAGCGTGATGACCATGCTGACCACCTGCCTGGTGCTGGGAGTCTCCTTCGGCTCCGCCCTGGGCGGTGTGCTCTCCGCGGTGCCCCGGCAGGGTTTCCTGCTCACCCTCGCCGCGGGGCTCGTGGGAATGGTGGCCGCCGTGGCGCTGCACGTCACCCGCCCGGAGCCCGGGCGCACGGTCGTGGAGTAGGCGGCAGAGGAAGGGACGACGACGCCGCGGCACCCCGGGTGCCCTGCCGGTCGTTGGCTGCGGCTTGCGCTGACGTCCAAACAACGGCGTTGCCTCTCAGCCACTCCATGTCACAGCGCACAGCAGAGGTTGTCGTGGATCACATTTCCGTGGCATGCTGTGGACACGATGTCATGGAAACGTTTCCATGACGCTGTCACCTGACACGCGAGCAAAGGAGCTTGGCGTGGCGCAGCTGCCCTCCACACCTCGGCCCCCGGCCACCCTGCGTGATGTCGCGGCGGCGGCGGGTGTCTCCGTGGCCACGGCGTCCCGCGTCCTGTCGGGAAACCCCGCCACGAGCTCCACCTCCCGCCAGGCGGTCACCGCCGCTGCGGCGCAGCTCGACTTCCACCCGAACGTCCAGGCCCGGGCGCTGCGCAGTTCGCGCACGGCGTCGATCGGTCTGCTGATCCCGGACATCAGGAACCCCCATTTCGGGGACCTCGCTCACTCTGTGGAGATGCATGCGCGGGAGCGTGGCCTCGTAACCCTGATCTCAGCGTCCGATGAGCGACTGGACACCCAGGAGACCGCCCTGCGGCTACTGATGTCCCACAACGTGGACGGTCTGATCGTGGTGCCCCAGGGTCGCCGCGACAGCCCCAGGGGACCGGAGGCGCTCGACGCCGTGGTGCAGCGCGGAATCCCTCTGGTGCTTGCGGACCGGATGGTCTCGGGTCTGGACGTGCCCGCCGTTGTCCCTGGAACGAACGGTCTCACCGACGCCGTGAACGAGCTGCTGGCACTGGGCCACGAGCGCATCGCGCTGATCGCGGGCCCGGCGACATCCTCCACGGGGCGGGAGCGGCGTCTGGCTTTCGACGCCGCGTTGGACGCGGCCGGGGCGACGCCGGATCCGGACCTGGTGCACGAGGGGGACTTCCAGCCCGCGTCCGGTCGAGAGGGTGTTGCACGTCTGCTGGGCCTGCCTCCGGGAAGACGTCCGAGTGCAGTGGTCATCGCGGACGGGCCGATGGCTGTGGGTGCGCTCGCAGCGCTGAACGAGCGCGGGGTCAGGATCCCGCAGGACCTCTCCGTGGTGGCACACGATGATCTCGACGCGTTCCGACTGTGCGATCCGCCGGTCTCGGCGATCGCGCAGGACATTGCCGCGATGGGGGCGGTGGCGCTGAACCTGCTGCTGGAACCACCCGCGGACGATGAGGAACGCACGGTGCGGCAACCGACGCTGTTCATCCAACGGGGGTCCGTGGCCGAAGCAGGTCTCCAGAAGAGCACGACAACCATGGAAGGAGGCGATGACTCGTGAGTGAACCGCTGCTGCGGCTGGTGAACGTCTGCAAGGCGTTCGGTCCGGTCCGCGTGATCGAGGACGTCAGTGTGGACGTCCACCCGGGGCAGGTGACCGTCCTGCTGGGTGAGAACGGTGCGGGGAAGTCCACCCTGATCAAGATGATGTCCGGCATCTACCAGCCGGACGCCGGTGAGATCCGGGTGGCCGGTGAGACGGTGCAGCTGCCGGACGTGAAGGCGGCGGAGCGGCTGGGCATCGTGACCATCCACCAGGAATTGAACCTGGTGCCGACCATGTCGGTGGCGCAGAACATCTCGCTGGGCCGGGAGCCGCGCCGCTTCGGGGTCGTGGACCGCGAGGCACTGGCGCGGATCGCCCGGGAGGCGATGGCCAGGATCGGCATGGACCTGGATCCGGCCGCGCACCTCGGGGACATGGGCGTGGCCCGCCAGCAGCTCGTGGAGGTGGCGAAGGCGCTGTCCCTGGACGCGCGGATCCTCATCCTGGACGAGCCCACCGCGGCCCTGACCGGCGCGGAGTCGGCCGCGCTGTTCGCCGTGATCGACGAGCTGAAGGCCCGCGGTGTGGGCATGGTCTTCATCAGCCACCACCTGGACGAGATCGCCCGGGTGGGGGACACCGTGGTGGTGCTGCGGGACGGCCGCGTGGTGGCGGAGGTCCCCGCGGACACCCCCGAGGACGAACTGATCCGCCTGATGGTGGGTCGCGAGCTCAGTGAGCAGTTCCCGCGTCACCCGCGCCGCCGGGGCGACGACGCCGAGGAGCTGCTGCGCGTGCAGGGCGTCTCCACGGGTGGCCTGGTCCGGGACGCGAGCTTCTCCGTGCACCGCGGTGAGGTCGTGGGCCTCGCCGGTCTGGTGGGAGCGGGCCGCACGGAACTGATCCGCGCGATCGCCGGTGCGGAGAAGCGCACGGGGGCCGTGAGCGTCGCCGGCAGTGAGCTTCCGGTCGGGGACGTCGGCGCCGCGGTGCGCGCGGGCATCGGCCACGTGCCGGAGGACCGCAAGCACCAGGGGCTCGTGCTGGACGCCCCCATCACGCAGAACATCGGCTACGCCACCCTGGGCAGCACCGCGAAGGCGGGGCTGGTGGACCGGGCGGGGCAGCGGCGTCGTGCGCAGGACGTGGCGCAGAAGCTGCGCGTGCGCATGCGGGACGTGGACCAGCACGTGCGGGACCTCTCCGGCGGCAACCAGCAGAAGGTGGTCTTCGCCCGCTGGGTGGTGGCCGGCTCCACCGTGCTGCTGCTGGACGAGCCCACCCGCGGCGTGGACGTGGGCGCGAAGGTCGAGATCTACGAACTGGTCCGGGACGTCACGGACGCCGGCGGAGCGGTCCTGCTGGTTTCCTCCGAGCTGCCGGAGGTGCTCGGGATGTCCGACCGCATCCTGGTGATGTCCGAGGGGCGGATCACCGGGGAGCTCTCCGCCGAGGAGGCCACGGAGGACTCCGTGATGGCCCTGGCGGTGTCCAACACGCACAGCGACGCGAGCGCCGAGCGCGCGGTCCAGACCCTGGAAGAAGAGACGAGAGAACGAGCATGAACAGCACTTCGACGACGGCGTCGCGGCAGCGAGGATTCGACCTCAAGGCCTTCGCGGCGAACAACGGGGCCCTGATCGGGCTGATCGTCCTGGCGGTGGTCATGGCCATCGCCTCGCCCGCGTTCCTGAGCGGGCAGAACATCGTCAACGTGGGGGAGCAGGTGGCGACGATCGCCATCCTGGCCTTCGGCATGACCTTCGTGATCGTGGCCGCGGGCATCGACCTCTCCGTGGGGTCGGTGGCGGCGCTGTCTGCTATGGCCTCCGCCTCCATGGTGGCCGGATGGGGCCTGCCGGAGGTCTTGACCATTGTGGCCGGTCTGGTGGTCGGTGCCCTCGCGGGTGCGGTGACCGGCATCGCCGCGGCGTACGGGAAGCTTCCCGCGTTCATCGCATCCCTCGCGATGATGTCCGTAGCGCGTGGCCTGACCATGGTGATCTCAGACGGTCGTCCGGTCGAGGCTCCGAGCCAGGTTGCCGCTCTGGGCGGTGACCTGGGTCCCGTCCCCGTGCCGATCGTGGTGCTGGTGCTCGCCGGTCTGGTGGCGGCGTTCGTCCTGCGTTTCACCGTGGCCGGTTCCTACATGTACGCCGTGGGCGGCAACATCGAGGCAGCGCGGCTCTCGGGCATCCCGGTCAAGCGCGTGGTCGTGCTCGTGTTCCTGCTCTCCGGGGTGTTCGCCGCGCTCGCGGGCATGGTCACGGCCGGCCGTCTCGACTCCGTCCAGCCGACCATCGGCACCGGCGCGGAGCTGGATGCCATCGCCGCCGTCGTGATCGGCGGGGCCTCCCTGTCCGGCGGCGTGGGGCGGATCTCCGGAACGCTCGTGGGTGCCCTGGTGCTCGCCGTGATCCGCAACGGCCTGAACCTGATGAACGTCTCGCCGTTCTGGCAGCAGGTGGTCATCGGCGCCGTGATCGCGCTTGCCGTGCTCTTCGACGTCATCCGCCACAAGAACACCCGGCTGTGAAGGAGGGACGAGCTCTCATGGTGCACTCCACACGACGCACGTTCCTGGGCCTCACGCTGGCCGGGATCACCGGGGTGGCCCTCGCGGGCTGCGCCTCCCGTGACTCCGGGCCGAAGGTCACCCTGGCACTGTCCACGCTGTCCAACCCGTTCTTCGCGGACCTGCGCGACGGTGCAGCCGCCGCGGCGCGCTCCGCGGGGATCGACCTCGCCGTGGTCAACGCGCAGGACAACCCCGAGAACCAGCTGGACCAGCTGCGCACCGCGGCGGTGAACGGCTCCCGAGCGGTGATCGTCAACCCCGTGGACTCGGACGCCGCCAAGCCGGCGGCCACCGCGGTGATGGACCAGGGCATCCCGCTGATCGCGGTGGACCGCGGCATCACGGACCGCACGCCGGGCAGCTTCATCGCGTCCGACAACGTGGCCGGTGGCCGCCAGGCCGCAACGCTGCTCGCCGAGCTGCTGGGTGGCACGGGCAAGATCGCGGTCCTGGAGGGTCAGCCGGGGGCTTCCGCCACCCGGGACCGTGGCGCGGGCTTCCTCGAGGAGCTGCGCAAGCACCCCGGCCTGGAGGTCGTGGCGTCCCAGACCGCGAACTTCGACCGTGAGGACGCCCTGGACGTCATGACCAACATGGTCCAGGCCGCCCCGGGCATCCAGGCCGTCTACGCCCACAACGACGAGATGGCCCTGGGTGCTGCCGTGGCCCTGGGCTCGCGTGCGGGCAAGGACGTCAAGATCATCGGTTTCGACGGCGGCGGGGACGCGCTCGACGCCGTCAAAGCCGGCACCCTGTCCGGCACGATCGCCCAGAGCCCCCGTGAACTCGGCCGCCAGGCCGTGCTGCAGGCCCTGCGCGCCGTCCAGGGTCAGCCGTTGCAGCCCAGCGTCCGCGTGTCCGTGACCACTGTGACGAGCAAGAACGTGGACGAGTTCGTCGCCAAGTCCAAGGAGTCCTGATGCACCCTTCCCGCAGTGAGACCTCGCCCCACAACGAGGTTCCCTCCCACGGCGAGACCCGGGCGGGAGCCCCGTCGCAGCCCGTGGACGTCACGGTCGTGGGGTCCACGAACCTGGACGTCACCGCCACCGTGCCGCGCCTGCCCGGCCGCGGCGAGACACTGCTGGGTACGTCCCTCGTGTCCTCGCCGGGCGGCAAGGGCGCGAACCAGGCGCTCGCGGCCTCGCGCGCCGGGGCTTCCGTCCGTTTCGTGGGGGCGGTGGGGGACGACGACGCCGCGGCCGCCGCCCTCGCCCACCTCCGGTCGGACGGCGTGGACCTCTCCGCCGTCCTCACCCGGGAGGGAGTGCCCACCGGGACCGCCCTGATCTGGGTGGAGGACTCCGCGGAGAACTCGATCGTGGTGGTCCCCGGTGCCAACGGTTCCGTGACCGCCGAGGACGTGGACCGGGTGGCGGACGCCGGTGGTCTGGAGGGCGTCGTCGTGCTGCAGGGGGAGATCCCCACGGCCGCCGTGGCCCGCGCTGCCGAGCGCGCTCCGGGCCGGGTGGTCGTGAACCTGGCCCCCGTGATCGAGGTGCCCGCCCACGTGCTCACGAGTGCGGACCCGCTGATCGTCAACGAGCACGAGGGTGCGGAGTCGCTGCGGCTGCTCGGCGGCGAGCCGGAGGGGCTGGACGAGGAGGGCATCGTGGCCGCCCTCCTCGCGGCCGGGGTGCCGAGCGTCATCATGACCCTGGGTTCCCGCGGGGCGCTCGTGGCGGATGCCGCCGGCGTGCGCTCCACCCCGGCTGCCCGGGTGCGGGCCGTGGACACCACCGGGGCCGGGGACGCCTTCGCGGGCGCGGCCGCCGCTCGGCTGGCCCGGGGCGCGGACCTGGACACCGCGGCGTCGTACGCGGCACGCTTCGCCGCCGGCGCCGTGCTGACCGCCGGCACGCAGTCCTCCTACCCGCAGCGCGACGCCGCCCTGCCGGAGCTGGACGGGCAGGGCCGGGCATGCTGAAGCGCAGGATCCTGAACCCGGAACTGAACCGCAGGCTCTCGCTGCTGGGCCACACGGACCTGACGTTCCTCGTGGACGCGGGCATGCCCCTGCCCGTTTCCGACGCCGTCGTGGACCTCACCCTGGTGGCCGGCATCCCGCGCTTCGTGGACGTCTACGCCGCGGTCACGGAGGCCCTGCAGATCGAGGGGGCCACCGTGGCGCAGGAGGCCCGCGGCGGGGCGGCCGAGCAGTGGTGGTCGGACCTCGCGTGCCCCGTGCAGGAGGTTCCCCACGAGGAGCTGAAGACCATGCTCGCCCGCGCCAAGCTGATCGTCCGCACCGGAGAGTGCACCCCGTACGCGAACATCGCGCTGCGCAGCGGCGTGCCCTTCTGAGCCGGCCCGACGGCATGGAACGACGACGCCGCGGTGACCGGGGAGAACCCGGGCCCCGCGGCGTCGTCGTGGGAGGAAGGGGCACGAACCGGGATCAGCGGCGGTGCCCCACGCCCTGCTTGTCGAGGGTGATGATCTCCAGGGCCTCCGTGCGGCTCGTGTGGAGGTTGTCGATCTCCCGCAGGGACCGGGACTTCGTCTCCTTGGCGGTGAAGGCGGCGATCGCGGAGAGCAGCGCCGCGCCGCAGACCACCAGGGCCACGTTGAACCAGTTGTCGCCCTGCGCGCCGGACACCGCGGTGGCGAGGATGGGGGTGATGCCGCCGGAGATCGCGAAGCCGATCTGCGTGCCGAGCGCCAGGCCGGAGACGCGCACCCGGGTGGGGAACATCTCCGCGTAGAACGCCGGCCACACGCCGTTCGCCATGGAGTACAGCACGCCGGAGAGCAGTGCGCCCAGGACGAAGATCAGGACCCAGTTTCCGGCGGAGACCGCGGCCAGGTAGGGGGAACATCATCAGCGCGGAGCCGAACACACCGGCGATGAACACCGGCTTGCGCCCGATCCGGTCCGCGAGCATGGCCCACGCGGGGATCGTGAACAGGGCCACGAAGTTGGCGAGCACGGAGACCCACAGCATCGTGGAGCGCTCCAGGCCCACCACGGAGGTCGCGAAGGACAGGGACCACACCAGGAACACCACGTTCACCGTGTTGATGAGCGCGGCGGCGGCGATCCGCAGCACCGCGGCCCTGTGGTACTTGAACATCACGGACAGCGGGGTCGCGGGCTTCTCGTCCGGCATCTCCTGCTGGGCGTCCTCGAAGGCGGGCGGCTCCTCCAGGTGGCGGCGGATCAGGTACGCGGTCAGCACCACCACGGCGGAGATCCAGAACGGCACGCGCCAGCCCCAGCTGAAGAGCTGCTCCTCGGAGAGCAGCAGCGTGAACGGGATGAACACGGCGGTGGCCAGCAGGGTCCCGAACTGGGTGCCCTGCAGCGTCCACGAGGTGGTGACGGCGCGGTGGCGGTCGTCGGCGTGCTCCAGGGACACCGAGATCGCGCTCGCCTGCTCCCCGGAGGCCGAGAGCCCCTGGATCACGCGGCACAGCACCAGCAGCACGGGGGCGAGCATCCCCACCTGGCCGTAGGTGGGCAGGCAGCCGACGGCGAACGTGGAGCCGCCCATGAGGAACAGCGTCAGCATGAGCACGAACTTGCGTCCCAGGCGGTCGCCCAACGGTCCCATGACGAGCGCTCCGAGTGGGCGCACGATGTACGCGACGCCCACCGTTCCCATGGCGAACAGGATCCCCATGCCGGGAGAGGTGTCCTTCGGGAAGAACAGGTGGTTGAGCACGAGCGCGGCGGCCGTGCCGTACACCGCGAAGTCGTAGTACTCCAGGGCAGAGCCCACCCAGCTGGCCAGAGCGGCCTTCTTGGGCGTCTTGACGGGGCCGGTGTGCGCCGCGGCGGGGCCTGCCGCGGTGCCCGGTGGGCGGCCGGGACCGCCCGGTGCCGGGGTCGTGGTCATGAGCGTGTCCTAACGGGTGAAGGGGGCAGCGCGGCGCATAGTTGCTGAATAATGAAAATGACTTCCGAATGCTTGAAAGAAAGCATGGTGTGGGTCACACTGTTCGTCAAGTGCCTCGTCCGTTCCCGCCCCTCCCGGGGTGTGCCCGCAGCAGTCAGGAGTCCGTCGTGAACACCCCACCCGCGCCGGGGTCTGCCGTGCCCTCGGACGGCGCGGCCGCCGCCAGCACAACGCCGAGCGGCACGACGTCGGACATCACGACGCCGAGCGGCGCGGTACCGGGACCCGTCCCCGGCACAGCGACGACTCAGCCCGCCGCGCCCACCAGCGCCGCGGCGTCGTCGTCCCCCACAACCCGCGGCACACCGCGCTCCGGCGACCGCTCCGGCACGGTCCGCAAGGGTCTCGCGCTGCTGCAGCTGCTCGGGGACCACCCGGAGGGGGCGACCGCCGGGCAGCTCGTCGCGGACTCGGGGCTCGCGTTCAGCACGTGCTACCGGCTGCTGGCCACGCTCGTGGACGCCGGGTACGCGGAGTTCGAGCCGGAGACGAAGCGCTACCGGCTGGGCGTGCTGCTCTTCGCGATGGGGCAGAAGGTGGCCTCGGCGCGCGGCTGGGCCGGTACCGCCCTGCCGGTGATGCGCGAGGTCGTGGAGGCCACCGGCGAGAGCTGCCTACTGGCCGTGCTGGACGGGGACCGGTTCCTCACCGTGCACACCGTGGACGGCCCGCACCACCGCACCACCACGGATCCGGGGGACCGCGGGGAGCTGCACACCTCCGCGCTGGGCCGGGTGCTGCTCGCGTTCTCGGAGCCGCAGCTTCGCGAGCACCTGGTCGAGACCCTGGACCTGCCCGCCCGCACGGAGCGCTCGCTCACGGACCGGGACGCCCTGCGCACGGAGCTGGAGCGGGTCCGGGAGCAGGGCTGGGCCCTGCAGGACCAGGAGCACGACGACGCCATGGCCGCCCTGGCCGTGCCCGTGGTCTCCCCGGGGGCTCCCGTGCGCGCCGCCCTCGCCCTGGCCGCCCCCGTCCACCGCTGCGACCCGCAGGCGCTGGTGGACCACGTGCCGCTGCTCCGGCAGGCCGCGGACCGGCTCGCGGCGGTGCTGCCGCAGCGCCGCTGACGGCTCCCGAACCCACACGTTTTCTCCGGAAGGAACCCCATGTCCACTCGCAGCGAGTCCTACCTGGTGGGGCTGATCGGTGACGGCATCACCGAGAGCCTCACCCCACCCATGCACGAGCACGAGGCGGACCACCACGGCCTGCGCTACCTCTACCGGCCCGTGGATCTCGCGGTGATCGGGCGCCCGGGCGTGGACGTGGGCGAGCTGCTGCGCGCGGGGCGTGACCTGGGGTTCAACGCGTTCAACATCACCCACCCGTGCAAGCAGCTGGTGCTGGAGCACCTGGACGAGATCGACCCGCAGGCCCGGGCCATCCAGGCGGTGAACACCGTGCTGATCCGGGACGGGAAGTTCGGGGGGTTCAACACGGACTGCTCGGGCTTCACCCGCGGCTTCGAGCACGGGCTCGACGGCGTCACGGTGGGTCGCGTGGTGCAGTTCGGCTCGGGCGGGGCCGGTTCCGCGGTGGCCGAGGCGCTGCTGGACCTGGGGGCGCAGCGGCTGTCCCTCGTGGACATGGACCTCTCGCGCGCCGCGGAGCGTGCCGAGGAGCTGGCCGCCCGCTACCCGGACGCCACGGTCGAGGCGATCAGCGCCGAGCAGGCCCCCGAGCGGATCGCCGCCGCGGACGGCGTGGTCAACGCGACCCCCGTGGGCATGCACCACCACCCGGGGGCGCCGTTCGACCTGGGTCTGCTGCGCGCCGAGCACTGGGTCGCGGACGTGGTCTACCTGCCCATGGACACCCCTCTCGTGCGGGCCGCGCGGGACCTGGGCTGCCAGGTCCTGGACGGCGGGCACATGGCGGTGGGGCAGGCCGTGGACGCGTTCGCGCTGATCACCGGGGAGACCCCGGACAGTGCCCGGATGCGCGCGCACTTCCTGGAGCTCACGGGCCAGGACACCCCCGGCGTGGATGCCCCGGGCACGGTCCCGGTGGAGGCGCCCGCGGCCACGGACTCGGGCCGCGCCGTCGAGGGCGGTGCCCTGTGAGGACCAGCATCGCCACGGTGTGCCTGTCCGGGACGCTGGAGGAGAAGATGCGCGCCGCCGCGGCCGCGGGTTTCGACGGCGTGGAGGTCTTCGAGCCGGACCTCGTGGTCTCGCCGTCCTCCCCGGAGCAGCTGCGCGAACTCGCCGCCGAGCTGGGGCTGTCCCTGGACATGTACCAGCCCTTCCGCGACGGCGTGGAGGTGGCCCCGGAGGCGTTCCCGGACTCGCTGCGGCGGCTGCGCGCCAAGTGCGAACTCATGAACCGGCTGGGCACCTCCGTGCTGCTGGTGTGCTCGAACGTGGCCACGGGTGTGCTGGAGGACGACGCCGCCATTGCCGAGCAGCTGCGCGCGGCCGGTGACGTGGCGGACGAGTACGGGATCGACCTCGCGTACGAGGCGCTCGCGTGGGGCGCGCACGTGAACACGTGGCGCCACGCCCACCGCATCGTGGAGCTCGCGGACCACCCCCGGGTGGGCACGTGCCTGGACAGCTTCCACATCTTCTCCCGCGGGGACACCGTGGAGGGCGTGGAGGCGTGCGACCCCCGCAAGATCTTCTTCGTGCAGCTCGCGGACGCGCCCCTGCTCACGCAGGACGTGCTCTCGTGGTCCCGCCACCACCGGGTGTTCCCGGGGGAGGGGGACTTCGACCTCGTGGACCTGCTCGGGCGGCTGCACGAGACCGGCTACGCGGGTCCCGTCTCCCTGGAGATCTTCAACGACTCGTTCCGCCAGGCGGACGTGCACCGCACCGCCGTGGACGGGCTGCGCTCCCTGCGCTGGCTCGAGGACCAGACCGCGGACGCCGTGCGCGAGGCCGGAGGGGATCCGGACCGGCCGCCGCTGGTGCTCACGGACCTGCCCGCGCCCCAGGCGCCGCGGGCGTGGGACTTCCTGGAGCTGCGCACCCGCGAGCTCGGGCACGTGACGCGCATGCTGCACCAGCTCGGGTTCGCGCTCGCCGGGCACCACCGCTCCAAGGACCAGGTGCAGGTGTGGGCCCAGGGGCCGGTGCGGATCATCGTCTCCGAGGACTCGCGGGACTCCGCGCAGCCCACGCGGCTCGCGGCGCTCGGCGTCCAGGTCACGGACCCGGACGTCGCCGCCTACCGAGCGCAGCGCCTGCTCGCCCAGACCGTGGACCGCGCGCAGCTGCCGGACGAGACCGTGCTGCACGGCGTCGTCGCCCCGGACGGCACGGAGATCTTCTTCGGCCCCACGGGGGACCGCGGCGTGCCGCCGTGGCTCGTCGAGTTCGGCGCGGACCCCCGCGAGGGCGCCCCCGAGTCCCTGTTCACCGGCGTGGACCACGTGAACCTCGCGCAGCCGTGGCAGCACTACGACGAGGCCGTCCTGTTCCTGACCTCCCTGCTCGACCTGCACCCCGCACCCTCCCAGGACGTGGCGGGACCCTCCGGGCTCGTGCGCTCGCAGGTCATGCGCTCCGCCGGCGGGGTGGTGCGCATCCCGCTCAACGTGGCGCCCATGGCCGCGGAGCAGGGGGCGTTCACGGGGGCGGCGTACCCGGAGCACATCGCGCTCGCGTGCTCGGACATCGTCGCCGTGGCCCAGCGGGCACGACGCCGCGGCCTCGCCTTCCTGCCCGTCCCCACCAACTACTACGAGGACCTCGTGGCCCGCTTCGACCTCGACCCGGACTTCGTGGCCCTGCTCGAGTCCAACGGCCTGCTCTACGACCGCGACGACGCCGGCGAGTTCCTGCACTTCTACACCCCCACCCTCGGCGAGGTGTTCGTGGAGGTCGTGGAGCGCCGCAACGGCTACGAGGGATATGGCGCCCCCAACGCGCCGGTGCGGCTGGCGTCGCAGTACCGGGAGTTCGCGCGGAAGGGGTAGGCGGGCGGCTTGACCCTTCCCACCGTGCGCACGCCATGATGACTTCATGACCACTCACGGAGCCGAACCGTCCGCCCGCCCCACGCCGGCAGCCGACGCCGTGCCCGCGGGCGACGCCGCCCTGCTCGCGGACCCGCTCGTCGACCGGCTGGCCCGCGAGGAGCCCCTCACCTGGTGGAACCCCGCGGCCGGGGACAGTTCCCGTGGGTTGGAGGACTCCGGCGTGGACCCGGCCATCGTGGCCAATGCCGCCGCGCGCCTGGAACGATTCCGCCCCTGGATCGCCGCCACGTTCCCGGACACCGCCGCGGCGGGTGGGCTCATCGAGTCGCCCGTGCAGGAGGCGTCCGCCTGGCGTGCGGCCGAGGCCCCGGAGGCCGGGCGGGTGCTGCTCAAGCGCGACGACATCCTGCCCGTGAGCGGTTCCGTGAAGGCGCGCGGCGGGGTGCACGAGGTGCTGCAGTACGCGGAGTCCCTCGCCGTGGCGCACGGGCTGCTGGCCGTTCCCGACGCTCCGCTCCCCGCGCAGACCGGTGCCGATGCACCGCTGCCCGCGGGCGGCGTCGTCGACCACTCCGTGTTCGCCACGGCCCCGTTCCGCGAGCTCATGGCCGCGCACCGCGTGGTGGTGGGCTCCACCGGCAACCTGGGGATGTCGATCGGCATCATCTCCGCAGCCCTGGGGCTGCAGGCCACCGTGCACATGTCCACGCACGCGCAGCAGTGGAAGAAGGACCTCCTGCGCTCGCGCGGCGTGGAGGTCGTGGAGCACAGCACCGACTACACGGAGGCCGTGGCGGCCGGGCGGGCCGCCGCCGAGGCGGACGACACCGTGCACTTCGTGGACGACGAGCACTCCCTGAGCCTCTTCGCCGGCTACGCCGTGGCGGGCGCCCGCGTGGCCCGGCAGCTGCGCGAGCAGGGGATCGCCGTGGACGAGGAGCACCCCCTGTGCGTGCACCTGCCGTGCGGGATCGGCGGCGCCCCGGGCGGCGTGGCCTACGGCCTCAAGCGTGAGTTCGGCAACGCCGTGCACTGCGTGTTCGTGGAGCCCACCCAGGCGCCGTGCATGCTGCTGGGAGTCCGCACGGGCCGGCACGACACCGTCTCGGTCGCCGAGCTGGGCCTCACCACCCGCACCGTCGCGGACGGCCTCGCGGTGGGGCGGCCCTCCGGCTTCGTGGGCCGCGCCGTGCAGGGCCTGGTGGACGGGTACGTCACCGCCTCCGACGAGCAGATGCTCGCGCAGGTCAGGGCCCTGAACGCGGCCGAGGGCATCGTCGTGGAGCCGTCCGCGGCGGCCGCCCTCGAGTCGGTCCGCCGGGTGGCGGGCGCTGGCACGGGGGACGACGACGCCGCGCGCGGCCTTCCGGGGCACGCCGCCGACCCGGGGACGGGCGGGTCCGCGGGCGTCGCGCCGGAGACGGGCGCAGCCGAGACGACCGCGACCGCGCGAACCGTGCCGCCGACCGCGACCCACATGGCCTGGCTGACCGGCGGCGGGATGCTGCCGGAGGAGGTGCGGGCGCGCTACCTGGCGTGACGCGGCGACGTCGTTCCGGGGCTCCACGCCGGCGCGCGGTGCGGGAAAGCCCGCCCGCGCCGGACGCGTTCCAGATCGTGCAGATGCGCCGCGGGCCTCGTCGGACTGGGCTGCACGTGTGTGGCCCGGCAGGGGAGCGGACTGTCAGTCCCGGCCCACCGTGCGGAAGTACCACGCGTAGAACGCCGTCCACCCGGCTGCGAAGACCGCCCACCGGGTGCCCTCGGGGAGTCCCGGGCAGCGGGTCCTGAGCAGCTCGGAGAGGCCGCCGACCCCGGCGGTGACCAGCACGAACCGCGGTGCCCGGGCGGGGACGGACCACGCGAGGAACGGCAGAAGCGGGTCTCCCTGCAGCCCGGCGGCGCGGGCGTAGAGCTTGTAGGGAGTGCCCCGCAGCGGTCCGAGCAGCACGGCGGTGTAGCGGTGGGCGGGCATCTCGCGTTCCACGCGGGTGATCATCGCGGGGGAGACCGCGGGCAGCCGGGACAGCACGCTCGCGGAGCGGCGGGCCGGGACGCGCGCACCCCAGCGGTGCATCACGGCGCCGCCGAGCACCGCCCCGGCGGTCGCGGAGCCCACGCAGGACAGCCCCCGGCCGACGCTGCGCATGGCCACCGCGGAGAGCCACACGTCCGGGACGATGAAGAACCCGGTCGCCTCCGCGAACCCCCACGCCGCGGCAAGAGCGTGCTCCGCCCTGGACGCCGCGTGTCCGCGCTCCCTGCGATGGCGTCGTCGGCTGCTGAGCATGGCGGTCTCCCGGTGTCGTTCGTCGTCTTCTTGTGGATATCCAACCCCACGGACTCGCCGCCGTGTCACTGTTGCCGCATACTCACAGTGCAGATGATTCATGAAAATACATCTGAGAGCCCAGGCCCAATGCCCGCGCCGATGAGCACGAGAAGAAGAGCCCGAGAAGAAGTCCACGAGACGAGGAGCGTCATGACCCCCACCGGCCCCTTGCGCCGACCCATTCCGCAGCGCAGCGCCGGGTGGGCGACCGCCGCGGCCTCGGCGCTGCAGCGCACCGGGATCCGCCCGAACCACGTGTCGGTGGCGTCCGTGGTCACGGCACTGGTGGGCGCCGGGTGCCTGGTGGTCGCGGGCCACGCGGACGGCGCCCTGCGCACCGTCGCCCTGCTGCTCGCCGCGGTCTGCATCCCGCTGCGTCTGCTGTGCAACATGCTGGACGGGATGCTCGCGGTCGAGGGCGGGCTGCGGACGCCCACCGGGGACCTGTACAACGAGGTACCGGACCGGCTCTCGGACCTGGCCCTGTTCGTGGGAGCCGGCTGGGCGGCGTCGTCCGTGGCCGGGGGCGTGACGCTCGGCTGGCTCGCCGGGACCCTCGCGGTGTTCACCGCCTACGTGCGCACGCTCGGCGTGAGCCTGGGCTGCGCCCAGCAGTTCGGTGGGATCCTGCCCAAGCAGCGGCGCATGTGGGTGCTCATGGGCGGCATCCTGGTCAGCCTGTTCGAGCCGGTGCTGGGCTGGCACCCGGGGATCGTCCTGTGGCTCACGCTCGTGGTGGTCGTCGCGGGCTGCGCGGTCACCGCAGTCACCCGGCTCGGTGCCACCGCCCGCGAGCTGCGGGCACGGGGCTAGGCCGTGCCGACCGTGGGGCTGCTCGGCCCGGAGAGTCTGCGGCTGGTCCTGGGACTGCTCGCGTTCCTCGTGGTGGCCACCGTGGTTGCGGAGGTGATGTACCGCCGCACCCGCTCGGACGGGCTGCGGGCCACGCTGCTCAACGTGCGGCAGCGGATCTTCGCGTGGTGGATCATGACGGGGGTGCTCGTGGGCAGCCTCGCCCTCGGGGAGACCGTGGTGGTGCTGCTGTTCCTGGCGCTGTCCCTGGTGGCCATGCGCGAGTTCGCGGACCTCATGCCCCGCGGCGAGCGGGACACCCGCGTGATGGTGTGGATCATGGCCGTGCTGAGCCCCCTGCACTTCTGGTTCCTGTGGCAGCACTGGTACGGCATGTACGCCATCTTCATCCCGGTCTACGCGTTCCTCTTCCTGCCGGTGCTGCTGGCGCTGTCCGGGCGCACGGACTCGTTCCTCCACAGGGCCGCGCTGAGCCAGTGGGGGCTCATGGTGTGCGTGTACGCGCTGAGCTACCTCCCGGCCGTGCTGCAGCTTCCGGTGGTGTTCCGGGAGGGCAAGGCCGCCGCGGACGGTTCCCCCGTGGGCTCCGGCGGCGCGGAGGCGGGTGCGCTGCTGCTGTTCCTGGTGGTCGTCGTCCAGGGCTCGGACGTCCTGCAGTACCTGTGGGGCAAGACCCTGGGGCGGCACCGGATCGCACCCACCGTCAGCCCCAACAAGACGTGGGAGGGGTTCGTGGGGGGCATCCTCTCGGCGACGACGCTCGGCGCCGCCCTGTGGTGGCTCACCCCGTTCACGCCCTGGCAGGCCGCCGGGCTCGCGCTGCTCTCGTGCGTCCTGGGCTTCGCGGGCGGGCTCGTGATGAGCAGCCTCAAACGGGACCGCGGCATCAAGGACTTCGGCACGCTCATCCCCGGCCACGGCGGCATCCTGGACCGCATGGACTCCCTGATCTTCGCGGCCCCGGTGTTCTTCCACCTCACGCGGTTCTTCTTCGCGGGCTGAGGCTGTCCCCGGACGTGACGAAGGGCCCGCGGGATCACTCCCGCGGGCCCTTGCTCGTCCTACAGCGCGGTCCGTGTGCCGGACCACCGCCCGTTCACGAGGTCAGTCCTCGGAGCCCTTCTCGGGGGAGGAGTCCTCGGACTTCCCACCGTGCTCGAGCACCACGTTATCCTGGTTGCCCTGACCCGTGGCCACCTGGATCTTGCGGGGCTGGGACTTGGGGGAGACCGGGATGCGCACCGTGAGCACGCCGTTGTCGTAGGCGGCGGTGATGTTCTCGGTGTCGATGCCCTGGCCCAGGTTCAGCTGGCGCACGAAGGAGTGGTTGCGGCGCTCGCGCACGATCCACTTGGTGTCCTTCTCTGCGGAAGGCAGGCGGCGCTGGGCGCGGATGGTCAGCAGCTGGCCGTCGACGTCCACGTCCACGCTGGACGGGTCGATGCCCGGCAGGTCCGCCGCGAGGTAGTAGTCGGAACCCTGACGGTAGAGGTCCATGGGCATCTGCTCCAGGCCGTTGCGGCTGGAGAGCACCTGGTTGGCGAAGTTCTGGACCTCGGAGAACGGATCGAAAGTAGCCATGGGAGTTGCTCCTTACATGATGGACACCGCCGTGATGTGCCCCGCCGCCCTGTCATCCCGTGGAAGTGGAGCTTTCACGTTTCTTGAGTCCCCTTGACTCAACTACGAAAAAGATAGCACTCGGTGCGGAGAGTGCCAATACCCCGGGCAGTAAAGTTGAGCGGATTCAGCTCAAGGCGCACAGTACGCGGGTGCCGGGCCCGAAAGGGTGGGGTGCGCGGCGTCGTCGTTTCTAAAATTGGGGGTGTCCTCGACGACCGGAAGACCCCAGGAGGCCACGATGCCCAAGGCGAACAAGGACGGCCGCGCACGCCAGGACGAGATCCCGTCCACGCTGCGGCGCTCGGACGAGAAGGCGCAGGACACCTTCGCGCAGACCTGGGACGCCGCGGAGGAGGAGTACCACGACGACTCCCGGGCCGCGCGCACTGCCTGGTCCGCGGTGAAGCACACCCACGAGAAGGTCGGGGACCACTGGGAGCCCAAGGAGGAGAACGGCCCGTCGGACGCCCGCGCCGAGAAGGGCGGGCTGAACTCGGAGGACACCGCCGGGGGCGTGGACGCCAACGCGAGCAAGGAGCACCTCTACGGGATCGCCCAGGAGCTGGACGTGCAGGGGCGCTCGGAGATGACGAAAGAGGAACTGGTGCGGGCCATTGAAGCCGCAAACGAGAAGAGGACGAGGGACGCGCGGAAGTAGCGGGGCGCCGTCGTCGTCGCCCGCGCCGGAAGGCTCGCCCCTACAGCGTGCGGGCCAGGAACACCGACGCCGTGGTGGCCTCATGGAAGGACTCCACGGGTTCGTAGCCGCGGTTGCGGAACATGGCGATGCCCTCGGTCATCTCGGGGTTCAGCGAGACCACGGCCGTGCCGGCGCCGAAGGAGCGCACCTTGTTCTCCAGGGCGCGCACCAGCGTGCGGGCGTGGCCCTTGCCGCGGTGCTCGGGGGTGACCCAGATCCGGCGCAGCTCCACGCGGTCGTCGTCGATCCGGCGGACCGCGCCGCACGCGATGACCTCCCCGGTGACCAGGTCCGTCATGAGGAGGAAGTCGCCGTGGGGCGGGGTGACGTCCTCGGGGCGGGTGACCTCCGTGAGCTCGGGGTCGAAGCCGCCGTCGATCCGGTGGTCCAGCTCGCTGAAGTACGAGCCCAGGGCGCGGAGCGTGTGCTCGCTGGCCGCCTGACCCTCCACGATGCGAATGGGTGCGGTGGCGTTCATCCCACCATCGTGGCACCTCCCCGTCCTGTTCACCAGCACCCGTGTGGGGTAGTTTTCGTGCGTGACCGACACCCGTTCCGGCGCGAAGCCGCGCCTCTCCGTCCTGGTTCCCACGCCGCTGCTGATCACCGAGATCACGGAGCCCGCGGCGTACCGCAACCGCAGCCCCCACGAGTCGGACGTGCACATGCACCCGGGTGGACAGGGGCTGTGGGTGGCGCGCATGGCGAGTTCCCTGGGCACGGACGTGTCCGTGAGCGGGCCCTTCGGCGGGGAGCTCGGCGCCCTGATCCGCTCCATGCTGGACGGGCTGGGCATGCAGGTCAACGCGGTGCGCTACGGCTACGGCAACGGCGGCTACGTGTACGACCTGCGGGGCGAGGACCGGGAGACCGTGGCCCACATGCCCCCGCCGGAGCTCTCGCGCCACGAGCTGGACGACCTCTACGGAACGGCCTTCGTGGACGCGCTGGCCTCGGACGTCCTGACCGTCACGGGGGCGGAACCGGGGGACGTGGTGCCGGCCGCGTTCTTCGGCCGTCTCATCCGTGACACCCGGGACGCCGGGACCACGGTCGTGGCGGACCTCAGCGGGGCACCCGCGCTCGCCGCGGTGGAGGCGAAGGTGGACGTGCTGAAGATCAGCCACGAGGAGGTGCGGGACCTGGACCTCGGTTCGGACGACACCCCCGAGTCCCTGGTGGGCGCGGGACGTGCGCTGCTCGAACGCGGCGCCGGCGCCGTCGTCATCTCGCGCGCCAAGGACCCCGCGCTGCTCGTGACGGCGGACTCCGTGCGGGAGGTCTCCGCCCCGTCGATCACCCCGCTGGACCACCGCGGCGCCGGGGACTCCATGACCGCGGGGATCTCGGTGGGGCTGGCCCGCGGCCTGGACCTCGTGGACGCCGTGGCACTCGGGGCCTCCGCCGGTGCCCTCAACGTGGCACGGCGCGGACTGGGCACGGGCAACCGCACGACCATCGAGAAGTTCGCCCGCCAGATTACGGTGCGCACGATTTCCTGACGTCCGCACCTGGTCCGGGTGCGGGCCGCGTGCCACGATGGTCCACATGCACATCCTGGTCACCAATGACGATGGCATCTCGTCCCCGGGCCTCGCGGTCCTCGCCCGGGCGGCACTGGAGCGCGGCCACACCGTGAAGGTGGCCGCGCCCGCGGAGGAGTACTCCGGTGCGAGCGCATCCCTGTCCGGCGAGGAGATCGACGGCCGGATCGCGCTCGTGGAGGCCGCTCCGCCCGGCATGCCCCACGGCGTGGAGTGCGTGGGCGTGAAGGCCGCCCCGGCGCTGATCGCCTTCCTGGCCTCGTACGGGGCGTTCGGCCAGCGCCCGGACATGGTGCTCTCCGGGGTGAACCTGGGGGCGAACACGGGCAAGGCCACGCTGCACTCGGGCACGGTGGGAGCCGTGCTGACGGCGGCGTCCCACGGGATCCCGGGCATCGCGGTGTCCATCACCTCCGGCGCCCCGCAGCACTGGGAGACCGCGCAGCTGGTCACCCGGTTCGCGCTGGAGCACTGGGAGGAGCGCCCGTTCGACGAGTGGATCCTCAACCTCAACGTCCCGGACGTGGCCCCCGCGCGGCTGCGCGGTCTGAAGCCCGCGCACCTGGCGAGTTTCGGTGCCGTCCAGGCGCAGATCGGGCGCGGGGACGAACAGCACATCGCGGTGACCTACAGCGCGGAGACCGGGCCCGAGGAGCCGGACAGCGACCACCACCTCCTCACCCACGGCTGGGCCACGGCCACCCTGCTGCGCGCCCCGGTGGACGACCGCAGCCAGGACACGCACGCCGTGCCCCGCGAGGAGCTCGGCATCACGGGCCCCACGCCCTTCTGGGACGTCACCCTCCCTGGCCTCACGGACGACGACGCCGCGGCGCCCGGCACCGGCGACGTCGCCGTGGACGCGGCCACGGTGATGCGCCGCACCTGAACCGCGCGCCGCCGGGACGCACGGTCCATGCATGCGCACCGGCACGCGCCGAGCGGATAGTCTTCCCGCCAGGACAACTCGTCCCGGCGCCGTCGGCCACCGAGCCGCGGAACGGGCGGGGCACCGACCATCTGCGGAGGCTGGAACATGGCGTCGACACCGGCGGCGGGAACACGACCGAGCGACGTCGAGAGCGCACCCGCGCCACGACGCCAGGACTGGGTGGCGCTCGGCGCGCTCGCCGCGGGGCTGGGGATGATCGTGCTGGACGGCACGATCGTGGGAGTGGCTCTGCCCGCGATCATCTCGGACCTGCACCTCAACCTCACGGATGCGCAGTGGGTCAACAACCTCTACGCGGTGCTGCTCGCCGCGCTGCTGCTGTCCACGGGCAAGCTCGCGGACCGGTGGGGGCGCAGACCATTTTCATGGTGGGGCTGCTGGTCTTCGCCGGGGGCAGCCTGCTCGCGGCGCTGTCCGGGACGGCGGGGGCGCTGATCTCCTCCCGCGCGGTGCAGGCGCTGGGGGCGGCGTTCATCATGCCGTCCACGCTGTCCACGGTGAACGCCCTGTTCCGTGGCAAGTACCGGGGGCCGGCGTTCGGCGTGTGGGGTGCGGTGATGTCCGGCGCGGCGGCGATCGGCCCGCTGGTGGGCGGTGCGCTGACCCACTGGGCGTCCTGGCACTGGATCTTCCTGGTGAACCTGCCCCTGGCCGCGATCATTGCCGCGGTGGGGTGGCGCAGCATCACCAACACCCGCAGCGACGTGCGGGAACGCGGCGCGGAGGTGGACGGCGCCATGCTCAGCGCCCTGGCGTTCGGGGCGTTGGTCTTCGCGATCATCGAGGGACCGGCCGTCGGCTGGCTCACCCCCACGGCGGACTTCTCGATCTTCGGATGGGTGTGGCCCGCCACGGCGGCCGTGTCCGTCGTGGCGGTCGCGCTCGTGGTGGGGGGTCGTGGCGCTGGCGCTGTTCGTGGTGTGGGAGCGCCACCGCGCCCGCGTGCGCCGCTCGGCCCTGCTGAATCTCAACCTCTTCCAAGTGCGCACGTTCTCGTGGGGCAACCTGGCGGCCGCCATGGTGGCCGTGGGCTAGTTCGCCATCATCTTCGTGCTGCCGCTCTACCTGACCAACGTGCTGGGTCTGGACATCATGCAGTCCGGCCTGGTGCTTGCCGCCATGGCGGTGGGTGCGTTCATCTCGGGTGCCTCCGCACGGCACCTCGCCGCGAGGTTCGGTGCCCCGGGGACCGTGCTGATCGGCCTGGGGCTCGAGGTCGTGGGCGTGGCCGTGCTCGGGCTGCTCATGGGACCCAGCACGTCCGCATGGCTGATCGCACTGCCGCTCGTGGTCTACGGCGTGGGCCTGGGGCTCGCCTCCGCGCAGCTCACCGGCACGGTCCTGCGGGACGTCCCCGTGGCGGCGTCGGGCCAGGCGTCCGCCACGCAGAGCACCGTGCGCCAGATCGGCTCCGCGCTCGGCACCGCCTTCGCGGGAGCCGCGCTGTCCGTGTTCATGGGGCTCACCCTGCCCGCCGCGCTGAGCGGCACCGGCCTGGACTCCGCGCACGCGGACCAGCTCGCGGAGGCCACTCGCCAGTCCGCCGGCGGCATGATCCCCCATCTGCGTGAGCAGGCCCCGCAGCACCCCCTGGGTCCGGAGACGCAGCACGTCGTGGACGCGCTCGCCACCGGCTTCACGCATGCGACGCAGTGGGCGCTCGTGATCGCCACCGGGTTCATCGTGCTGGGCTTCATCGGCGCCCTGCAGGTCCGCCGCTCCGCCCGCCGGGAGGAGAAGGCGGCGGCCTGAGCGGGGCCGTGCGCGGCGTCGTCGGCCCAAGGGATGACGACGCCGCGTGGCCGGCCGCGTGCGCGACACCTGGCCGGGCGGGGCGTGCGAGAAGTGGCCGATCGGCCATTGTGCGGGCCCGTCCAGTCTGGGACGGTGGAAGGCCGGGAGAGTCCCGGTGGAAGAAACCGGAGCGGGTGAGACAGCGATGTCCACGAGCGAACAGAACGCGGCCGGGCAGCAAGCCGGCGGAGCAGAAGCAGGCAACACCCACCGGGCCGGGGACGATCATGCCCGACGTGCCGGCCCACACGGCTCGGATACGAGGCGTTAGGAGATCCTGAAGGCAGATCCGTACTATCCCCACACAGTGTTGCGTGCGGTGTTTCTGGCTGTGGTGATTTTCCTCGCTGTGCTGGGACTGATCACGGTGTTGACGCTGACAATCTGGCCGCATGAAATCGTCCGGGATTCGCTGGTCGTGCCTGCCATCTACGCAATCATTTTTGCCGGTGGACAGCTGGCCCTGCGCCGGTTCCGAGTGGGAAGACTCGAAGCCTGGGGGAAGATTCCACCCAGGGACGAAGCCAGGAGCGTGCCGGGTCAGCAACCCTGACCCTAGCGGCGGGGCCAACTCCCCGCGCTCCGCACCACCGGCAGCGCGTACCAGCGGGAGAGCGGGGCGAGGTCCTCAACGCCCTCCACGCCGTCGAGCGGCTGCCAGCGCAGCTCCTCGATCTCCGCGGCGGGTATGGGCGTCTCCGTGAGCGGCACGGTGCTGAGGAACACGTGGCTGTGCAGCGCGTGTCCGGGCTCGTTGGCGGCGTCCGTGTGCCACTCGCCCACGAGCACGAGGTCCTCCGGGGGCAGCTCGAGCCCCAGCTCCTCGCGGACCTCCCGGATCCCGGCCTCGCGCGGGGTCTCGTCCGCCTCCGGCTTGCCACCGGGGAACATGAA
The DNA here is from genome assembly GCF_006539885.1 of Kocuria varians. GTDB lineage: Bacteria > Actinomycetota > Actinomycetes > Actinomycetales > Micrococcaceae > Kocuria > Kocuria varians. The sequence continues at coordinate 13,685 of NZ_BJNW01000013.1, read as the reverse complement.
CATCCCGGTCCCGCGCTTGCGCACGGTCAGTGCGTGGCCGTCCGCCGCGCGGCGCAGCACCACCCCGGTGACCTTGATGACGGGACGGGAGGGGGCGGCGTCGTCGACCTCCGAAGTCACCGGGTGGGTCACGGGGGAGGACGGAACGGGGGCGCGGCGCGCATCATGGGAGTCGAACACGACCGCCAGTCTAAGGAGCCACCATGTCCAATCCCCTGAGCGCGCTGCAGGTCCCCGTGGTCCAGGCCCCCATGGCGGGTGGGCCGTCCACGGCGGCGCTCGCGGTCGCCGTCGCCCGAGCCGGGGGACTGGGCATGCTGGCCGCCGGCTACAAGACCACCGAGGCCATGGCGGCGGAGATCCGCAAGGTCGCCGAGCGCACGGACCGCTTCGGCGTGAACCTCTTCACGCCCGAGCAGGACCCCTCGGACCCCGCGCAGCTGGACGCTTTCGCGGACGCCCTCGCGCCCCTGGCCGCAGAGCTGGGCGTGCCCGCGCCGCGGCCGGGCGAGTACACGGACGACCACTACGCCGCCAAGCTCGACCACCTGGTGGCCCAGCCGGTCCCGGCGGTCTCCTTCACGTTCGGCCTGCCGTCCGTGGACGACGTCGCCCGGTTGCGGTCCGTGGGCACCGCCGTGATCCTCAACGCCACGGACGAGGCGGAGTTCACCGCGGCGCTGGCCCTCGACCCGGACGCGGTCGTCGTGCAGGGCGCGGAGGCGGGCGGCCACCGCGCCACCCACGGCCAGGCGAAGACCCCGCAGGAGATCTCCACCGCGGACCTCGTGAGCAGCGTGCGCGAGCAGACCGCGCTGCCGCTGATCGCGGCGGGTGGCGTGTCCGGGCGCGACGACGCCGCTGACCTCCTCGAGCGCGGCGCGGACGCCGTGCAGGTGGGGACCCTGTTCCTCACCGCGCAGGAGGCGGGAACCAAGCCCGCCCACCGCCGCGCGCTGCTGGGCGGCGAGCACGAGGAGACCGTGGTGACCCGGGTGTTCTCCGGGCGGGCGGCCCGCGCCCTGCGCAACCGCTTCACGGACCGCCTCGCCGCCGCGCAGGTGCCCGGCTACCCGCAGGTCCACTACATGACCGCACCGCTGCGGGCGGCTTCCGCGGACGACCCCGAGGGGCTGAACCTGTGGGCCGGCACCGGTTTCGCGGGGTGCCGCGAGACCACGGCGGCCAACGTCGTCGATCTCTTCCGAGGGCTCTGAAGGTCCCGGCGTCGTGACGGACGTGGGCCCGCGGTGTGCTGAGCGGGACGGGTTCCGCGCACCCAGGCCGGCGGCGCCGTCGGCGTCGTCGTGAGGGACACCCGACGGGTGGCGCCCTCGGGACCCGCCTCCGGGAACCGGCGTTCCCTCCCGGGGCTCCGCACTCAGGGGGATAGTGTGGAGGCAGTCAACGGCCCGCAACGGTAGCCCGCTCACCCACGGAGGCACCATGCCCACTCAGAAGATCGTGGCCCCACCGGCCAATGCCGCCATGTTCCTGGTCCTCACCGTCAACGAGGGTGCGGAGGCGCAGGTGGCGGACGTCCTCACCGGCGTCTCGGACCTGACCAAGGCGGTCTCGTTCCGCGTGCCCACGAGCAACCTGCTGTGCGTGGTGGGCATCGGGCACGACGCCTGGGGTCGGCTCTTCGACGCTCCCCTGCCCAAGGACCTGCACCCGTTCAAGGAGTTCCACGGGGACGTCCACTCCGCACCGGCCACCCCCGGCGACCTGCTGATCCACCTGCGGGCGGGCACGCAGGACGTCTGCTTCGAGCTGGCCAAGCAGCTGATGACCCGGCTGCGCCCGTACACGCAGGTCCAGGACGAGGTCCACGGCTTCAAGTTCTTCGAGGAGCGGGACCTGCTGGGCTTCGTGGACGGCACCGCCAACCCGGAGGGGGACGAGGCCCAGACGGCCGCGGTCGTGGGGGACCAGGACCCGGCCTACCGCGGCGGCAGCTACGTGATCGTGCAGAAGTACCTGCACGAGATGAGCGAGTGGGAGGCGCTGTCCACCGGGGAGCAGGAGCGGGTGATCGGCCGTTCCAAGCTCGAGGACATCGAGATGCCGGACGAGCAGAAGCCCGCGAACTCGCACGTGGCGCTCAACGACCTCGACGACGTGGACGGCCACGCCCGCGAGATCATGCGGGACAACATGCCCTTCGGGGAAGTGGGCTCGCAGGAGTTCGGCACCTACTTCATCGGCTACGCCGCGGACCCGGCGATCACCGAGACGATGCTCGAGAACATGTTCATCGGCAACCCGCCGGGCACGTACGACCGCATCCTCGACTTCTCCACCGCGGTCACGGGTGGCCTGTTCTTCGCGCCCCCCAAGTCCTTCCTGGACGACCCCACCACGGTGCCCGCCCAGAGCACGTCCGCCGGCGTCGACGCTGCGGACGAGGACGCCGCCCCCGCCGCCTCGGCGGACGGGTCGCTGGGCATCGGCAGCCTCAAGAAGTCCTGACACGGGCCGGGCACACCACTCGACCAACCAACCCAAGGAGTTGACGATGAACAACCTGTACAGGGACCTCGCTCCCATCTCATCCGCTGCGTGGGCCGACATGGGCGACGAGGCCCGCCGGACCTTCAAGGCCCGCGTGGCGGCCCGCCGCACCGTGGACATGCCGGACCCCGCCGGGGCCGAGTTCTCCGCGCTGGGCACGGGCCACGTCAGCCCTGTGGCCGCGGACACCCCGGGTGTGGAGGCGCTGCAGCGCCACGTGGTGCGCGTGGTGGAGCTGCGCGCGCCGTTCACGGTCAAGCGCTCGGACGTGGACGACGTCGAGCGCGGCGCCACGGACCCGGACTGGCAGCCCGTGAAGGACGCCGCCGTGGCCCTGGCCTCCGCCGAGGACCGCACCGTGTTCTACGGCTCGGACGCCGCCGGCATCCAGGGCATCGCCCCGGCCAGCGACAACGAGCGCGTCACCATGCCGCAGGACGTCCGCGAGTTCCCGAACGCGGTGGCCAAGGCCAAGACCGAGCTGCGCCTGGCCGGCGTGGCGGGCCCGTACAACCTGCTGCTGCCCGCGGACCTCTACACGGAGGTCACCGAGACCACGGACCACGGCTACCCGGTCCACGACCACATCCAGCGGATCCTGGGCGACGGCAGCATCATCTGGGCCCCCGCGCTCGACGACGCCCTGCTGGTCTCCGCGCGCGGCGGTGACTACGAGCTGCATCTGGGCCAGGACACGGCGATCGGCTACACGTCCCACACCGCCGAGACCGTGGACCTCTACCTGCGCGAGACGCTCACCTTCCGGGTCAACACCTCGGAGGCCAGCGTGGTGATCTCCCGCTGAGGCGAGTCCCGCTGCGCCGGGCCGGGGCGTCCCGCCCGCGTAGCACCCGACTGACGGGCCGTCCGGCAGCCCAACCACGACGAAACCCGTCGTGCATCCCCCAAGCGATACACGACGGGTTTCGTCGTGTGACCGGGCCGCCCCGGTGGATCAGTTCGTGCGCAGGAAACCGTCGAAGAACGCCGCGAGCTCAGCGGTGGCGTCCAGCGGGAGCACCGCGGCCACGTAGTGGTCCGGTCGGACGACCACCACGGCGCCGTCGCGGCTGATCTTCCGCAGGTCGAAGACGTCCTCACCGGGGATGGCCGCGTACACGCGCTCCCAGTAGTTCAGCTCGAGCGGTCCCACCTGCGGCTTGAACGCGCGCGGCACGGCGTTGATGTCCACGTCCGTGTAGGCCTGCTGGTAGGTGACGTCCAGGTCGAAGAGCGTGGCGTCGCCGTCGCCCTCGCGGCGGTGGGCCTGCAGCGGGGAGGCGGGGTCGTTCTGCCACCACTCGGCGAACGCGGTGGTGGGGGAGTCCGCGCCGGCCACGGCGGGGTCCGCGTACACGTGGATGCGCCAGCGGCCGTCCGCGGTGGCCTCGTGGCCCTGGTGCACGACCATCGAGTCGCACACGCGCTGCACCCGCGCGGACTTGAAGCGCTTGCCCACGGGCCAGCCTTCCGCGAGGTCCTGGTGCTCGGTGCCCGCAACGATCATGGAGGGCTTGTACTCGGTCATGAAGCCTGCCGGGAACTCGGCGGTCTTGACGTAGAACTCCTCCAGGTACTTGGGGTCCGGGAGCTTGTCCTGCGGCGTGGCCATCAGGGTGGACCACTCGCGGTCGAAGTCGATCAGGTTCTTGGCGATCTCCTGGCGCTCCTCGGAGTAGGTGTCCAGGAGGGACTCGTCCGCCCGGCCGGAGAGCACCGCGCCGAGTTTCCAGCCCAGGTTCCAGCCGTCCTGCATGGACACGTTCATGCCCTGCCCGGCCTTCGCCGAGTGGGTGTGGCAGGCGTCCCCGGCGATGAACACGCGGGGGCAGCGGGTGCCGCGGTCCTCGGTGTCGACGTCGTCGAAGTGGTCCGTGAGGCGGTGGCCCACCTCGTACACGGAGGACCACGCCACGGACTTCACGTCCACGCTGTAGGGGTGGATGATCTGGTTGGCCCGGCGGATGACCTCCTCCACGGGGGTCTTGCGGATCTCGTGGTTGTCGTCCTCGGGCACCTCGCCCAGGTCCACGTACATGCGGAAGAGCAGGCCGCCCTCGCGGGGGATGTGCAGGATGGAGCCGTTCACGGAGTTGATCGCGCACTTGGTGCGGATGTCCGGGAAGTCGGTGTTGGCGAGCACGTCCATGACGCCCCACGCGTGGTTGGCCCCCTGGCCCTCGAGCTTGCGGCCGATCGCCTTGCGCACGCGGGATGCGGCGCCGTCGCAGCCGAAGACGTACTTGGCGCGCACCGTGCGCTCCTCGCCCTCGCGCGGACCGGCCACGTGACGGACCGTGACGGCCACCGGGTACTCCTGCTCCTGGTCAACCTCCAGGCCCACGAACTCGATCCCGTAGTCCGGCTCGATCCGCCCGGGGCCGCGCTTGGCGGCACGCAGGAAGTAGTCGAGCACGCGCGCCTGGTTCACGATCATGTGCGGGAACTCGGAGATGCCGTGGGGGTCGTCCGCGGGGCGGCCCGTGCGCACGATGTTCTGCGGGTTCGTGGGGTCCGGGTTCCAGAAGCACATCTCCTGGAGCATGAACGCCTCCTGGATGATCTCCTGCGCGAACCCGAAGGACTGGAAGGTCTCCACGCTGCGGGCCTGGATGCCGTCCGCCTGGCCGATCTCCAGACGGCCCGGGCGGCGCTCGATCAACCGGGTGCTCACGTCCGGGTACTGGGAGAGCTGCGCCGCCGCAATCACACCGGCCGGGCCGGAGCCGACGATGAGCACGTCCATGGTCTCCGGGAGGTCCTCGGCACGGTCCACGCCGTAGCCGCGGGCCTCTTCCACGCGGGGATCCTCGGAGACGTATCCGTTCTGATGAAATTGCATGGTTTCTCCTGTGTTCTTCCGCGGCGCGGGCCGGGGCGTGGTCCGGGATCGGGAGCCGGAGGAGCGGCGCTACTCCGTCCACGGCGATCCGGGTGACGGATGGACGACGGTGGCTGTGGCTCAGATCATATACGATCTACCCCGAATGTGACAGGGTCCACGGCGGTGAGATCGGCGGACTCTCCTGGCCTGGCGGGGGAGTAGTGGAGCTGTTTGTCGGCCGCCGGTCAATTCGTGTGAAGCACACCACTTGTTGACCCTCCGTGGATAATATACGATTTGGCACAACACCGTGACGACCAGAGGAGACGGTCCCGTGACCCAGACCCCGCAGAACCCCGCACCCGGCAACGACGCCGCGCAGCCGGTTCCGGTGCGCCCCGGCAAGATCATCGCGGTGCACGTGGCCTACGAGTCCCGCGCCGCGCAGCGTGGTCGCAAGCCTGCCGTGCCTTCCTACTTCCTCAAGCCCGCCAGCTCCCTGGCCGGTTCCGGTGCCGCGGTGGAGCGCCCCGCGGGCACGGAGCTGCTCGCGTTCGAGGGTGAGATCGCCCTGGTGATCGGCACGCCCGCGAGGAACGTCTCCCTCGAGGGCGCCTGGGACCACGTGGCGGCGGTGACCGCCTCCAACGACTGGGGCCTCTACGACCTGCGCGCCGCGGACAAGGGCTCCAACCTGCGCAACAAGGGCCGGGACGGCTACACCTCCCTGGGCCCGGCGCTCATCGACGCCCGCACGGTCTCCCCGGAGCAGCTGCGCGTGCGCACGTGGCTCAACGGCCGGGTGGTCCAGGAGGACACCACCGGCGCCGAGAACATGATCTTTCCGCTCGCCCAGTTCGTGGCGGACCTCTCCCAGCACGTGACCCTCGAGGAGGGGGACGTGATCCTCACGGGCACGCCCGCCGGCTCCTCGGTCGCCCGCCCGGGTGACGTGGTGGAGGTGGAGGTGGACGCGCCCACGGCCCCCGGGGCGCCGTCGTCCGGGCGTCTGGTGAGCCGCGTGACCGAGGGCGGCGAGGGCTTCGACGAGGGCCTGGGCGCCATGCCGGCCGTGAACGACACCCAGCGCGAGGAGGCGTGGGGCTCCCGCGAGGCCGCGGGCCTGCCCGAGCGGGGCGCGGAGCACGCGCTGTCCCCCGAGCTGCGCGCGATGCTCGACAAGGCCCCCACCGCCGGGCTCTCCGCCCAGCTGCGCAAGCGCGGGCTGAACAACGTGGTGGTGGCCGGCGTCTTCCCGCAGACCCCGGGCACCAAGCTCGTGGGCACCGCCAGGACCCTGCGCTTCGTGCCCAACCGTGAGGACCTCTTCAAGAGCCACGGCGGCGGCTACAACGCCCAGAAGCGCGCGTTCGACGCCGTGGGTGAGGGCGAGGTGATCGTCATCGAGGCGCGCGGCGAGACCGGTTCCGCGACCCTCGGGGACGTCCTCGCGCTGCGCGCCCGCCACCGCGGCGCGGCCGGCGTGGTCACGGACGGCGGTGTGCGCGACTACGCGGCCGTGCAGGAGATCGGGCTGCCGGTCTTCTGCAAGGCGCCCAACCCCGCGGTGCTCGGCCGGCGCCACGTGCCCTGGGAGTCGGACGTGGCCGTGGCCTGCGGTGACGTCACCGTGCTGCCGGGTGACGTGATCGTGGGCGACGACGACGGCGTCGTCGTCATCCCCCGCGCGCTCGCCGAGGAGGTGGCCCGGGACGCCCTGGCCAAGGAGCACGAAGACGGCTGGGTGGCCGAGCGCGTGGCCGAGGGTCACCCCGTGGACGGGCTGTTCCCGCCCACCGGGGAGTGGAAGGAGAAGTTCCAGCGGTGGCTGGCCGAGAACCCGGTGCCCACCGACTGACCCGCCACCCGCCGCACGACCCGCGGCTCGCCGCCCGACGCGCCGAGTGCACGACCCGAGTGCACGACCCCCGTACCGAACCGAGGAACCCATGCCCCTGACCGCGGACTCCGCGAACGCCGCGCCGAGCAAGGCGCAGCGCGCCTACGACTGGATCAAGGCGCAGATCATGACCCAGGCGTTCTCCCCGGGCTACCGCCTGGTGCTCGCGAGCATCGCGGAGGCGCTGGGGATGTCCGTGGTGCCGGTGCGCGAGGCGATCCGCCGGCTGGAGGCCGAGGGACTCGTGACGTTCGAGCGCAACGTGGGCGCACGGGTGTCCATGGTGGACGGCGAGCAGTACCGCTACAGCATGGAGACCCTCGCGATCCTGGAGGGCGCCGCCACGGCCCTGTCCGCCGAGCGCATCACGGCCGCGGACCTCGCCCGGGCCCGTGAGCTCAACGCCGCCATGGAGGAGTCGCTGCAGAACTTCGACCCCCAGGCGTTCACGGAGACCAACCACGAGTTCCACCGGGTGCTCGCGTGCCGCTGCCCGAACGAGCGGCTCAACGACCTCGTGACCGTGGAGTGGGAGCGCCTGAACCACCTGCGCAGCTCCACGTTCTCGTTCGTCCCGGAGCGCGCCCGCGCCTCCGTCAACGAGCACCACCACATCCTCCACCTCATCGAGACCCACGCCCCGGCGGACGCCGTGGAGCGTGCCGTGCGCCAGCACCGCGCCGCAACCCTGCAGAGCTACCTCAGCAGCCGCGGCGGCACGGACGAGGCGCAGCGGCGCACCGCATGACCCACCGACGGCCGTCCCACTGATTCGCACCGATTCTTCGCACTGATTCAAGGAGTCACCACATGGCAGCCCTGCAGGACACCAAGCCCGAGAACCTTCCCGATTCCATCCGCCACTACATCGACGGCGAGTGGGTCGACTCGATCGACGGGGACACGTTCGACGTCCTCAACCCCGTGGCCAACGAGCCCTACATCAAGGCCGCCTCCGGCAAGAAGGCGGACATCGAGGCCGCCGTGGCCGCCGCGAAGAAGGCCTTCGAGGAGGGCCCGTGGCCCAAGATGCTCCCGCGCGAGCGCTCCCGGATCCTGCACAGGATCGCGGACATCGTGGAGTCCCGCGGGGACCAGCTCGCCGCCATGGAGTCCTACGACTCCGGTCTGCCCATCACCCAGGCGCTCGGCCAGGCGCGCCGCGCGGCGGAGAACTTCCGGTTCTTCGCGGACCTGGTCGTCGCCCAGACGGACGACGCCTACAAGGTCCCGGGCCGCCAGGTGAACTACGTGAACCGCAAGCCCATCGGTGTGGCCGGCCTGATCACCCCGTGGAACACCCCGTTCATGCTCGAGTCCTGGAAGCTGGGCCCCGCGCTGGCCACGGGCAACTGCGTGGTCCTCAAGCCTGCGGAGTTCACACCGCTCTCGGCGTCCCTGTGGCCGGGCATCTTCGAGGAGGCCGGCGTGCCTGCCGGTGTCTTCAACCTGGTCAACGGTTTCGGCGAGGAGGGCTACGCGGGCGACTCCCTCGTGAAGCACCCGGACGTTCCCCTGATCTCGTTCACGGGCGAGTCCCGCACCGGGCAGATCATTTTCGGCAACGCCGCCCCGTACCTCAAGGGTCTGTCCATGGAGCTGGGCGGAAAGTCCCCGGCCGTGGTCTTCGAGGACGCTGACCTGGAGGCCGCGATCAACGCGACCATCTTCGGTGTGTTCTCCCTCAACGGCGAGCGCTGCACCGCGGGCTCGCGCATCCTGGTCCAGCGCGGGATCTACGACGAGTTCGTGGAGCGCTACGCCGCGCAGGCCAAGCGCGTGAAGGTGGGCCTGCCCTCGGACCCGAGCACCGAGGTGGGCGCGCTCGTGCACCCGGAGCACTACGAGAAGGTCATGTCCTACGTGGAGATCGGCAAGCAGGAGGCCCGTCTGGTGGCCGGTGGCGGGCGCCCGGAGGGCTTCGAGACCGGCAACTACGTGGCGCCCACCGTGTTCGTGGACGTGAAGCCGGACGCCCGGATCTTCCAGGAGGAGATCTTCGGCCCGGTGGTGGCGATCACCCCGTTCGACACGGACGAGGAGGCCCTGGAGCTCGCCAACAACACGAAGTACGGCCTGGCCGCCTACATCTGGACGAGCGACCTCAAGCGCGCCCACAACTTCGCGCAGAACGTGGAGGCGGGCATGGTGTGGCTGAACTCCAACAACGTGCGGGACCTGCGCACCCCGTTCGGCGGCGTGAAGGCCTCCGGGCTGGGCCACGAGGGCGGCTACCGCTCGATCGACTTCTACACCGACCAGCAGGCCGTGCACATCAACCTGGGTGAAGTGCACAACCCGGTGTTCGGCAAGCAGGAGGACGCCGCCGCGAAGGCGGACGGCTGAGGCCCACTCCCACCCCGCCGCTGCGGTCCGCACGGGCCGCAGCGGCGCAGGGTCCGCCGAGGACCCCGCAATCTCCACTGACCCCGTCACCCTCATCACGAAGGACACATCATGACGAATCCCGCTGATCGGACAATGACGTCCTCGGGCTTCTACGTTTCGCAGGAAGCCCCGATCACCACCGACGACCCCGTCACGACCCCCTCCGTCCCGGCGCCGGACATCCTGCGCTGCGCGTACATGGAGCTCGTGGTCACGGACCTCGCGAAGTCCCGCGCGTTCTACGTGGACGTGCTGGGTCTCACGGTCACGGAGGAGGACGAGGACAGCGTCTACCTGCGCTCGATCGAGGAGTTCATCCACCACAACCTGGTGCTGCGCAAGGGCCCGCAGGCCGCCGTGGCCGCGTTCTCGTACCGGGTGCGCAGCCCCGAGGACCTGGACCGCGCCGTCGCCTTCTACGAGGAGCTCGGCTGCCGTGTGGAGCGCCGCAGCGAGGGCTTCACCAAGGGCATCGGGGACTCCGTGCGCGTGGAGGACCCGCTGGGCTTCCCCTACGAGTTCTTCCACGACGTGGAGCACGTGGAGCGCCTGGCCTGGCGCTACGACCTGTACACCCCGGGCGCCCTGGTGCGTCTGGACCACTTCAACCAGGTCACCCCGGACGTCCCCCGCGCCACCAAGTTCATGCAGGACCTGGGCTTCCGCGTGACCGAGGACATCCAGGACCAGGAGGGCACGGTCTACGCCGCGTGGATGCGCCGCAAGCCCACCGTGCACGACACCGCCATGACCGGTGGTGACGGCCCCCGCATGCACCACGTGGCCTTCGCGACCCACGAGAAGCACAACATCCTGGCCATCTGCGACAAGCTCGGCGCGCTGCGCCAGTCGGACAGGATCGAGCGGGGTCCCGGCCGCCACGGCGTCTCCAACGCGTTCTACCTCTACCTGCGGGACCCGGACGGGCACCGCGTGGAGATCTACACGCAGGACTACTACACCGGTGACCCGGACAACCCCGTGGTCACGTGGGACGTCCACGACAACCAGCGCCGCGACTGGTGGGGCACCCCCGTGGTCCCGTCCTGGTACACGGACGCCTCCCTGGTGCTGGACCTGGACGGCAACCCCCAGGAGGTCGTCTCCCGCACGGACGACTCCGAGCTGGAGGTGACCATCGGCGCGGACGGCTTCTCCTACACCCGCCCCTCCGAGGGCGAGGACTCCATGCCGGAGTGGAAGCAGGGCGAGTACAAGATGGGTCACCAGCTCTGACCCGCGACGACGACGCCGCCCGCCCCCTCGCGTGGGCGGGCGGCGTCGTCGTCCCCCGAGCACGCACGAACCGAAAGGCAGGGACATGCTGGAGCACGAACGCGTGGTGGCCATCGCGGACGAACTGGCCGCCGCCGAGGCGAACCGCACGATGGTGGAGCGCCTCACCAAGCGCTACCCGGAGATGACCGTGGAGGACTCCTACGCGGTGCAGAACGAGTGGCGCCGGCGGGCGCAGGAGTCCGGGCGGCGGCTCGTGGGCCGCAAGATCGGGCTCACGTCCAAGGTCATGCAGGAGGCCACGGGGATCACCGAGCCGGACTACGGGGCGATCTTCGCGGACCAGGTGCACGAGAACGGTTCGGTGATCGAGCACGCGCAGTACTCGAACGTGCGGATCGAGGTGGAGCTCGCGTTCGTGCTCAAGGAGGAGCTGCGCGGGCCGCACACGAGCATCTTCGACGTGCTGCGGGCCACCGAGTACGTGGTGCCGGCGCTGGAGATCCTGAGCTCGCGGATCCAGATGGAGGGCCGCACCATCGTGGACACCATCTCGGACAACGCCGCCCTGGGCGGGATGGTCTACGGCGGCAACCCCGTGGCCCCGGACGCCGTGGACCTGCGCTGGGTGTCCGCGCTGCTGTACCGCAACGAGACCCTGGAGGACACGGGCGTGGCCGCCGCGGTGCTGAACCACCCGGCGAACGGGGTGGCGTGGCTCGCGAACAAGCTCGCGGCGCACGGGGATGCGCTGGAGGCCGGGAGCATCGTGCTGGCCGGGTCCTTCACCAAGCCCATGTGGGTGCACCCGGGGGACACCGTCCACGCGGACTACGGACAGTTGGGAGCCATCACGTGTCGTTTCGAGTGAACGAGCTGATCCACACCTTCCGCGCGCCGGACGCGCCGAACCTGCCCGGTGTGCTGCCGAGCCTCAAGGACCTCTTCGCGCTGCCGCTTACACCCGAGGACCCGGTCACGGGCATCTTCCTCTCCTCCGGGGACCCGACCGCCGCAGAGATTTGCGCGAGCGCGGGCTTCGACTACCTGCTGGTGGACGGGGAGCACTCGCCGCTGTCGCTGGAGTCGATCCAGGCGCAGCTGCGCGCCATCGCCGGGTACCCCACGCTGTCCGTGGTGCGGGTGCCCGCCAACGACGAGGTCGTCGTCAAGCAGTACCTGGACCTCGGGGTGCAGTCGCTGATCGTGCCCATGGTGGACTCCGTGGCGGAGGCGGAGGCCGCTGCGCGGGCCGTGGCGTACCCGTCCGAGGGTGTGCGCGGTGTGGGCGCGGCGCTCGCGCGCTCCGGCCGCTGGGGCGGGATCCCCGGCTACCTGCCGCGCGCCCGGGAGACCATCACCCTGGTGGTGCAGGCGGAGTCCGCGGCGGCCGTGGCGAGCATCGAGGAGATCGCGGCGGTGGACGGTGTGGACGGCGTGTTCGTGGGCCCCTCGGACCTCGCCGCCTCCATGGGGCTCATCGGTCAGCAGACCCACCCGGACGTCGTCGCCGCCGTGAAGCACGTGATCACCGCCGTGCACGAGGCGGGCAAGTTCGTGGGCGTCAACGCGTTCGCCCAGGACCAGGCGCGGGACTACCTCGCGGCGGGTGCCGACTTCGTGAACGTGGGCGCCGACGTCGCCCTGCTGGCTTCCGGGGCACGGAACCTGGCGGGGGCGTTCCGGGGCTGAGTCATACCCTTGTTACATGAACCGTGACCAGCTGGACGAGACCGTCAGCGCGTGCCTGAACCTGATCGAAACGCGCTTCCCGGACGGGGAGGAGCGCGGTGCTGCCGCGATGCTGCTGGCCGACGGGACCATCCTCACCGGCACCGCTCCGGATGCGGTGAACCCGGCGGTGGAGGTGTGCCACGAGATCGAGCCGTACGCGGGGGCGTTCCGGTTGAACCAGGCCGTCGTTGCGTCGGTGTGCCTGCATCGTGATGGCCACGGGCGATTTCTGGTGCTCAGCCCGTGCGGAGTGTGCCGGGAACGGCTGGCCGTGCACGGGCCTGACGTGCTGGTGGGTGTCGCAGTGCCGGAGGACCCCGCGCAGGTGGTGTGGACGGCATTGCGTGACGTGCTTCCGGACTACTGGATGACCGTGTTTGATGATGAAGTTACCGGCGGCTGGAGATGAGTACCGTCCACGGGGCGCAGGCATTGAGAACTGCGCTGAAAAGACCGTAGGGCGACAGATGGATTGCCGGGGATGAAGACTTCCAGTCTCCTTGCCGCTTTGGTGACCGTACTTGTCCTGGCATGTGGCTTTGTTGTCGTCGTGCCGCGATCCCCTGGCGGGTACGTGGGGCTGGTGACGGCTGGAACCTTTGGGGCGGGCGTGTTCTACGGGCATCCCACCCACCGGCTGCTCGCCCACCAGTGGCCACGAACAGCGTTGCGGTCCTCGATGTTTCGCTGGGCCAGGCCGCGTTTGCTGGCCCGAATGCTGGACCGGGTGGGGTGGAACCGGCAGGTACGTCGCCCCATCAGGTCCTTCGCCGACCTTGATCCGTTCAGGTTCGATGCCGCTGGGTCATTGGTCAGCCATGCTGCGTCGCTTGCGATCCATCTGCTGGCCGCTGCAGCTCTCGCGGTCTTCGCCCATCCCTGGTGGGCCCTGGGGTGCTTGCTCTTGGGTCTGGTGGTCCATGGGTGGCCGTGTCTGCTTCAGATTGACGTGTTGATACGACTGGACGAACTCCGCAACAAAGCCCGAACACGCGGCCGGGAGGGCTCCTCTACCAGGGGGCGCGGGTCATGACGTTGTGGTCACTGGGGTGGAACTCCACTCCGCATAGGCGTTGAGGGCCTGTCGGA
>NZ_BJNW01000012.1 GCF_006539885.1 Kocuria varians | reverse complement strand
TCTGGGGGATGTTCGACGCGTCACACACGGTGTGGCAAGACAGGGGGAATTCATGGGCACGCACAGATCTGGATCCATGCAGCGAACGGCGAGCGGGGTCGCCCTGGCATTCCTGGCCGCCGCGCTGGTCACTGGCTGCTCCGGCGGCGACGGCTCGGCAGAGAGTGCTTCTGACGGCGGCTCCCCCTCGGCTTCCGCATCTGCGTCACCCAGCGAGACCGCTTCCGTTCAGCCCACGGCCTCCGGGGGGTCGACGGCGACTCCCTCGGGATCCGAGAGCCCCCTCCCCGACGACTGGCGGCCGCAGGAGCCCACTGTCCTCGCCACGGGCCAGAAAGTTCCGGACGACTACGAACCCGCCACGCTCGAGCACCCGGCGCGCAACGTCCCGAAGCCCGTCATGCCCGAGGAAGCCAAGAACGAAACCGAGGCCGGCGCCCAGGCCTTCCTCAACTACCGCGCGGACGCCCAGTGGTACTCCATCCAGACCGGCGACACTTCCCTGGTCCGGGAAGTAACCTCCACCGACTGCGAAAAATGCACCGAGCAATTCAATGACTTCGACTCGATATATTCTTCAGGAAATTGGGCAGGCGGTGGCTTCGAAAAGGAGACACTCATACCCAATGCTTTTACGAAGCGACAAGATGGGGGTTATAATCTACCAGTTAAAATAAATAGTTTGGGCATGATTAAGGTCACCGATAACCATATAACTTTAAGGCAAGAGCCTTTCAATCTCCCAAATCGGTTCGATACATATCTTTATTATGAAAATGGATCCTGGATGTACTTGACAGCATCCCCCCGAGGGTCCCTCTGATGCGAGCCTTTAAAGTACTCCTGTCCCTGCTCTTATTTCTAGTTGCCCTGGACGTCGCTGGATCCGCTTCGGCAGACGAGCCGTCCTCAGACGGCGGCTTTGGAGCCAGCCAAGCTGACGGATCACTCTTGTCTTCTGCGAACGCATCTGGAAACTTGATACGGATGCGAGTTAGGCAGGATGCAGCAAAAGGCGTGGAGGCAGACGGATATTCGACTGGACCTTCCGGAAACAGCTTTGCGTCAGTCCAAGGCGCCGCCTGGGATCCCGACACCGATCCCGCCTTTCAAAAGGCCCTCCGTGCTCGATTGATGTCCAACGACGACTCCATCTTCTTCAACGCCCAGCTCATGGACACGGCAAAGAACCGGACAACCTATGGTTTGCAGGATCCGTGCATCGACGACAAGGGAGCGGCGCTGAGCCGTTGCCGGTCGGCTCAGGAGTGCACCGACGACTCCGGGGCCAAGGGTGTGAACATGGACATCGTCGTCGGCGGCGCGAATGAGGGCGCGCGGTCGGCCCGCGGAACGCAGATGTGTGTCGGTCAGGCGCAAGCCGAGGACGCGAACGACGACGGCTATGTCCCGCTTCCCGTCTTCACCCTCCAGGACTTCCAGCAGCTGGCCGTAGCACCGGCGGAGAACCACGCCCAGCCGGCGCCGGACACGTTGAAGAACATGAACACGAACGTCTATGCCGTCGCCCAGCCGCAGACCTTCGAGACGACGCTCGGCGGCTATCCCGTGTCCGTGCGCGCGTATCCCGTCCAGTACACGTGGAACTACGGCGATGGCACCACGCTGGGCCCCACTCCCCTGACCGGCTCTCCCCTGGCGGACGGCGCGTGGGACGTCCCCACGGACACGTCGCACGTGTACACGCGCACGGGCGACTTTCAGATCACGCTCACCACGTCGTTCTACGGGGAGTACAACATTGCGGGGACCGGGTGGCAGCCCGTGAACGGCTACAACCAGGTCACGTCACCGCCCGTGGCGCTGAGCGTGTGGCGGTCCACGGTCCACAACGTCGCCGACGACTGCCGCGTTAACCCGTCCGGCATCGGCTGCCCCGGCGCGAAGAACGGGTGAGGACGGCAGAGGAGGAAGGGGCGTCGCCCGGGGCGCAGAGCCTTCGTCGACCGGGCATCCGTACCTGAGCGCCACGAGTCTCATTCCAGACAGCGAGACCCTGCCCGCACTTTCGCGCAGCGGACGCCCCACGCCGTACAGGCCCCGTGCCCCGTGCCCTACGCCCCGTGCCCTACGCCCTGCGCCCTGCGCCCTACGCCCTGCGCCCTGCGCCCTGTGCCCTGTGCCCTGTGCCCTGTGCCCTGTGCCCTGTGCCCTGTGCCCTGACGATGACACGCGCTCCCGCCTGTTTCCTAGACTGGCACCATGACCTCACCTGATGCGCCGTCGCTGCTGGACCGGGACCACGGCCTGGATGCCTCCTCCGAGTGCTACCCGGATGTCGTACGCTCGGTTTTCCTCGCCCCGTGGGCCGCTCGCCGGTCCGAGGAACCGGATCAGCCGACGCAGCTCGCCGCCCGCACCGTCGTCGCCCTCAACGAGGTGGCGCGGTGGGCGAACGACGGTCAGTCCGCGGACCCCACCGCGTGCGCCTGGCTTGCCTACCTGCGCTGGGCGCTGAGCAACGGCGCGTGCCTTCCCGCCGACGCGCCCGTGCCACCGCAGGACGAGCTCGACCTCGACTTCCCCGTGCTCTCCGCCCCCGGACCGCACGACGGCGACAGCTTCCAGGCACTCGCCACGGGCCGCCTAGGTGAGGTCGCGCGACCGGTGCTGCCCCTCGCGGAAAGCCCCGAGGTTTTGGCTCGCACCGCACCGTACGGTCTGATCCCGAACATCGGATGGAAATCGCTCATCATCCTGGCGCTCGACTCCGCCGCGATCACCCACGGCAGCCCCGAGGCCCAGACGGCGGCGGCGGCGCTGGCCCTGGTCGTGCACGCGGCGGCACGGGCGCGTGCCACCGGTGGAACGCTGCACGAGGTCGTGCGCGAAACAGCTAGGGTCGCTTCCGAGATCACCCGCCCCGCCCCTCGCACGCACGAACTCCTCGCCCTGTGCGCGGATCCTGAGGCTCTGGCCCCGCTGTGGACCGAGCCGGGCGCGCTCGCCTCCCGCCTGGGCAGAGGCGACACCGCCACCGAGGCGTTGGCGCTCGGCCTCGCCGCGCTGCTCGCCGTCGAGGATTCCGGCGCCGCGAAAGCGACAGGTTCCACGAACAGTGCAAGGAACATCACCGGGGACGACGTCGCCGGGGCGGCCCGTGCCCTGATGGCCGAGCACGGCGTGCGGGAGGGAGCGGCGCACGATGTCGCGGTCGTCGTTGCCGCCGCCCGCTGGGGTCTCGCGGCGGCTGCCCCGGCGGACGACACTGATGGCACCGCTGCAGCGGCGTCGAACCGGAACGCAGGAGACCATGCCGTCGCCGCGCCGTCGCCGCCCCATACCCCCGCTCCCGGAGTAACGGCAACCGCGCCCCAAGACGGCAAAGGCGAAGAGGGCTCGGCCGCCGCACGGGCGGAACTGCACGCACTGGCCGATCGCTGGAACGGCCTCTGGCGCCCCTGACTCACCGATCCGCCGGTCGGCCCTGATCCGGGCACATGCTCCTGGGGCCGCGAGACTCAGAACTCGCCGCGCTGCATCCGCACCCCGTAGTGCGCGGTGAGCTCGGCCATGCTCCCGGCTCCGCTGCGCCGTGCGACGTCGAGCACGATCTGCGCGCACGCGAGTGCATCGCTCAGGGCGTTGTGGTGGTCCTCGACCTCGGCACCGGCCTCGCGTGAGGCGGACGGCAGGGCGTAGGAGCGCAGCATGTAGGCGGCCCGCGCGAGGCGCAGCGAGCAGGCGTAGTCCCAGGAACGGGGCACGCCCCCGCAGGCACGGTTCGTCGCCCGGATCACCCCGGTGTCGAAGACGGCGTTGTGGGCCACGAGCACCGCGTCCGGGTCATCCGGCAGGATGTTGCGGCACATCCAGTCCCAGGCGACGTCGAAGGTGGGCGCGTCCACCACGTCCGCCGGGCGGATCCCGTGGACGCGGATGTTCCCGGGCTCGAAGGCGTCGTGCCCGGGCGGCGGGCGCAGCAGGGAGTACCGCGTGTCGACCACCTCACCGTCCCGGACCCGCACCACGCCCAGGGCGCACGCGGAGGCCAGGCTGCGGTTGGCGGTCTCGAAGTCGATGGCGGTGAAACTGACGGGCACGCTCCGAGGCTAGGCAGAGGCTCAGACACGCACAGCGAGAAAACCCGAGCTCAGGCCGCCGCGACCGCCCGCATCTCGTACCAGGCGTCCGCCTTCTCCACCGCCTGGCGCACCTGGGCGGCATCGAGCTCGTGGTGCAGGGCATAGGCAATGGCCTGCAGGGGGAAGATCCGGGCGTGCAGGCGGGCGCGCTCGTAGCTCTGCGGGTCGGTGGCGTCCCGCACGCTGGACCAGCCGAACCAGAGCCCCAGCGAGGCGACGTCGTACGCCGGGTCGCTCAGGCACGCGTGGTCCCAGTCGATGACGCCCACCAGGTGGTCGCCCTCCCACAGCATGTTGGAGCCCATGAGGTCCCCGTGGACGAGCCGCGGTGCCACGTTCTCGAGCGCGACGAGGTCGTCGATGTCGCTCAGCGCGCGGTCCCTGTTGCGGGGCAGCAGCAGCGGGAGCACCTGGTCCAGCAGCACGTGGCGCCGTCGGTGGCCGCCCCAGTGCTGGCCGGGGCGGTCGAGCCACGGCTCGGCGTCCTGGGCGTCCGCCTCGCGCAGCTGCTCGAGGACACGGCGCAGCTCGCGCGGATCGGCACTGCCGGGGGCACGCGGCGCGCCGGGGATCCAGGCCATGCCCACGGCCGTGTACCGGCCGTCCTGCAGCACGGGTGTGAGGGGCCGCGGGATCGCGAAGTCGAAGTCGGGCAGCTGCGACAGGGCCTGCGTGCGGCGTCGCACGTTGTCGCCGGAGGTCGGGTTCTTCGCGATCCGCACGCTCATGAGGTGCCCCGCGTTGACCACGATGTGCGCGGATCCCCCGGCGTGCAGCTCCCACTCGGAGCGGTCCACCGTCACGCCCGCCTCCGCGAGGACCGCCTCGACGGCTCCGGCAAAGGGAAGGTGTCCGCACGCGAAGGTCATGTCTCAGCCCTCGGACCCCGTCTCGGAGGGTTCAGCCCCGGTACGGTCCAGCAGCTCCAGCACGAACGGCAGCACAGCGGACATGGCACGGGCGCGGTGGCTGATCCTGTTCTTGTGCTCGAGGCTCAGCTGGGCAGCGCTGAGGCCGCCCTCCCCCTCGGGGGCGAAGACCGGGTCGTAGCCGAAACCGTTCTCCCCCGCCGGCGCGGTGAGGATGGTGCCGGGCAGCTCGCCGCGCACCACGTGCTCCTCCCCGTCAGGGCCCACGACGGCCGCTGCACACACGAAGCGTGCACGGCGGTGCTCGGGGGCGATGTCGGAGAGCTGGGCGAGCAGCAGGTCCAGGTTGGCGGCGTCGTCGCCGTGGCGGCCGGACCAGCGGGCCGAGAAGATGCCGGGCGCCCCGCCCATCACGTCCACGGCCAGCCCGGAGTCGTCCGCGAGCGCGACCTTCCCGGACGCGGCGGCCGCGGCGCGCGCCTTGAGCAGCGCGTTCTCCTCGAACGTCACGCCGGTCTCGACGACGTCGCCCAGCCCGGCGGACTTAGCATCCACCACGGTGCCGGGGCCGGAGAAGCCGGCCGCCTCGAGCATGGCCTGCAGCTCGCGGACCTTGCCCCGGTTGTGCGTGGCGAGCACGACGCGCGCCGCGCCGAGGTCAGCGCTCATGGCCGCCCTCCAGCGTCCTGCGCTGGATCTGGGCGAGCTGCGCGCAGCCGGCCACGGCGAGGTCGAGCAGGGCGTCGAGCTCGTCCCGGCGGAAGGGGGCACCCTCGGCAGTTCCCTGGACCTCCACGAAGTCCCCGGAGCCGGTGACCACCACGTTCATGTCCGTCTCCGCACGGACGTCCTCCACGTACGGGAGGTCGAGCATGGGGACAGCGTCGATGATGCCCACGGAGACGGCGGACACCGAGTCCGTCAGGGGGTTCACGGTGCGCTTCAGCACGCCGTTCTCGTGCGCCCAGGCAATGGCCTCCGCGAGTGCGACGTACGCGCCGGTGATCGAGGCGGTGCGGGTGCCGCCGTCCGCCTGCAGGACGTCGCAGTCGAGCACCACCGTGTTCTCTCCGAGCGCCTCGAGGTCGATGACCGAGCGCAGGGAGCGGCCGATCAGCCGGGAGATCTCGTGGGTGCGCCCGCCGATCTTGCCCTTCACGGACTCGCGCGCGGAGCGGGTGGAGGTGGCTCGCGGGAGCATGGCGTACTCGGCGGTGACCCAGCCGCGCCCCTGGCCCTTGAGCCAACGGGGCACGCCCTCGGTCAGCGACGCCGTGCACAGCACCTTGGTGCCGCCGAACTCGATGAGTGCGGACCCCTCGGCCTGGTCGGACCAGCCGCGCGTGACGGTGATGGGCCGGAGCTCGTCGACCCCGCGGCCGTCGGCGCGGACCACCGGCTGCGCGGAGGCGTCGAGGTGGGGGGTGGACATGGCCGGGTCGGTAGGCGAGGTCATGCGTGTCACCCTAGTCGCCGCTCCGCACGGGTGCCAACGCATCGACCGAACGGTCGGTGGGGTCCGCGACGTCGTAGCGGTGGGCCACGCGTGTGACGGCCAGGGCGCCGTAGTAGACCGCGGCGGCCTCGGCCAGCACGGTCTCCGGGGAGTTCCACTCCGGCAGGTGGGTCAGCAGCAGGCGACGGGCCCCGGCGGCCGCGGCGGTCTCCCCCGCACGCCTGCCCGTCAGGTGGATGCCGCGCAGGTGGTCCTCCCTGCCCTCCTGGTAGGCGGCCTCGCACAGGAACACGTCCGCGTCCCGGGCGGCGGCCACCAGCTCGTCGCACGCGTCGGTGTCGCCGGAGTAGGTGAGCACCTCCGTGCCGCCGGGTCCGCGGTACTCCACGCGCAGCGCGTACGGCTCGGGGCACGTGTGGTTCACCGGGTGGGGAGTCACGGTGAACGGTCCCACGCTCACCGGCTCGTGCGGGTGCCACACGTGGAACTCGAACTCGGTGTCCATGGAGTGCTCCGGCGGCAGCAGGTGCAGCTGGTTGAGGTAGGTGGGCAGCTGCGAGGGCCCGAACAGCGGGATCCGTCCGCCCTTCCAGCCGCGCGGGTCCCACTTGACCGCCACGTGCAGCCCGCCCAGGTCCACGCAGTGGTCCGGGTGCAGGTGCGAGAGCATGACGGCGTCGATCGTGTCGAGCTCGATGTAGCGCTGCAGCGCCCCCAGGGTGCCGTTGCCCATGTCGAGCACGATCCGCCAGGTCCGGCCGTCGGCATCCTCACCGCACAGCAGGTAGCACGAGGCGGGTGCGTCCGGACCGGGAAAGCTCCCGGAGTTTCCGACCACGGTGAGCAACATGGTGAAGACCTTTCTGCGGCCGGCTCAGCGCCGGGTCGGGTGGATCGTGGCGAGGGAGCCGGTGGGGTACTGCTCCGCCACGGAGCTCGTGTGCCGCACGCGGACCACCTCCGGCCCCAGGAAGCGCTGGGCGAGGGTCTCGAAACGGGCGGGATCGCCCGTGGCCAGGAACTCGTGGTGCGGGGCCAGGCTCGCGTCCCGCTCGAGCCCGTTGTCCATGAGCGAGCGGTAGACGTCCCGCGCGGTCTCCTCCGCGGAGGACACCAGGTTCACGCTCTCCCCCATCACGTAGGAGATCACCGCGGTGAGAAGCGGGTAGTGGGTGCACCCCAGGACCAAAGTGTCCACCCGGGCGTCCTTCAGCGGCTGCAGGTAGCGCTGCGCTGTGGCCAGCAGCTTCGGTCCGGTGGTCACCCCGCGCTCCACGTACTCGACGAACTCGGGGCAGGCGACCGACGTGATCTCCAGCTGGGGGGCGGCGGCGAAGGTGTCGTCGTAGGCCCGCGAGCCGATGGTTGCCTCCGTGCCGATGACCCCCACGCGGCCGGTGCGGGTGGTGGCCACGGCGCGTCGCACGGCGGGCTGGATGACCTCGGTGACCGGGATGTCGTAGCCGCGCGTGTAGCGCTCGCGGGCGTCGCGCAGCACCGCCGCCGACGCCGTGTTGCAGGCGATCACGAGCACCTTGACCCCGGAGTCCACGAGCTCGTCCATGATGCGCAGGGCGTTGGAGCGGACCTCCGCGATGGGCAACGGGCCGTAGGGGCCGTGCGCGGTGTCTCCCACGTAGAGGATCTCTTCGTGGGGCAGCTGGTCGATGATGGACCGGGCCACCGTGAGCCCGCCCACGCCGGAGTCGAAGACGCCGATGGGCGAGTTGGGGTTCGGACCGGAATGACGTTCGCGCTCAGCCTGCATATCCGCAAACTGTAGTGCGTTGCGCAGGGTGCTTCGCACATGAGTCAGCGTGCGTGACGGGTGCGCTGAGCCTGGGTGACGGCCCCGCTCAGCGTGAGGGAAGCGTCTTCGTGAGCGCCGTCATCAGTGTCTCCTGCAGCCAGGAGACGAAGTTGTAGACGACCGCCATGTAGTCCTCGACCGACTCGGTCTTGCCGAAGTCCGTGAGTTTTCCCACACGCTCGGCGTCCTCCGCCGTCTCGATGCCCAGCCGGGCGGCCAGCACCATGCGGACGTCGTTGAGGGAGCGCGCGAAGTCCTGGGCCTGCTCCGTGGTGAGCAGCACCGGGTCCGACTCCAGGGCCAGCGACGACGCCCGCAGCGCGGCGGTCTTGCGTTCGCGCAGGGACCGGTCCGTGAGCCTGCGGAACTCCGCGGCCTGCTCCGGGTCCGACGACGCCGCGGGCAGCAGCCTGCGCACGGCCGGGTCCTCGGGCTCGGCCACCTCCTCGTCCCAGCCCACGAGTGCCTCGAGGGGGTCCACGTCCTCGCGGGGCTCGGGCTCGAGGGTGGTTCCCACGTCCGAGAACAGCTTCTGCAGCAGCCGCACCTCCGGGCCCTCGAAGTGTGCCGTGATGCCCTTCCGCGTGCGCTTGAAACCGTGTGCCATCAGTTCTCCCCCGCCTTCTCGTAGGTCGCCCACAGTCCGTAGCCGTGCAGGGCGCTCACATGGGCCTCGGCCTCCTCGAGGGAGCCCGTGAAGACGATGGAGCGCCCCCGCTCGTGGACCTCCAGCATGAGGGTGCGAGCCTTGGCGGGCGGGTAGCCGAAGTGGGCGCGGAAGACGTAGACCACGTAGCTCATGAGGTTCACGGGGTCGTCCCAGACCACCACGTTCCAGGGGACGTTCACGGCCGTGACGGCCTGGTCCTCGCGGGCGACCACCGGGGATTCCGCCGGTGCGGCGCTCATCAGGACTGCGGGTTCGGCGCGGGTGCTGGGGGCCGGGGTGCGGGCCGCCGTGTGGGTACCGGACATTTTCCCCATGGTAGTCACGAGCCCGCCCAGATGCCCGCGCGGGGTGTGCGCGCGGTGCACGCGCACTAGGCTGGCGGGGTGAACGACCACACGTATTCCTGGCACCCCCAGCCCACGTCCCTCCTCACGGACCACTACGAGCTGACCATGCTGCAGGCGGCGCTGCGTGCCGGCACGGCCTCGCGGCGCAGCGTGTTCGAGGTCTTCGCCCGCCGGCTGCCCCACGGCCGGCGCTACGGCGTCTTCGCCGGTGTGGGCCGCGTGCTGGAGGGCCTCGAGCAGTTCCGGTTCACGGACGAGCAGCTGCGCTTCCTGCGGGACACCGCCGTGGTGGACGCCGCCACGGTCGCCTACCTGGAGAACTTCCGCTTCACGGGGCAGATCCGCGGCTACGCGGAGGGCGAGACGTACTTCCCCTACTCCCCGCTGCTGAGCGTGGAGTCCTCCTTCGCGGAGGCCTGCGTGCTGGAGACCTTCATCCTCTCCGTGCTCAACTACGACTCCGCCGTGGCCTCCGCGGCCTCCCGCATGGTCGGTGCCGCCGGTGACCGCCCGTGCATCGAGATGGGCTCCCGCCGGGCGCACGAGCAGGCCGCCGTGGCGGCCGCGCGCGCCGCCGTCGTCGCTGGCTTCGAGTCGACCTCCAACCTGGAAGCCGGGTTCCGCTACGGCGTGAAGACCGTGGGCACCGCCGCCCACTCCTTCACCCTGCTGCACGACTCCGAGGAGCAGGCGTTCCGCGCCCAGCTCGACGCCCTGGGCGTCTCCACGGCGCTGCTCGTGGACACGTACGACGTCGAGCGGGCCGTCCGCCTGGCCGTCGAGATCGCGGGTCCGGACCTGGGCGGCGTGCGCCTGGACTCCGGCGACCTCGTCACCCAGGCGGCCTCGGTGCGCGCGCTGCTCGACAGGCTCGGCAATCCGCACACGCGCATCACGGTCACGAGCGACCTCGACGAGTACGCCATCGCCGCCCTGCGCGCGGCCCCGGTGGACGCCTACGGCGTGGGCACGCGCCTCGTCACCGGCTCCGGCGCGCCCACCTCGTCGATGGTCTACAAGCTGGTCTCGCGCGAGGGCGCCTCCGGCACCATGGAGCCGGTGGCGAAGGCCTCGTCCGGCAAGGCGTCAGTAGGCGGCGAGAAGTACGCGCTGCGGCGTCGCAATGCACACGGCGTGGCCACGCACGAGATGGTCGGCGTGTCCCACCTGCCCGAGGACGACGGCGACGACCGCCCCCTGCTCGTCGACTACATGACCGGCGGCGAACTGCGGGACGGGTTCACCGGCCCCGAGGCTGTGCAGCGGGCGCGCGTGCGCCACGCGGAGTCGATCGCGGAGCTGCCGCGCGCGGCCCGCCGGCTCTCCGAGGGCGAGCCCGTGATCCCCACGGTCATCGAACCCGGCACCGCACACTGACAGCACCGAGATCGAGAGGGAGGCACACGTGCGCACCGCACTAGTGATCGTGGACATCCAGAACGACTTCTGCGAGGGCGGCAGCCTGGCCGTGGCCGGCGGCGCGGCCGTGGCCGCGGGGGTCTCCGAGTACCTCGAGGACCACCACGCGGACTACGACGCCGTGGCCGCGACCCAGGACTGGCACATCGAGCCGGGCGAGCACTTCAGCGAGACCCCGGACTACCGCACGAGCTGGCCCGTGCACTGCGTCGCGGAGACCGAGGGCGCGCAGACGCACCCTGACTTCGACACGGACTACGTCACGGAGTTCTTCCGCAAGGGCGCGTACGACGCCGCCTACTCGGGGTTCGAGGGCCTCTCCGCCCCGGACGTGGACGTCCCCATGGGCGAGTCCGAGGAGGACTCGGACGAGGAGCGGGTGAGCCTGGACGACTGGCTGCGCGAGCGCGGGATCGAGGCCGTGGACGTCGTGGGCCTCGCACTCGACCACTGCGTGCTCGCCACCGCGCGCGACGCCGTGGAGGCCGGCTACGAGACCCGGCTGCTGCTGCCGCTCACGGCCCCGGTCTCCGAGGAGGCCGGCGAGCGCGCCGTGGCCGAGCTGGAGGACGTGGGCGTGGAGGTCCTCACGGAGCTGCCCTGACCCCGCGCCGAGCGCGCTGACCCGCACCGGCCTCTGCGACCCGGCCGGGCGGCGTCGCCCGCGCCCGCTACTTGCGGCCGATGAACCAGCGCTGCAGCAGGGCGATCCGGGCGTTGAGCTGCTCCTCCGAGGCCTGCGCCACCGCGGGACCACCGCACTTGGTGCGCAGCTCGTTGTGGATCACGCCGTGCGGGGTGCCCGTGCGCGCCGACCACGCCGAGACGTTCTTGGACAGCTGCGCCCGCAGGTCCTTGAGCCGCCTGTGGTCCGGCACCGCGGGAGCCTCCGGGGCGGACGAGCCGCTGCCCTGACGCTGCACCGAGCGGGACTGCCGCTCGCGCAGCAGCGCGGAGACCTGCTCGGGGTCCAGCAGCCCGGGAATGCCGAGGTACTCGGCCTCTTCCTCGGAGCCCACGGCCGCACCGCCGCCGAACGCACCGCCGTCGAAGAGCACCCCGTGGAACGAGGCGTCCGAGTCCAGCGCCTGGAAGTTGCCCTGGGCGAGCGCGGAGGACGCGCGCTCCTCCCGGTTGGCCTCCTCCAGCAGGTCGTCGTCCCAGCCGGTCTCCATGGGCTGGTCGAAGTCGACGACGTCCGGCACGCTCTTGGGCTTGTCGAGGGCGTGGTCGCGCTCCTCCTCCATGGAGTTCGCGAGCGCCATGAGCACGGGCACCGACGGCAGGAACACCGAGGCCGTCTCACCGCGCTTGCGGGCACGCACGAAGCGCCCCACGGCCTGGGCGAAGAACAGGGGCGTGGAGGTGGAGGTCGCGTACACGCCCACCGCGAGGCGCGGGACGTCGACGCCCTCCGAGACCATGCGCACTGCAACCATCCAGCGCTTGTCCGACTCGGAGAACTGGTCGATCTTGTTCGAGGCCGCCTTGTCGTCCGAGAGCACCACGGTGGGACGCTCCCCCGTGAGCGCGTGCAGCTGCTCGGCGTAGGCCTTGGCGTCCTGGTGGTCGGTCGCGATCACCAGGGCACCGGCGTCCGGCACGGTGCGCCGCACCTGCGTGAGGCGCTGGTCCGCGGCACGGAGCACGGAGGGTATCCACTGGCCCTGCGGGTCCAGGGCCGTGCGCCACGCGTGGGAGGTGATGTCCTTCGTGAACCCCTCCCCGAGCTGGGCGGCCATCTCCTCGCCCGCGGACGTGCGCCAGCGCATCTGTCCCGAGTAGGCCATGAAGATCACCGGGCGCACGACGTGGTCCTGCAGGGCGCTGCCGTAGCCGTACGTGTAGTCCGCGGTGGAGCGGCGGATCCCGTCCCCGTCCTCGGTGTAGGTCACGAACGGGATCGGTGAGGTGTCCGAGCGGAAGGGCGTGCCGGTTAGGGCGAGCCGTCGCGTAGCGGGTTCGAACGCCTCCCGCAGCCCGTCACCCCAGGACAGGGCGTCACCCGCGTGGTGGATCTCGTCCATGATCACGAGCGTGCGACCGGCCTCGGTGCGTGCGCGGTGCAGCAGCGGCTTGTTGGCCACCTGCGCGTATGTGACGGCCGCACCCATGTAGCCGCGACCGTGCTGGCCGTCCGCGTTCTTGAAGTTGGGGTCGATCGCCAGGCCCACACGGGCCGCGGCGTCCGCCCACTGCCGCTTGAGGTGCTCTGTGGGGGTCACCACCGTGACCCGCTGGACCACCCCGGCGTCGTGCAGCTTCTTGGCCACGGTCAGCGCGAACGTGGTCTTGCCTGCTCCGGGGGTTGCCACGGCCATGAAGTCCCGCGGCTGCGCCTGCTCGTAGCGCTGGATCGCCTCCGCCTGCCAGGCACGCAGCTTGGGGGCGGTGCCCCACGCCGCTCGGTCCGGGTACGCCGGAGGAAGGTCCGCCGCCGCCCCGAAAAGGGACATCTGGTCGTTCTCAGCCACGTGGTGCTCGTCCTCTCCGCGCTCTGGGGCGCGTGTTTCCGCCATGTCCCCGCAGCGACGCCGCCCGGTCCGGTCCGCGGCCCGGCGCCCGCCCTGCCCGCCGCTCGTGGCGGCCGGCGGTGGCAGCCGCTCCGCAACGGTGCCGGCGCTACCTCCCGACCTGGTGGGCCGGGCACATCCGCACGGCGCTGGGCCGCTCGGCACGGCAACGGCGCCCGCTCAGTGCGGGCGCCGCCGGTGTTCCGCGGGGCGGAACGGGGTGGTGCGTGCGGTGGTGCTGTCAGTTTTCGGGCTGGTCTTTGCCGGGGCGCAGGCCCTGGTAGATCTCCTTGCACTCCGGGCACACCGGGAAGCGCTGGGGGTCGCGACCGGGGGTCCACACCTTGCCGCACAGGGCGATCACGGGTTCGCCGGACAGCGCCGACTCCATGATCTTCTCCTTGCGGACGTAGTGGGCGAACCGCTCGTGGTCACCGGGCTCCGCGAACTGGCGGGTCTCCTCGCGCTCGATCGTGGCGGTCCCGCCCACGGTCTCGGTTCCGGACTCGGTGCTGTCGAGCACCCGCGGGAACCGGGAGAAAGGGCCCTCGACGTGCTGGGCTTCGGTGGTCTGCATGCCGTCCACTGTACCGCGTGCGACGTGGGCGGGCCGCCCGCTCAGCGGTATCCGGCCACCTCCTGCAGCAGCTCGGGACCGCGCCCGTCCAGCCACGTCCCGCCCACGCGCACGCCGATCCCCAGCAGCACGAGACCCTCCACGACACCCACGGCGAGGGCCACCCAGCTCCACACGGCGGCGCCGGTGCCCAGGTGCACGAAGAGCAGCACGATGGGCGGCAGCGCGAGCAGCAGCATGAAGCCCATGAGCACGAACTGCAGTACGAGGTTCAGGATGGTGAACCCCTGCGGCGTCTTCATGGGGGACGCCCCCGGAGGCGGCGTGGGATAGGTGTAGCGCGCGGAGACCACCGAGACCACGCCGGCACCGCCGAGCAGCAGGGCGGCACAGGCCCCGAGCATGGCCGGCAGCGCGTGCCACTGCTGCAGCCGCACGAGCCAGAGCACCAGGCCCAGGGCCACGAGCGGCGTGGCCACCACCAGCATGGCCACGACCCGCCCCAGCCGGTCGGCCCTGCCCGGCACGGGAGCCAGCAGGTGCAGGCTGAACGCGGTGTTGTCGTAGGAGACGTCCGCGGAGATGGCGTAGGACATCAGCAGGGCGATCATCAGGGGCAGCAGCCACATGGAGAATCCCGAGTCGCCACCCAGGAACCACAGGGCCGCGCTGATCGCCGGGATCATCACGAGGGACGCCGAGTACCGCGGATCCCTGAGCCAGTAGATGAGGCACCGTGCGGCCACGGCACCCCACGGGGCCGCGGGGAAGCGGTCGAACAGACCGATCCCGGCCACGGACCTGCCGGTGGCGCGCGCGGCTCCCCCGGCGGCGTCGGCCAGGGCACGCTCCAGGGCGAACCGGGCCACCGCGACGAGCACGACGAGCGTGACCAGCACGACGGCCAGGCGCGCCAGCGCGGCGCCCCAGTGGCCCGCACCCACGTCGCCCGGGATCGCCCAGACCGCGCCCAGCGGGGTCCAGCCGAGGACAGAGGCCCACACGGGCAGCCGGTCCCAGACCCGCTCCACCCCGGTGGCGACGGATGCGAAGATCGGGCCCAGCAGCACGATGAGCAGCAGGCTCAGGATCGAGATGATCTCCGTGGAGCGCCGCCCCCTGGCGATCCGCGCCGCGAGCGCGGAGGCGCAGCGTGCGCCGGTGAACGCGAGCAGAGCGGCCAGCACGGCACACACCACGGAGGCTGCCAGCGCGGCGGGCGAGGCGCGCCAGGTCGAGAGCCATCCGAGCAGCGCGATCACCGTGAGCACGCCCGGGATCCCGATCAGCGCACCCACCACCTGCCCGGTCAGCAGACCGGTGGTGCTCAGCGGGAACAGCGCGAGCCGGGACGGGTCCAGCGTGGCGTCCGCCTTGGCGGTCAGCACCGGCATCACCCACCAGCCGAGCAGCACCACGCTGCCCACGATGACCGAGGAAGCGGTGACGACGTCCAGGGGCTCGGCGCCCAGGAAGACCATGCCGGTCACCAGCATCCCCAGGATGGACAGCGCGTAGAGCCCGCCCAGGATGGTGCCCACCAGGACCCACGTGCTGCGGGTCAGGGTGTTGCGCAGGATCCGCCACTTCAGGCTCGCGAGACTGCGGGCCTCCTCGAGCACGCCCATCCGGTGCGTGACCCGTTCCTGCCCGGACGGCGACGGACGCACGGAGTCGGGGACGGCGGCGTCGGCACCGGGACCGGCGCTTTCCACGGCCCAGGGTGCGGCACCACGCCCTGCCACCGCCGCGTCCGGCCGGTCGCGGTCGGGGGTGTGGTCGGCGTTCCCGGGGGTCCGGTTCACTCGGGACGAAGCCACAGCAGCCCCTCCCCCGCATCCGTGCGGCCCCCCACGAAGGACACGAAGCGGTCCTCCAGGGACATGCCGTCGCGCACCTGGTCCATGGTGCCCTCGGCGAGCACCCGGCCCTGGTCCATGATTGCGACGTGGTCGCACATGCGCTGCACGAGGTCCATCACGTGGCTCGAGACCACCACCGTGCCGCCGGCCTCCGTGTAGTGGTGCAGCAGCGACCGGATGTTCGCGGCGGAGACCGGGTCCACCGACTCGAACGGCTCGTCGAGCACGAGCAGGCTGGGCGCGTGGATCATGGCCGCCGCGAGCGCGATCTTCTTGGTCATGCCCGCGGAGTAGTCCTGCACCTGGCGGCCCGCCGCCTCCTGCAGGTCCATCGCGCCGATCAGGTCCTCGGTGCGGTCCTTGACCAGCTGGCGGTCCATCCCGCGCAGCAGTCCCGAGTAGGCGACGAGCTGGCGGCCGGTGAGCCGGTCGAAGAGGTGCGCGCCGTCCGGGAGCACACCCATGCGGCGCTTGGCCGTGACCGGGTCGCGCCACACGTCCACGAGATCGTCCCGGCTGCCGCCGCCCACGAGCACGGTGCCGGCGGTGGGACGCAGCAGGCCCGTGGCCATCGACAGCGTGGTGGTTTTGCCCGCCCCGTTGCGGCCCACGAGCCCGTAGAACGAGCCGCGCGGCACCGTGAGGTTCACGCGGTCCGCGGCGGGTCGGGAGCCGTGGCCGTAGACCTTGGTGAGGTCGCGGACCACGAGGGCCGCGGCGTCGGGGTGCGGTGCGGCGTCGGCGAGCGGAGCGGATGTGGCGTGTGGCTCGGCGTCCCTCCCCGGCTCTCCATCCGGGGCTCGGACGGGGACGTGGTGATCGCTCGGTGGAGTGGTCATGACTCCAACCTAGGGAATGGCCCCCGGGGAGTCACGCATTCCGTGCCCGCGCGCCCCGAGCCACGGGTCTCGGGCCACGGATCGACGACGCCCCCGCCCGAGCGCGCGACAGCGCACTCCGACGGGGGCGGCGAACTTGGTCGGGAGGCTCAGAACAGCGCGCGCATCAGCTGCGCCCGTGCGCTCACCACGCGTGGGTCGTCCGCGCCCACGACGTCGAAGAGCTCCACGAGGCGCGCCCGTGCCGTGTCCTTGTCGTCGCCGGCCGTGGTGCGCACGAGGTTCAGCAGCCGCCGGAACGCGTCCTCCACGTGCCCGCCGGACACGTCCAGGTCCGCGACGTCGAGCGCGGCCTGGACGTTCGCGGGGTCCGACGCCGCGGCGTCGCGCACCGCCTTCGCGTCCATCGCGCTCACCCGCTGCAGCAGGTGCACCTGGGCGAGTGCCAGCTTGGCGTCGTGGTCCCCGGGGTTCTCCGCGAGGGCCTTCTTGTAGCTGGCCTCCGCGCCGTCGAGGTCCCCGGCCTCGAGCTTGTCCACGGCCTCCTGGTGCAGGGGCGGCAGGGGCGCGGGCTCGTTGGCCTCCCCGCCCGTGGGCTCGGCCGTGCCCGTCACCCCGTTCTGCTGGGCCAGGCTCAACAGCTCGCCGAGCAGCCCGCGCAGCTGGTCCTCGGGGACGGTCGAGTTCACCAGGGGCACCACGCGGCCGCCCAGCAGCGCGAGGACGGTGGGAACGCTCTGGGCCTGGAACGCCTGCGCGATCTGCGGCTCCGCGGACACGTCCACCGTGCCCAGCAGCAGCCGGCCGTCGAAGCCGTCCACGACGCGCGCGACGACCTCCACGAAGCTCTCGGACTCCGGGCTCTGCGGCGAGTGCAGCACCACGACCACCGGGTACTGCGTGGACGCCTCCGCGTACTGCTGGAAGTTCGCGGTGCTCAGCGCCACGCGGTAGGAGCCCCCGGCCGGGTTCGCCGCGGTAGGTGCCCCCGACGACGACGCCGTGGGGCCGGCTCCCAGATCCACCGCACCGCGCACGGACGCCGGGACCTGCTGCGGCTGCTCCGTGGCCGGCCGACCCTGGGCCGGGGTGCCGTTCGGACGCGCGGACGGGGACGCGGGGAACTCGCTCATGGTTGACCTCCTCGACGGGGCACCGCGGGGTGCCCGTGACTCGTGCCCGCCGTTGGGACCCGGCGGGCGCTTTCCTGCCGTCCATTATGCCCACGGCGACTCACTGCTGTCCTGCGGGAGCTCGCGTTGTACGCTTCCGGCGTGAGCACAACCCCTGAGCCCCGACGCAAGCCACCCGCGCGCTTCCGCCCGTTGCGCCAGCGCTTCGAGGTGCCGCCGGAGCCCAGCGGGGATCCCGAGCAGCGCCGCGCACCATGGGACCACCCCGGGGACAGCCGCGCGCACCCCGTCCAGACCGGCTTCATGCTCACGGTGGGCGTGGGTCTCGCGCTGCTCGTCTACTACGTGCTGACCAACGTGGGCGGGCTCGTCGGGTGGATCGTCACCGCGGCCTTCATCTCGCTCGGACTCGATCCGCTCGTGCGGTGGCTGGAGTCCAAGGGCCTGCCCCGCCCGCTGGCGGCTGGCATCGTGATCGTGGCCCTCGTCCTGGTGATCCTGGGCTTCATCCTGGGGGTCGTGCCGAGCATCGTGGAGCAGGCGCAGCAGATCGCCGCTCGCGGCCCGGACTTCGTGAACGACTTCATGCGCTCGGACCTCTTCCGCACGCTCGACGAGCGCTTCGACATCGCCTCCTCCGTGCAGCACGCCGCGGACGGCCTGGGCCAGAAGATCACCTCGGACGAGAACTTCCTGGGTGGCATCTTCGGCTCCGTGGTCAACGTCAGCGGCGTGGTGGTCACGTCCATCACGGGCACCCTGATCGTGATGGCCCTGAGCCTCTACTTCCTCTTCTCCCTGCCCACCATGAAGGCGTGGTGCTACCGCCTGGCCCCCGCGAGCCGTCGCGCCCGCGTGCAGCAGCTGGGCGAGCGCATGACCAACGGCGTGGGCAACTACGTCATGGGCCAGGCCTGCGTGGCGCTGATCAACGCGACCGTGGCATTCATCCTGATGAGCATCTGGGGCGTCCCGTACGCCACGCTGCTCGTGCTCTTCGTGGCGCTGCTCGCGTTCATCCCGCTCGTGGGCGGTGTGCTCGCCGGCATCCTCGTGACGATCGCCGCGTCCCTGGGGGGCTGGGACACCGCCATCCCCTACGCCGTGTGCTACTTCGCGTACCTCCAGCTCGAGGCGTACGTGATCTCCCCGCGCATCATGGCTCGCGCGGTCGCCGTGCCCGGCGCCGTGGCCGTGATCGCGGTGGCCGCCGGCGGCGCGCTGTGGAGCGTGCTCGGCGCGCTGATCGCCATCCCCACCGCCGCGGCGGGCCTGCTGCTCGTGCGCGAGGTCTTCGTGCCGCGCCAGGACACGCGCTGACGGACGACGACGACGCCCGCGCGCCCCGGCGCGGCCCTCACCACGGTCCTCTCCGCGGGTTCAGGGCCCGCCGCGGGCACCGTGACACTCGTCTCCGCTCTCAGGCCCACCTCGGGAGCTGAGCTGACCCGAGAGCTGAGCCGTAGTCCCCGGCACGGGACGGTCTCGGGCGCTGTACCGCCCCGGGCGCTAGGCTGTCGGGGTGCGTTTAGTGATTGCAGACTGCTCGGTCCGCTACGAGGGGCGGCTCAACGCCTACCTGCCCCCGGCGCGGCGCCTCATCATGCTCAAGGCGGACGGCTCCGTGCTCGTCCACTCGGACGGCGGCTCCTACAAGCCGTTGAACTGGATGAGCCCGCCCGCGAACCTGCACGTCCTGGAGCCCTCCGAGGAGCTTGCCGAAGAGGGCGTCACGGAGGTCTGGGAGGTGCGCGCCGGCAAGTCCGACGACCGGTTGCTGATCCACATCACCACCGTCTACAGCCAGCTGCACCACGAGCTGGGCGTGGACCCCGGCCTGGTGAAGGACGGCGTCGAGGCGGACCTGCAGCGGCTGCTCGCGGAGCAGATCACACGGCTCGGCGAGGGCTTCTCCCTCGTCCGCAGGGAGTACCCCACGCCCATCGGACCCGTGGACATCCTCGCCCGGGACGCGAACGGGGCCACGGTGGCGGTGGAGCTCAAGCGCCGCGGCGACATCGATGGCGTCGAACAGCTCACCCGGTACCTGGAGCTGCTCAACCGTGATCCCCTGCTGCACCCGGTGCGCGGTGTCTACGCCGCCCAGCAGATCAAGCCACAGGCGCGCACGCTCGCCAGGGACCGCGGCATCGAGTGCCTGAGCCTCGACTACGACGAGATGCGCGGCACCGCGGACACCCAGTCCCGCCTCTTCTGAGACGCAGGGCGGCACCGCTCCGGCGGCGTCCTGCCCGGGTCCCGGGGACACTCGCCCCTCCCCCGGTGGGCCTGCGCGCGGGCCCGCTCCCGGCGGGACATCGCCACGACACATCCCGTGAGCCGCCCGAAGACGATTGACCGCCGCCCGGCAGTGTGTGATGCTTAGAGTGTTCTCGCATCATGTTTGACATGCTCGCAGGAATGGTAGCGAGCGTGAAGTTCTGACTGGCGCTGTGGCACAACACATTGTGAGCCGCATCCACAGCCTTCTCGCGGTACCAGTTCAGGTGCACATCCATGTGCACGCACTACATACTCCAGAAGGAGATGCCCCATTATGGCTCAGGGCACCGTTAAGTGGTTCAACGCAGAAAAGGGCTTCGGCTTCATCACGCCGGACGACGCTGATGGCGACGTCTTCGTCCACTACAGCGAAATCCAGTCGGGCGGCTTCCGCACCCTCGAAGAGAACCAGCGCGTCGAGTTCGAGATCGGTCAGGGCCAGAAGGGCCCCCAGGCCACCGGCGTGACCGTCATCTGACAGTCCCCCTCGGACGAAGCCCCCGCCACCTCCACGAGGTGACGGGGGCTTCTTCGTGTCCCACGTCCGACGCCTCACACCGAGACGAACCTGCTGGCCGGTGTGAGATGTACGCACAAGGGGCCTCACCTGGACGAGGTGGTGCCGTGGATCGACGCGTGTACGACGTACGTACCCGGGGGCTCAGTTCCAGCCGCGTGCGATGCGCCGCTGCACACGGACCCCCGCGTTCTCGAGGTGCTCCACGAAATGCTCGTAGCCGCGGTCGATGTGCTCCACGCCCGAGACCTCGGTGACCCCCTCGGCCGCCATGCCTGCGATGACCAGTGCTGCCCCGGCGCGGATGTCCATGGCCTCCACGGGTGCACCGGAGAGCTCACGGGCCGGAACGCCGTCCACGCGGGCGTGGTGGCCGTCCAGGTGCACGCGCGCACCCAGGCGCTCGAGCTCCGCGGTGAAGCCCCAGCGGGCCTCGAAGACGTTCTCGGTGATGATCCCCGACCCCTCGGCCACCGCGTTGAGCGCGACCACGAAGGGCTGCAGGTCCGTGGGGAAGCCGGGGTACGGCAGCGTCGACACGTTGATGGCCCGCGGGCGCTCGGGTCCGCTCACGACGAAGCGCCCGTCCGCGGTGTCGATTACGCAGCCCGCGGAGCGCAGCTTGTCCAGGACGACGGACAGGTGCTCGGGCTCGGCTCCCACGATCTCCACGCGGCCACCCGTGACCGCCGCGGCGAAAGCCCACGTTCCGGCGACGATCCGATCAGGCACAGTGCGGTGGGTGACGGGGCTCAGGCTCGGCACACCCTCGATGGTCAGGGTGGTGGTTCCGAGGCCCTCAATCCGTGCACCCATCTCCTGGAGCATCCGCCCGATGTCCACGATCTCGGGCTCGCGGGCCACGTTCTCCAGCACGGTGACGCCGCGCGCCGTCGTCGCCGCGGTCATCAGGTTCTCGGTCGCTCCCACGGAAGGGTAGCCCAGTCGGTAGGAGGCACCTACCAGGCCTCCCTCCGCACTGGCGCGGAGGAACCCGCGCTCGATGCTCAGCTGCGCGCCCATGGCCTCGAGGCCCGCGCGGTGCATGTCCAGGCCGCGGGTGCCGATCGCGTCTCCCCCGGGCAGGGCCACCTCCGCACGGTCGCAGCGGGCCATCAGGGGCCCGAGCACGGAGATGGACGCCCGCATGGCGCGCACGAGGTCGTAGTCCGCCTGGTGGCCCAGCTCCTGCGGAACGTCAATGGTGACCTCGTGCTCCGCCGGGCGGTAGGAGACCTCGCAGCCCAACCGGCGCAGCAGCTCCGCCATGACCGTGACGTCGTGGATCTCCGGGACGTTCGTGATGGTCGAACGGCCCACGGCCAGCAGCGTGGCGGCCATGAGCT
The DNA here is from genome assembly GCF_006539885.1 of Kocuria varians. Taxonomy (GTDB): domain Bacteria; phylum Actinomycetota; class Actinomycetes; order Actinomycetales; family Micrococcaceae; genus Kocuria; species Kocuria varians. The sequence goes on along the minus strand of NZ_BJNW01000012.1, from coordinate 81,563 downwards.
TGAGCACGCTGTTCTTGGCGCCGAATACGGGCAGGGAACCGGAGGCGGCGGTGGGTCCCTGCACCTCGATCATTTCTTCCACGTGTCCTCCTGGTGACCACGGCGTTGAATGGGGGGATGCGCACCCTGGGCAGGGACGCGCTGAGCGCAGACACGCGAGAGGCCCGCGGACGCTCGACCGGCCTCGGACGACGTCGACCCCCGTACCCGCAGGCACGAGGGTCGACGACGACGGGTCACACGAACCTGTCAGGCGGAGCGGTTCTCGGAATCGAGGGAGACCTCGTCCGCGACCACCGTGACGCGGTTGGCGTCCACGGAGATGAAGCCGGAGTCGATCCGCCCGCGGAGCCGGTCGCCGTCAAGACGGTCGATGACGAACTCCCCCGCGGTGAGCAGGCCGGCCATGGACTCGTGACCCGGCATGATGCCGATGTCGCCCTCGGTCGTCCGCACCCGCACGAGCCGCGCGGTGCCGGTCCAGATCTTGCGATCCAGCGCGACGATTTCCACGATGAGTTCGGCCATGACTTACTTCTCGCCCGTCTCGGCCTTGATCTCGTCCCAGCGACGCATGACGTCGTCCAGGCCGCCGACGTTGTAGAACGCCTGCTCCGGAACGTTGTCCAGCTCGCCGTCGCAGATCTTGCCGAAGGCCTCGATGGTCTCCTCGAGGGGAACCGTGGAGCCCTCCACACCGGTGAACTGCTTGGCCGTGTAGGTGTTCTGCGAGAGGAACTGCTCGATGCGACGTGCGCGGGACACGACGACCTTCTGCTCCTCGGAGAGCTCCTCGACGCCGAGGATCGCGATGATGTCCTGCAGCTCCTTGTTCTCCTGCAGGATCGACTTCACGCGGGTCGCGACGTCGTAGTGCGTCTGGCCCACGTACTGCGGGTCCAGGATGCGCGACGTCGAGGACAGCGGGTCGATCGCGGGGTACAGACCACGCGACGCGATCTCACGGGAGAGCTCGGTGGTGGCGTCCAGGTGAGCGAACGTGGTGGCCGGGGCCGGGTCCGTGTAGTCGTCCGCGGGCACGTAGATGGCCTGCATGGACGTGATGGAGTGGCCACGGGTGGAGGTGATGCGCTCCTGGAGCACACCCATCTCGTCCGCGAGGGTGGGCTGGTAACCCACGGCCGAGGGAATGCGACCCAGCAGGGTCGAGACCTCGGAGCCGGCCTGGGTGAACCGGAAGATGTTGTCGATGAACAGCAGCACGTCCTGGTACTGGACATCGCGGAAGTACTCCGCCATGGTCAGACCGGTCAGGGCCACGCGCAGACGCGTTCCGGGCGGCTCGTCCATCTGGCCGAACACAAGGGCGGTGTCCTTAAGGACGCCCGCCTCCTCCATCTCGACCCAGAGGTCGTTGCCCTCACGGGTGCGCTCGCCCACACCGGCGAACACCGAGGTGCCGCCGAAGTTGCGGGCCACACGGGTGATCATCTCCTGGATGAGCACCGTCTTGCCCACGCCGGCGCCGCCGAAGAGGCCGATCTTGCCGCCCTTGATGTAGGGGGTCAGGAGATCGATGGACTTGATGCCCGTCTCCATCATCTCGGTGCTGCCCTCGAGCTCCGCGAAGGACGGCGCCTTGCGGTGGATGGGCCAGCGCTCCTGGACGTCCAGCTCGGAGGTCGGCAGGTCCAGGGCGTCGCCCAGCACGTTGAAGATGTGGCCCTTGACCACGTCGCCCACGGGCACGGAGATCGGAGCACCCGTGTCCTGCACCGGGGTGCCGCGCACGAGGCCGTCCGTCTGCTGCAGGGAGATCGCGCGCACCACATTGGAGCCGAGGTGCTGGGCGGTCTCGAAGGTGATGCGCCGCGGCGTGCCGTTGAACACGTAATCCGCGGTCAGCGCGTTGTAGAGGTCCGGAACCTGGTTCTCGAGGAACTCGACGTCGACCACGGGGCCGATCACACGAGCGATGCGGCCGGTGCCGCCCGCGTTGACCGGCTGCGTCGCCTGGTCGTTGATAGTGGCAGTCATCTCTCTCACTTCGTTTCGGCTGGCAATGGGGTGGACGCGGGCTTACAGGGCCTCTGCGCCGCTGACGATCTCGGTCAACTCGGTGGTGATCTCGGCCTGACGGGCGTTGTTCATCAAGCGCGTGTACTTCTTGATGAGCTCCGTGGCGTTGTCCCCGGCCGCCTTCATGGCGCGCTGTCGGGAGGCCAGTTCGCTCGACGCCGCGTGGCACAGGGCCGAGTAGACACGCGCCTTCACGTACCGGGGCAGGATCTGGTTGAAGACCTCTTCGGGGTTCGGCTCGAACTCGAAGTTGTTGTGGTGGTCCTCCAGGGCGTCGTAGCGCTGTGCGACGTCGTCCCCCAGGTCGTTCGCGTCCACGACCTCCAGCGGCAGCAGGCGCAGCACCCGCGGCTCCTGGTTCACCATGGAGTTGAACTGCGTGTACACCAGCAGGACCTCGTCCACGCCGGCGTCCTCGTAGGACGCGTTGATGTCGCTCATCAGACGGTCCGTGAGCTCCTCGGCGCGCTCGGTGCTCGCGTTGTCCGTGTGACCCGTCCAGAAGTCGTCGTAGTCACGGTGCCGGAAGTCGAAGTACGCCTTGGCCTTGCGGCCCACGAGGTAGACCCGGACCTCCTTGCCCTGCGAACGCAACAGCTCGAGCAACTGCTCCGTGCGCTTGAGCACGTTCGAGGAGTACGACCCTGCCAGACCGCGGTCCGACGTGAAGACCACGACGGCCGAGCGCCGGACGTCGTCCGCAACGGTGGTCAGCGGGTGGGAGATGTTGTGCTGCGTGGCGATCTGGGAAACCGCGCGGGTCAGCGCGTTGGCGTACGGGTACGCACCTTCGAGGCTCTGCCGGGACTTGCTGATGCGCGAGGTCGCGATCATCTCCATCGCCTTGAAGATCTTCTTCATCGACGAGGTGGACGCGATCTTCTGTCGGTAGACCCGAATCTGCGCTCCCATGAAATTTCCTTTCGGCACCGCGGTGGTGCGCCGGCGAACGGCGCACCACCGGAACGGCTACTTCTTGACGATCGTTTCCTGGTTCACAGCGCTCGCGCCGAGGCTCTCGTGCTCCTCCACGCCCGGCTCGATGCCGTGCTTCGAGCCGTGGAAGTCGCGCTTGACCTCGGCCACCGCCGTCTTCAGGGCCTCGATCGCGTCGCCCTCGAGCTTGCCGGTGGAGTTGATCGAGTCCATCACGTTGGTGGTGCGACGGACCTGGTCCAGCAGCGCGCGCTCGAACTCCGCGACGTTGGCGACCTCGACGTCGTCGAGCTGACCGGTGGTGCCGGCCCAGATCGACACGACCTGGTCCGCCACGGGGTACGGCGTGTACTGGGGCTGCTTCAGCAGCTCCATCAGCCGCTCACCGCGGGTCAGCTGCTGGCGCGAGGCGGCGTCCAGGTCCGAGGCGAACATGGCGAACGCCTGCATGGAGCGGTAGGACGCGAGGTCCAGCTTCAGCGTGCCGGAGACCTTCTTCATGGCCTTCACCTGCGCGGCACCGCCCACGCGGGACACCGAGATGCCCACGTCGACGGCGGGACGCTGGTTGGCGTTGAACAGGTCCGACTGCAGGAAGATCTGACCGTCGGTGATGGAGATGACGTTGGTCGGGATGAACGCCGAGACGTCGTTCGCCTTCGTCTCGATGATCGGCAGGCCGGTCATCGAGCCCGCGCCCAGCTCGTCCGAGAGCTTGGCGCAGCGCTCGAGCAGGCGGGAGTGCAGGTAGAACACGTCACCGGGGTACGCCTCGCGTCCCGGCGGACGGCGCAGCAACAGGGACACGGCACGGTAGGCCTCCGCCTGCTTGGAGAGGTCGTCGAAGACGATCAGCACGTGCTTGCCGCCGTACATCCAGTGCTGGCCGATGGCCGAGCCGGCGTAGGGGGCGAGGTACTTCAGACCGGCCGACTCCGAGGCGGGGGCCGCCACGATGGTCGTGTAGTCCAGGGCACCGTTGTCCTCGAGGGTCTGGCGCACGGCCGCGATGGTCGAGGCCTTCTGACCGATGGCCACGTAGATGCAGCGGACCTGCTTGTCGACGTCGCCGGACTCCCAGTTGGAGCGCTGGTTCAGGATGGCGTCCACCGCGATCGCGGTCTTGCCGGTCTGACGGTCGCCGATGATCAGCTGACGCTGGCCGCGACCGATCGGGATCATGGCGTCGATGGCCTTGATGCCGGTCTGCAGCGGCTCGTGCACGGACTTGCGCATGGTCACGCCGGGCGCCTGGAGCTCGAGCTCGCGGCGGCCGTCCGTGGCGATGGGGCCGAGGTCGTCGAGGGGCTCGCCCAGCGGGTCCACCACGCGACCGAGGTAGCCCTCGCCCACGGGGACGGAGAGCACCTCACCGGTGCGGTGGACCTCCTGGCCCTCCTCGATGCCCTGGAAGTCACCGAGGACCACGACGCCGATGTCGCGGGTGTCGAGGTTCAGGGCCAGGCCCAGCACCCCGTTCTCGAACTTGAGCAACTCGTTCGCCATGACGGAGGGCAGACCCTCCACATGTGCGATGCCGTCCGCTGCGGACGACACGCGTCCTACTTCTACACGTTCCACGTTGCCGGGGTCGTAGGACGCCACGAAATCGTTCAGCGCCCTACGGACCTCATCGGCATTGATGGTCACATCGGCCATCTGCTGTCCCTGCTCTCTACGTCGTGTGATCATCGCGTGAGCAATGACCAAGCTTCTTCTTGTCGCGATGCGTTGCCCCATCGCCGTGCAACCGCCCGGGCGGCCCGTGGAGGCAACGCGACGAGATGCCGGCATCGACCGACTCCCCGCGATCCTCGCTCCACGTGAGGATCAGGCTCCGATCCGCTGCTGCAGCTGGTCCAGCCGGTGCGTGACGGAGCCGTCGATGATCTCCTCACCGACCCGGACGCGCAACCCACCCACGAGGGCGGGGTTGGTCTCCGTGGTCAGCTTCAGGTCCCGTCCGTACAACCGGTTCAGTCCGTCCCGCAGCTTGGCCACCTGGTCCTCACGCAACGGCCTGGCCGTCTGCACGCGGGCGATCCCGCGCTGCTGCCGGTCCGCGACCCACTGGGCGAACTGCTCGAGCAGACGCCCGGGCAGTGCACCGCGCGGTTCGCTGACCGCCCGCTCCACGAGCAGACGTGCCTCCTCCGACTGCGCCGTCATGAGACGACGGGCCAGGGTGACCTTGGCCTGCGCGCTCGCGCGGGGGTCGGAGAACGCCCACTGCACGTCCGCGGAGCGGTCGAGCATGGACTTGAACCCGAGGAGTTCGTCCACGAGCGATTCGAGGGCCTCGACGCCGCCGCGGTTCTCGGCCGCGGCCGCTGCGAGCAGCACCGCGGTCCGTTCGATCCTGTCCCCCAGCTGGCGCTCGGTGGCGCTGCGCTGGGAGGCGAGGTTCGCGACGATGTCCACGGCGACCTCGTGGGCCTTGCCGTCGAGGAGCGTGTGCACGAGGCGGGCCCGGTCCTCGGCAGACCGCGAGGGATCCGTCAGGGCGCGGCGCAGGGTGCCGTTGCCGTCCACGATGTCGAGGATCTCGAACAGCTGGGAGCTGATCTCGGCACTCGCGCCGTGCGCCCAGCGGTCCACGTCCACGGTGAGCGGGCGGTAGGGTTCGTTCGATGCTTCTGCCATTACCGTGCAGCTCCTGTACGGCCCTGCTCGGCATCAAGATCGGCCAGGAAGCGATCAACCACGCGGTTGGCGCGGTCGTCGTCCTTCAAGGACTCCCCGACGATCTTGGAGGCGAGCTGCGTTGCCAGAGTGCCGACCTCGACGCGCAGGGACACCACGGCGGCCGCACGCTCGGCCTCGATGGCCTTGTGGGCGTTCTCGGTGATCCGAGCGGATTCGAGGTTGGCGCGATCCTTGAAGTCCGCCAGGATCTTCTCGCCCTCTGAGCGAGCTTCCTCACGGATCTTCTGGGCCTCGAGCCGGGCACTTTCGAGCTGCTGGTTGTACTCGTCGCGAGCAGCCTTGGCCTCGGCCAGGGCGGCCTTGGCCTTGGCAAGTCCACCCTCGATGGCGTCCGCGCGGTCCTTGAAGACCTTCTCGAACGCCGGGACGATGTACTTGGCCGCGATGAAGAGCAGAATCACGAACCCGATGCCGGTGATCAGCATTTCCCAGCTGTCGGGGAAAAGAGGACTCTTGGCCTCTTCAGCTGCCAACACCATTGCGTTCATGAGCGCGATTCCTGTTCTCTAGTTAGGGCTTGTCCGATGGGCGTTGCCCTACTTGATGAACGCCAGGACCAGACCGAGGATGGCCAGGGCCTCGACCACGGCGAAGCCCATGAACAGCATGGGCTGCAGGACTCGCTGGGACTCGGGCTGGCGGGCCACGGACTGCATGTACGCAGCGAAGATGAGACCCACACCGATGCCACCGCCGATGGCAGCGAGACCATAGCCAATGACGCTAAGCGAACCTTCCATTGTGGATATTTCCTTTCTGGGTGCCCGCGGGCGCGGGCCGTGGTGCCGTTACGGGAATCGTAAGCGAGCGATGGTCAGAGTTGAGCGGCCCGGAGGTCGCGCTCCTTCGTGGGGCTAGTGCCCCTCCTGCAGTGCGCCCTGGACGTACACGGCGAACAGCAGGGTGAAGATGTATGCCTGGAGGACCTGGATGAGGACCTCGAGGAAGTAGATGAAGAGCCCCAGGATGATGCCGAAGATCGATCCGCCGATACCGAGGACGCCGCCCACCTGGGTGGCGAGGAACGCGGTCAGCGCTGCGGCGACCATGATGGCCATGTGGCCGGCGAACATCGTGGCGAACACACGCAGCGCGTGGGTCACGGGGCGGATGATCAGGTTCGAGAGGAACTCGAGCGGGATGAGGATCACGTAGAGGATCTTCGGCACGTTCGGGGGCATGGTCATCTTGACCATGAACTGCCCGAAGCCGTGACGCTTGATGCCCACGAACACCCACACGACGTACGCGATGGCGGCCACCACGTAGGCGGAGCCCGGGTGCGCGAAGGTGGGCAGCTGCAGCACCAGGATGGAGCCGAAGAGGTTGTTCACCAGGATGAAGAAGAAGAAGGTGAACAGCAGCGGGACGTAGGGGCGGAAGTCCTTCTCGCCGATGATGTCGCGGCCCAGGTGGTTGCGGACAAACCCGTAGCCCATCTCCCCGAGGAACTGGCCCTTGGAGGGCACCATGGCGCGGCGGCGGATCACGAACAGGAAGAAGCCGGCGATGATGACCACCGACAGCAGGATCAGCAGAGACTGCTTACCGAAGGCGAAGGACCCCACTTCGAAGAACGGGGGAAGATGAGCATCTTCCGTGGACGGGGCCACGAATTCGGCCGGAATCCTCAGGGCGGGGTTCAATACGGGTCCTTTCTGCGGTATCCAGACCGGTCACGCTCTGGGCTGGTGGCCCAGTTCAGTCGACATCCTTGTCTCCGACGGGGTCTCCATGCGGGTGATCACCGTGGTTCAGTGCGTCCCTCATGTGGAGGGAGCCGAGGTACACCCCGGCGGACGCGCCGAACACGGCTCCCGCGATCACAATCCACCGTGTTCCCAGCAGGTGATCCAGGAACCAGCCTACCAAACTCCAAAACACCGCACCGACCACGACATACAGCAGCACGGCGAGACCACCTCCGAGACCCCCGCGCTCCACGAGCTCCCCCGCGGTGTAGAGGGTGTCCTGGCGGGCGGACTTCTTGTAGCGCTCGGAGAGGTTGCGCAGGTCTCGGGGTCCCCGTGGCTCCTCCTGGCCGGGTGCGGGAGTCATGGGCTGGTCCTTCCGGAGGTCTGTGACGGCGCGACGGCGACCGTCGCGTTCTCGTTCGAGGTGCTGGCGTCCGGGGCGGCGTCGTCCTGGACGGGGCGCCCGAGTGCGGCCCGCGCCGAAACGCGCCGGGCGATCACGGCGAACGCCACCATCGCGGCCACGAGTGTGACCACCGCGGCCGCGACGAATGCCGGGGGGACGAGCCACGGCGGTGCCCCCGGGACGAGCAGCAGCCAGCCGAAGACCATCACCTTCACGAGGTAGAGCGCGGCGAGTGCGGGCGCGGTCGCCGCCGGAGCAGCTCGGTAGAGCAGGGCCGACACGAGCGCCGTCGCACCGGTGCTCACCGCCACGAGGCCCGCGCCGAAGCCGCCGGAGCGCAGGGGGGCGGCGGCGTCGACACCGTAGGAGGCGGCCACGAGCAGCGTGCCGACGACCACCCCGCCCATGGAGGCGAGGACGACGCCGCGACCGTAGCCGTCGCCCGTGACCGGTCCGGGCGTGGACTGCTCCCCCGGTTCTTCGGCGGACGCCGGCGCCGGGGCGGCGGGGCGAGTGCCGCTCACGGCCGCGGCTCCGCACCGCGCGCACGCAGCCGCCTCAGCACCGCGGGCGAGGCGAGGTAGGCGACGATGACGAGAACCACGGCCAGGCCGGCGATCGCCGAGCCCGTGCCCGAGGCCCAGAGGCCGTAGAGCGAGATCAGGCTCACGAGCACCGTGGCCGTGGTGACCACGAGCGCGGACTGGACGTGCGAGAGGCCCGCGTCCGTGAGTCGCTGGTAGGCGTGCTGGCGGTGCGGCTTGTACCAGACCTCGCCGCGGCGGATGCGCAGCACCAGGGTCACGGCGGTGTCCGCGAGATAGATCATCAGCGGCGGCAGCAGGTACTCCACGTACACGCCGGAGAGGAAGGCCCCGATGGCGATCGCGGCAATGGACCCGCCCAGCACGTAGGAGCCCACGTCCCCCAGGAAGACCGTGCCGCGCCCCAGGTTCCAGGGCAGGAAGCCCAGGAACGCGCCCGCGAGCGCAAGCCCCGCGCACACCATCCACGGCATGCCGTTCGTGGCCCCCGCCCATGCGTAGAGCAGTCCTACGGCGCCGCCGTGCAGCCCCGAGATGCCGTTGATGCCGTCCATGAAGTTGGCGATGTTGATGTAGGCGACCGTGGCCACGACCCCCACCGGCCACCACCAGGCGGGAACGCCGAGCGCGAAGATCATGGCGCCCGTGCCGAGCGCGCCGATAGCCGCCTGAGCGCCGAGGCGCATGCTGATGGAGACGCCACGGTAGTCCTCGGCCCAGCCGAGCGCGGCACTCGCCACGATCATGGCGAGCACCACCAGCGCGATCGAGCGGTCGACGGGGATCAGCCCCACGCACAGGGCCAGCGCGCAGGTCACGGCCAGGGAGATCGCGACGGCCAACCCCATGCCGCGCAGCACCGGCATGGAGTGCGACGAGCGGTCCGAGGGGATGTCGATGATCCCCCATCGCGTGAGCCACGGCTTCACCACGAACGGGAGCACGAGCGAGAGCGCGAAGGAGAGTCCCAGTGCGAGCGGTGCGGGGTGCAGCAAGAACTCCAGGGCCTCCGCGTCCGTCACGGTGGCGGGATCGGCCATGGCCAGGGGCATCGGTGCCTGACCGGCGGCGGTCACGAGACCGGGGGCCAGGGGTGCGAGGGCGCTCATGAACGGTCCCGTCCGGCGTGGAGGTCGTGGGAGGAGTCGGTGCTGTCGGAAGCGTCTCTGCCGTGCGACGGGTCTCCGTGGCGGGCTGCGTCCGTGTGGTGGGCCGTGTCCGTGTCGTGGGGCGCCTCGGTGCCGTGGGGCGTGGCCGCCGCGGCCCGGGGCACGGAGAAGTTCGTGATCTTGGGCTGCGTGCTCACGACCACCTGCGGGATGGAGCCCGTGAACATCATGCCGCCGCGGACCTTCCACACGTGGCGGTCCAGGTTCGCCGGGTCCAGCCGCTCGGCCTTCGCGTGGGAGATCTTGGGGTGGAACGGGCGCTCGTCCCTCTCCCCCGTGCCGATCAGGTCCTCGTGCAGCTTCTCGCCGTGGCGCAGCCCCGTGATCTCGATGGCGATGTCCTCCCGCCCGGACATCGCGCGCAGCCGCTGGGCGATGTCCAGGATCCGCACGGGCTCCCCCATGTCCAGGATGAGCACCTCGCCGCCGCGGGCGATCGCCCCGGCCTGGATCACGAGCTGGCACGCCTCCGGGATGGTCATGAAGTAGCGCGTGGCATCCGCGTGGGTCACCGTGATGGGGCCGCCCTGGCGGATCTGCTCCGCGAACAGCGGGAGCATGGACCCGCGGGAGCCGAAGACGTTGCCGAAGCGCACGGACGCGTAGCGCTTGCCGGTGCGCTCGCCCATCCACGCGGTGAGCTTCTCCGCGACGCGCTTGGAGTGCCCGAGCACCGTGGTGGGGTTGGCGGCCTTGTCCGTGGACACGTTGACGAACACGTCCACGTCCACGGAGGCCGCGGCGTCCAGGACGTGCAGGGAGCCCATGACGTTCGTCTTCCAGGCCTCGTCCGGGTACTGCTCCAGGAGGGAGACGTGCTTCAGGGCCGCCGCGTGGAAGACCACCTCCGGGCGGCGCTCCTGGAAGACCTTGTCCAGGGCGTCGGCGTCGCGGATGTCACACAGCACGGTGTCGTTGCCGTCCAGCAGGCCCCGGCCGGTGATGGAGATCTGAGTGGTCTGCAGACCGGTCTCGTCACGGTCCACCATGATCAGCTCCGCGGGCTCGAAGCCCACGAGCTGACGGCACAGCTCCGAGCCGATGGACCCGCCCGCACCGGTGACGAGCACGCGCTTGCCCGTGACGTACCCGGCGATGGCGTCCACGTGGATGTCCACGGGTCGCCGACCGATCAGGTCCTCCATGGCGATGTCGCGCAGGTCCACGCTCTGGTTGCCGCCGGTGAGCATCTCGGTCAGCGGGGGCACCGTCATCACGCGGGTCCCCGTGCCCTCCACGGCGTCCGAGACACGCTGCATGGTGCGCGGGTCCGCGTCCGCCAGCGCCACGATGAGCACCCCGGCGCGCGTGTGCTCCAGGACGGAGGCGGCGTCGTGCAGGGTGCCCATGACCGGCACCGAGGAGATCCGCAGGTGCTTCTTGGCGGGGTCGTCGTCCAGCAGGGCCACGGGCAGGAAGCCGGAGGCCGGGTCCTGCATCATGCGGTGCACCAGGAACGTGCCGAGCGCACCGGCACCGAAGATCACCACGTGCTGCGCCTCGTGCCCCGGCTTGGCCGTGGACTCCTGGTACATGCGCTTGAGGTAGCGGAACGCCGCCATGAGCAGGCACGCGAACGGGAACGCGATGAAGCCGAGCGAGCGCGGCACCCACAGCGTCACGCCGAAGACCAGCAGCACACCTTCGAGCAGTGCCGTCACGATGACCGTGACGACCACGAGCAGCTTGGCCTCCTCGAAGCTGCCGAACGAGTAGCGGCCCTTGTAGAGCGCGAAGGAGAAGCCCACGAGCAACTGCAGCACCACCGCCACGACGCACGTGGCCACGACCCCGCCCACCGAGACGAGGTCGATGTTGAGCTCGAAGCGCAGCAGCACCGCAACCCACAGCGCCACGATCCACGCCACGGAGTCCAGGATCATCTGGATCCACAGCCACGCGACGGGTTTCTCGCCTCTGGGGGTGGGGCTCGGGGAGTTGGGCATGGGGCCGTTGTCCTTTCGGGCGCGCGGGTCAGTCGTGGCGACGGCCCACCATGAGTCGGTAGGCGGCTTCACGCACCCGGACGGGCACGAACCGGTAGCCACCGCGCACCATGACGTTCGTGGCCCATTGTAGGAACCCCACGTGGCCCAGCGCCCGCAACCTGGCCTGCAGCGCGAGTTCTGCGCGCAGCACGCGGTAGCCGCCACGGCGTTCGTAGGAGCCCGCGGACACGCGGTAGCCCACGAGGGGCTCCGCGACGTTGCGCACGTCCGCGCCGGCGTGCAGCATGCGTGCCCACAGCCAGTAGTCCTCGGCCATGGGGGCGTCCTCGTAGCCGCCCACGCGCTCCACGGCGCTGCGGCGCAGCACGACGGTGGGGTGCGAGATCGGGTTGCGACGCCGGCTGACTGCCGCGATGCGCTCCGCACCCACGGGGGCGGTGCGCAGGGCAACGGGCCGGGTCTCGTCGTCCCCGATCTCGTGCATCGCGGAGCCGACGAGGTCCGCGCCGCCCTCGACCAGCGGGAGCTGGCGCTCGAAACGCTCGGGGTAGGCGACGTCGTCCGCGTCCGCGCGCGCCACGACGTCGTACGCGCACAGCGGCAGGGCCGTGCGCAGGGCGTGCGCGAGCCCCCGGTTCTGCGGGATCCGCACCAGGCGAACCGGAACCGGTGACTCCCGGGCGATCCGCTCCAGCTCGGCGTCCAGCTCCGGGGCCACGGGGCCGTCCTGCACGACCACCAGCTCGGCGGGCGGGCGGGTCTGCTCCACGGTGTTCGACTCGACGGCGCGGCGCACCCGCTCGGGCGTGTCCCCCGCGTAGACGGGCAGCAGGACCGAGAATCGGGCGGGCAGCTCGGAGGCCGTCAGCGGTTCAGCGAGGGCCACCGAAACCACGCCCGCGAATGCCGTTGCCGTAGAGCCGCGCCCAGGTGCGCAACCCCTTCAGGTCCCTGTTCTTGAGGTAGTGCGCGGGGTACCCGATGACGTCCGCTCCCAGCTGGACCACGCGCTTGTAGCGCCAGGACACGTAGCCGCGGTTGCGGAAGAAGTGCTTCTGCTTGAACTCCCCCGGGGGGATCAGCACCTGCAGCTTGCCGGGGATCACCACGTGCTCCTCCTCCCACCCGGGCGGGTGGGACACGGCCGTGGTGGTCACGGTGCCGAACGGCAGACCGCTCTTGCGCAGCCGCACGAGGAAGTCCACCTCGTCCCCGCGCAGGAAGAGCTTGAGGTCCGGCAGACCCACCCGGAAGAAGACCGACTCGTCCATGAGAGCGCCGTTGAAGAAGTTGGCGTACGAGTCGAGGAAGCCGAGCGGGACGAGGTCCTCGCGCCGGTGCGTGATGCCGCCCTCAAGGCGGTACGGGAAGGAGAGCAGCTCGTGGTCCTGCGGCGCCACGATCAGCGGGGAGACCACGGCGAGACCCCGTTCACGGGCGGCCGTGCGCAGCACCCGCAGGCAGTCCGGGTCCTCGGGGTGGGCGTCGTCGTCCATGAGCCAGACCTGCTCCGCGCCGCTCGCCAGGGCCGTGAGGATCGCCAGCGAGAAGCCGCCGGCGCCACCCAGGTTGGCTACCGAGCGGCGGTAGTGGAGGCTGAAGGTGCCGTCGATGCGCTCCAGCAGCTCGGCCTCGTCGAGCGCGGTGCGCCCGGCGTCCACGAGGCACAGGCTCGCCACGGGGTCGGTCTGGGAGCGCAGCCCGTCGATGAGGGCCGCCACGTCACGCGGCCGGTCCTGGGTCACGCACGCGACACTCACGATCGCGTCCGGCCGTGCCGCGGCCCTCGAGTCGGTGTCCGTCATGACGCCCCCGGGTGTTGTCGTGTGAAAGGTGGAGAAGCAGGGTCGCGGAGTCCGAACACCCTGGTGGGACAGGGATTCGTCACGGCTCAGCCGCGACGTCCCGGAGTCTACCAACCGCCACCTTGGCATCCGCTCGACGCCGCCGGGACGGATTCCGCATGGCGCGCACCGCGCCGCCGAGGGGCCCGGCGCTACCGTACGATGGGACAACCATCACGGGAGGAGACACACAGTGACGGCACACAGTTGGCGCGTCCTCGGAGCAACGGGCTTCATCGGTTCCGCCATCACCACCGCCCTTCGCTCACGCGACGTCCAGGTCACCCCGGTGGCCACACCCCGCCTTGCTTCTCCGGCGACCACCGTCCACCACCTCATCGAGCACGCACACCGTCTGGAATCCGTGATCGACTACCTGGCGGAGTCCTTCGCCGGCGCCGACACCGTCGTCAACGCCGCAGGCCTCGCCGCACCCGACCAGACGCACCAGCAGTCCCTGACCGGCGCCAACGCGCTGCTCCCCGTTCTCGTGGCTCTCGCCGCGCACCGCACGGGTGTGCGCCGCGTGATCCACATGAGCTCAGCGTCCGTGCAGGCGGACGCCCCCGTGCTCGACGAGTCCATCCGCACCGCGCCGTTCTCCCCCTACTCGTTCTCCAAGGCCCTCGGGGAGTCGGCGCTCTACCGCCTGCACTCGCAGTGGGAGGGGGAGGACCGGGCCCCGGAGATCACCGTCATCCGGGCGACGTCCGTGATGGGCAGCGACCGCCGTACCACGCGTCTGCTCGCCCGCTTCGCCTCGTCGCCGCTGAGCTCGGTGGCCGGCGACGGTACCGCCCCCACTCCTGTCACGTCGGTCACGGCGCTCGCCCAGTTCACGGCGTCCGTGGGCGAGTTCCCGGGTGCACTGCCGCCGGTGATCCTGCAGCCGTGGGAGGGCGCGACCACCGGGTCCGTGCTGCGCGACGCCGGCCGCCGCCACCCCACGAGCCTGCCCCCGTGGCTGTGCCGCGCGGTCATCGCCACCGCGCGCTTCGGCTCCAGCGTGGTCGGCCACCGTTACGCGGGACTCATCCGCCGCCTCGAGGTCACGTGGTTCGGCCAGCGCCAGGTCCCCGGCTGGGCCCACGAGCACCATGTGATCCCCGAGCCGCACGTCCAGGAGATCCTGCGCCAGGCGCACCTCGCGCTCGGGCGCTGAGCCGCCCACCCGGCACGACGAAGGGCCCGCCCCTCACCGCACTGCACGGTGGAGGGGCGGGCCCTCGGTCATGGACCCTGCGGTGCGTGGTTGTCACCCCGTGGTCATGCTTCCTAGGTCGGCCAGCCGGGCCGACCGCCGGGGGTCGCCGATGCGTCTGCGGGCGACGACTCCGCTCAGTCCCGGTGCGCGGGCACCGTTTACTCCGGGTCCGGGTCCGGGTCCCCCACGAGGCGCCGCGCCTCGTCCATGCTCAGCGCGCTCGTGCCACCCCACCGCGGTTCCGGGCGCACACTGCGGTCGCGCCCCTGGTCCACGGGACGGTCCTCGGCCACGGTGGACTCCAGGACCATCGAGGTGACGATTTCGTCGTCCGAGACGTCAATCTCAGCCTGCGGGTCGGCCTCTGCTCCGGTCGCAGTGGTCGCATCCCCGCCGGCCACACCATCCGGGCCTGTGGCCGACGTCGACGCCGACGCCGCGGTTCCACCCGCGGACGGGATTCCGGAATCGGCAACCTCCGCCGCGGTGGCGGGGGCCGATTCGCCCTGCGCTCCCCCGTGGACCGTGGGCACCACCTCGCGGAGCCGCTCGAGAGTGATGGCACCGTGACGCAGCACCACCGGCGTCTCCCCCGTGCAGTCCACGATGGTCGAGGCCACGTCCTGTGCACCGGAGGCGGCATCCGCGACGGGGCGGACGCCGTCGTCGAGATAGAGGGGCACACGGTTCTGCAACATCTCCTGCGCAGCCCGCGCGGTGCGCGCGGCGGGCATGCCGGTCCGGTTGGCCGAGCTCACGGCCATGGGTCCCACGCGCTCGAGGACCGCGCGCGTCACGCGGTCGTCGGGGACGCGCAGGGCCACGGTGCCGTGCGTCTCGCCGAGGTCCCAGCCGAGCGTGGGCTGGGCCCAGCACACGATGGTCAGCGCACCGGGCCAGAACGCCTCCGCGAGGGCGCGGGCCTCCGCGGAGACCTCGTCCGCGAGCCCGTCCATGACGGCCGGCCGGGCGATCAGCACGGGCGGCGGCATTTCGCGGGTGCGTCCTTTGGCACCCAGCAGGGCCTGGACACCCGCGGCCGAGAAGGCGTCGCAGCCGATCCCGTAGACGGTGTCCGTGGGCAGGACGATGCACCCGCCCTCGGTGACGACCTCCGCGGCCCGCGCCACGGCGTCGTCGAGTTCTTCCTGGCTCCCGCAGGGCCTGATCTCACTCACGCGCATCTCCTCTGCTCACGTGTTGCCTGTTCTTCCACGGCCTGGCGGGCTCGGGTACCTCATCGTCGGACCGGTCAACCCCTGGGCCCGTCACGCCGCGTCGGTCGTCACGGCGTGCGGTGCCCGCGCGCCGGGTTCAGTCCCGCTCCCCCGGCAGGAAGGCGGTCGTGGCCCGGGGCCGGTCCGTGAGGTCGCGATGGCACTGCACGTCCACGAAACCCCGGCGGCTCAGCGCATCGGCCACCGTCTCGACCTGCGACTCCGCGTGCTCCATGACGAAGCTGCCACCGGGGCGCAGCAGCCGCAGCGCCGTGTCCATGGCCGCGGCGGGGAAGAGCATGCCGCTCTCGTCCCCACCGTAGAGCGCCGTGGGCGGGTCGTAGTCGCGAACCTCCGGATCCCCAGGAACTTCCCCGACGGGGACGTACGGGGGGTTGGTCACGACCACGCAGAAGCGCCCGGAGCCCTCGACCGTGACGTCGCGGTAGTCGCACTCGAGCAGCCGGACCCGGCTGCCTGCCAGGTTCTGCCGCGTCCAGCGCAGCGCCTCCGGCTCCCGCTCGACCGCGGTCACGCGGCACGCCGGGTCCTCGGTGGCCACGGCCAGGGCAATGGCCCCGCTTCCGCTCCCGAGGTCGACGACGGCGGGGTGCACCTCACCGTGCTCGCGCCACTGCCTCGCGTGGTCCAGTGCCAGCTGCACGAGCAGCTCGGTCTCCGGGCGCGGCACGAAGACTCCGGGCCCCACCGCGAGGTCCAGCTGCCGGAACGGCGCCCGACCGGTGATGTGCTGCAGGGGTTCCCGCCGGACGCGGCGCGCCACGAGTTCCCGGTAGCCGGCGGGTTCGGGGGCGCCCAGGATGGCCTTCGCCTCCGTCTCCCCGCGGCTCAGGCCGAGGGCGTGGGCGGCGAGCAGGGCGGCGTCGGCGTCCGGGGAGGCAACCCCGGCGGCCGCGAGCTCACGGCGGGCCCCGGCGATCGCCTGGGCGAGGGACGTGGCCACGGGTCAGTTCTTCCGGCCCGCGGACCCCTGTCCCGAGGTGTCCTGGCTCAGCTGCTCGAGGCGGTGCCGCTCGTCGAGCTCGATCGCGGAGGCGATGACAGGATCCAGGGCACCGTCCAGCACGTGGTCCAGGTTGTAGGCCTTGTACCCCGTGCGGTGGTCCGCGATCCGGTTCTCCGGGAAGTTGTAGGTGCGGATGCGCTCCGAGCGGTCCACCGTGCGCACCTGGGACTTGCGGGCCGCGGCGTTCTCGGCGTCGATCTGCTCCTGCTGGTGCGCGAGCAACCGCGCCCGCAGCACGCGCATGGCGGCCTCACGGTTCTGCAGCTGGGACTTCTCGTTCTGCATGGACACCACGATGCCCGTGGGCACGTGGGTGATCCGCACGGCGGAGTCCGTGGTGTTGACCGACTGACCGCCCGGACCGGAGGAGCGGTAGACGTCGATCTTGAGGTCGTTCTGGCTGATGTCGATCTCGTCCGGCTCGTCCACCTCGGGAAACACCAGCACCCCCGCGGCGGAGGTGTGCACACGGCCCTGCGACTCGGTCACGGGCACGCGCTGCACCCGGTGCACCCCGCCCTCGTACTTGAAACGGGCCCACGCGCCCTCGGACGGGTCGGAGGAAGTGCCCTTCACCGCGAGCTGCACGTCCTTGTACCCACCGAGCTCGGTCGGGGTGGAGGACAGGATCTCGGTCTTGAGCCCCGACTGCTCCGCGAAGCGCATGTACATGCGCAGCAGGTCACCGGCGAAGAGCGCGGACTCGTCCCCGCCCTCCCCCGCCTTGACCTCCAGGATCACGTTGCGGCCGTCGTCCGGGTCCCGCGGGACGAGCTTGCGGCGCAGCACCTCGCGCGCCTCGCCCAGCTGCTCCTCGAGCGGCTTGACCTCCGCCGCGAGCTCGGGATCCATGCTCCCGAGCTCGCGGGCGGCCTCGAGGTCCTCGGACAGGCGCTCCACCCTGCGGTGCGCGTCCACGATCCCGTTGAGCTCCGAGTAGCGCCGACCCAGTTTCCTGGCCCTGCCGGCGTCCGCGTGGACCGCCGGGTCCGCCAGTTCACGTTGCAGCTGGGCGTACTCGTCCAGCAGCGGCTGCACGGGATCGGACATGGGGCGTTCTCCTTCTCGACGGGTGGGACGTGGCGCGCGGGCGTCCTAGTGACCGGCGAGCGTGGTCTTCTGGACCTGCAGCAGGAACTCCGCATTGGACTGCGTGTCCCGCAGCTTGCTCGTGAGCAGCTCCAGGGCCTGCTGCTGCTCCAGACCGGAGAGCACGCGGCGCAGGCGCCACATGATCTTGATCTCCTCCGGCGAGAGCAGGTTCTCCTCACGGCGCGTGCCCGAGGAGTTGACGTCCACGGCGGGGAAGATGCGACGGTCCGCGAGCTGGCGCGAGAGCCGCAGCTCCATGTTGCCGGTGCCCTTGAACTCCTCGAAGATGACCTCGTCCATCTTGGAGCCGGTCTCCACGAGCGCGGTGGCCAGGATGGTGAGCGAGCCGCCGTTCTCGATGTTGCGCGCGGCACCGAAGAACTTCTTGGGCGGGTACAACGCCGCCGAGTCCACACCACCCGAGAGGATGCGCCCGGATGCCGGTGCGGAGAGGTTGTACGCGCGGCCCAGGCGGGTCATGGAGTCCAGCAGGACCACCACGTCCATGCCCATCTCCACGAGACGCTTCGCGCGCTCGATCGCGAGCTCGGCGACCGTGGTGTGGTCGTCAGCGGGACGGTCGAAGGTCGAGGCGATGACCTCACCCTTTACCGTGCGCTGCATGTCCGTGACCTCTTCGGGGCGCTCGTCCACGAGCACCATCATGAGGTGCACCTCGGGGTTGTTCGTGGTGATCGCGTTGGCGATCGACTGCAGCATCAGGGTCTTGCCCGCCTTGGGCGGGGAGACGATCAGACCGCGCTGGCCCTTGCCGATCGGAGCGACCAGATCCACCACGCGCGGGCCGATCTTCTTGGGGTCGGTCTCCAGGCGCAGGCGCTCCTGCGGGTACAGCGGCACGAGCTTGTTGAACTCGACACGGTCCGCGTTCTCCTCCGGCTTGCGGCCGTTGACCGTGGTCAGCTGCACGAGCGCGGAGAACTTCTGGCGCGAGTTGTTGTGCTGCTCGCCCTCGCGGGGAGCACGGATGGCGCCCACGATGGCGTCGCCCTTGCGCAGGTTGTTCTTCTTGACCTGCGACAGGCTCACGTAGACGTCCGAGGGGCCCGGCAGGTAGCCGGAGGTCCGCACGAACGCGTAGTTGTCGAGCACGTCCAGGATGCCGGCCATGGGCAACAGGACGTCGTCCTCGGTGATCTCGACGTCGTCCACGTCCGGGCCGTTGTTGCGGTTGCGACGGTTGCGGCGCTCGTTGCGGTCGTTGCGATCACTGCGGTCATTGCGGTCGTTCCGGTTGCGGTTGCGGCGGTTGCGGCGCGAGCTGCCCTCGCCGTCGTTGTTGTTGCCGCCGCCGTTGTTGTTGCGGTTGCGGCGCTCGTTGCGGCCCTGGCCGTCCTGCGAGTTCTCGCCGGAGTCCTTGGAGTCGCGGGAGTCCTTGGAGTCCTGGCGGCCGTTGTTCTCCTGGTTGCCGTCCTTGGAGTCCTTCTGGTTCTGGTTGCCGCGACCACGGCCACCCTCGGACTTCTCGTCCCGCTTGCCGTCCTGGGACTTCTCGTCCTTGGAGCCGGAGGAGTTCTCCTGCTGGGAGGACTTCTCGTTGCGGTTGCCGCGCCCGCGCTGGTTGCGGCCGCCGCGGTGGGAGCTCTCCTTCGAGTCCTCGCCGGACTCGGAGGACTCCTGGTTCTCGTTCTCCTCGGAGGACTTGCCCTGGGCGGAGCGCTCACCGGAACCGGCGGCGCGGTGGGAGCGGCGCGAACCGCTCTGGCGCTTGCCGTTCTGCTCCGAGTTCTCACCGGAGCCGGACTCCGCCGACTGCTCGTCGGACCCGGCACCGCGGGAGGAGAACTCGTCCGAGGAGCCCGCCGGGGCGGCGTCGTCGACGTCGTCCGAGTGGCGGCGCGAGGCCTGCCGGGCGGTCTGCTCGATCTTCTCCTCGACAGCTTTGTCGCGGGCGGCGACGGCGCCACCGCGCTGGTGGGCCGAGATGGCCTCCACGAGGAGGGACTTGCGCATGCGGCGGGCGCCGGTGATGCCGAGCTGGGCGGCGAGGGCCTGCAGCTGCGCGAGTTTGAGCCCGGACAGGCCGGCGCTCTGGGCTTGCGAGGTGTCCGTTCCCTGTTCGGGGGCGGTGGATTCTGTCACGAAGCTTCCTTCTGACTCGGTGGGGGTCACGGCATTCAGATCGCCAGCAACCCGACGTTGATGGTGTGGGCCGCGCACTGCGGGCCACGAGAGTGCGTGCCGAAGGCACGCGACATCAGCAATGAAGTCCCCCGAAACCCCCGCGGGACCGCTGCGCCACACCACAGAGATGGTGACAGAGGTGGCCGGTCAACGCGGGAGAGGATCGCAGAGAGGCGGTGCTTCCGAGTACCTGCGGAGATGAACTGCGCACCAGTCTCGACTGCGGAGGTGCTGCGTCCGGAACGGACGAGTACCCGGGGGCTATTGCGTGGATACCGTCACTTTAGCACCCTCGCGCGGCACCTGCAGGATCTGGACACGCCAGGAGACCGGCTGACCGCGGTACGAGTGGGCGGGCGACGCCGTGTCCTCGGCGATCTCGTGGATCGCCGCCGCGGCGCGCTCGGCCTCTTCAGCACCGTTAACGAGCGTGAGGACCGTGGGTCCCGCGCCGGAGATCAGGGCGGCGTGACCGCGCTCGCGCAGCCGCGTCATCAGTTCCGCGCTGGGGGCCATCGCCTGGGCCCGGTAGGGCTGGTGCAGCAGGTCGAACGTGGCGGGCAGCAGCAGCTCGGGGCGACCGCCCAGAGCGGAGACGAGCAGGGCCGCCCGGCCAGCGTTGACCGCCGCGGTGCGGTGCGCCACGGTGTCGGGGAGCAGGCCGCGGGCCATGGCCGTGGCGACCTCGAAGTCCGGAACGGCAACCACGGGGACCACGTCCGGGTGCACGCTCACCGGCACGCTGTGGAAGCGGCCCTCCTCCTCGTAGGAGACCGTGAGCCCGCCGAGCAGGGTGGGCGCCACGTTGTCCGGGTGGCCCTCGAGCCGCGAGCACACCTGCAGCACCTCGTCCGGGGTGAGCCGGGAGGCCGCGGACAGGAAGGCGTTGGCCGCGAGCACGCCGGCCACCACGGCCGACGCCGAGGAGCCCATGCCGCGCCCGTGCGGGATGACGTTGTGGGCCTCGAGCCGCAGCGGCGGCAGGGATCCGGCACCGGCGGCGTCGTACGCGGCCTGCATGGCCCGCAGCACCAGGTGCTCGTGCGTGCGCGGCACCCCGCCCCCGGCGGCCTCGCCGTGCAGGTCGAACTCGAGGCCGGAGGAGAGGCGCGTGAGGCGCACGGTGTCGCGGCACTCCAGCGCGAGTCCGAGGGAGTCGAAGCCCGGACCCACGTTGCCCGTGGACGCCGGGACCTCGACGGTCACCGTGGTGCCCACCGGGGCCCCGTGACGGGCAGGGTCGTTCAGGTGTGCCTCGCTCACCGCGCCACCGCTCATTCCAGGCCGAGGGCCGCCGCGACCGCGACCACGTCGAAGGGGACGCGCTTCGGCTCGGCGGCCTGCTCGTCCTCCGCCTCGGCACCCTTGATGGCCCACTGCGGGTCCTTCAGGCCGTGCCCCGTGACCGTGGCCACGATGGTCCGCCCGGAGGGCACCTCACCGGCGCGCGCCTGCTTGAGCAGACCCGCGACGCTCGCCGCGGAGCCCGGCTCCACGAACACGCCCTCGCGCGAGGAGAGCCAGCGGTGGGCCTCCAGGATCTCGTCGTCCGTGACGGAGTCGATGACCCCCCCGGACTCGTCCCGGGCGGCGATCGCGCTGTCCCACGAGGCGGGGTTGCCGATCCGGATGGCCGTGGCAATGGTCTCCGGCTCGGTCACGGGGTGGCCCAGCACGAGCGGTGCCGCGCCCTCCGCCTGGAAGCCCCACATCACGGGCGTGTGCGTGGCGACCGCGGGCAGCATCTCCCCGGTCGTGCCGGGCGTTTCCTGCGCGTACTCTCGGTAGCCCTTCCAGTACGCGGTGATGTTGCCGGCGTTGCCCACCGGCAGGACGTGGATGTCCGGGGCGTCCCCGAGGGTGTCCACGACCTCGAACGCCGCGGTCTTCTGGCCCTCGATCCGGTACGGGTTGACCGAGTTCACCAGGAACACCGGATAGGACTCCGAGAGCTTGCGGGCGACCTCGAGGCAGTTGTCGAAGTTGCCGTCCACCTGGATGATGTCCGCACCGTGGGCCACGGCCTGGGACATCTTGCCCATGGAGATCTTGCCCTCGGGCACGAGCACGGCACAGCGCATCCCGGCCTGCTTCGCGTACGCCGCGGCGGAGGCGGAGGTGTTCCCGGTCGAGGCGCACACCACGGCCTTCGCGCCCTCCTCCTTGGCCTTGGTGATGGCCATCGTCATCCCGCGGTCCTTGAAGGAGCCCGTGGGGTTCATGCCCTCGAACTTCAGCCACACCGTGGAACCGGTCAGCTCGGACAGGGCGCGCGCACGGATTAGGGGCGTGCCGCCCTCCCCCATGGTGACGACCTCGGTCTGCTCGGTGACCGGCAGCCGGTCCTTGTACTCGTTGATGACGCCCTGCCAGACGTGTGCCATGCGGCGTTCTCCTCGGTTCGACTCGGTGCTTCTCGACTCGGTGCTTCCCGACCGGTCGCTTCGACGCGTTGGCCCCGCGGTTTGCGGCGGGCGGGGCCGGCCACCTGCTACTCCCCGGCCTCCACAGGCGTCACGGACACGATGTCACGCACCACGGGCAGCTCGCGCAGCGCGTCCACCGTGGCCACGAGCGAAGCGTGGCGCCCGGTGTGCGTCACCAGGCGCAGCAGGGACGTCTCGTTGACGCGCGGGTCCTCGCTCTGCTGCATCGTGGAGATCGACACCCCGTGGTCCGCGAAGACCTGCGCGAGGCGCGCGAGCACACCCAGCCGGTCGTTGACGGCCAGCGTCACGGACAGGCGCGTGGTGACGTCGTCCATGCTCACCGCCGGCAGTGCGGCGTAGGGCTCGAGCGGGATCCCGCGGGCCCCCAGAGCGATCGCGCGCGCGGCGGAGACCAGGTCTCCCAGCACGGCCGACGCCGTGGGGTCGCCGCCGGCGCCCTGGCCGTAGAACATCAGCGAACCGGCGTTCTCCGCCTCCACGAACACGGCGTTGTACGCACCGCGCACCCCGCCCAGCACGTGCTCGCGCGGGATCATCACCGGCTGCACGCGCAGGTTCACGCCGTCGCCGCAGCGCTCCCCCACCGACAGCAGCTTGATGACGTAGCCGGCCTCCTTGGCCGCGGCGACGTCCTCCGCGGTGACACCGGTGATGCCCTCGCAGTGGACGTCCGCGATCGTGTAGCTCGAGTGGAACGCGAGGGAGGCCAGCACTGCGGTCTTCGCGGCGGCGTCGTGCCCCTCGACGTCCGCGGTGGGGTCCGCTTCCGCGTAGCCGAGCTCCTGGGCCTGGGCCAGGGCGTCGTCGAACGCCGCCCCGGTGGAGTCCATCTGGTCCAGGATGAAGTTCGTGGTGCCGTTCATGATGCCGAGGAACCGGTTCACGCTGTCCCCGGCGAGGGAGTCCCGCATGGGGCGCACGATCGGGATGGCCCCGGCCACGGCGGCCTCGTAGGACAGCTGCGCGCCGGATGCCGCGGCGGCGTCGTGCAGCTCACGGCCGGACTCGGCGAGCAGCGCCTTGTTGCCCGTGATCACCGAGGTGCCGGCGTTGAGCGCGCGCAGCACGCGGGTGCGCGTGGGCTCGATGCCGCCGGTGAGCTCCACGACCACGTCCGCGGCGTCGATCACGGCGTCCGCGTCCGTGGTGAGCAGCTCGCGGGGCAGCTCGACGTCGCGCGGCGCGGTGACGTCGCGCACGGCGATCCCCGACAGCTCCAGGCGCACACCGGTGCGCTGCGCCAGCTCGTCCGCCTGGGTGAGCAGCACACGGGCCACCTGCGAGCCCACGGTGCCGGCGCCCAGCAGACCGACCCTCAGGACGGGGGTCTCGGAGGTCTCGTGTGTGGAGGGTGAAGGGTTCATCGGTTCGGAGGTTCCTCAGCGCTCGGGCGGGTGGAGGCGGTCGTGGCGTGCACCGGATCCGCAATGCCGGTGTCACGTGCGAGCAGATCGGTGACGGACTCGCGGCGGACGATCTCGCGGCTCCAGCCGTCGGGGCCCACGGCCACGATCCCGGGGCGGGGCAGCCAGTTGTAGTTGCTGGACAGGGCCCAGCAGTACGCGCCGGTCACGGGCACCACGAGCAGGTCCCCCGCGGCGACGTCGCCGGGCAGGTAGACGTCCTTGACGACCACGTCACCGGACTCGCAGTGCTTGCCCACCACCCGGGTGAGCACCGGCGCAACTTCGGAGACGCGGTTGCCGAGCACGGCCGTGTAGTCGGCGTCGTAGAGCACCGGGCGCGGGTTGTCGCTCATGCCGCCGTCCACGGAGACGTAGCGGCGTTCGACGCCAGGGCCCACCGTGACGGTCTTGACCGTGCCCACGGTGTAGACCGTGCACCCGGAGGGACCCGCGATGAAACGGCCCGGCTCGAAGGACAGGTGCGGCGCGGGCAGCTCCGAGGACTCGAGGGCCCCGGCCAGCAGCGCTGCGAGGTCCGCGGCGATCGCGCCCACGTCCCGCGGCTCGTCCGCCGCGGTGTAGGCCACGCCGTGCCCGCCGCCGAGGTCGATCTCCGGCAGCACCGCGCCCCAGCGGGAGGCCACGGTCTCGCGCAGGGCCAGCACGCGCTCGGCGGCCTGGCCGAAGCCCTCGGCCGCGAAGATCTGGGAGCCGATGTGGCAGTGCAGACCGCGCAGGTCCAGCGCGTCCGAGGCGTCGAGGCACGCGGCCACGGCGGCGAGCGCCGGGGCGTCTTCGCCCTCACGGGCCGGGTTGAGCGAGAGCCCGAACTTCTGGTCCTCGTGCGCCGTGGCGATGAACTCGTGGGTCGAGGCGTGGATGCCGGGGGTCACGCGGATCATCACGGGAGCGCGGGTGCCGTGCTCATGGGCCAGGCGCGCGAGCAGCTCAATCTCCGCGAGGGAGTCGACGACGATGCGTCCCACGCCCTCGCGCAGGGCCAGGCCCAGCTCGTCGGCGGACTTGTTGTTGCCGTGCAGCGCGATCCGGGCGGGGTCCACGCCGGCCGCCAGCGCGACGGCGAGCTCGCCGCCGGAGGCGGTGTCCACGTTGAGGCCCTCCTCGCTCGCCCATCCGACCACCGCGGTGGTCAGCAAGGCCTTGGAGGCGTAGTAGACCGCCACGTCCACACCGAGCGGGTGCAGGGCACGTTCGAAGGCCTCGCGGAAGGCGCGGGCACGCGAGCGGAACGTACGCTCGGAGAGCACGTAGCTGGGCGAGCCGAACCGCGCCGCGAGCTCCGTGACGGGGATCCCGTCCACGCACACGCGGCCGGAACCGTCGCGCGAGTACTGCGACGTGAAGACCAGCGGGTCCAGGGCGGCGGGATCGGTGGGCTCGTGCAGCCAGGCGGGAGCCAGGGGGTGGCCGGACACGGTCACATCCTCTCCGGGGCACTGACGCCCAGCAGGTCCAGCCCGTTGGCGAGCACCTGGCGCACGGCGTCGTTGAGCCACAGCCGGGTGTGGTGGACGGGCTCCACGGAGCCCTCTCCCTGCGGGGTCACGCGGCACGCGTCGTACCAGCGGTGGTAGGCACCGGCGAGCGCCTCGAGGTGACGCGCGACCCGGTGCGGCTCGCGGAACTGGGCCGCCTGCGCGACCACGGAGGGGTACTGGCCGAGCGCGGCGAGCAGGTCCGCCTCGCGCGGGTGGTCCAGCAGGGCGGCGTCGAACTGTGGCTCGCCGTCCGCATCCGTGCGCGAGACCCCGGCGGCCTCGGCGTTGCGGGCGACGGCGCACGTGCGGGCGTGCGCGTACTGGACGTAGAACACGGGGTTCTCGTTGGAGCGCTTCGTCAGCAGCGCGAGGTCGATGTCGATGTTCGAGTCCACCGAGTACCGCGTCAGCGAGTAGCGGGCAGCATCCACCCCCACGGCCTCCACGAGGTCCTCCATGGTGACCACGGTGCCTGCACGCTTGGACATCCGCACGGCCTCACCGTCGCGCACCAGGTTGACCATCTGCCCGATCAGCACCTCGACGGCGTCCGGGGAGTCCCCCAGGGCGGCCGCGGCGGCCTTCAGGCGCGCCACGTAGCCGTGGTGGTCCGCACCCAGCATGTAGATGCACAGGTCCGCGCCACGGTCCCGCTTGTTCTTGAAGTACGCGATGTCGCCAGCAATGTACGCGGCGTTGCCGTCCGACTTGATGACCACGCGGTCCTTGTCGTCCCCGTGGTCCGTGGAGCGCAGCCACCACGCGCCGTCCTCGAAGTAGAGGGCGTCCGAGGAGCGCAGCTGGTCCAGCAGGGTCTCCACCTGGCCGTCCTCGAACAGCGAGTTCTCGTGGAAGTAGACGTCGAAGTCCACCCCGAACTCGTGCAGCGAGGACTTGATCTGGGAGAACATCAGCTCCACGCCCGTGGCCCGGAAGACCTCCTGCGGGTCGTCCGACTCGAGCGCATCCGGGTGCTGGGCGAGGACGTCGTCCGCGATCTCGGAGATGTACTGCCCGCCGTAGCCGTCCTCCGGGGCGGCCTCGCCGCGGGCGCTCGCCAGCAGGGAGCGCGCGAAACGGTCGATCTGCGTCCCGTGGTCGTTGAAGTAGTACTCGCGCACCACGTCCGCGCCCTGTGCGCCGAGGATGCGTGCCAGGGAGTCCCCGACCGCGGCCCAGCGCGTGCCGCCCAGGTGGATCGGGCCGGTGGGGTTCGCGGAGACGAACTCGAGGTTGATGGTGGTGCCCGCCAGGCCCTGTGCCGTGCCGAAGGCCGCACCCTGCTCGACGATCGACTGCGCGAGCTCACCGGCCGCGGCGGCGTCGAACGTGATGTTCAGAAAGCCCGGACCGGCGATGTCCACGGTCTTGACACCCGGCACCTCCGCCAGGCGGCGCACCAGGATCTCGGCGACCTCCCGGGGGTTGCGCCCCACCTTCTTGGCGACCTGCATGGCCACCGTGGTGGCCCAGTCGCCGTGGTCACGGTTCTTGGGGCGCTCGACCTTCGCCTCGGGCAGGTCCACGCCGTCCACGGCGGTGAGTTCACCGGCGGCCACGGCGTCCTGCAGGCATGCGGAGACGGCGGAGGAAAGTTCTTCAGGAGTCACCGTGACAGTGTAGCGGGGCAGGTGCGCGCGGGCCGATTCGCGGACGCCCGCGCGCACCGCGCGGATTCGTGGCGCGCGGGCACCTGGTAGTATCGTCGAGTCGTCGTTGCCGATCGGACCACGGGCCCGGACCGGTAGCAGACACGCCCGCGTAGCTCAGTGGATAGAGCGTCTGCCTCCGGAGCAGAAGGCCGTAGGTTCGAATCCTATCGCGGGCACTTTTCATGCCCTTTTCCGGTTCCGGCGTCCCGGTGCCCTGCCACGACTCCTGCGCGGGGCTCTCGGAACTCAGGGCTTCGGCGCAGTGCTCCGGCACCTCGGGGCGCGCACCGCACCGTCGAGCGCGTCAGCCACGGCGAGGCTCTCCAGCCTGCTCAGCATCCCGCGCGGGGCAGATCTCTCAACGCCCGTCTCGACGCTGTTCACGGACCCTCAGGTGCGGGTTCAGCTCCAGCGGGTCGTACGCGCTGACCACGGAATCCTCCCCGTACTGCTCCTCCAGCAGGGCGTCCTCCGCGACCGGCTGCGGCGGGGCGGTGCGGCGCAGCACCACGCCCACGATGGTGAGCACTCCCCCGACCCCCAGGGTCCCGAAGCCCAGCACCACCATGGTCCAGCCCCGTGCGTTGAGGGGCTCCCCGCCGTGGTCCGCGGCCGCCCGTCCCAGGGCCACGAGTCCCTCCGGCAGGGTGAAGCAGCACACGAAGAGAAGGATCAGCCCCACCACAGTGACGACGGACGTGAGTCGTTGTCTGCGGCGGGGCTGATCCACTGTGTTCACCGGTTCTCCTTACGGCACCTCCGCGGCGGAGGAGCCGCCCGTTGGGGCGCCCTGGCCCGGGACCGCCTGCGCGGCGGCGTCCGGCCCGGCGCTGCGAGCTGTTTCCAGAAGCGTAGCGTCATCCAGCGCGGGTTCGCCCGTGGCGGCCTGGAGCTTGCGGAACTCCGTCAGGAGGTCCGCCACCGTGGCGTTGCGCTTCTGCTCGGCGTCGAGCTCGAAAAGGATCCGGCCCTCGTGCATCATGATCAGCCGGTTCCCCAGGCGCAGCGCCTGCTCCATGTTGTGCGTGACCATCAGGGTCGTGAGATGGCGCTCGTTCACGATCCGCTCGGTGATCTCGGTGACGTGGTGCGCCCGCTGGGGGTCCAGCGCGGCGGTGTGCTCGTCCAGCAGCAGGATCTCCGGTGCGGAGAAGGTGGCCATCAGCAGGGACAGCGCCTGCCGCTGACCGCCCGAGAGCAGGCCCACCTTCGCACCCAGCCGGTTCTCGAGACCGAGCTCCAGCGTCTTGAGCTCCTCGGTGAACTCCTGGCGCCGGGCCCTGGTCACACCGCGGGCGAGCCCGCGGGATCCGCCGCGGCGCTGGGCGATGGCCATGTTCTGCTCGATCGTCAGCGTGGGCGAGGAGCCCTTCATGGGGTCCTGGAACACGCGGGAGATCCATCGGGCCTTGCGGTGCTCGGGCAGTCGGGTGACGTTGCGCTCCCCCACCCGGATCTCCCCGCCGTCCGGGATGATCGTCCCGGAGACCGTGTTGAGCAGCGTGGACTTGCCGGCGCCGTTGGAGCCGATGACCGTGACGAAGTCCCCCTCGTCGACGGTGAGGCTCACCCCGTTCAGTGCGACCCGCTCGTTGACCGTCCCGGCGAAGAACGTCTTGCGGACGTCGTTGACCGTCAGCACGCGATCACCGTCCCTTCTGCACGGAGGTGGTGGAGAGCGCGGCGGTCACGGGGTGCTCGGTCGTGGCGGAGACGTCCGCCTGCACATCCTGCGCCGCGCGCAGCGTGCGACGCCGCTTCCACCGTTTGAACACGCCCAGCTGTGGGAGCACAAGGGCGACCACCACGAGCACCGCGGAGATCAGCTTCATGTCCGACGGGTTCAGCCCCGCCTGCAGCGCCACGGTGATGACCAGGCGGTAGAGCACCGAGCCCAGGACCACCGCGAGCGTGGCGACCACCACGGTGCGGGTCCCGAAGATGCCCTGCCCCAGGATCACGGAGGCGAGACCGACCACGATCATGCCGATGCCCATGCCGATGTCCGCGAAACCCTGGTACTGCGCGATCAGCGCTCCGGCCAGGCCCACGAGGGCGTTGGACAGGCACAGTCCCAGGATCTTCTGGCCGTCCGTGTTCACCCCGAAGGAACGGATCATGTCCGGGTTGTCACCGGTGGCCTGCATGGCCAGACCGGCGTCCGTGTACAGGAACCAGTCCAGCACCACCTTGACCACCAGCACGCCCACCAGCAGCAGCAGGACACCCACGACGGTCCCCTGCAGCCCGGCCTCGCGCAGCGGGGTGAACACGGTGTCCTCGCGCAGCAGCGCCAGGTTGGCCTTGCCGCCCATGAGCCTGAGGTTCACGGAGTACAGCGCGGTCATGGTGAGGATGCCCGCGAGCAGCCCGTTGATGCGGGCCTTCGTGTGCAGCAGCGCGGTGATCAGACCCGCCACACCACCGGCCACGAAACCCACCACGGTGGCGAGCCAGGGGCTGCCGCCGTCGAGGATGACCATGGCCGCGGTCGCGGCACCGCTCGTGAAGGACTGGTCGACGGTCAGGTCCGGGAAGTCCAGCACGCGGAACGTGAGGTAGACCCCCAGGGCCATGATCGCGTAGATGAGCCCGAGTTCGATTCCGGCGATCACAGGGTCTACTCGATGACCTGGTCGGCCTTGTCCCGCAGGCTCTGCGGGATCTCCACGCCCATGGCCTTCGCGGCCTTGGCGTTGATGATGAGCTTGGTGTCCTTCTGGGACTCGACCGCCATGTCCGCGGGCTTGGCGCCGTCCTTGAGGATCCGCACGGCCATCTCACCGGTCTGCTTGCCGAGGTCCTTGTAGTTCAGGCCCTGGGTGGCGAGCGCACCGCGCTCCACGGAGTCGCCCTCGCCGGGGATCAGCGGGATCTTCTTGGACTCGGCGGCGGAGATCACGGCCTCGAGACCGGCAACGACCTTGTTGTCGGTGGGCACGTAGATGGCGTCGGTGTCGAAGGACTCGGCGGCCTGAGCGACCTCCGCGGTGGTGGTCACGGTCTTCTCCGTGACCTTCAGGCCCTCGGCTTCCGCGGCCTTCTTGGCGGCGTCCACCTGGATCTGGGAGTTGGTCTCACCGGAGCTGTAGATGATGCCCACGGACTTGGCGCTCGGCTTGAGCTGCTTCACGAGTTTGATCTGGTCCGCCACGGGGTTCATGTCCGTGGTGCCGGTGACGTTGCCGCCGGGCTTGTCCGCGGAGTCCACGAGACCCGCGTCCACCGGGTCGGTCACGGCGGTGAAGAGCACCGGCTTGTCCGTCACGGCCTGGGCGAGGGACTGGGCCGACGGCGTGGCGATGCCCAGGATCAGGTCGTCCTTCGAGGACGCGAAGTTGGAGGCGATGCTCGTGGCGGTGGCCTGGTCCCCGGACGCGTTCTGGACGTCCAGGGTCAGGTTCTCGCCCTCCTTGTAGCCGGCGTCGTTGAGGGCCTGGACGAAACCTTCCCGGGCGGCGTCGAGGGAGGGGTGCTCCACGAACTGGGAGATACCCACCGTGACCGACTTCTTCTCGTCGGACGTCGTGTCCCCGCCGGAGCCGCAGCCGGTGAGCAGGAGGACGGCGGCGGTGGCCGCGGCGGTGATCGGGAGCAGAGGCTTCATGAGGTGTTTCCTTCCCCGCAGGATGAGTGGTGACTGGATATTACCTAACAATCGGTCGAAAATGAGACGCAGCTCACATTTGCGGACAAACGGGGCCGCCACCTGCACCGTCATCTTTCGGTCGGACGGTGTCGGAGGCGGCCCGTACACTTCTGCACGACATGACTGAGCCCACCACGCCCCACATCGTGTACCCGGAAGACCTGCCCGTCAGCGCGCGCCGGGACGACATCATGGCCGCCATCAGGGACCACCAGGTGGTGGTGGTCGCCGGCGAGACCGGATCCGGCAAGACCACTCAGCTGCCCAAGATGTGCCTCGAGCTCGGTCTCGGGGAGGGCGGGCTGATCGGCCACACCCAGCCGCGCAGGATCGCCGCGCGCTCCGTGGCCGAGCGCATCGCGCACGAGCTGGGCGAGCGCGTGGGCTCTACCGTGGGCTACCAGGTGCGCTTCACCTCGGAGGTCGGCAGGGACTCCAAGGTCAAGCTCATGACGGACGGCATCATGCTGGCCGAGATCAGCCACGACCCCGAGCTCTCCCGCTACAACGCGATCATCATCGACGAGGCCCACGAGCGCTCGCTGAACATCGACTTCCTGCTGGGCTACCTGCGCCGGCTGCTCCCGCGGCGCCCGGACCTGAAGGTGATCATCACCTCGGCCACCATCGACCCGCAGCGCTTCGCCGAGCACTTCGCGCAGCCCGACCCGCAGCACCCGGAGGCGGGGCCGGAGCCTGCGCCGATCATCGAGGTCTCCGGCCGCACGTACCCCGTGGAGATCCGCTACCGCCCCCTGACGCAGGAGCGCAGCGGTGACGGCGGCGAGGACGAGGAGGACACCGGGGACGGCCTCGCGGACGAGGACCGGGACCCGATCGACGCCGTGTGCGACGCCGTCGTCGAGCTCTCCCGCGAGCCGCGCGGGGACATCCTGGTGTTCTTCGCCGGGGAGCGTGAGATCCGCGACGCCCAGGACGCCCTGCAGAAGGTCGTGGAGTCCCACCGCTCACTCGCGGGCACCCAGATCCTGCCGCTGTTCGGGCGGCTGTCCATGGCGGAGCAGAACAGGGTGTTCTCCCCGGCCTCGCACCGGCGGATCGTGCTGGCCACGAACGTCGCGGAGACCTCGCTGACGGTTCCGGGGATCAAGTACGTGGTCGATCCGGGCACGGCGCGGATCTCGCGGTACTCGGCGCGCACCAAGGTGCAGCGGCTGCCCATCGAACGCATCTCGCAGGCCTCGGCCAAGCAGCGCGCCGGGCGCAGCGGGCGCACCTCGGACGGCGTGTGCATCCGGCTGTACTCGGAGGAGGACTTCGAGTCCCGGCCGCAGTTCACGGACCCGGAGATCCTGCGCACCAACCTCGCGGCCGTGATCCTGCAGATGATCTCCGTGGGCGTGGTCTCTCAGCCCTCGGACATCATGGAGTTCCCGTTCGTGCAGAAGCCGGATGCGCGCGCCGTCAAGGACGGTGTGCTGCTGCTGCGCGAGTTCGGCGCGCTGCGCGGTCCCGGTGACACGGGCGCGGAGGACGACGCCGCGGCGTCGGGCCCGGCGCACCGCGGCCGTTCCCGGGGCGGCCGCTCCCGGGGAGGCGCCCGCGGGCGCGGGAAGTCGCGCGGCCCGCTCACGCGCACCGGCGAGATCCTCGCGGCGCTGCCCGTGGACCCGCGCCTCGGGCGCATGATCGTCGAGTCGCAGCGGCGCGGCTGCGTGCGGGAAGTGCTCGTGCTCACCGCGGCGCTGACCGTGCAGGACCCGCGCGAGCGGCCGCTCGAGAAGCGCCAGGCCGCGGACGAGTTCCACGCGCGGTTCCGCGACCGGACCTCGGACTTCCTCTCCTACGGACTGCTGTGGCAGTACCTGCAGGAGCAGCAGCAGGACCTGTCCCCCTCGCAGTTCCGCAAGCTGTGCAAGCGGGAGTACCTGAACTTCCTGCGGATCCGCGAGTGGCAGGACCTCTACGCGCAGCTGCGCCAGATCGCCCGGCAGGTGGGCATCGACGCCGGCGGCTCGCGTGAGATCGACGTCGCCGCGAACCAGGACGCCGTGCACAAGAGCCTGCTCTCCGGGCTGCTCAGCAACATCGGCGTGCGGGACGAGCGCAGCCGCGAGTACCGGGGCGCGCGCGGCACGCGGTTCGCGATCTTCCCGGGATCGGCCCTGTTCAAGAAGGCCCCGGACTGGATCGTCTCTGCGGAGCTCGTGGAAACCACCCGCCTGTGGGCGCGCACCAACGCGGCCATCTCCCCCGAGTGGGTCGAGGAGCTTGCGCCGCAGCTCGTCAAGCGCAGCTACTCCGAGCCGCACTGGTCCCGCTCCCGCGGCGCCGTCATGGCCTCGGAGAAGGTCACGCTCTACGGGCTGCCGCTCGTCCAGGAACGGCCCGTGCTGTTCTCCTCGATCGACCCGCCGCTGTCGCGCGAGCTGTTCATCCGCCACGCGCTCGTCGAGGGTGACTGGCAGACCCGCCACACGTTCGTCAAGCGCAACCGGAAGGCCCTCGCGGAGGTCGAGGAGCTCGAGAACCGGATGCGCCGCAAGGACCTGCGCGTGGACGACCAGGTGCTCTTCGACTTCTACGACGCCCGGATCCCCGAGAGCGTGGTCTCGCAGCGGCACTTCGACTCGTGGTGGAAGAAGGCCCGCCAGCAGGACGAACACCTGCTGGACCTCACCCCGCAGGACCTGATCGCCCCCGAGGGGCCCGCCCTGGACACGGACTCCTTCCCGCGCTCGTGGACGGTTGCCTCCGCGGACGGCGAGCTCAGCCTGGACCTGGACTACGAGTTCGCCCCCGGTGCGGACACCGCCGACGGCGTGACGGTGCGGATCCCGGTGCTGTTCCTGGACCGGCTGTTCCCCGAGCAGTTCGAGTGGCACATCCCGGGTCTGCGCGTGGAGCTCGTGACGGCGCTGATCAAGTCCCTGCCCAAGGCCGTGCGACGCAACTTCGTGCCCGCCCCGGACACGGCCGCGGCTGCCGTCGCCCGCCTGGACGCGGAGTTCGACCCGGCCACCGACTCCCTCCTGGCCTCCCTCGCCACGGTGCTGCAGCGCCTGCGCGGACACACCGTCACCGCCACGGACTTCCACCCCGAGACGCTGCCCACCCACCTGCGCATGAGCTTCGAGGTCCGCGACGCCCGCAACGCCGTGCTGGGCCGCGGCGACGACCTCACCGAGCTCAAGCAGCGGCTGCGGTCCCGGGTCCGCGAGGCGCTCGCGGAGTCGCTGGGCGGCGCGGCGGCACAGCTCTACGACGCCGCCCGCACGGACGACGACGCCCCGGGCCGTCCCGGGGACGCCACCGGCTCCTCGCGGAAGGGCCGGGGACGACGCCGCGGGGGCGGGGGCAACGCCCCCGCACCCGGCCCACGGGCCTCCGGTGCGCGGGCGGCGTCGTCCGTGGAGCGCGAGAACCTCGCGGCCTGGCCCGAGCCGGACCCGCCCCGCAGCGTGGAGACGGTGGTCGCCGGCCAGACCGTCACGGGCTACCCCACGCTCGTGGCCACGCCGTCCGGCACGCCGGGCTCCACCGAGCCGCCGCGCGTGGACCTGCGGATCCTGAGCGATCCGCAGGAGCAGCGTGCGGCGCAGCGGGACGGCGTGATCGCGCTGCTGCAGCGCGTGCTGCCGTCCGTGCACCGCTACGTGGTGGAGCACCTGAGCCAGAAGGAACGGCTCATCTTCACCCAGAACCCGCACGGTTCGGTCGAGGCGCTGATCCACGACTGCACGGTCGCGGCGATCGACCGGCTCGTCCCAGAGGAGCCGCCGTTCACGCGGGAGGAGTTCGAGCGCGTCGCGGAGCACGTGCGCGCGGAACTGATCGACACCGTGTTCGCGGTGACGGCCCTGGTCACCACCACGCTGACCGAGGCCAACACCGTGCGCAAGCGACTCAAGAAGCCCGGCTCGCTGGGGGCCGTCCCGGCGTTCACGGACATGTCCGAGCAGGTCTCCGCGCTGGTCTACCCGGGCTTCGTCGCCCGCACCGGCTGGCGCGCGCTGCAGCACCTGCCGCGCTACCTCGCCGGGGTCAACGCCCGCCTGGACAAGCTCTCCGGGCACCTGCAGCGCGATGCCGTGGCCATGCAGACGGTGCACGACCTGCAGGACGAGTACCGCGCGGCCCTCGACGCCGTCCCGGCGAACGTCCCCGTCCCGGCGGCGCTGTCCGGCGTGCGGTGGGACCTCGAGGAGCTGCGGATCTCGTTCTTCGCGCAGGAGCTCGGCACCGCGCACACCGTCTCCGAGAAGCGGATCCGCAAGA
Source organism: Kocuria varians (assembly GCF_006539885.1). Lineage (GTDB taxonomy): Bacteria > Actinomycetota > Actinomycetes > Actinomycetales > Micrococcaceae > Kocuria > Kocuria varians. The sequence goes on along the minus strand of NZ_BJNW01000012.1, from coordinate 46,694 downwards.
AGCTGCGCGAGCTCTCCTGATCCGGGCCCTCCCGGCACGCAAGAGGCGCGGGCACCCGTCCCGGGTGCCCCGCGCCCCTCCTCATCGCGTTGGCACGACGCGTCAGTCGAACTCGACGTGCTCCGCGTGCCCCTGGGCCACGAGCGCCTCACGGATCCGGCGGGCGGAGTCGTCCATCGCGGCCGGGTCAGGGTCCTGGTCCACGTTGGCGAAGTCGAACTCTTCGATGGAGTTCGTGGGCCACACGTGCAGGTGGGTGTGCGGAACCTCGAAGCCCTGGATCATCAGCCCCACGCGCTTGGGCCGGAAGGCGGTGTCGATGGCCTTGCCGATGGTCTGGGAGACGGTCATCAGGTGCGCCGCCAGGTCCGCGGGCAGGTCCACCCACGCGTCGACCTCCTGCCGGGGCACCACGAGCACGTGGCCCTGGGCGAGCGGCTGGATGGACAGGAAGCCCACGCACTGCTCGTCGCGCCACACGAAGCGCCCGGGCAGGTCGCCCTCGATGATCTTGCTGAACACTGAACTCACGGCGATGTCCTTTCGATGCGGATGGGGCCCGTTCGGAACCCCGGTGGTCAGGCTGCGGGGAGCTCCACGCTCTCGCGGGTGTCCAGGTGGCGGTACTCGGTGCCGTAGACCCCGGCGAAGTGGGAAACCTGCTTCTCGACCACGCCGAAGCCGGTCTCGGAGAGCAGGGCGTCGTGGATCTGGTACACCCGGGTGGCGCGGGTGGCGATGACGAAGTCGATCACCTCGGACATCTTGGACCACGGGGCGTGCAGCGGCACCAGGACGGTGGGAACGGTCAGCCCGTGCGGCACCACGAAGGAGTCCCCCGGGTGGAACACGACGTCGTCGACCACGTAGCCCACGTTCTGGATGGTGGGGATCAGGGGGTGGATGAGCGCGTGCTGACCGCCGAAGGTGCGCACGGTGAACGGCCCCGCCGCGAACTCTGAGTCGGCATCCACGGCGTGCAGCAGCGCAGCGTCCTCGACGCGCGGCGCGAGCTCCTCGATCACCTGGCGCGGGCCGTGGACGGCGAGGTCCGGGGAGGCCTGCAGCGCGGCGACCAGCCGGTCGGCGTCGTAGTGGTCCGCGTGCACGTGGGTGATCAGCACCGTGCCGGCACCCTCGAGCGCCTCCTCCACCTCGGAGAAGGTTCCGGGGTCGATCACGAGCACGTGGCCCTCCTTCTCGAGGCGCACGCACGAGTGGGTGAACTTGGTCAGCAGCATGCTGCCAGCGTAGCGGCTGAGCACCCCGCGCAGCAGGTCTCCGGGCACCCGCGGGCCCGCCGGAACGGGGACGGGTCCGCGTGTGACGTCCCCCGTCCTGGGGGTCGGAACAGCGCGCTACCATGGCGGCACCATTCAGCCAGGGAAAGGACCACCGGGTGAGCACCAGGAAGACCCAGCACGCGGAAGTGCGCAACACCAAGCAGCGCCGCGCGATCGTCGGGGCCCTGCAGCACCTGGACGACTTCATCTCCACCCAGGACCTGCACCGCGTGCTGCAGGAGCGGGACGAGCCCGTCTCCCTGGCCACCACCTACCGCATCCTGCAGTCCATGGCGGAGCTGGGCCAGGTGGACGTGCTGCGCAGCGCGGACGGCGAGGCCATCTACCGCCGCTGCGAGGCGGAGCACCACCACCACCACCTGGTGTGCCGCTCGTGCGGGGCCGCCGTGGAGCTCGAGGTGCCCGAGGTGGAGGCCTGGGCCGCGGAGACCGCCCGGCGCTACGGCTACTCGGACGTGGACCACACCATCGAGATCAGCGGCATCTGTGCCGAGTGCACGCAGCGCGCCGCCGCCGGGGCCCAGGCACCGGGCGCGGCCCGGTGAGCGCGGACCAGCCCCGCGAGGTCCTGCTCGTCCACCACGGCGGTTCCCGCCCGGGCCGCACCGCGTGCGAGCGTGCCTCCGGCGTGATCCGCGCGGCAGGACTGCAGCCGGTCCCGGTCTCCGCCGCCACCCCGGAGCAGCTCACCCGGGACCTCACGGACCTGCTGCGCTCCCGTTCCACCAGCATCGCCGCGGTGGTCGCCGTGGGCGGGGACGGGATGGCGCACCTGGTGCTGCAGTGCCTCGAGACGATGCGCCTGCAGGGGGTCGAGTTCCCGTTCGGCCTGGTGCCCGCGGGCTCGGGCAACGACCTCGCGCGCTACCGGGGTGTTCCCGTGGGCGACGTCGAACGGGCCACCGGGCGCATGCTGCGCGGGCTCGAATCGGCCCCGCGCACCATGGACCTGATCCACGTGCGCTGCGCGGACGGCACGGAGCACGTGTGCGCGACCGCCGTGTGCCTGGGTCTGGACGCCCGCGTCAATGCACGGGCCAACACGTGGCCGCGCGTCAGGGCCTCCGCGAAGTACCTGGTCGCCCTCGCGCTGGAGGCCGTGTCCATGCGGGCCCGCCGCTACGACCTCACGTGGACCGCGCCGAACGGCATGCTGCACGTGATCGACACGAACCTGTCCTTCCTGGTGCTCGCCAACACGTCCTCGATCGGGGGTGGGCTGACGATCCTGCCGGACGCGGACGCCGAGGACGGTGTCCTGGACCTGTTCGCGGTCTCGGACGTGGGGCCGGCGAGCCTCGCGGTGCTGTTCCCACGCCTGTTCGTGGGCAAGCACCTATCCCTGCCGCAGGTGGCCGTGGAGCCCTCGGTCTCCGCGACCGCCTCGCTGCACGGCGCCCCGCCCACCGCGCGGGAGCCGGAGGCCGCGGCCTACGGCGACGGCGAACGGCTGGGCCCCCTGCCGGTGTCCGTCGAGGTCCTCCCCGCGGCGGTTCAGGTCCTCTTCTGAGCGGCGCTGCCCGGGACGGCGGCACCGTCCGTCAGGGATCCCGCCGGATCGGACGACGCCGCGGTGCCGCCCACCGCGGCAGCGTCACCGGCGTCGGTCGGTGCGCCGTGCGGCGTCGTCGTCCCGCTCCGGTACGAGGACGAGCGCTCACGCGCCCACCGCACCACGCGAGAGACGAGCCACAGCAGGAACGAGATGGTGGTCACGTAGGGGCTGATGGGAATGTTCCCGCCCAGGGCGAGCAGGATTCCGCCCACCATCGCGAGCTCGGCGAAGACCACCGAGAGCACCACGGTGCGCACGGGGCTCGCGGTGAGGTTCATGGCCGCCGCGGCCGGGGTGATCAGCAGCGCGAGCACGAGCAGCGCGCCCACGATCTGCACGGACAGCGCCACAGAGATCCCCAGCAGCACCATGAACAGGATCGAGAGCCCACGCACCGGCAGACCCTTCGCCTGGGCCACGAACGGGTCCGTGCTCGCGAACGTCAGCGGGCGCCACACGAGCACCAGCACACCCAGCACGAGCGCCGAGAGCACCACCATGGACGTGAGCTGCAGCGAGGAGACCGAGACGATCTGCCCGGTGAGCAGGGAGAACTTGTTGGAGGAGCGCCCCTGGTAGAGGGAGAGGAAGAGGATGCCCAGGCCCAGGCCGAAGGGCATCAACACGCCCACGAAGGAGTTGCCCTCGCGCGCATGCAGTCCCGTGAAGCCCATGATGAGCGCGGCCAGCACGGAGCCCACGAGGGAGCCGGTGATCACGTCCGCGCCGATCAGCAGCGCGGCGGCCGCGCCGGCGAAGGACAGCTCCGCGATCCCGTGCACGGCGAACGCGAGGTCGCGCATCACCACGAACGTGCCGACCACCCCGCCCACGAGGCCAAGCACGGCCCCGGCCCACAGGGAGTTGCGCACGAGGGCGAGCAGCTCGCCGTAGTCGTCGAAGACGAACACGGAGCTCACGAACGAGCTCCAGTCGATGTCGGCCAGGATCACGGGATCAGTTCCTCCGGGGAGTCGGTGTGGTGCGTGCTGTCCGGGCGCCCCGCCACGAGGATGCGGCCGTTGCTGCGCAGCACCTCGATGCGGGTGCCGTACAGCTCAGAGAGCACGTCGGAGCGCAGCACCTCGTCCGGGGTGCCGATCCTGAAGGAGCCGTTGGCGAGGTACAGGATGCGGTCCACGTGGTCGATGATCGGGTTCACGTCGTGCGTGACGAACACCACCGCGCTGCCGTGGCGCACCCGCTGCTCGTGGACGAGCTCGCTCACGACCTGCTGGTGGTGCAGGTCTAGGGAGAGCAGGGCCTCGTCGCACAGCATGACGGAGGGGTCCGCGGCGAGCGCCTGGGCCACGCGCAGCCGCTGCTGCTCACCGCCCGAGAGCAGTCCCACGGGGGCGTTCGCGTAGTCGCTCGCACCCACGCGCTCGAGCAGCTCGGCCACGCGGCGTCGGACGCGGCCGGGGTGCAGCCGGATCCCCCAGCGGTCGCCGTCCACGCCCTGCGCCACGAGGTCCTTGGCGCGCAGCGGGGTGCGCGCGGGGAAGCCGCGCTGCTGCGGCACGTACCCCACGTGGCGGGCGGCGGCGCGCGGGCGCAGGCCGTCCACGCTCACCGTCCCGGAGGTCAGCGGCAGCAACCCCAGCAGCACCTTGAGGAAGCTCGTCTTGCCCGTGCCGTTCGATCCCAGCACCGCCAGGTACTCCCCCGGGGCCACGTCCAGGTCCAGCCCGGACCACAGCACGCGGTCGCCGAAAGCGAGTTCCGCGTCCCGCAGCCGGATCGCCGGGGCGGCCCGCGCCCCCGGATCACGACGACGCCCTGCCGCCGCGCCGGGCGCCGTCGTGCCGGGCCCCCCGGGGTCCGGGGTCGTCGTGCGTGGCTCCGGCACGTCGCGCAGCGGGAGGTCCGGCCCGTGGCCGGTGGGTGGGGTGCTGGAATCCATGTCCTACTTCTTGAGTGCCGTGGCGACGTGCTGAGCGTTCTCCGTCATCCACTGCTGGTAGTTCTTGCCGTCCGGGATGGTCTCGCTGAACTCGACCACCGGGGTGCCCGCGTCCTGTGCCGCGGTGCGCAGCTGCTCGGTCTGTCCCGTGGAGGTCTGCTTGTTGAAGGCCAGCAGGGACACGTGGTCGCTCGTGACGAGGTCCACGGTCTTGGAGAATACCGCCGGTGCGGCGTCCGACTCCGAGTCCACCGCCGCGGTGAACTCCGCGGGGGTGTCGTCGTGCAGGCCGGCATCCTCCAGCAGGTAGCCGGGCACGGGCTCGGTGGCCACGTAGCCGCCGGTTCCCTTGATCTTGGCGACGTCCTCCCGCACGGTGCCCAGCTCGGAGGAGACCTTCTCGGCGTTGGCCCTGTAGTAGTCCTTGTTCTCCTGGTCCACCTCTCCCAGCTGCGTGGCGATTGCGTCGACGACCTTCTGCATGCTCTCGACGTCGTACCAGACGTGCTCGTTGAAGCCGCCGTGGTCGTGGTGGTGCTCCTCACCCGCGGCGTGGGTGTGCTGCTCCGACTCCTTGGCCTGCTCCTCGCTCTGCAGCCCGGAGACCTTCACGGCGTCCACCACGCGCTGGTCGTCCGTGGTGAGGCCGGAGAGGAACTCGTCGTAGCCCCCGCCGTTGAGCACCACGAGCTTCGCCTCGCCGGCGCGCAGCTTGTCCTGGGGCGTGGCCTCGTAGGAGTGGGGGTCCTGGGCGGAGGAGTCGATCAGCGGCGAGGCCTCGACCTTGTCACCACCCACCTGGGAGGCGAGGTCCGAGTATACGTTGGTGGACGTGACCACGCGGACCTTCGCCGCGCCGTCGGAGCCGCCGGCGTCCTGGGACCCACCGCACGCCGTGATCGCGAGGCCCGACAGCGCGGTCAGGCAGACGGCCGCCGCCGTCCGGCCGTGGTGACGGATGCTGGGTCCTGTGGTCATGTGCTTCCCTCCGGTCGCGATCCGGGCGCAGGCCCGTGAGAATCGGTGTCATCAAATCACGAGCGAGCTTATCACGAACCATTCTCAATAAATCGACAGTTGAGAACGCTCCGCGTGAGGTGGCCGCGCATCACGACCAGGACTCGGAGCGGGGCCGTCCTTCGTCGTAGCCGGACTGGGACTGGATGCCCACCACAGCACGCCCCGCGAACTGCTCAAGGCTCGCGGCCCCGGCGTAGGTCATCGAGCTGCGCACGCCCGAGGTGATGTGGTCCACCAGGTCCTCCACGCCCGGGCGCTGCGGATCCAGGTACATGGTGGAGTTGGAGATGCCCTCCTCGAACAGTGCCTTGCGGGCGCGGGCGAAACGGTCCTCCCCCGCCGTGCGGTGGCGCACCGCGCGGGCCGAGGCCATGCCGAAGGACTCCTTGTAGGCCCGCCCGTCCGCGGCGACGTTGAGCTCCCCCGGGCTCTCGTGGGTGCCCGCGAACCACGAGCCCACCATCACCTGGCTCGCACCGGCCGCGAGCGCCAGGGCGACGTCGCGGGGGTGCTTCACGCCGCCGTCGGCCCACACGTGGGCCCCGAGGTCCGCCGCGGCCTCCGCGCACTCGAGCACGGCGGAGAACTGGGGGCGCCCCACGGCGGTCATCATGCGGGTCGTGCACATGGCGCCCGGACCCACCCCGACCTTCACGATGTCCGCACCGGCGGAGACGAGGTCCCGCACGCCGTCGGCGGTGACCACGTTGCCCGCGACCACCGGAACCTGCGGGTCCAGGGCCCGCACCGCGGCGATCGCGTCGAGGGCCTTGAGCTGGTGGCCGTGGGCGGTGTCCACCACGAGGACGTCCACGCCGGCGTCGAGCAGCTGCGCGGCCTTGGCGGAGACGTCCCCGTTGATCCCCACGGCCGCACCAACGCGCAGCCGGCCGGCGGCGTCGAGCGCCGGGCGGTAGATGCTCGAGCGCACGAGGCCCTGGCGGGTGAGCAGACCCACCACCGCGCGCCCGCGCAGCACCGGGGCAGCCTTGACGCGGGCGTCCGAGAGGGTCTCGTAGGCCGTGTGCAGGGCGGAGGGGTCGGAGGCCACCGACAGCTCGGACTCCTGGACCACCGGGCCGTCCGCGCGGGCCAGCTCCCCCAGCTGCGTGAAGCGGTCCACGTCCCGGCAGTCGGAGTCCAGCACCACGCCGATGTAGTGGCCTGCTGCGTCCGTGACGAGCACCGCCCCGTGCGGACGCTTGTGCATGATCCCCAGCGCGTCGTGGACGGTGCTCGAGGCGTCCAGCACCACGGGCGTCTCGTAGAGCGGCGAGCGCTCCTTGACCCAGGCGACCACCTCCGCGATCACCTCGAGCGGCACGTCCTGCGGCAGGATGCCCAGGCCGCCGCGGCGCGCCATGGTCTCGACCATGCGGCGTCCGGTCACGGCGGTCATGTTCGCGGCGACCAGCGGGATGGTGGCACCCGTGCCGTCCTGCGGGGTCAGGTCCACGTCGAACCGCGACGTCACGCGGGACATCGAGGGCACGAGGAAGACATCGTTGTAGGTCAGGTCCGTGGTGGGATTCGTGAGGTAGCGCACAGCACGGGAGTCTACGGCCTCCGTGGCGGCAGCCTTCTGCGCCGACGACGCAGCGGCCCCCGGTGCCCGGCGAGGGTCCCCTCGTGCGCCGGGGACGACGCCGCCCGGGGCCTGTTCGCGCGCGGCGTCGCCGGGTGGCACGCACCCGGTCCCCTCACTAGACTGAAAATCTGGTAGGGCTTTGCGTGCGCGAAGCCGTTCACGTCTGCCACGGCGGGTAAGCTCCGTGGGAGTCATCAGCGGGCCGCAGTGGATCCAGCTCGCCGCCCGGGACACACAGCACACACGGAAGAGGCGTATCACTCGTGCCAGAGCAGCCGCAGCACCTTATCCCTGAAGAATTCGCCGGCAACGAATGGCTCGTGGACGAGCTGTTCGAGAAGTACCAGGCGGACAAGAACTCGGTGGACAAGAAGTGGTGGCCCATCTTCGAGCAGATGGACGGCGGCACGAAGCCCTCGGAGGCCGCCGCGTCCGCACCGTCCCGGCCCGCAGCGGCCGGTGACAAGGGCGCGGGTGCCAAGGCCCCGGCGTCGTCCCCCGCGAAGCCCGCCGCCGCGCCCAGGACCGCTCCGAAGACGGCCGCCCAGCCGGAGCGCGCCGCCGCCCCCGCCCCGACCGCGACCGGGGCCAAGGCCAAGGGCCGCCCGGCCGGCGTCGACACCGACGCCGAGGGCTCGGACGCCGCCGCCAAGCGCCCCCTCCGTGCACAGCCCGAGGACCACAAGGGTGAGTCCCCCGCGAAGGCCGCCCAGGAGAAGCCTGCGGAGGACACCGTGGTCAAGCTGCGCGGTCCCGCCAAGGCCGTGGCCGCCAACATGGAGGCCTCTCTCACGGTCCCCACCGCCACCACCGTGCGCGCCGTGCCAGCCAAGCTGCTGATCGACAACCGCCTGGTCATCAACTCGCACCTCGCCCGCAACCGCGGCGGCAAGGTCTCCTTCACCCACCTCGTGGGCTACGCCGTCATTCGTGCGCTGTCCAACTTCCCGTCCATGAACGTGATCTACGACGACTCGGACGGAAAACCCGCCGCCGTCCACCCGGCGCACGTGAACTTCGGGATCGCGATCGACATCCCCAACAAGGACGGTTCCCGCAACCTCGTGGTGCCCAACGTCAAGGGTGCCGAGGAGATGTCGTTCCTCCAGTTCTGGACCGCCTACGAGGACATCGTCAAGCGCGGGCGCAACGGGGCGCTCACCATGGACGACTACGCCGGGACCACCGTCTCCCTGACCAACCCCGGTGGCATCGGCACCGTTCACTCCGTGCCGCGGCTGTCCAAGGGCCAGGCGTGCATCATCGGCGTGGGCGCGCTGGACTACCCCGCCGAGTACAAGGGCGCTTCCCCCCGCACGATCGCCCGCAACGCGGTCTCCAAGATCATCACCTTGACCTCCACCTACGACCACCGCGTGATCCAGGGCGCCGGCTCCGGCGAGTTCCTCAAGCTCGTGGAGCACTACCTGCTGGGCGGGGACGACTTCTACGACCACATCTTCGAGGCCCTGCGCATCCCCTACGAGCCCGTCCGCTGGGCCGTTGACAACCAGGTCAACCCCGAGATCCAGATCAACAAGGTGGCGCGGATCCAGCAGCTGATCCACGCCTACCGCGTGCGCGGACACCTCATGGCGGACACCAACCCGCTCGAGTACGTGATGCGCAAGCACCCGGACCTGGACATCCGCACCTACGGCCTCACCCTGTGGGACCTAGAGCGCGAGTGGCCCACCGGCGGCTTCGGCGGCCAGAACCTGCTCACCCTGCGCGTGATCCTCGGCCGGCTGCGGGACGCCTACTGCCGCACCGTGGGCGTGGAGTACATGCACATCCAGGACCCCGAGCAGCGCGAGTGGTTCCAGTCCAAGCTCGAGCGGGACTACCAGAAGCCGGCGCGCGAGGAGCAGTTCCACATCTTGGAGCGCCTCAACGCGGCGGAGGCCTTCGAGACCTTCCTGCAGACCAAGTACGTGGGTCAGAAGCGCTTCTCCCTGGAGGGCGGCGAGTCGCTGATCCCGCTGCTGGACGCGATCATCTCCGACGCCGCGGACGCGGACCTTGCCGGCGTGGGCATCGCCATGGCCCACCGCGGCCGTCTCAACGTGCTCACCAACATCGCGGGCAAGTCCTACGCCCAGGTCTTCCGGGAGTTCGAGGGCAGCCAGGACCCGCGCAGCTCCGAGGGCTCCGGGGACGTGAAGTACCACCTGGGAACCGAGGGCGTCTTCACCTCCGACAAGGGCAACGAGACCCAGGTCTACCTGGCCGCGAATCCCTCCCACCTTGAGGCCGCGGACCCGGTGATCGAGGGCATTGCCCGAGCCAAGACGGACGTCCTGGGGGCCGGGCCCGAGGGCAACGGGGAATTCCCCGTGCTGCCCATCCAGGTCCACGGCGACGCCGCCATGGCCGGGCAGGGCATCGTCTACGAGGTCATGCAGATGTCCGGCCTGGAGGCTTACACCGTGGGCGGCACCATCCACGTGGTGGTCAACAACCAGGTGGGCTTCACCACTTCTCCCTCCGGCGGACGCACCTCCACGTACTCCACGGACGTGGGCCGCACGGTGCAGGCACCGATCTTCCACGTCAACGCGGACGACCCCGAGGCCGTGACCCGCGTGGCGCAGCTCGCCTTCGAGTACCGCCAGCGCTTCCACAACGACGTCGTGGTCGACCTCGTGTGCTACCGCCGCCGCGGCCACAACGAGGGCGACGACCCCTCGATGACCCAGCCGCTGATGTACTCGCTGATCGACGGCAAGCGCTCCACCCGCAAGATCTACACCGAGAACCTCGTGGGCCGCGGTGACATCAACCAGGAGGAGGCGGACCGGGCACTGAAGGACTACCAGGAGCGCCTCGAGCGGGTCTTCGCGGAGACGCACGAAGCCCAGAACTCCACGGTTCCCCTGGTCACCGGGGATGCCGCGGCGATCGCCAACATCGAGCGCCCCTCCGCCCAGCAGGCGGACTCCGGGGTGTCCGTGCCCAAGACCACGGCCATCTCCGAGGAGACCGCACGCCGCATCGGCGAGGCCCACGTGGACTTCCCCGAGAACTTCACCATGCACCGTAAGCTGCAGAAGCTCGCGGAGAGGCGCCGGGAGATGACTCTCGAGGGCGGCATCGACTGGGGCATGGGCGAGCTCATGGCCTTCGGCTCCCTCGTGATGGACGGCGTTCCGGTACGGATGTCCGGCCAGGATGTCCGCCGCGGCACGTTCACCCAGCGTCACGCGGTGTTCTTCGATGCCGAGAACGGTGCGGAGTGGACGCCCCTGAACAACCTCTCTGCGGACCAGGCACGGTTCTCGATCTACAACTCCCTGCTCTCCGAGTACGGCGTGCTGGGCTTCGAGTACGGCTACTCGGTGGAGCGCCCCGAGGCGCTCACTGTGTGGGAGGCCCAGTTCGGCGACTTCATCAACGGTGCGCAGATCATCGTGGACGAGTTCATCTCCTCCGCGGAGCAGAAGTGGGGCCAGCGCTCCAACCTGGTCATGCTGCTGCCTCACGGCTTCGAGGGCCAGGGCCCGGACCACTCCTCCGCCCGCATCGAGCGCTTCCTGTCGCTGTGCGCGGAGAAGAACATGATCGTGGCGCAGCCCTCCACCCCGGCCAACCACTTCCACCTGCTGCGGCGCCAGGCGTACTCGCGTCCCCGCCGCCCGCTGGTCGTGGCCACGCCCAAGCAGCTGCTGCGCCTGAAGGCCGCGGCCTCGCCGGTGGAGGACTTCACGCACGGCAACTTCCAGCCGGTGATCCCGGAGGTGGCCGAGCTGGACGACTCCAAGGTCACGGACGTCATCCTGGTCTCCGGACGGCTCTACTACGACCTCGCGGCGCAGCGGAAGAAGTCCGACGACCACTCCACCGCGATCGTGCGCGTGGAGCAGCTCTACCCGCTGCCCACGGACGAGATCAAGGCGCAGCTGGACCGCTACCCGGATGCGCGCATCATCTGGGCGCAGGACGAGCCTGCCAACCAGGGCGCGTGGCCGTTCATGGCCGTGAACCTGGTGCCCCAGCTGGACCGCCCCGTCACGCTGGCCTCGCGCCCTGCCTCAGCCTCCCCCGCGAACGGCTCGGCCAAGCGCCACGCCGCCGAGCTGGAGACCCTCGTGCAGCAGGCGTTCGACCGCGGCGAGTGAGATCCCCGTGCGGTGCGCTCCGGTTGCGGGCCGGGGCACACCGCACGCCGGGGCACCGGAACGGATCCTCCGCTGTTCCGCACCCGGCCTGGTCGAGTCCGTGGCAGCGGGGGGATCGACGACAGCGCGGCCACCCAGGTCCGCGCGGCAATCCGAAGGATGTAGAAGAGTGGACCAACGCAGGATCCGCATTGTGGCCGTGGGAGACGAACTGCTGGCCGGCGTGGACGACCCCCGCGCGCTCGGCTGGTTCGGCCGCGTTCTGGCACGCACCCCCCGTGACGTCGTCCCCGTGGACGCGTACAACCTCGCGGCTCCCGGTGAGGGCAGCGAGACTCTCAACGAGCGCTGGTTCGACGAGGCCGTCCGCCGCTTCGACCCCGCGTGCGACAACCGCCTGGTGATCGCCCCGTCCGCGCTGGACATCGACCTCGGCATCACCTCGGCCCGCTCCCGCCTGAACATGGCGAACATCGTGGACCAGGCCACCCAGAACAACGTCAAGGTGCTCGTGGTGGGTCCTCCCCCCACACTGGACCCGCAGCGCAACCGCAAGATCGCGGACCTCTCCGCGGCCTACGGGGACGTCACCACCCGGCGCAACCACGTGTACGTGGACACGTTCAACCCGCTGCAGCACCACGAGCAGTGGCGCAAGGACCTCGCGGCCAACCACGGCACGCCCGGGCAGGCGGGATACGGCCTGATCGCGTGGCTCGTGCTGCACCGCGGCTGGTACTCCTGGCTGCAGCTGCCCGAACCCCGCTGAACCCCGCCGCCGCCCCCGGGCGCGCCCGGAGCCGTGGCCCACGACCGGCCGCGGATGTGAGATACTGGCGGACGATGTCCCAGCCAATCAATGCAGGAGGTACATCATGAGCAAGCGTGGACGTAAGCGCAAGGATCGTCGCAAGAACTCGGCCAACCACGGCAAGCGGCCCAACTCCTGAGGTTCTTGCACTCGAACCACGGAACGCCCGTGACCATCGTGGTCACGGGCGTTCTGCATGTCGGGCCTCCGCCGCCGGATCGAGCCGGTTCAGGCCACCGGGTGCTCGTTGCACTGGGCGTCGATGCGCGCCAGGATCGAGCGCTTGAGCTGGGTGGGTGCCGTCTCGCAGCATGAGCGCTTCATGACCGAGCGGATGACGCACTCCAGGTCGTACTCGCGCGAGCACTCCGGGCAGTCCGTGAGGTGCGCGTGGATCTCCTCGAGGTCCTCGGTGGTCAGCGCCCCGTCCAGGTACTCGTAGATCCTGCGGATGCGTTTCTCCGTGCAGCCGTTGTGGCACGGTTTCTCGGTCATTGTTTTAGCCTCGATCCTTCGCTGGTGCGCCGTCCTTGGCCTTGCGGGCCTTGGAGGTGTCGAATCCTCGTTCGTGGGCGTAGTCGCCCAGTTTCTCGCGCAGGAGCTTGCGGCCGCGGTGCAGCCGGGACATCACGGTGCCGATGGGCGTGTCCATGATCTCGGAGATCTCCTTGTACGCGAACCCCTCGACGTCCGAGAAGTACACGGCGAGCCGGAACTCCTCGGGCAGCTCCTGCAGGGCGCGCTTGACGTCCGAGTCCGGGAGGTGGTCCAGGGCCTCGACCTCCGCGGATCGCAGCCCCGTGGAGGTGTGCGACTCCGCGCGGTGCAGCTGCCAGTCCTCGACCGTGTCCGTGTTGGCCTGGCGCGGTTCGCGCTGACGCTTGCGGTACAGGTTGATGTAGGTGTTCGTGAGGATGCGGTACAGCCACGCCTTGAGGTTGGTCCCGGGCTTGTACTGGTGGAAGGCGGAGAACGCCTTGGTGTACGCCTCCTGCACCAGGTCCTCGGCGTCCGCGGGGTTGCGCGCCATGCGCAGTGCTGCGGCGTAGAGCTGGTCCACGTACTGCATGGCGTCGCGTTCGAACCGTTCCCGGCGCTGCTGCGTGGACTCCTCGCCCGCGGGCACTTCTTCCGGGTGGTCCACGGCGCGGGATTCATCACTTCGCTGATCGTTCATCGCAGCCAAGTCTAAGGTCAGGGCCGTCATTCGAGGTGTTCACCCGCCTCCCGCGGCTCGTGTGCTGTACGGCGCCCCGGCGGGGCATGCGCTGTTCACGGGGGATAACACGGCGACCGCGGGCGGGTATTCCCGGCAGATCCCCCCGTGCGGGCCGATAGGATGGGCAGCATGCCTTCCCGGAAATGCCGGGACCGTAAGGAGGAGCACCATGAGCATTGTTCGTCGTCTCGCCCGCCCGCTGCTCGCCACCGGGTTCATCGCCGGAGGCGTGGATGCGTTCCGCAACTCGTCCGCCGCCGCCCAGCAGCTGGATCCCGTGCTGAAGGCCGTCGAGTCCGTCGCGCCGCAGCTGCGCCCCGTGACCGCCAACCGCGCCGTCGTCGCCCAGGGCATTGCCGCCGCCCAGGTGGGTGCCGCATCCCTGCTGGCCATCAGCAAGCTGCCGCGCCTGTCCTCCACCGTGCTGCTCGGCACCACCGCGCTCAACGGCTACAGCCAGTACCGTTCCGCGGACGCCAGCACCCGCGAGGGCAAGGAGGCCCGCCGGGCCGCCCTGCTCAAGAACGTGTCCCTGCTCGGTGCCGTGATGATCGTGGCCGTGGACACCTCGGGCAACCCGTCCCTGGCGTGGCGCGCGAGCCACCTCGCCGACGACGTCCGCAAGAACGCGGCGAAGGTCAGCAAGGACACCAAGAAGAAGATCGCGCAGGCCGAGAAGGCCGTGCAGGACGCCGTCTCGAACTAGGAGCCGTACCCCACGTGAGCCCCAGCAACGGCGCGCAGCACTCCCCCGGTCCGCAGTCCACCGGGCCGCACTGGCCCGCCCCGTGGCGCAACGGTCGTCCCGTGACCGCCACGGTGGCGGTGCCCGGTTCCAAGTCCCTGACCAACAGGTACCTGGTGCTCGCGGCCCTGGCGTCCGAACCGTCCGTGCTGCGCAAGCCGTTGCACTCGCGTGACAGCAGGCTCATGATCACCGCGCTCGAGCAGCTGGGCGCGGTGATCACCCCGCTTCCCGATCCCGGCCCCTTCGGCCCGGATCTGCACGTGTCCCCGTTGCCCGTGGGCCGCCCCCTCGATGCTCGCGTCGCCGTGGACTGCGGCCTCGCGGGCACGGTGATGCGCTTCGTCCCGCCGCTGGCCGCCCTGCGCGGCGGGGTCGTGGACTTCGACGGCGACGCCGGGGGGCGCGTCCGCCCCATGGGTCCGGTGATCGCCGGCCTGCGGGAGCTGGGCGTGCACGTCGAGGACGACGGCCGGGGCACCCTGCCGCTGAGCGTCCGCGGCGAGGGGCACGTGGCCGGCGGCACCGTGACCATCGACGCCAGCGGCTCCTCCCAGTTCGTCTCGGCGCTGCTGCTCGCTGCGGTGGCGTTCGACGCACCACTCACCCTGCACCACGAGGGCGAAGGCCGCGGTGTTCCCTCCCTGCCCCACGTGGACATGACCGTGGACGTGCTGCGCAAGGCCGGCGCGGACGCCCGGAAGATCTCGCCCCAGGAGTGGCGCGTGGCCCCTGGCTCGCTTCCTGGCATGGACGTGACCGTGGAGCCTGACCTCTCCAACGCCGGGCCCTTCCTGGCCGCGGCGGTCGTCACCGGTGGCAGGGTGACCGTTCCGGACTGGCCCGAGCACACCACGCAGGGCGGAGACCACTGGCGCAGCATCCTGCCCCGCTTCGGCGCGACTGTGGAGCTGCACGACGGCCACTTCACCGTGACCGGGCCGGAGGAGATCCACGGCGTGGACCTGGACCTCTCCCAGGCCGGGGAGCTCGCCCCCACCGTGGCCGCGCTGTGCGCCCTGGCCGGCAGCCCCTCGCGGCTGCGTGGCATCGCCCACCTGCGCGGGCACGAGACCGACCGGCTCGCGGCCCTCAGCGCCGAGCTCAACGCACTGGGCGGCGACGTCCGGGAGACCGAGGACGGTCTGGTCATCACCCCGGTGCCCCTGCACGGCGGGGTGTTCCACAGCTACCACGACCACCGCATGGCCACCGCCGGCGCGATCCTGGGGCTGCGCGTTCCTGGCATCGAGGTCGAGGACATCGCAACCACCTCCAAGACCCTGCCGGACTTCCCCCTGATGTGGGCCCGCATGCTCGACCCGGAGGCCTGAGCCGTGGCCGGGAGGACCTGGGACGAGTCGGACGTGCGCGTGCGCGCCAACAAGCGCGGCTCCCGTCCGCGGACCAAGCAGCGCCCCGCGCACGAGGACGCCGTGGTGGCGCGCGTGATCGCCGTGGACCGCGGCCGCTACACGTGCGTCGTGGACGAGGACGGTCCCGCCCCGCGCACCGTGCTGTGCGTACGGGCCAAGGAGCTGCGGCGTCGTCCCATCGTGCCCGGTGACCGGGTGGGCGTCGTCGGGGACGTCACCGGGGAGCCGGACACCCTCGCCCGCATCGTGCGCATCGAGCCCCGCACCACCGTGCTGCGCCGCAGCGCGGACGACACGGATCCCGTGGAGCGCGTGATCGTGGCCAACGCGGACCGGCTCGTCCTCGTGCTCGCCGCCGCCTCTCCCACACCGCGCACCGGGTTCGTGGACCGTGGGCTCGTGGCCGCGTGGGACGCCGGGATCACCCCTGTGGTGTGCATGACCAAGTCGGATCTCGCTGACCCCGCCGAGTTCCTGTCCTACTTCCGGGACCTCGACGTCCTCACGGTGACCACGGAACGCGCCACCGAGCGCGGCCAGCGGCCGGAGGCCGGGCTGCACGAGCAGTCCCTGGCCATCTCCCCCGAGTCCCTCGACCGGCTGCGCGCCGTGCTGGACGGCCACGTGAGCGTGTTCCTGGGGCCCTCGGGGGTGGGCAAGTCCACCCTGGTGAACGCGCTGACCGGCGCGGACCGGGCCACCGGCGGCGTCAACGACGTCACGGGACGGGGGCGCCACACGTCGTCGTCCGCCCTGGCCCTCACGGTGCCCGGCACACGACCCGGCACCTGGGTCGTGGACACTCCCGGGATTCGTTCGCTCGGCCTCGCACACGTGGCGGAGGAGGATCTGCTGAACGCCTTCACGGACCTCGTGCCCGCCACCGCCGACTGTCCCCGTGGTTGCCTGCACACCGCGGACTCCCCCGGCTGCGCCCTGGACGCGTGGGTGCACCGCCCCGAGGCGTCCCCGGCAGCACCGGAGCGGCTCGAGTCCCTGCGCCGGCTGCTGGCGGCCTCGCGCGGGGAAACACAACGGGGCGACGACGAAAAGCGCCTCGGACAAGCGATAACGTAGGAGCCATGCGAGCACCCAGCAACCACACGGACGACCTGCGCCTGGCCCACACCCTGGCGGACTCCGTGGACGGCCTGACCATGAAGCGCTTCAAGTCCCAGGACCTGACGGTGGAGACCAAGCCGGATCTCACGCCCGTGACGGACGCGGACCGCGAGGCCGAGCAGATCATCCGCTCGCAGCTCGGGCGGGTGCGCAACAGGGACGCCGTGATCGGCGAGGAGTTCGGCACCACCGGCTCCGGCGGCCGCCAGTGGGTCATCGACCCGATCGACGGCACCAAGAACTACGTCCGCGGCGTGCCCGTGTGGGCCACCCTGATCGGGCTGGTCGAGGACGGCGAGGTGGTCCTCGGCGTCGTGTCCGCCCCGGCCCTGAACCGCCGCTGGTGGGCGGCGAAGGGCTCAGGCGCCTTCACCGGCCGCTCGCTCTCCCAGGCGCAGCGGCTGCGGGTCTCCTCGGTGTCGACCCTCGAGGACGCCTCCCTGTCCTACGCCTCGCTCGGCGGCTGGCGCGAGCTGGGCATCCGCGACCGCTTCGTGGACCTCACGGACCGTGTGTGGCGCACCCGCGCCTACGGTGACTTCTGGTCCTACTGCCTCGTGGCGGAGGGCGCCGTGGACATCGCGTGCGAGCCGGAACTCAACCTCTACGACATGGCCGCCCTCGTTCCCATCGTGACCGAGGCCGGCGGCCGGTTCACCTCGCTCGCCGGTGAGGACGGTCCCTTCGGCGGCAACGCCATGGCCAGCAACACGATCCTGCACGACGCCGCGCTGGACGCCCTCGGCACGCGCGCCTCCTGAGCGCACGAGCCCACACGAAAGAGCCCGTCCCGCCGTTCAGGTGGGACGGGCTCTTCGCGTGCGTGCCGGCGCAGGCGCGCGCGGATGCGGATCAGGTGTTGGACACGTCCTGGCCCATCTTGTCGTTGACGCACTGCTGGTACTGGGTCTGTGAGCCCTGCTCGGCGTACTGCACGCAGTCACCGACCGTGCCCAGCGCCCAGAACATCACGACGGCCATGAGGGCGCCACCGATCAGCGCGAGGGCCGAGAGCACGATGCCCACGATGGCGAGGGCCGGCGAGTCACGGCGCGACCGGCGGATCTTGACGAGTCCCACGATGCCCAGCACGAGCCCCACCAGGCCGAACAGTGCGCCGAGACCGAAGAACCAGAACGTCACGATGCCCACGATGCCCAGCACGAGCGAGGCGATCCCCAGGCCCTTGCCCGGCACCGGACCCTGCTGGTAGCCGTTGTAGCCCTGCTGGTAGGGCTGCTGCGTGTAGTCGTTCTGGTAGTGGGTAGGGTAGCCCTGGCCACCCTGCTGGGAGTAGCCCTGCTCGCCCGTGCCCGGCTGCACGCCGTAGCCCTGGCCGTAGCTGTGACTGCTGTAGTTCTGGTCCCCGTAGTTCTGGTTCGCGGAGTTCTGCGAGCCGTAGCCCGGCTGAGAGTAGCCGTCACCGTTCGCGCCGCTGCCGTAGCCGGGCTGCTGGTAGCCCGAACGGTCCAACGATCCGTAGCCGGAGGACCCGTAGCCGGAATCACCGCTCTGCGAGGCGCCGGAGGCCTCACCGTACTGGCCGTAGTCGGGCTGCCGGGCGCCTTCGGTGCGTGACCGGTCGTCGGAGTACTGGCCGTACTGGGGCTGCTCGGGGCGGGAGGCCGAGGAGGAGCCGGACTGCTCGGAAGGACGCTCGCTCATGACGATGTGCACCTTTCGGTCGTGGTGTTCTGTGTCTCGTACCAGTGTTCCACACGCGCCTGCGCGCCACCCCGGCACGGGGCGGTCCGCACGTGTCGTCGAGTGCCGTCACCCGGGCATGGAAAAGCCCCGAGCCGGGACACACGACGTGGTGTCCCGGCTCGGGGCCGTCTGGTGGAGATGGGGGGAATTGAACCCCCGTCCGATGCAGCTTTGTCAGGGCTTCTCCGGGTGCAGTGTGCTTGCAGGTTTCTCAGTCCCGGCCATCTCGCACACGAGTGGCCGCCGGACTCAGTCACGTAGAAGTCCCCTGGACGTCCGTGACGTACGTCCAGAGCAGTGACCTTCTAGCTGATGTCAGATTCCAGGTCGAAGGTGAACCTGGGCTGACAGACTGCTCGGGCTACTTACGCAGCGAGAGCGAAGTCAGTGCGCTTCGATTTGGCACTTATATTTTTACAGAGAGCGTTAACGAGATAACTCTGTGTCCTCGACCCGCTTCCCCTGTCTCAACTCACATCGTCGAAACCGATCATCCCCGTATTCATTTTTCAATGAGCACCACGCCGCAACCAACACTCAACACTGTGCGCTACTTCGTGGACACATTAGAGTACGTCCGCACCCCGTGTCGAGTCAATGCCCGCCGGAGACCCTTGCCGCCTGCCGTGGGGTGGCATACCGTGAGTGCCATGTCCCGATGAGCCCCGTTGACACCCCCGCGCCCGAGGCCCGTGCCCGGCGGGGAGCCCGGCCATCGACGGACTCTCATGACGTCTCCACACATCGCCTCCCGCGCGTCCACCCAGCGCGCTGCCACCCACGTGGCCGCGGACGGGATCTCCGTCTCCTACGGCGAGCGCCGTGTTCTCACGGACGTGAGCTTCAGCGTCACCTCCGGGCGCCCCACGGGCCTGATCGGCGAGAACGGCTCCGGCAAGACCACGCTGCTGCGCGTCCTCGCCGGGCGGCAGCGCCCCGACGCGGGAACCGTCCGCGCCGTCGGCCCCGCCGGTGCGCCGGCGCGCGTGGGCCTGCTGCACCAGGAGCCGCCCTTCGCGCTCGACGAGACGGTCGAGGAGGCCGTCGAGTCCTCGGTGCGGCTCCTGCGCGAGGTGTCGCGCGCCGTCGGCGACGCCGCCCGCGCCCTCGCCGCCGCACCCCACGACGAACGCGTCGGCACCGCCTACGCCGAGGCGCTCGAGGCCGCCGAGCGCACCGGCGCGTGGGACGTGGACACCGCGATCGCTGCCACCCTGGACGGGCTGGGCCTCGGGGATGTGCCGCGGAACCGCCGCACCGGTGAGCTCTCCGGCGGGCAGCGGGCCCGGCTCTCCCTCGCGTGGACCCTGCTCTCCGCCCCGGACGTGCTGCTGCTCGACGAGCCCACGAACCACCTGGACGACTCCGCCGTGGAGTTCCTCACGGGCACGCTGAGGTCCTGGCCAGGCCCTGTGCTGCTCGCGAGCCACGACAGGGCGTTCCTCGACTCCTCAGTGAACTCGCTCGTGGACCTGGACCCGGCCCCGCAGCCGCACTCACTCACAGGCGACCTCGTGGGGGACGGCACGGGCACGGGAATCGGCGTGATCAGGTTCTCCGGCAGCTACTCGCGCTACGTCCTCTCCCGCATGGACGCCCGCGAGCGCTGGGAGCGCACCTACCGGGACGAGCAGGCGCGGCTGAGGAAGCTGCGGGCCGCCGCCAGGGACCAGCACACCGTGGGGCACTCCGACTGGACCCCGCGCTCCGACACCCGAATGGCCAAGAAGTTCTACGCGGACCGCAACGCCACCGTGGTCTCCCGGCGCGTGAACGACGCCCGAGCCCGGCTGGCAGCCCTCGAGGAGGAGCAGATCCGCAAGCCTCCCCCGGAGCTGTTCTTCCAGGGCCTGACCGTCGCGGACAGCGCAGCCCAGGACAGGCTGCGCGCGTCCGGACCCGTGCTCACGGCGTCGGCGGCGGAGGTCTCCGGGCGCCTCGCCCCGGTCTCGCTGACCGTGGGCGCCGGGGAGAAGTGGCTGCTCACCGGCCCCAACGGCGTGGGCAAGTCCACGCTGCTGAACCTGTTCGCGGGTCGGCTGCAGCCCACGGGGGGCTCCGTGCACTGCGCGCCGGGGCTGCGCGTGGGGATGCTCGGCCAGGACGACACCCTGGCCGGCGCTGATCCCGACCGTTCCGTGGCCGAGACCTACCGCGCGCTCGTGGGCGAGGACCGCGCCGAGTCCGTTCCCCTGGGGACCTTCGGCCTGCTGCCCGGCCGCGACGAGAACCGGCCGCTGGGCGCACTGAGCGTGGGCCAGCGGCGTCGGCTGGCCCTGGCCGCTCTGCTCGCGGACCCGCCGCACGTGCTGCTCCTCGACGAGCCCACCAACCACTTCTCGCTCGTGCTTGCCACGCAGCTGGAGGCGGCCGTCCCCGGCTACCCGGGGACCGTGGTGGTTGCCTCCCACGACCGGTGGCTGCGCCGCACGTGGAACGGCCGGCACCTCCGTCTGGAGGCACCGGCCGTGTGAGGCACGTGCTGCGGGGCGGGGACCCCGGGGCTCAGCCGCGCATGTTGCGGTAGCGCATGGCGCGCTGGGCCTCGCGGTTGTCCTGCTTCTCACGCAGGGTCTGGCGCTTGTCGAACTCCCGCTTGCCGCGCGCCACCGCGATCTCCACCTTCACCCGCTTGCCGTCCACGAAGTACAGGGCCAGCGGGATGATCGTGTAGCCGGCCTCGCGCGTCTTCGCGGCGATCTTCTCGAGCTCAGTGCGGTGCAGCAGCAGCTTGCGACGCCGCCGGGCCGAGTGGTTCGTCCACGACCCCTGGAGGTACTCCGGGATGTGCGCGTGCTCGAGCCAGAGCTCGCCGCGGTTGTCGAACTGGCAGAACGCGTCCACCAGGGACGCCCGCCCCATGCGCAGCGACTTCACCTCGGTCCCCATGAGCACCAGTCCGGCCTCGTAGGTGTCGAAGATGGCGTAGTCGTGCCGCGCCTTCTTGTTGTTGGCCACCATGCGGCGGCCGTCGTCAGCGTTCTTCTTGGCCATCGGCCTGTTCTTCCTCCACTGCTCTCCGTCCGCCTCCCTGCGGCTCGCGCGTCCCGGTCATGGAACCGGTGACGACGCCGCGGCGCGGCCGGCGGGAGCCTCAGCTTTCGTCGTCGCGGCGCGCGCCTGCACGCCAGCGGATGCCCTCGTCGATGAATTTGTCGATCCCACCGTCGAACACGGAGGAGGGATTGCCCTCCTCGTAGTTGGTGCGCAGGTCCTTGACCATCTGGTACGGGTTCAGCACGTACGAGCGCATCTGGTCACCCCAGGACGCCTTGACGTCCCCCGCCATCTCTTTCTTCTTGGCGTCCGCCTCCTCCTGCCGCAGCAGCAGCAGACGGGACTGCAGGACGCGCAGCGCGGCGGCGCGGTTCTGGATCTGCGACTTCTCGTTCTGCATGGAGACCACGATGCCCGTGGGGATGTGGGTCATGCGCACCGCGGAGTCCGTGGTGTTCACGGACTGGCCGCCGGGTCCGGACGAGCGGAACACATCCACCTTCAGCTCGGACTCCGGGATCTCCACGGTGTCGTCCGACTCGATCAGCGGGATGACCTCCACCGCCGCGAACGAGGTCTGGCGGCGCCCCTGGTTGTCGAACGGGGAGATCCGCACCAGCCGGTGCGTGCCCGCCTCCACGGACAGTGTGCCGAACGCGTACGGGGCCTTGACCTCGAAGGTGGCGGACTTCAGCCCGGCCTCCTCCGCGTACGAGGTGTCCAGGACCTTGGTGGGGTAGCCGTGGCGCTCGGCCCAGCGCAGGTACATGCGCATGAGAATCTCCGCGAAGTCCGCGGCGTCCACGCCACCGGCACCGGAGCGGATGGTCACCACGGCCTCGCGCTCGTCGTACTCCCCCGCGAGCAGGGTCTGGATCTCCAGTTCGGACAACGACTTCTGGATGGACTCGAGCTCCACGGCGGAGGCGTCCCGGGTCTCCTGGTCGTCCTCGTCCTCCGCGAGCTCCACCATGACCTCGAGGTCGTCGATGCGGCTCTCGATCTTGCGTAGCCGGTCCACCTTGGACTGCTTGTGGGACAGCTGCGAGGTCACCTTCTGGGCCTCGTCCGGGTTGTCCCACAGGTCCGGGGCCGCCGCCTGCTGCTCCAGCTCCGCGATCTCCTTCTGCAGCGTCTCTGCATCACTGACCGCCGCCACGGATTCGTAGGTGGCGCGGAGGGCACGGATTTCTGCAGCGTAGTCAATGGAGGCCATGGCAGACCACTTTACGTCATGGTCCGCGGGCCCCGTGAGTCGGTAAGCTTCTCCTCGACGCGGACGAACTAAGGAGACTGACGATGGAACGCCCCACCGTGCTCGCACTGGTCCTCGCCGGAGGGAAGGATCGCGTCTGGGCGCCCTGACCGACCACACCGTCAAGCCCGCACTGCCCGTGGGTGGCACCTACCGGCTGATCGACATCTCCCTGTCCAACCTGGTGCACTCGCACATCACGGACGTGTGGATGGTGCAGCAGTACCTGCCCCACGACCTCAACTTCTACATGGCCGGCGGGCGGCCGTGGGACCTGGACCGCTCCCACGGCGGACTCCACGTGCTGCCGCCGTACCAGGGCGCGGAGGGCGAGGGCTTCGCCACGGGCAACTCGGACTCCATCTTCCGGCAGGCGGACCTGATCCGGGAGGCGGACCCGGACCTCGTGCTCGTGCTCTCCGCGGACCACCTCTACACCGTGGACTTCCGCGACGTGGTGGACACCCACCTCAGCAAGCGCGCGGACCTCACCATGGTCACCACGCAGGTCTCCGAGGACGCCTCCCGCTACAGCGTGGTGCGCACGGACGAGTTCGGCCACGTCACGGACTTCGCGTACAAGCCGGAGGAGCCGCAGAACGACGTGGTGGCGGGAGAGATGTTCCTCTTCACCACGGACGTGCTGCTGGACGCTCTGGAGCACCTCCAGGAGCAGCACGGCGAGCTCGGCGACTACGGTGAGGACCTCATCCCCCACGTGATGCAGCACCACACCGTGGTGGAGCACCGCCACACCGGCTACTGGATGGACCTGGGCACCATCCAGTCCTACTGGACCGCGCAGCAGCAGCTGCTGGACGGGGACGGCGCCACCCTGGCCGATCCCGCGTGGCCCATCTGGAGCGGCCAGGCTCCCCTGCTGCCCGCCTTCGTGGCCGACGACGCCGCCGTCACCCGCTCGCTCGTGGCTCCCGGCTCGCGCGTGGCCGGGCCCGTGGAGCACTCGGTGGTCGGGCAGAACGTGGTGGTCGAGGCCGGGGCCGTGGTGCGCAACTGCGTGCTCCTGGACGGCGTGCACGTGGGCTCCGGGGTGGAGCTGCTCAACGTGGTGGCCGACACCGGCGCGCACATCACCGGTGGCTCCCGGCGCGGCTCCTCCCGGCACGTGACCGTGATCGACCGGACCGGGGCCGTGGCGGAACTCGAGCCCTTCGACGCCTCCGCCGCACTGCCCCGGAACTGGGAGCAGTACTGAACCTCCTGCGAAAGGACCCGTCCCCCATGTTCCGTTCTTCCCGCCAGACCCTCGGCCCCGCCCTGCGCCGGGAGCTGTGGCGCACCGTGCGCCACCAGGGCGCCCGCCGGGTCCTGCGCCTGGCCCTGCTCTTCCCGCCCCTGCGCTGGGCGCACGGTGTGCTGCGGGCGCTGCGGATCGTGCGCGGGCGCTGAGTCCGGCACCACGACCACGACAGGCCGGGAGCGTCGTCGTCCTCCGACGACGCTCCCGGCCTGTCGCATGCGGCGTGCGGGTGTGTCCGCAGACGCACCGGCCGCTCTGGGACTCCCGAGGCGCCCCGCGCGGTCCGCGGAGCACCTGCTCCCCGGACGACCCACCCGGCTCGGAGCCGGATCAGGCGAGGATGCGTCCCGCACCGCGGCCGGGAAGTGCACGCGCCACGGCGAACCGGCCCGGGCCGGTGAGAGCCAGGGCGAGGGAGGCTGCCGCGAGCAGCAGCACGTACTCGAGTCCGCCATCCGAGGCGAAGAACCCCTCGGAGGCGTGCACCAGGGCGAGCGCGCCGAGCATGTCCAGGGCCAGCAGGACGCCGGCGATGCGAGTGAGCACGCCCAGGATCAGCGCGAGCCCGCCCGCCAGCTCCACCACGGCGGCGAACACGGCCGAGGCCGCCGGGGTCGGAATGCCCATGCCCTCGAAGCTCTCGGCGGTGCCGGAGAGGCCCCACTCGGAGGCCTTCTGCCAACCGTGCATCAGGAACGTGACGCCCAGCACGACCCGCAGAGGCAGCAGGCCCCAGGAGGTGGCGTGGGAGGCGTGGGCGTCGCGGCCCGTGCTGGCATCAGCGGTGCCGGGGTGCGTGTCAGCGGGCACGGACGCCCCCGTTCCGGTCGAGTGCTCGGGGGTGGTGCGGATGTCGGTCATGGCAGTTTTACCTGTCATGGAAACTAAATTACCGATGACGCGTCAACAATGCAAGAAGCCGGGGGTGAGGTGTCGACGCCGGGTCTCAGCGGCGCATGACCGCGCGGGCATCTCCCGTGGCACTGATCGGGACCCCCGCGGGCACGATGACGTTGACCACGGGCGGATGCACCAGGGCCGTGAGGGTCACCTGAGCGGTGGTGCCGTCTGCGGATCCGGTGGGAGCGCCCACGGCCAGTCCGCTGACGTCCTGGAAGGCACCCACGGTGCCCAGGTAGCTCGTGGCGGCCCCGGCCACGGCGTCGTTCGTGAGCACGGGCGTGGGAGGGCCTGATCCGGAGCGGTCCACGGTGGTGAACGTGTCCGCCGCCGCACCCGCGGCACGGTCTGCGAGGGACTGCAGCTGCTGCCGGCCCACGTACACACTCGTGACGGCCATCACGGTGACCACGAGCAAGAGGCTCACGAGGGCGAACCCGATCAGCACGATGCTGGTCTGCCCCGCGTCCGAGTCCTCGCCCGCCGCCCGGGCGCGCCGGAGCGCGGCGAGCATCCTTCTCCCCGTGATGGCCTCCGCTCCCTCAGGCACGGCCGCCCCGGAGCGCTCGTGCCACCTCACGAGTACCTCCCGGCCACGACGGAGACGTCCGCCGACAGGGTGGCCACGTTCGCCGTGACGAACCCCGGCATGCCCGGCAGATCCACCGTGAGGCTCGCGTGCACGCGGGCCACCGCACCCGGGGCCTCGCACGTGCCGTCGGAGCAGTCCACGGTGACCGCCAGGTCCTGGGGCTCGAAACCGTGGTCCTGCGCGGCGACGGCGGCGACGTCGTGGACCCCCGTGCGGTTCAGGTCCTTGACCTCGAGCACCGAGACCGCCTGGCCTGCCTCCTCCGCGGCGGCGACCACCGCGAAGGACCCCGCCTGCACACGGGCCACGGTGACGACCAGGTAGACCACGGGGACGAGCAGCAGCAGTCCCAGACCGATGAACTCCACGATCGCGCTCCCCCGGTCCGGGTCCTCACCGTGCCGTGCCGCGGCCGTGGTGTCACGAGACCATGTCCACGGCATGTCCGCTCACCTCCAGCGCCGCAGGAGGTCCCAGTGTTGCCACCACCGGCAGCGGAGCGACCACGCGGATCTCGACCGCCGGGAGGTCTCCCACGCTCGTGCGGGACACGGTGACGTCCTGGGCGTAGGTCCCACCCACGGTGTCCACGATGATGCCCCGGGTCCGCTCCACCCCGTCCGCATCCGTGCGGTCCGCGAGGCTCGCGTACCGCGCCCCGGAGGCCGCGGCGTCGATCAGCGTGTTGCGCACGTGCAGCGCGAACCCCACCTGCAGGACCATCCCGAACAGCACGAGGGCCAGCGCCAGCACCATGACGTACTCCGCCACGGCGTTGCCGGCGTCGGGGTGCTCCCGCGGATCAGAGGCCCGAGACGCGGTCGATGGCATCTTGGAACAGCCCCTCCAGTGCCGGGCGCGCGATCAGCAGCAGTCCCGCCACGAGCACGGCGGACATCAGCGTGAGCATCACCCAGCCGGGAACGTCCCCGCGGTCGGGGTGGTCGGCGTTCTCCCCGTGGCCGGGAGCACCAGCTCCGGGGCGAGTGAACAGGGCAGGGAGGACCGCCCCCAGCAGGAGCAGCACGGCCGTGTGGCAGCGCACCAGGTGTTTCATGATCGTCTCCTTCGACGTGTTGAGGTCTGCGGGTCCTCTCAGAACCCGAGGTTGAGTACGGCCAGTCCGGGGAACACGGCGAACACCACGCTGAGCGGCAGGATGAAGAACACCACGGGGACCAGCATCGCGATCTCCTTCTTCCCCGCCACCTCCATCAGCACACGCTTGTCGTGGTCGCGGACGTCCTGGGCCTGGGCCCGCAGCACGTCCGCGAGCGGGGTGCCACGCTCGATGGCCACGACGATCCCGTCCACGAAGCGCCCCAGGGCCACGACGTCCGTCCGGGCGGAGAAGTCCTGCAGCGCCGTCGTCAGACCGGAGCCGGCCCGTGTCTGGGCGAGGACCGCGCGGAACTCCCCCGCGAGCTCGCCCTCCGCCACGCGGCACACCCGCTCCAGGGCGCCCACCGTGGACTCCCCCGCCCCCACCGCGAGCGCCATGAGCTCCGCGACCGCCGGGAACTCCGCGAGCATGCGCTTCTCCCGGCGGCGGATGCTGCGCCGGAGCAGGCCGTTGCGCGCCCAGACCCCGGCCCCGGCACCGAGGACGGCGCCGACGGCCACGATGGCCGCGTTCACGTCCGCGCGCAGCACCAGCGCGATCCCCGCGAGCACGCCGAGGACGGCGCAGCCCACCGCGCACAGGACCTGCTCGGCCCGGTAGTCCACCACGTCCTGGCGGGAGCCGTTGCGCACTAGTCGGCGTGCGAGCAGGTCCGTGCCGGAGAACAGCGGAGCGGCGCGCTCGAGCAGCCACTCCACGACCGCGTGCCCGGCCGCCCCGGTGAGTGACCGGCCGCGCCCGCGGCGGGAGGACAGCGACGGGGCGCCGAGCGCCGTCGTGAGCTCGGCCGCGCGCAGCTGCGGGGCGATCCGCTCCGCGAAGGTGGGGGCTCCCACGGCTCTGACCGCGGCCAGGACCATCCAGAGGCCGAGGGCGAGGACCAGGCCCAGCAGCGCCGAGGTGAGGGGCACGTTCATCGCAGCACCCGCCGTTCCTCCGGCAGCGCGCCGAGCCGGAGCATCAGCTGGTAGGCGACGACGGAGACGGCCAGCCCACCCAGGAGCACGACCGCGCCGGCCACGGTGTTGTAGGCCTGGACCGCGGCTGGCTGCGTGGCCATGAGGGCGAGGATCAGCCATGGCGCGGCCACCGAGAGGCGCGCCGCATTGACCGTCCACGACTGGCGGGCCTCGAGCTCGCTGCGCGTGCGCTCGTTCTCCCGCAGGAACTCGGAGAGCGTGCCCAGCAGACGGCCGAGGTCCGTGCCACCCACCTCACGGGTGACCCGCAGCGCCTCCACGATGTTGTCCGCCACCGGATCCGCGAGACGCTGCTTGAGCATCGTGAGCGAGCCGTGGAGCTGACCGCTGGCCCGGTAGTCCGCCGCGAACCGGGCGAACGCGGGGCGCAGGGGCTCCGGGCCGCGGTACTGCAGCTGCATCAGTGCCTCGGGCAGACCCATGCCGGCGCGGATGGCGGAGCGCAGGTGGTCCACGACGTCCGGCCACACCTCTCGCAGCACCGCGGTGCGCCGCCTGGCACGGTGGCGCACGAACCCCCACGGGACGAACAGGGCCACGAGGAACACGCACAGACCGAAGACGGCCGCCGATGTCAGCGCGAGGACGAGCACACCGCACACTGTCGCGAGCAGCAGGCTCAGTCCGGCGAACGCCACCGGGGACAGCCCCGGCAGGTCCGCCTGCAGCAGGAGCGTGCGCAGCCGTCCGGTGCGTGCGTGCCGCGTGCGGCCCGTCTCCGGGCGGGTCCAGCAGGACCACCACACCAGGAATGCCCCGACCCCCAGCAGCGCCCCGAGCAGCGCGCTCACGATCTCCTCCCCGCTGGACGGTGCCCGCTCGCGCGTGTGCCCGGTGCGGGGCGGTCGATGCGTTCCTCCCTGGCCCCGCTCCTCGTGCGTTGGCGGGAGCGCTGACCTGCCGGTGCGCTCGACCGCGCCTTCTCGTCGGGCTGCGGGGACGACACCGCCTCGCGGTCCCGGAACACTGGCGTGGTCGGGGCGCCGCGGATCCCGGGGACAGCCGCTGCGGCGTCGTGTGCGCCGTCCTGCCGGATGAGCTCGGCGGGGTCGTGACCCGCGCGGCGGAACTTCTCCGCGGCGGGCACCTCGGAGGCCACGCACCGCAGCGCGCCGTCCTCCAGCCGGAAGACCGGATAGGTCTCGATGACACCGTTCTCCACCCGGTTGCCGATGGCCAGCACCTCCGCCACGTAGCGGTGCCCCGTGGCTCCGCGGTGGCAGTGCACCACCATGTCGAAGCACGAGGCCACGGTGGGAACCACGAACGCGCTGCTGATGTTCTCCCCCGCGAGCAGCGGCAGGGTGCAGAGCTTGGTGACGGCGTCCCGCGCGGAGTTGGCGTGGATGGAGCACATCCCGGGCAGCCCGGCGTTCAGGGCGATCAGCATGTCCAGACTCTCCGCCTCGCGCACCTCGCCGACCACGAGCCGGTCCGGGCGCATCCGCAGGGCCTCCTTCACGAGCCGTCGCAGCGGGATCTCGCCCGTGCCCTCCAGGTTGGCCTGGCGGCACTGCATGCCGACGACGTCGCGCAGCGCCACCTGGAGCTCGAAGACCTCCTCGACCGTGACCACCCGCTCGCGCGGGCCGATCGCCGCGCACAGACAGTTCAGCAGCGTGGTCTTCCCGGCCTGCGTGGCACCGGAGACGAGCACGTTGAGCCCGGAGTCCACGGCCGCGTGGAGGAACTCCGCGGCCTGCACCGTGAGCGAGCCGAGCCCCACGAGGTCCTGCAGCCTGCGGGCGCGCGCCACGAACTTGCGGATGTTCACGGCCCAGTGCGCGCGGGTCACGTCCGGGATGACCACGTGCAGCCGGGAGCCGTCCGGCAGGGAGGCGTCCACGAACGGTGAGCTCAGGTCCAGCCGACGCCCGGAGGACTTCAGCATCCGCTCCACGAGGGTGCGGACCTGGGGCTCCTCCAGGACGAGACTCGTCAGCTCCGACTCTCCCCCGCGTGCCACGTAGACCTCGCTCGGTGTCAAGACTGAGCTAGAATCTCTTACATGGACGCTGTCATCTACGCCCGCATCAGCCGTGACGCTGAGGGCACAAGCCTGGGTGTGAACCGTCAGCTCGAGGACTGTCGGCAGGCCGCGAGCGCCCGCGGGTGGGCCGTGGTCCATGAGTACGTGGAGAACGACACCTCCGCCACCCGGGCGAAGGTCCGTCCCCAGTACCAGCAGATGCTCCGGGACCTCGCCAACGGGATCGCCGGCGCGCTCATCGTGTGGGACGTTGACCGGCTCACCCGCACACCCCGCGAGCTCGAAGACGTGATCGACCTCGCCGACGCCCACAACATCGCGCTGGTGTCCATCGGCGGGGAGATCGACCTTGCAACTCCACAAGGCCGAATGACGGCCCGTATCAAGGGCAGTGTGGCGCGGCATGAGACGGACCAGATGGCGCGACGTATCCGCCGTAAGCAGCGTGAACGGGCCGAGCAGGGCCTCCCTAATGGGCTGTGCCCGTTCGGGTGGCGCCGGGTCTACGACGACCAGGGACGCCGCGCAGGGAGCCGTGACGTGGCGTATGCGCCCGAGGCGGAGCAGATCCGCGACGGGGTATCACGACTGCTTGCCGGTGAATCGGTCCGGTCCATCGCCCTGCGTTGGAACACGGAGGGGTTACCCACTCAGCGGGGCAACC
Source organism: Kocuria varians (assembly GCF_006539885.1). Classification (GTDB taxonomy): domain Bacteria; phylum Actinomycetota; class Actinomycetes; order Actinomycetales; family Micrococcaceae; genus Kocuria; species Kocuria varians. The sequence continues at coordinate 16,464 of NZ_BJNW01000012.1, read as the reverse complement.
CGTGGAGCACCGGGACGGTCCGCCAGACGCTTCGCCGGGCCGCGAACGCCGGGCTCCGCGAGCACAAGGGTGAGCTGTTCCCCTCCGACGTGATTGAACCGCTCATCACCGAAGACGACCTGCACCGGGTACGGGCGCTCCTGGCAGACCCGGTGCGCCGGGTGCAGCACGGCACCACCCCCGCCTACCTGTTGACGGGGATCGCCGTATGTGGGCGGTGCGGCGGCAAGATGCGCTACTTGAAGCCACGAGGGCGCCACAACATCCCGTCCTACGGGTGCCGGGACTGCACCAGGGTGGCCCGCTCCATGGGGCTGGTGGACGCCGTGGTGGAGGGCGCGATCCTGGGGCGCCTGCAGCAGCCTGACGTCCTCGAGACGCTCCCCACGATGGATCCAGCCCGGGGGGACGATCTGCGCTCGCAGGCCGAGGCGCTTGAGGCCAAGCTGTCCGAGGCCGCGGACTTGTTCACGGCGGGCACGATCACTGGTGAGCAGTTGTCCAGGATCACCGCTGGGGTCCGCCCCCAGTTGGAGAGGGCCCGGGCACAGTTGGCGGACCTGACACCGGCGAGCGCCGCGGCCGCGATAGCCGGTGAGGATGCGGTGGCCCGCTGGGAGGACGCCACCCTGCTGGTGAAGCGGGAGATCGTGGACACCCTGATGACCGTGACCATCCTGCCCGCCGGGCCGGGGCGGGGACGAGACCCCGAATCCGTGAAGATCGAATGGAAGGCATGAGCATGGAGATCACCCCCGCATGGGACAACTCCGAACGGACCTACCTGCACGAGGGCAGCTACTTCGTGACCCCGAAACTGCCCGCGTCCGAGGGCGAACTGCTGGTGCGCTGCACCGATGGCGGACAGCACCCGTCCCGGGAGCTGGGCCGGGGCCGGTGGGCTGAGGTCATGTCCGGGGAGGACGTGCCGGCGTCCCTGGTGTTCTGGGATGCGCCCATCACAGCCCACGGCCGTCCGCGGTTCGTCCCCCAGGCCCGCATGTTCGATCACAAGCAGCAGGACGAGGTGACCTCGAAGCGGGGCGACGCTATCGACTACGCCCCCAACGACTACACGGATCTCAACATGGAGGATCCCGGCAGGGTGGGCCCTGGCATGAGCGTGGGCAAGGTGGAGTTCCAGTGCCCTACCTGCCGCCGCCGGGTGGTTCTCGCTCCCGTGAAGCTGGGCATGTACGTGTTCCTGGACCTGGTCGCCCGCAACGTCTCGCACGGCGAGCGCGCACGGGTGGACGTGTCCCGGTTGCGAGAGCTACCCGCAATCCTCACAGAGAAGCGTGCTTGACACTCCAGGCATGATATGCTTATCCCGTGAGCAGTAGGCACGTTGCTCACATGTCCGCGTGCGAGGGCATGACAAGACGTCAGACGCAATGCACGAATTTTGAGCCGCTGAAAATCGTGGCTCGATTCGTTGTGCCCGAATCCTGCGAAGGATCAGCGTCTGATGTCTATCGAAACACCACAGCGAGCGCGGGCCCGCCTCGGGGCCCTCTCCCGGTTCGCCGCTTCTGATACCGCCCGGCTTTCCGATGCCCGGCGTGACCTCGTGGCCGCCAATCTCAAGGCCACCATCCTCCAAGCCACTACCGGCGACTACTCCATCACCGCTGCCCAGCGTGATGAGCTGGTCCGCATCCTGTGGGCCAACACCTCGCCCCTTAACGAGGGGGTGGCCGCATGAGCAACGTCATCCGCGGACAGTTCGGCACACCGGACCTGGACGCCTACGTGGCCCGCCTCGTGGCCGAAGCTCCCCCGCTCAACGACGCCCAGAAGGCCACGCTCGCCGGGCTCCTGCGCCCCGTGGAGACCCGTGGGGGTGCCGCAGCATGACGGCAAAGAAGAACCCCCAGGCGGGCGACCTGGGGGCCTCGAAGAACGATCTTCCGAACCACCACCAGTCTACCCGCGATCACCTTTACGCGCTCGCGATTCACGGCTTCCACCTGTTGCCGTTGATCCCGGGTGAGAAGCGGCCGGCGATTACGGACTGGGAGAAGCGGTCCACCGTGGCCCCCGCCCAGCTCGACCGGTGGCCGAAGGATGCCGGCGTGGGTATCGCGTGCGGCCGCTCCGGGCTGGTGGTGATCGACTGTGACTCTCATGGTTCCACCCCTCCTCCTGAGTGGGACCGGCCCGGGATCCGTGACGGGGTGGACGTGTTCGCGGACCTCTGGTCCCGCCACTCCCCCAACGTGTCCATGTTCGACACGTTCACTGTGACCACACCGAGCGGAGGGCTGCACCTGTACTTCCGCGCCCCGGTTGGCTCACGGATCCGAAACCGCACCGGAGTGGAATGGCAGGTCGACGTGCGCGCCCGCGGTGGCTACGCCTGCGGGCCCGGGACCAACCTCAAGCAAGGCACCTACACGCCAGCAGGAGACCCTGGGAAGCTCCTACCCCTCCCCCAGTGGCTTCACGACATGCTGGCCCCGCAGGAGCCCGCACAGCGCCGCCCCATGCCCGTGGCCCCTCCCACACGTTCGCAGGCGGACCGTCGTGTGGCCGGGTTGCTCCGCACTGTGTCCACCGCTCCCGAGGGGCAGCGCAACTCGACGCTCAACTGGGCGGCTTGGCAGCTCGCGCAGGACGGGCTGCTGACCCAGGAGTACGCCACCGCTCTGCTCCACGCCGCCGAAACAGCCGGTCTTCCCCAGGCCGAGGCCATCAGAACCATCCGATCAGCAGCCACCCCAAGGGGCGCCAGCACCCGAGGGGGCGCAGCAGCATGACCGTAGAACCATTCGCCGACTTCCCGGAGAGCGCCGAGTTTGAAGACCCGGCCGTTGCCCGCGAACGCATGGTCGTCAACGAGATGGAGCGCATGCAGATCCGTGAGGAGGCGCGCCGACGGATCGCGGCCGAGTCCTCCACAGTCTCGGAACTCCCGGCCCTGTCCAACCTCGCGGACCGGCTCGCAGCGCCCCGCACGCGTCCCCGCTGGCGAATCCAAGACATGTGGCCCGCCGGGGGGCGCATCAACCTCGTTGGGGCGCCCAAGGCGGGCAAGACCACGATGACCACCAACGTGGTCCGGGCACTAGTGGACGGCGGGCAGTTCCTCGGGAAGTACACCACCGAGGCCGTCCCCGACTGCGAGGGCCCCGCGGTCGTCGTGTTCGACTTCGAGATGACCGAGGACATGCTCCTGGACTGGTACGAGGATGCTGGGATCACCAACACCCACAAGGTGGAGACCGTGCTGCTCAACGGGCTGGGCTCCGGGTTCGACTTCACCAACCCAGCTGTGCGCGCCGAGCTGGTGAACCGGTACGGCGGCGCCCACACGTACATCCTCGACCCCGTGGGGCCGCTGCTGGCTTCGCTCGGGCTGGACGAGAACTCCAACAGTGACGTGCAGCGGCTGCTCACGGCCTGGGACGAGTTCGTGCGGGAGCTCGGCGGTCAGGAATCCATGGTCACGATGCACGCCGGGCACAACGGCGAGCGCGCCCGTGGTGCCTCCGCGTTCCTCGGGTCCTGCTCTGCAGTGTGGACGCTGATGCGTGAGGGAGAAGAACCAGGCGCGCCCCGGTTCCTCAAGACCATGGGGCGGATCGAGGGCATGCCCAAGACCCGGTTGGCGGTACAGGGACGGACCCTCACCATCCTGGGGCACCTCACCCCCGAGAAGATCGCAGATGCCAAGGGGGAGCAGATCCTCGACTACCTCGCCACCGTCTGCGAATGGCAGGGGCGGGACCGCATCCGCAGCAAGGTCGGAGGATCCCAGCCAACCGTCACTCAGGCGCTAAGAGAGCTTGTCGATTCCGAGCAGGTTCTCCACGACAACAAGAAGGGCTACGGCCTCCCTCACTGGTCGTCCTGACCGGTGGCCTGACTCCCGGCCCCCTTAAGGGGGGCCCGGGAGAGTCAGGGGGCCTGACTCTCAGCCCTGACTCGCCCTGACTATCCGCTGACTTTCAGGGGTCAGGCCCCCTGACTCAACCCTGACTCAACCCCTGACTCAACCCTGACTCCGGCCCACCCGAGAGTCAGGGGGTACGAGAAAGAGAACACCTCATGGAACAGCAGAAAGCATTCACCGCGCAGGACACAAACGAGCAGGACTACCACCACCGCCGGGTCGAACAGATGCTCACCAACGCCAAGACCAAGGCGGACCTGCAGGACCTCGTCCGGTCCCTCGACGCCCGCAACATGCAACTCCAGCACCTCAACCGCGCACTCCAACACCAACTCCACCAGCACCGGAAGGACACCCCATGAGCACCCACCAGAGCAACGCACAGGACAGTAACAAACCGCGGCCACAGGACCCCACGAGCGCGGCCCAGCAGTCCGCGGAACTCGTCACCACAGGAGCTGCCGCCCCCGGCAAAACGACCCCGGCAATGGCGTGCAATGGACTGGCGTCCCCTGGGCCACAAGAGACCGCGGAGGGGCAAAAACTTTCGCGCAATGGACTTACCGATTTCGCCCCTGCGGACCCGCACGAGGTCCGCGCCCAGCTCACCCGCCGCGGGTCCCTGAACGGCCTCGAACTCGACGGCGGTACCGGGGTCGTGTTCATCCCCCAGCACGCGCTCCCGGACCTTAGGCGGCGCCTCCTGCTGGCTCAGGAACGGTTCACGGCCATGAGTGGCTCAGTGCCGGGTAAACGCCGCAGACGGCCCGCTACGGCCGCGTGAGGGGCACCCCCAGTGCGGGTACCCCTCCTGATCCGCAGGGTATGGGGCGCCACCTGGTGGAAACCCTGCACGATCCGCAGGGTATGGGCCAGGGGCGGGGGTCACCAGCAGTGACCCCCCGGCACGCTCACTGTCTTGCCGGTCCCGGTGACATCGCCCGCCGTGCACCACTCGGCACCGTTTTGGCACCACAGTGGCACCAACAGCCCCGCAGCACTCGGCCGCGGGGCGTGACCTCCCAGGAGGGGCCCCATGGCCAAGCTTGACCCCCAGAACCCACCGGACTTCGAGAAGTTTGGGCGGGCGCTCTGGACCGAACTCACCACCCTCAAGTTCGGCGAGCGCGGGAACAGCGCCCGGATCGCGGAGACCGCTATCGAGTGTGCACTCTCTGTGTCCCGGAACTACCGCACCGCGTCAGCCGAGGACGTCGCCTTCGACAAGTGGGCCGACTCGGTAGGCCTGTGACGATGGAACAACTGCACCGCGTGCCCGTGGGCATGCCTCCCGACATGGTCCGCCGGATGGACACCCTGCGCTCGCTGACCGGCACCAGCCGCGCCGGGTTCATCCGGCTCGCCGTGGCCGACTACCTCCGTCCCCTGGACGGCACCACCCATGACGCCCAGCCCTGACCTCGTGGCCGCGGTGGAGGGCATGCGCCGGTTCGGGTCCTACGGGATGCCCCTCATCAAGGCCATTGAGGACTACTTCCGAGAAGGCGTCCAGGACATCGCCACATGGGACGAGCTCCACGCCAGGGTCCTCACCGAGTGCGGCACCTTCCCCCCGTTCACGGGAGGGGCGGACCCTGAGGGCCCGTCCGGGGTGCCCCTTGTGGGCCTGGGGCGACCCAGCGCAATCGAGTTTTGGGTCAACGGCACCGTGTACCGCCGCCCGGACCTCGAAACCCTCCACAAGGCCACACAGGCCACCACCGCGAAAACGTGGCTGAAGCATGACACCCGTTACCCCACCCCGAGAAAGAAGAACAATGAGCACCAGAGCTGAACGACGACTGCGAGAAGCCCAGACCACCCTCGAACAGGCCACCCAGGCCCACCAGACCGCCGCGGCCGCGCTCGCCGCACTCGAGGACCGGGCAGTGTCCGGGGAGGACATAGACCCTCTGGAACTGGCCGGCACCCAAGGGGACCTCGGGATCAAGGCCAAGCGGGTCCAGCGCGCCCATACCGCCGTTGACGCCGAACAGTCCACCGTGGACGAGGAGAAGGCCCGAGCCCGCCACCGTGAGCTCGTAGAGGCCGCGAAGGCCACCCAGGCGGACCTCAGTACCACCGGGGTGCGTGCGGCCATGGAGGACCTTTTGCGGCGCGCCTACGCGGCCTCCGACGCATGGTCCGAGCTGCAGGCCGCGGTCCGGGCCGAGCATGGGGAGATCCCGTTCTACGGACCCGGCAACACGGCACCCGACGGGGTGAAGTCCCCCCTCCTGGTCAAGCTCGACGGAGTAGGTTACCCGGACCCAGATCCTTACCGCCTCGCTCGTGACCTGCGCGACCTGGCGGACCGGGTGTTCGAGGATGTGGGCATTGAGCGTGCCCGTGCGCGGTCCGCCGGTCAGGAGGTACCCGTGTCGTGGCAGGCGCGTGCTGTGAAGGCCGGGGTCGAAGCGGCGCGTGAGGACCAGCGGCGGTGCACACCGGAACCAACCCCAGACGCCGCCGCGTAGGATCAGCAGCAGGACGAACACCCCGGTGGGCGGGTTTGGACAGGACCCGCCCACCGGCATCTTGAAGGAGCGCGAGCATGACACCCGAAGACCTGGCAGCGGCCGGCCTCTCACAGAGCGCAATGGCGACAGACGATGAGCTCGCGGAACTCGTGGACGAGATAGAGGCAATCCTGCTCCAGGCCCAGGGCACCCCCGGGGACCTCGAGGAGCAGCTCACACGCGCCCGCCTGGACGGGTTCGTGTACGGGTACAGGCTTGGCGCCCGCCCCACGGATACCCAAGCCACTCAGGACCTCTGAGAGGATCAACAGATGGCCACGATCACCGAGACATTCCACGCGATGACCGAGGACGATGCCACGACGACAGTGGACGCACTTGCAGGCATGTTGGCCGCGCTGCCTGCCGATGATGCGGACCCGGTGGACCGGGCCACCCGCGCCGGTGTGGAAGGTTTCGTGATGGGCTACCGCACAAACCATACATAAAGGGTTCCCTTTATGTATGATTAGGGCATGACCACCCCCCGTCTGCACGTCATCGGCTACGTCCGTGTCTCCACCAGCAAGCAGGATATTGGCCCTGAGGTGCAGATCGCCGCCCTCCGAGCCGAAGCGGACCGGCTGGGCTGGGAGCTCGACCTGCGACGCGAGAACGCGGCGAGCGCCAAGACACTCAAGAACCGCCCAGTGCTCGCCCAAGCCCTCGCGGACCTCAAAGCCGGGAAGGCTGATGCGCTCGCCGTGTCCAAGCTCGACCGACTCTCCCGCTCCGTGGCGGACTTCGCCGGCCTGCTCGAGACCGCCACCCGGCAGCACTGGGCGTTGATCTGCTTGGACCTGGGGATCGACACGTCCACCATCACCGGCGCGGCCATGGCTCAGGTCACCTGCACGTTCGCGGAGATGGAGCGGAAGAAGATCGCCGAGCGCACCCGTGACGGCATGGCCAAGATCAAAGCCACCACCGGCAAGCACATGGGCCGCCCGTCTGCGCTCCCCCAGGCCACTGTGGACCGGATCCACCGCGAGCGCACCGCCGGCCTGTCCTACGCCAAGATCGCCGCGGCCCTCAACGATGAGAGCATCCCCACCGCCACCGGGCGCACCTGGCACGCGTCCACCGTGCGGCAAGTACTGGGACGGTAGGCCCGCTACTTACCGCGGCCCTTCGAATCCCCCTGTGTGCGAAATATCTGCTGGGACCCGGCAAGTAGCAGGGCCACAGTCAGTAGCAGCACCACTCCGAACGCGATCCAGAAGACCCAGCTAACTGCATGCGCTGCCCAAGAGGACGCCCACAGAAGAGCGGCGCCGCCAAAGGCCACGACTACCAACGCTGCGATCGTCGCGCCGTCTACCTCCCGTGTGGCTCGGTTATCCAGATCATCGAAGTACCTGTCCACGTGTTGCTCTAACAGGGGGAGCACCCGATGTTGCTCTTCGACTGGCAAGGAGTTGTAGACCTTGATGCCCTCCTCCAAGGTGGATCGTGCTCGAGAAGAGTTCAGGAGTCCATACGTGACGGTCAGGAGAGGTATCGCTACGGACGCGATGCGCCCCCAAGGCAGTGATGTCAGGTAGTTGATCAAGTCCATGTAGACACCCTAGAGCCACCTGGGACGGCGCCAATCAGGGTGACTCCTGGCCCCGTCCCCCACTCCCCTGCCGCGTCACGGGAGGGTTGTTCTGACCACGGAACGACTCTGAACGGACCTCCTTTTGGGCAACTCACGGATGACATTCGTCGCCGAGTTCATCGACCGGCTCACCGGCCCCTCCACGAAAGCCAAAAAGGCTGTGGAGGACCTCGGCAAAGCCAGCGAGAACGCGGCCAAGACCACCGACGGCGCGAACAAACGGGTGGAGCAGTCCGAACGGCGCCGCGCCAAGACCGCCCGGGACACCGCGACCACCGTGGCCGGCAGTGAGCGTCGCAGGGCCCGCGCTACCCAGGACACCACCCGGGCCACCGAACGCGGTGCACGCGCCCAGTCCAAGGCCGCGCAGGCCACCGCGCAGGCGATCCAGGCACACGGGCGGCGCGCCAACCGTGAACTGGGCGCCACACGGTCCTCAGCGAACCGGACCGCGAGCGCCCTGCAGTCCATGGCGACCCGTGGGGCCGCTGACCTGGGATTCCTCAGCGGCGCATGGGGGCGGACCGCGACCAGCGTGGACCGCTCCTCCCGCCGGATGCACCGGGCCACCGGGCTCGTGCGCGCCCAAGGCATGGCGAAGGACTGGAACTCGGCGATGGACTCCATCGTGCGCCGCACCGCCGGGTCTGTCTCCGAAGTTGAGAACACGCTCAGCAGCATGGGGTCCAAAGCGAAGATGGGCGGCGCGCTCGTGGGTGGCATGGCGTTGGCCGGTGGCGCCAAGCGTATCGCGGATGTGCAGCAGGCTGATGTGGTCATGGAAACCATGGGCATGTCCGACAAGGACCGCGGGAACATGATGGGCCAGTTCAAGGGCCTCGCCCAGGACACCCCGTTCTCCACCGGTTCTATTGCCGCTCTCGGGTCCGGGCTGATCTCCTCCGGCATGGACCAGTCCAAGGTCCATGACGCGCTGCAGGGCGCTATCGACACGTCCGCGACCTACGGCATGTCCCTCGAAGAGATGGCGCTGCCGTTGAAGCAGATTCAAGCCAAGGGCAAAGCCCAGGGCGACGACATGATGCAGCTCATGGACCGCAACATCCCCATGATGGATTGGATCGCGAAGCAGAAGGGTGTGGACAAGTCCCAGGTCCAGGACCTCGTGTCCAAGGGGCAGGTGTCTGCGGACGACGTGTTCTCAGCGCTTGCCGCTAACTCGGAGGGCGGCGCGGAGAAGGCTGCTGGGACGTTGAAGGGGTCGTTCACGAACTTCACGTCCAGCCTGTCCCAGGCCGGGGAAGCGTTCCTCTCCCCCATGACCGATGACCTCACCGAGTTCTTGCAGGTCGCCAAGGAGTCGGTGAACAGTATGAAGCCCGCACTGTCCGTGCTCGGCGAGTTCGGTGGGATCCTGCTGAAGGTCCTCAAACCCACCCTGCCCGTGCTGATCCCCTTGATCGCCGCAGGCGGGGCGGCGTTCACCGCCTACCGGTCCGTGAAGACGGCCACAGCGTTGCTCGGGTTCTTCGCCGGGCGCCGTGGTGTGGGCGGTGTGGTCGAGGCGCTCCTGGGCAGCCGTGGGGCCACAGCCCTCACCAGCATCTTCGGTGGGGAGCTCCGCTCCACCGGCCGGCACGCGAAGTCCTCAACCCGTCAACTTGGCGGGCTCACCGACATGCTCGGCAATACCACCCGGAAGATGGACCGGGGCGCGTTCTCCGCGAAGGGTCTCGCCAAGAACTTCGGTCTCGCCGCCGCTGCCGCGGGTGGTCTCGCCGCCGCGGGGGCTGGCATGGAGGGCCTGAACAAGCTGAACGCGGACCTGAACCCCTCGGGTGCGGAGAACAGCATCGCCACCGGCGGTGATGTGAACGCCGAGATGAAGGGCAAGGACTGGGCCAACAAGAACGGGTCCATCCTGGGTGGCACTATGTCCGGGGTCAACGGTATCGGCGACGTCATCAACAAGAAGCAGAACATGGGGTGGGGTGACAAGGCCACCGGTTGGCTGGGCCACGGGGCCGGCAAAATCCTCCACTACGGGTCCTTCGGTGCGATCCCCGAGTACAAGGACGGGTGGGACAAAGCGTTCGACAGTCTCACCGAACAGGACAATGCGCTCGCCAGCCTGGTGGGCACCCCTGGCGCGGGGCAACGCTGGAACTCCATCCTCGGGGACGCTCACCGGGCCGGGGTGTCCGACAGCGACACACTCGCCGCGTTCCCTAACTACAAGGCCGCGGTCACGGACCGGTTGTCGAACCTCACCCCACCGGTGAAGGCCGACGACAACACTCTGCTGCAGTACATGGGCAACACGTCCGGGTACCGCAAGGGCGGGTTCACCGGCATGGGTGCGGGTAGTGCAGTGGCGGGCCTGGTGCACCGCAACGAGTACGTGATGCCCGAAGCCGTAACCTCCCGCCCGGGGATGCTCCCAGCCCTCCGCCAGATCCACCGCACCGGGGAGGTGCCCGGCGCTCGCAGTGCGTCCAACGTCCGGCACGGGGATGTGATCGACCAGAGCATGCACGTGCAGGTGTCCGCGAACACGGCCCAGGACGCGGCGGTCATCAAGGCCGAACTGGAGCGGTTCTTGGCTCAGCGGGAGCGCCGGGCGGCAAACCGGCACGGTACCCGTGAGCTGCGGGGCGCGCACTGACCCCCAGGTAACATTCCCGCCCCAACCTGTATCAGGCTCTGGGGCGGGAATACTTAGCGGAAGCAACCCCCAGTGCTAAGGACACCTCATGAGCGCGGTCCCCTACACGTTGCCGGCTGAGCAGCGGGAGCAGATCCTCACCCGGGAGATCACTAAGCGGACCTCCACGGGGAAGGCCGAGTTGCTCGCCACACGCCCGTTCAAGGCCTACGTACGAACCGGGCAACCCCTCACTGCGGCATGGCCAGTGGCCCTAACCGTTCACGCGTTGTGGGTCGTCGCCGTGGTCGTCCTCGCTTTCCTGGTCCTCCGGTTCTTCGCGGTCCTTGTGGTCCTGGCCCTGGGGTGGTGGTTCCCGCGGGCTTTCACCCGCATCGAGGTCATCACCATCGGCGAGCGCGGCGAAGTGGGCGTGAAGACCCTGTACTGGGGTGGTGCGTACAAGCTCGAGCAGCACCTCAAAGACCCCACCCGAAACTAGCCCTGGAGCACCCCCATGCACCGCTATGCCCTCCCCCTGACCCTTGCCGCCGCGGCTCTCGCTCTCACCGGGTGTGGCGCCCAGCAGGACCCGGCACCCACGGCGACCGTCACCGTCACGGCCACTCCGTCTGCTGAGTCGTTCACGCCCACCCCGGAAGCAGCCGAGACCACCGAAGCGCAGGCTATGGAGACCGCACCACCCGCCGAAGCTGAGACCCCCGAAACCGCACCCACAGGCGCAGTAGAAGCTCCCGCGGCACCCGCAGAGACAGACGCTGCCGAGGACGAATCGCAGGGCGTCTCCATTGTCGAGTCAGAGGGGATGGAGGGAGACGACTACATCATCCGACTCCGCACTAATCAAGGCGCTACGGCGACGGAGAACTACGCCCCCAGTGTCATGCAATCAAGGATCCAGTCCCTGACTGGCACCCCGCAGGCGAAGAACATTGACCTCGTGGCCATGTACACCGCGGACGGCGTGATGATCGCTACCGGCCGTCTGCCGGACGGGAAGTACGCCGGCGTTACGTCTGGCCTGTAGAACCACCCTCGCCCCATGAAGAAGCGGCCCTCAGCATGACGCTGAGGGCCGCTCTCTTATCCCCTGGTGTCCCCTGTTACTTGGCTACTCCCCGGACCAGTACCCGGCCTGCTCCGGGTGATCCTGCAGCAGGCGTTCGATCTCTTCCCCGAGGCGCTGGTGGAACGCCACCAGGTTGTTCACCGGGTGCCCGGGGCCGTCCACTTTCCGGTCCTCGATCCGCAGGGCAAGTTGCACCCCGTGTTCCGGGGACCACACGCGGGTGAGGATGAACTCGGATTCGTTGCGCTCGCCGTCCAGGCCGTCCACGTCGGTGTCCAGCATCGTCTCGAAGTGGCCGTCGTCTTCGCCGATCTCACTGGCGGCGCCGGGTTCCATTCCCGTGTCTGGTCCGCCGAAGGGGCACGCACGGGCGAGGGCGACCACGTAGACCCCTGCCCGGCCGTCCACGGGCTGCCAGTTCTCGTCGCTGAGGATCTTGTTACGGGTGGTTTCTCCGTCACCCTGGAACCATTGGCGGTGGCGGGCCTCGAGGGCACGGCTCACGGCAGTTCGCTCGCGGTCCGTGGCGTCCTTCATGGAGTAGGCCGAGATGGTGTGACTTGTGGAGTCATAGAGCATCCCCCCGTAAATCCACATGTAGTCGCCGGTCTTGGTTTGGTGCAGGTGGCTGGTGGGCCCGGGGGTGGTGCCGAGGGTCCAGGTTTTGAACTTGGGCCAGGATTTGATCTCGGCGGGGGTGGGCATTTTGGGTGCCGTGGTGTTCATGGTGCTCGCCCTTCTTGGGTCCGGTGAGGTCGTTGTAACCTCCTGACACCAAGAAACCTAAACCCGTTTTGCGCAGGCCCGTTGATCCAGATCTCCTCGACCTCGGGATCGTCCAGGTACGGCTGCAGCGGCCCGTAGCCGGCCACGAGGTCCAGCACCGTCTTGCGCGCGGCCTCCAGGTCCTGGAGCCGCGGCAGACCGGCCTGCGCGGACCGGACGTCGTACTCCGCCACGACGGCGGCGACGATCCGGCGCGTGGGCTCGACCTCGCGCAGCGGGTCCAACCCGCTGCGCCGGATCTGTTCGCGCACATCCGCTTCGATCAGTCCGATCGCGTCCTCGACGGCGACGGTGGCCATGGCTCCCCCTGCGGTTCCCCCGAACCGTTACTGGCTGGTCAACTCTGGAGGGAACGCTAGGTGAAATTCTCGGCCGCGGACACGAGCGGGGCGAGATCTGTGGACAAGTCCCCCTGACGTGCGCGGACGCCGGGGACACGGCACGTCATGCTCGGACGCAGAATGAATCCGCATCGAATGTGACACCCGTCACGGGCGCCACGGGAAGGGTCAGACGGCCGTGGAACCGCCGCGGGCGGCGTCGTCACCGGCAGAATCGACGGTGCCCCGGGCGTCCACGCCCGGACCCGCGGGTCCCACGTGCGGCTGCTCCGCGGGGCGGCCCAGCGGCGAGGCCGCGACGAACGAGCGCACTGAGGCGCGGTCCGCGTGCTCGGCGTCGTGCTCCCAGGGCTTCTCCGCCTCCGCGATGGCGATGTGGCGCGCGAGCCGCGTGACGTTGACCTCCTCCGCGCGGCGGCGCTGCGCCGAGCTGTACTGCGAGATCATGAACAGCATCACGAGCGCGTAGAGCACGAGGTCCGTGCCGCGCCCGATCCCCAGGATCCGGGCGACCTGGGTGACGAGGTCCGGGACGAGGATCGAGATGGCGGCGAAGACGAAGAACGCCACGGCACCCAGCCGGCGGATGGCCTGGTGCTTGGCGTTGGCACCCCCGCGCACGAGCGTGAGCGCGCCGTAGGCCACGCCGAGGATGAGGACGATCTGAACCACGATGGTCATGTGTGCGCTCCGCTACTTCACGAACAGTTCGGCCAGGATGTTCACACCGTTGAGCAGGGACTGGCCCTTGCCCCTGGAGTAGTCCGTGTAGATGATCTCCACCGGGTGCTCGACCCACCGGGGCTTGATCTCCGCGAACCGGTTCACGATCTCCGAGGCGTGCGCCATGCGGTTCTGCTTCAGGTGCAGCTTGGCGAGGGTGGCGCGGTCGATCGCGCGCAGCCCGTTGTGGGCGTCCGAGAGGTCCATGCCGCTCGTGAACTTCGACACGAACGCCGCGGTGCGCAGCACAAGACGCTTCACGGAGGACACCTGTGTGCGGTCGTCAAGGAATCGCGAGCCCAGCACCACCTCGGCCTCACCGCTGCGGATCCGCTGCACCATGTCGTAGGCGTCGATCACGCGGTGCTGGCCGTCCGAGTCGAACGTCACCACGCAGTCCATCTCGGGATCCTGCAGCGCGTACTCGAAACCGGTCTGCAGCGCCGCGCCCTGCCCCAGGTTGATGGGGTGCTGGACCACCACGGCACCGGCGTCACGGCAGATCTGGGCGGAGTCGTCCCGGGACCCGTCGTCCACGCACACCACGTGCGGGAAGGTCTCCCGGAGGTTCTCCAGGACCTCCCCCACGACTTCGGCCTCGTTGTACACGGGCATCACTATCCAGGCTCGACTCACGCGCCCCATTGTTCCACAGACCCCTGGGCGGACACGGGCCACGCCCCCCCCACGCCCGCGCGGGCCGGTTGCGTTGGAGCGGTCCACTAAACTTCGCACAGACCCTCCCGCCTTCCCCGTCTGGAGTCCTGGATCCTTGAGCTGGCTTGAAGCACTACCCTCGTTCGCCCTGGCGGCGCTGCTCCTGATCGCGCCCGGCACGCTGCTGGGCCTGGTTCTCCGGCTGCGCGGCCTGCTGCTGTGCGCCGCCGTGGTTCCGCTGTCCGTGGCCGGGTTCAGCGCCTCCGCGGTCGTCTTCGGCATGGTAGGCATCCCCTGGAACCCGCTGACGGTCGCCGCGGCGTTCCTCGCCGTCGCACTCCTGCTGTGGTTCGTCATGCTCCCGTCACGACGCCGCGCCGCGGGTCTGTGGACGGGCACCGTCCCCTGGCGGGAGCGGGTGAGCACCACCACGGTGGGGCTGTGGTGCGGCGCCGCCGTGGGCATCGCCCTCGTGACGCAGCGGCTGTACCTGATCCTCCAGGTCCCCGACGCCATCTCCCAGACCTACGACGCGAACTTCCACTACAACGCGGTGCGCTTCATCGAGGACACCGGCACCGCCTCGTCCCTGAAACTGGGCGGGCTGGGCGTAACGGCGCCTTCCTTCTACCCCGCGGCGTGGCACGACACCGCCGCGTTCCTCACCCAGGCGGGCCACCTCCCCATCTTCCTCACCGCCAACGCCATGACACTGCTGGTGGGCGGGGCGGTGTGGGTGCTCGGCTGCCTCTACTTCACCACCCGTGTCCTGGGTTCACGACCGGTCGTGGCGGTCTCGGCCGGGCTGCTCGCCTCGAGCTTCCCCTCGTTCCCTTACCTGCTGAGCTTCTACGGCAACCTCTTCCCGAATGCGATGTCCATCGCATTCCTCCCCCTGTGGCTCGGGCTCCTCACGGACGCCCTGCGGCTGTCCCGCGAGCCGTACCTGCGCTCCCCCCTGGCGCTGTGGATCACCATCCTGGCCGTCACCGGTGCCATGGGCCTCGCCCACCCCTCCACGGTGGTGCTGGGGCTCGCCCTGCTGTGGATCATGCTGGTCACCGTGTGGTGGCGCCTGCTCCGCTCGTCCCGGCCCTGGTGGCGCAAGCTGCTGGGCGGCGTGGGCCTGGTGGTCATGCTCCTGGTGCTGCAGCAGATCTGGTTCGCGGCCAGGGCCTCCCAGGACTCCTCCACGTGGAAGCCGCACGCCCCCGAGACGCAGGCCCTCGGCGAGGCGCTGGCCACCGTGTACCCCGGTGCACCGCACGCCCCGTGGGCGCTCATCGTCCTGGTGCTGCTCGGGGCGGCGGCCATGCTGCGGCACACCTCGCGCTGGGTCGTGGTCGCCTGGGCGTTCGTGGTCTGGCTCTACGTCCTGGTGGCGTCCTCGCGCGATGTCCCGTTCCGCTACGACTGGACGGGTGTCTGGTACAACGACGCCAACCGGCTGGTGGCCCTGATCCCCGTGGTCGCCCTGCCCCTCGCCGTGGCCGGTGCCGTGGCCGTCCTGCGCTGGATCGCCTCTCACCTCCGGCGCTTCACCGCGCACCTCGTGCAGCGCGAGGGCACCACGGCCCCGGTGCGGCGCCTGGCAGAACGCACCCAGCCGCTGCTGCACGCCCGCACCACGGCCGTCGTTGGCGGGGTGATCGCGGTGGTGCTGGGGTGGCAGCTCGTCCAGACCCAGCCCATGACGGACATGGTGAACTACGGCAAAACTCTGTACGCCGGAGGGGGCAGCCATCCCTATGCCCTGCTCTCCCCGGAGGAGACGCAGCTGCTCGAGGAGCTGCCGGACTACGTCCCCGAGGGTGACGTGGTCTTCGGCAACCCCTTGACGGGCGCTTCCCAGGCCTACGCGATCTCGGACGTCCCGGTGCTCTTCCCCCACAACGGCCTGGTGGCGGACCGTGAGGCGTCCGTGATCGCCCACCACCTGGACGAGCTCACCACCGACCCCGAGGTCTGCCCCGCACTTGCCAAGCACCACGTGACCTACGTCCTGGACTTCGGGACCCGCCAGGTCAACCCGTTCGCGTACTTCGACACCGCCGGCTACGACGACCTCTCCCCCGCGAAGGGCTTCGAGCTCGTCGCCCAGACCGGACCCGAGGCCAAGCTGTACAAGATCACCGGCTGCGACCACTGACCCGCTGACGGGCCGAGCAGCGGGCCCCGCCCCCTCGCACACGACGACGGCGCCGCGAGAGAATTTCTCTCGCGGCGCCGTCGTCGTGCGGTCAGGGGG